>CAYQCL010000007.1:0-62906 GCA_964416065.1 uncultured Oscillospiraceae bacterium | reverse complement strand
TCCTCATAATGGCAACTTTTTTCGCTTAATGCCTGCATTATATTATAATTCTCGTGTAAACACTAACTAATCTGCTAACGCGGTTTTTTCTGTTAGCAGGAATTCCTGGGAAAAAGCTCGCAAAAAAGAAAATTCCCCGTCCTTTGAGCAAGCTGCTGGTGTAACATCTTGTCCTCAAGACAGGAGATTTTTCAAAAAATGGCGCACCCGGCGGGATTCGAACCCACGGCCTACCGCTTAGGAGGCGGTCGCTCTATCCTGCTGAGCTACGGGTGCAAAATTGGCTTTCTCCTTATGTCAGGAAAGCTTTCTTTCGCCCAGAAGCACACTCTATCGTTTGATCCGGCATGTGCTTTGGATTGCCCTTTATTATACCAAAAGAGAACACGGGTTGTAAAGTCCCCGATTCGCGTTTCTTTTTTTGCTTCCGAAACAATCGTAAAAATTTTCGAGGAACGTATTTTTCTTTACATTCTATTTCCTTTTCTGGTATACTTATTCTAGTCATCATTCGTCCTTTGGGCGGTTGGATCACCACGTCTTTTGAAGGAGGTTTCCTCATGCGCAGAAATATTTCTCGCATTATCGCTTTTTTCCTGGTTATGGTGCTTGGCATGAGCGTCTTTGCGACGGCGCTGGCCGCCTATAGCACGATCCCTTACGGCGAGCAAAGCGACCGCGTCCGTGAAATGCAGGACGCTCTCAAGAAAAAGGGGTACTATTCCGGGGCGGTCGACGGTAAGTTTGGTCCGGCGACACAGAGCGCCGTTCGCAAATTTCAAACCGCGATTGGAATTCGGGCGGATGGCAAGCCGGGCAACAAGACGCTTACGGCTCTCTATAAGGGAACCAGCGCCATCAATGCCACGGCCAATACGACGCTGAAAAACACCACCAAGATTACCAACCCGCGTACTCTTTATTACGGCTGCACCGGCGCGCGGGTGCGGGCTCTTCAGCGCGCTTTGCGCGACGTGGGCTGTTACAGCGGCGCCATTGACGGAGTCTATGGGGATCTGACGTACGATGCCGTAAAAAAATACCAATATAAAGTCGGCCTCCACGCCGACGGCATTGCTGGCACGAAAACTATCGCCAGCTTGAATAAGAAGGCCTCCCATCAGATCGGCACCTCAATGCTTATTGATGTGGGCAGTAGCGGAAACGAGGTCAAGGCCGTAAAGAAATTCCTGTCCGATAAGGGCTATACCGTCAGCGGCGGCAGTACCTTCACCTCGACCGACACCGAGGCGGTAAAGGCGTGGCAAAGCGCAACCGGCAAAACGGTTACCGGCACCATCAGCGAATCTCAGTATAATTCCATTGTGCTTGGAAAAGAAAAATAAATTTGCAGAGTAAACATGAGGAAAGCATGGCCATTACGTACCCACGCTTCAGAGTATCGACAAAAGATGGGTTGCCGGGGCAGGGCATCGACGAAGTGCGGGGGCGCAGTGGCTCAGTCCCCTGCTGGAGTTTGGGGCAAGGCCGCACAGCGGCCTCGCTTCCTCTGTCAACCCAAAGCCTTATGCCGCAGCGTTTTCCAAGTGAGAGGCACGCCGACCCACCCGGGTCGGCGTTGCGGCTCTTTGCGTAAATAGGGGGTTTGTCGACAGTCTGGGAAGGTGCCACGCTTACGTGTTGCCTTCCCTATAATATAATAAGGAAGAAACCCCTTTTCAGAATTCATAGAAAATGATATAATAGATGAAGAAACCGCCTCATGCGAATACGCAGATGCGAGGCGGTTTTCCGTGCCCGCCTATGCGGAAAAAATACGGCGTGAAACGCGCCCAAGGGAAGTGGACTTCAGGTGAGCGATCAGACCCCCGAAATCAATCAGAATCAGCTCGGCGATCTGCCTGATGAGACGGCCGCGCCGCCGCACGTCTCAGCGGTCAGCGCAACCGCCGTGGAAGAGAATGTGTATGATGAGACTCAGATTCAGGTGCTTGAGGGCCTTGAGGCGGTACGCAAGCGTCCTGGCATGTATATCGGCTCGACGGACTTCCGCGGTCTGCACCATTGCGTGTATGAGATTGTGGACAACGCGATTGACGAGGCGCTGGCCGGTTACTGCACCGATATCAACGTCTTTTTGCATAAGGACGGGAGCTGTGAGGTGCGCGATAACGGCCGCGGCTTCCCTGTGGGCATCCATCCCAAGCTGGGCCGTCCGGCGGTCGAGGTGTGTTTGACCGTCCTGCACGCGGGCGGAAAGTTCGGCGGCGAGGGTTATAAGGTCTCCGGCGGCCTGCACGGCGTGGGCGCGAGCGTCGTCAACGCCTTAAGCCGTCACCTGATGGTCACCGTCTATCAGGACGGCAAGATTCATCAGCAGGAGTATGAGCGCGGAAAGGCGATCTACGATCTGAAGGTTGTCGGCGAGACGGACCGCTCGGGCACGACCATCCGCTTCTGGCCCGATGTGCGCGGCGAGGAGGAGCCGGAAGGAATTTTTGAAACGGGCGATTTCCAGTTCAACATCCTGAAGGCGCGTCTGCGTGAGATGGCCTTCCTCAACAAGGGCATCCGCATCACCCTGACGGACGAGCGCGTTGAACCGGTGCTTGAGCGCATCTTCCATTATGAGGGCGGCCTCATTGAGTTCGTGAAGTACCTCAACAAAAACAAAGAGGTGCTCTTTGAAGAGCCGATCTATATGGAGGGCGTGGTAAAGGGGATCACCGTCGAGGTGGCGCTTCAGTACAACGATACCTATCAGGAGAACATTTATACCTTTGCCAACAACATCCATACGCCTGAGGGAGGCACGCACCTGACCGGCTTTTCCAGTGCCCTGACCCGCAGCATCAACGAGTATGGCCGTCAATTTGGCTTTCTCAAGGCCTCGGACAGCAACCTAAAGAGCGAGGACGTACGTGAGAGCCTCGCGGCGATCGTCAGCGTCAAGCTGATCGAGCCTCAGTTCGAGGGGCAAACGAAGTCCAAGCTGGGGAACAGCGAGGTGCGCGGCATCGTGGACGGTCTCGTCTACGACCGGCTTTCCACCTTCCTAGGCGAGAACCCCGCGATCGCTCGCATTATTTTGGAGCGCTGCGTAGGCGCGGCGCGCGCGCGTGAGGCCGCGCGCAAGGCGCGTGAGCTCACCCGCCGCAAGACGGTGCTGGAGAGTGCGAGCCTGCCTGGCAAGCTTGCAGACTGTACGGAACGCGACCCCGAAAAGTGTGAGATCTTTTTGGTCGAGGGCGACAGCGCCGGCGGCAGCGCCAAGACGGGCCGCGACCGCTTCTTCCAGGCCATTCTGCCCCTCCGCGGCAAGATCCTCAACGTCGAGAAGGTGCGCATTGACCGCGCCCTGTCCAATAACGAGATCAAGGCCATGATCACCGCCTTCGGCTGCGGCTATGGCGATGAATTCAACATTGAAAAGCTTCGCTATCACCGCATTGTATGCATGACGGATGCCGACGTGGACGGCGCGCATATCCGGATTTTGATGCTCACCTTCTTCTATCGCTACATGCGTCCCCTGATCGAAAAGGGCTATGTCTACATTGCCATGCCGCCCCTTTACAAGGTGACCAAGGGCAAGAAGGAATATTATGTCTATGACGATGTTGAGCTTGATAAGCTCATGAACGAGATCGGACGCGATCCGAAGCCTGAGATCCAGCGCTATAAGGGTCTGGGCGAGATGAGCTCTGAGCAGCTCTGGCAGACGACGATGAACCCCGAGACGCGCACCATGATGCAGGTCTCCGTCGAGGACGCGATGGCCGCTGATGAGATTATGAGCCTGCTGATGGGCGATAAGGTCGAGCCGCGCAAGGAATTCATCGAGGAAAACGCAAAGCTGGTCACAGATCTGGATATTTAAACGTGAGGCGGGAGGACATAAGCGCGGCCCGCTCGTGGGAGATCGTTCCGCCCTTCCAATGGAACCGCCTCAGCCGTCCGCAAGGCAAGCGTATGCAGGCTTTCGAAGGGCGGCCTTTCGGCGGGAGCGTTGGGCAGCGTCCCATACCGTCTGTTTTTCTACCAAAAGGAGTGATCCACCCCAATGGCTTCCACTATCAATGATAAGCTCATTCCTGTCGATCTTGAGCACGAGATGAAAAAGTCGTTCATCAGCTATGCGATGGCGGTCATCATCAACCGCGCTCTGCCGGATGTGCGAGACGGCCTGAAGCCCGTCCACCGCCGTATCCTTTACGCAATGAATGAGTTGGGTATGACGCCGGACAAGCCGTTCCGTAAGAGCGCGCGCATTGTGGGCGACGTGCTTGGTAAATACCATCCCCATGGAGATAGCTCCGTATATGACGCGATGGTGCGTCTGGCCCAGGATTTCAACATCCGCTATCCGCTGGTCGAGGGTCAGGGCAACTTCGGCTCCGTGGACGGAGACGGCGCGGCGGCCATGCGTTATACCGAGGCCCGCATGAGCAAGCTTACCCTGCACCTGATCGGCGAGATCGAGAAGGACACGGTGGATTTCTATCCCAACTTTGACGAAACGCTCCTACAGCCTACCGTCATGCCCAGCCGCTATCCCAACCTGCTGGTCAACGGCTCCAACGGCATCGCGGTCGGCATGGCCACCAATATCCCCCCGCACAACCTGCGCGAGGTGGTGGACGGCTGCGTTTACATGATCGATCACCCCGACTGCACGGTCGACGATCTGATGCAGTTCATCAAGGGGCCGGATTTTCCCACCGGCGGCATCATCCTTGGTCAAAGCGGCATCCGCTCCGCGTATCATACCGGCAGGGGCCGCATCCTCGTGCGCGCCAAGACCGAGATTGAAAGCATGAGCCAGAGCCGGAGCCGCATCGTGGTTACCGAGATTCCCTACATGGTCAACAAGGCCAAGCTGGTGGAGAAGATCGCGGAGCTGGTGCATGAAAAGCGGCTGGATGGTATCAGCGACATCCGCGACGAGAGCGACCGCAAGGGCATGCGTATCGTCATCGAGCTCAAGCGCGACGTGCATCCCACGGTGGTGCTCAATTATCTCTATAAGCATACCTCCATGCAGGAGACCTTCGGCGCGAACATGCTCGCGCTGGTCAATGGTGAACCGAAGGTGCTTACCCTTCGCGAAATGCTGTTCCACTATATCCAGCATCAGAAGGACGTCGTCACCCGCCGCACCAAGTATGATCTGGACAAGGCCGAGGCACGCGCGCACATCTTGGAGGGCCTGCTCAAGGCGCTGGATTATATCGACGAAATCGTGGCCATCATCCGAGGCAGCAAGGATCCCGGCGCCGCCCGCACCGCCCTGATGGAGCGCTTCGCCTTCTCCGATAAGCAGGCTCAGGCTATTCTGGACATGCGTCTGGCCCGCCTGACCGGCCTGGAGCGCGACAAGCTACAAGCCGAGTATGACGAGCTGGAAAAGAGCATCGCCTACTTTAAGAGCCTTCTGGCGGACGAAGGGCTGCTGATGGGCGTCATCAAGCGGGAAATGAGCGAGATTCGCGATAAGTTTGC
Organism: uncultured Oscillospiraceae bacterium; assembly: GCA_964416065.1. Taxonomy (GTDB): domain Bacteria; phylum Bacillota; class Clostridia; order Christensenellales; family Aristaeellaceae; genus Limiplasma. The sequence continues at coordinate 57,443 of CAYQCL010000007.1, read as the reverse complement.
CGACCCGCGCCGGACGGAGCTGACCGTGATGGAGGGTGAGATTGACATTGAGGATCTCATCCAGTCGGACGACATGGTCGTTACGATGACGCACTTTGGCTATGTCAAGCGTCTGCCCAAGAGCACCTACCGCGCGCAGCATCGCGGCGGCAAGGGTGTAACCGGCATGGCGACACGCGAGGAGGATTTTGCCGAGAGACTCATCATCGTCAACACACATGAGGAAATCATGTTCTTTACCAACCGTGGGCGCGTCTACACCCTGAAGTGCTATCAGATTCCCGAGGCGGGCCGCACCGCGCGCGGAATGGCGATCGTGAACCTGCTTCAGATCGCCGGCGATGAAAAGGTAACCGCCATGATCCCGCTCGCCCGCGACCTTGAGGATCACTATCTTGTCATGATGACCAAGAAGGGCCTGATCAAGCGCACGCCGCTGAAGGAATTCGCTCATCTGCGCAAGGCCGGTCTGATCGCGATCACTCTGCGCGAGGACGACGAGCTGTGCTCCGTGAACCTGACGGACGGCAACATGAGTCTGATCATCGGCAGCCGTGAGGGTCGCGCGCTTCGCATCCATGAAAGCTCGGTTCGCATCATCGGCCGTACCGGTATGGGCGTACACGCTATGAAGCTGCGTGAGGGCGACGAGATCATCGACATGAGTCGGCTGGTTGAGGGACAGCAGATCCTCGCGATCACCACAAACGGCTATGGCAAGCGCACCGATCCCGAGCAGTATCGTGAGCAGGGCCGCAACGGCATGGGCATCCGCGCGATGGCCCTGACGGAAAAAACGGGCGAGCTGGCGGCGCAGCTGGCCGTCGAGCTGGACGAGGACGTCATGCTCATCACCGACGACGGAACGGTCATCCGTGTGCCCGTACGCGACATCCGCGAGAGTGGCCGCACCACGCAGGGTGTGCGTCTGATGCGTCTGGCCGACGGTGCGAAGATCGTCTGCGTTGCCCGCGCGGATCAGGAATCTGAGGAAGAGGCTGACGAGGCCGCCTTCGAGGAAGCGGTTCAGAAGATGGCCGCGGAGAGCGAAACGGTCGTAGACGGTTCCGAGGACGACGAGGAAATTTAAAATCCCCCAAGTGGGCCAAGGTTTTCAAAAAATCACCGCCGATGGCGCGTAACGCGTCCCACGGCGGTGATTTGCTATATTCGTTTTCTCGTCGAAGATCACTTCTCAATTTCCGAAAAGGCACGAAGGCTCAGAGACGGTTAAAGAAAAATACACCCACGCCTCCGATGCCCAAATGAACCCCAAGCACCGCTCCGATCTCCTCAATCATGAATTCGCAGTCGGGTAGGCGTCGGCGTAGCATGGCCTCCATGGCCCGCGCGGCCTCAATATCGTCCGCATGAGTAATACCGATAGTCTGATGACGGGCCGCACGTTCCGCCACGATGTCGGCCACACGCTCCATTGAGCGCTTGCGGCCGCGCACCTTCTGAATAACCTCCATCTCGCCGTCATCCACATCCAGAACCGGCTTGATTCCCAGCAGATTGGCTGTGTACCCCAGCGTTTTGGAAATGCGGCCTCCACGAATCATCCATGTCAAATCGCTGATGACGAAAACATGCTCCACATGCTCGATGAGAAACCGGCAACGGCCGACCACCCCGTCAAAGGGCGTACCGGATGCGGCCGCTTTAGCCGCCTCAATGGCGATGAGTCCCGTCGCGAAGGATCCTCCCTTGGAATCCAGCGTACACAGAGAACGCTCCGGATACCGTTCCTTCAGTTCCTCCATGATCTGGCGGATAAGCGCATAGGTTCCGGACATGCGCGCCGAAAAAGCCAGGCACAGCACGTCCTCTCCCTGACGGACAAACGCTTCCAGACGGTCATGGGTATCCGCCGCGCTCACCTGTGAGGTTTTGGGCAGGATATCCTGCCGCATCAGCGCATAGACCTCTTTTGTCGTTATGGTTACGCCATCGAGATACTCCTTGTCCCCTACCAGCACGTGCAGCGGCAGGACTTCGATACCATACCGGTCTATGAGCGCCTGGGGCATGTCGCATGTGCTGTCGACTACGATCCTGATCATGGCTTCCACCTCGACCTGCTTGATAGGGTCATTATATCACAAAAAGCGGTTAACGAGGCGCATTTTCTGCCGCGCCGCAAACGCGAAATGCCCTCATACGTCGCGATAGACGCATACTTTCACCCAAGATGGGAAAGCCTTTCCTGTGAGCGATCTTATCAGGGGAGGTTTTTCATATGGAACCCAAACCGTCCAAGGGAGAATTAGCCCTCCAGTTTATCGCGGCGCTTTTGACCTTCGCGCTGTTTTTTGTGCTTGCCCATGCGGACGCCGCCGTGGTCGCCTGGGGCGACAAGGGCTCGCAGGTCACGCTGATCCAGCAAAAGCTGAAGCAATACGGTTATTTCAGCGGAACGGTGGACGGTGTCTTCGGCAAGGAGACCTATGATGCGGTCGTGTGGTTTCAGCGCAAAAACGGACTGACCGTGGACGGCGTGGTCGGTCCGACAACCGCCGCCGGCCTTGGCATCACACTGAGCGGCAGCGTCGCGGCGGCAAGCTATAATGAAAGCGAGACCTATCTGCTCGCGCGTCTGGTGTATGGCGAGGCAAGAGGGGAGCCGTATGTGGGAAAGGTCGCGGTGGCGGCGGTGGTGCTTAACCGTGTGAGAAGCGCGTCGTTTCCCAACACCATCAGCGGCGTCATCTATCAGGCGGGCGCGTTCGACGCGGTCTATGACGGCCAGATCAATCTGACGCCGGACTCGGACAGCATCCGCGCCGCCCGCGACGCGCTCAACGGCTGGGATCCCACCGGCGGCTGCCTCTACTATTACAATCCAGCGACGGCGACCAATGCATGGATCTGGTCGCGCACGATCCAGTTGAGTATCGGAAAGCATAACTTTGCCATTTGAGGGGGCGCAGCATGCAGCCGAAGCATCATATCATCCTCTATACATTTCTGGGCCTCGCGCTCGTGATCGCAATTTTTCTGACGTTGGATTACGGCGTGCGCGCGGACCGCAGCGAGCGGGCGTTGGAGGATACCTATGCCCAGCATGTGCTGGAAACGCAGGAGCATTTGCAGGCCATCAGCCTTAAGCTGGGAAAGGCGCCCGTCGCGGGAGACGCCGGAACGCAGGTGGAGCTGCTTAGCGGCATCAGCCGTCAGGCGGACAGCGTGGTAAGCGGGCTGGCGGCGCTGCCGCTGAGCCACGTGGCAATGAGCGATACGCTGAAATTCTGCAACCAGCTTTCCGAGTATACCATAGGACTGGCGATTCAGGTTGCCTCAGGCAGGACGCTTTCCGACGCCGACACGGCGAGGCTGAAGACGCTGGAGAACCAATGTACACTGCTTTTGGGACAATTCGTCACCGCGCGGGACACGATGCTTCGGGAGAGCCTACGTCTTTCGTCCGCTCCCGGGGTGTTCTATTCGGAAATGCAGCTTTCGGCCCGCCCGCTGGAGCAGGTGGCGGACGCAGATAACGGCATGGACTATCCCAGCATGATCTATGACGGCGCGTTTTCCGACGTGCGTCATGAGGGGACGCCCAAGGCGCTGGGCGATACGGAGATCAGTCAGGAGCAGGCGCTGGAAATTGCCCGAACGTTCATCGGCGAGGAACGCGTGTCCGGCGTCGCGCCCGCCCCCGAGAGCGGTGGCCAGATTCCCTGCTATGGGGTGACGGTTACGCTGACGGACGGCACCGTGCTTAACGCGGACGTGACTCGTCAGGGCGGAAAGCTAAAGTGGATTATGCCAGAGCACGCATCCTTTGGCGCGACCATGACGCTGGAGGAATGTACCGAGGCCGCTCTGCGCCTTCTGACCCAGCACGGCTACGGTGAGATGGAGGCCAACTTCTATCAGGTATATGACGGACTCGCGGTTATCAACTTTGTATCCGTACAGGACGGGGTGCTGCTCTACCCCGATTTGGTCAAGGTGCAGATACGCATGGACACAGGCGAGCTAGTGGGACTAGAGGCCAACAACTATCTGATGAATCACACCGCTCGGAGCGAGCTTTTGCCCGCGCTCAGCGAGGAGGAGGCGCTCGCGATCGTCGGAGGAAAGCTCCTCATCGGCTCAATACGTCTCTGCGTGATCCCCTATCGTGAGACGGAAAGGCTTTGCTATGAGATAAACGGCCGCTATGAGGGAAACGAATACAACGTATATATCGACGCCGTAACGGGAGAAGAGGCCGAAATCCTGATGATGGTGGACAGCACCGATGGAAAGCTGGCGGCATAGCGAAGAAACGGCGCAACGACAGGCTTGCAGACAAAGCAAAATATTCACAAAAACAAGCAGCGAAGGAAGGCGTCGAAAGGCGAACCGTCCTTCGTTGCTTGTTTTGGCCGCCTCAGAATACCGCAAATCGTCCCAAGGAGCATGGACAATCGTCTAGGCGTTATCGGTCAGCTTTTGGCATGGGAGAAACCAATGACAATGGGACAAGAGGTTTACGTTTTTCTTGTAGATGAAGATATGGGAATCTAAACCAAAATGGTCATGCGATCGCATTCTTGCGATTAAAACAGGCCGTCTCTCACCCAGATGGCTTTGCGCAAATGTCAGACTGCTGTAACGTGAAAATCAGGGGCCAAGGGGAAAGGCGGGTGAGCGGAAAAACAGCCCTCCTCTCGACAGGCGATTGGGCAGCAAAACGGTTCCTTGATTTTCCTGACGGATATAGTATGATTTCTATACAGGGAAGAAATCTTCAGGAGGGAAGCGGGATATGGAGGATTGGATCAAATGGAATGCCGCCGTTTCAAAGCGACACGACACATTTCCTTCCATACGCCCAATGACAGGGAGCATGGGACCCGTGATGAAAAACGCTTGCCGTAAAGAGGGGGATATACAGAGGCTACGATCATCCTCCGTCTTTGAAACCGTCGGCAAAAGAATCGACGTTTATCCAAGCGCGTCCCGAGACAGGCCGGTAATCTATTTGAATACGGTTTCGGGGGAAGGCGCCGAGGTTTGGAAAGCGCTTCGAGGCATGGAATGTCCCGATTTTACGCTTGTGTCCATTAGTAGGCTCAAATGGGATCACGACATGTCTCCGTGGGATATTCCCCCTATTTCCAGAAAAGCTGCCCCCTGTACCGGCGGCGCGGATGACTATCTGCGGCTTCTGGTCGATGAGATCGTTCCAAGGGCTGAGGAAACGACGCAAGGGATGGTTCCCTGGCGGGGTCTCGCGGGCTATTCCCTCGCGGGACTGTTCGCCCTTTACTCCCTTTACCGCACGGATATCTTCTCAAGGATCGCCAGCGTATCCGGCTCTCTCTGGTTCCCCGGCTTTAAAGAATATGTCTTTTCCCATGATATGAAGCGAGCGCCGACCTGTTTGTATCTATCTTTGGGCGATCAGGAATGGAAAACCCGAAACCCCTATCTCAAAAGCGTACAGGCAAACATGGAGGAGATCTATGATTTTTACCGGCAGAGGGGCCTTAACGCAAGCTTTCATCTGAATTCCGGGAATCATTTCAGCGACGCGGTTCAGCGAACCGCATCGGGTATCTCCTGGATTTTGGGCAGATAAGAAGCGTATAGAGAGAAAAGCATCATGTATGGCGCATACTGTGACGCTCCACCGCAATGAAACAGCCCTTATTGAGAACGGCAGGACACGAACCTGCGAAGCGCCGTCCAATCTTGTGACCCGAATTTCCAACAATCCCTCAAAAGGGATTCACAGCGTCGGTATCGTCATGAGTCATCGCACCGAGCTGATCGCGTACATGCAGGCGGTGCTGAAACGCGGCGCGTGGTATATTCCAGCTGAGTCCGGCTTTCCAGCCAGCAAAATCCGCTGCATGATGGCAGAAGCGCGGGTGGATTTGATCCTCGCCGCCGTGAAATCCGCAGTCTGGAAGCACCTGCGCCAGAGCGGGCGGCGGAGCAGTTCCCCGATCACCCCGCCGACGTCTTCTATATAAGGAGAACCATCTGGGGCTCCGCCTTCATACGGACGGAGGGCGTCACTCCTCGAACAGCGGTCAGCAAGCCCTCCAAAAAGTCGCCCCCTTCGGCGGTCGTTGGCCCGCAAGCACTTTATCTCCACTCGGGAACCGTACTCCTAACCGCTTCCTGCTGCTCCTCCAGGACCATCATCCAATCCTGTTCCTCATAGCTGGGCGCGACCAGCTTTCCGTCAACGTCGCGGGCCGCCTCAACAATGGCCCCAATCTGTTGGTCAAGGCCAACCCATTTCTCCATTTCATCGGACGTGCGGGGAATGGGCTGTCCGGCCTTCCAGACGGTCTCGTAATTTTCTTCCGTTCCATTCTGATCTCGGAATAGTCGTCCAATTCAGCCGCTCCAATGCCCAAGGCAAACTGTTTATTTTGCGGCTCAGAGGCCCTTTCGGGCCAAATTGCCTGCTTGGCGTGATGTAAAGGAGCCTTCCTTTGTCTTTTTCAACCTATCATATCACATTTCATCCTTCAGCTTTTGGGCTAACTGTTGGCGAGCCTGATAATACGTCACTCTGGCCCAGACCGCTCTTTTGCCGAACAGACCGCCGATCTGCGCGTAGCTGAGATCACAGAAAGTCCGTAATGTGAATACCTCCCGATAGGGCTCCGCCAGCTGGTGCAACGCACGCTGGCCTTCCATGACGCGATCGCTTTGGATGAGCTTCTTCAACAGATCCGGAGACGTCTGCGGAAGCTCAAATTTATCCTTGCGCCTTCTGAGCTCTGAATAAACAGATTTCGCGCGATGCCGCAAAGCCACGTGCTGGGACTGCTGTCTTCCCTGAAGCGATTTAGGCTTTTAAGCGCCTGATAGAAGGTTTCCTGCGTCAATTCCTCCGCCAGCTCTTTGCTGCCACACAATCCAATCAGGTATCCGTACACCATTTTCTGATACAGATCAAACCATTCACCCACGGCCTTTATGATTCTCACCTCCTTGTCCTTTCCCTCCGAAAGTCGCTTTCGTAAGTAAGTCACCAAAAGGTGAAAAATGTTACAGAAAAAGGCTTCTGGAAATCTAATTTCATTCACCCGGGAGGATAACAAGTTCCCGAATGCGTGTCAATCCGGAGAAAAGGTCCTTTTTTTCCAAAGGAAAGGTAAATCCTTGACATCCATATAAGTGATATGGCAAAATGACAATATCCCCCCTAGGGGGATATTAGGGCATCGACATCCCCCTCTTACGCAAAGAGTCGCAGCGCCGGCCCATCTGGGCCGACGCGTCTCTCGCTTGGAAAATGCTGCGGCGTAAGGCTTTGGGGCTTTGCCCCAAACCCCAGCAGGGGACTGAATCCCCTGCACCCCATCCTTTATCGACACCCTGATATCCCCCTAAGGGAATATAGGAGGCATGTTCAATGGCGAAATCTCATCACCATGATGAAACGGAACGGAAGGCCATCGTGAATCGGTTGAACAGGGTCATCGGCCATCTCATGGCGGTCAAACGGATGGTGGAGGAGGACAGAGACTGCTCCGACGTATTAACACAGCTCGCGGCAGTCAAGTCAGCGGTGAATAGCATCGGGTGCGAAATTATGAAGCAGCATATCTCCCATTGCGTCGTAGACGCGATCGCGCAGGGAAACCGCGATGCGATTGATGACCTTAACGACGCCATTGCCCGTTTCGTGAAATGAGGGGGAAAGTCATGAAATCCAAGCAGAACGCCGGCATTCTATATGCCGTGTTGGCAGCGGCCTTGTACGCGCTTAGCACGCCGTTTTCAAAGCTCATGCTGACATCCATTCCGCCGCGTATAATGGCGTCACTGGTATATATCGGTGCCGGTTTAGGCATGGCAATCGTAGGCGGCGTGCAGAGGCTCTCGGGACATTCGTCAAATGATCCGCCGCTTTCGTGGGAGGATTGGCCCTATGTGGTGGGTATGATCGTTCTCGATATTGCTGCCCCTATTCTCCTGATGCTGGGACTGCGCTCATCGTCCGCGGCGAGCGTTTCCTTACTGAATAACTTCGAGATCGTCGCGACCTCCATTATCGCGCTGACCCTGTTCAAGGAGGCCATATCAAAACGCCTGTGGGCGGCCATCGTGTGCGTCACTATAGCCAGTATGCTGCTTTCTATTGAGGAGCCGGGCAGTCTCTCTTTCTCAATGGGCTCGCTTTTTGTTCTGCTTGCCTGCGGATGCTGGGGAATGGAAAACAACTGCACCCGAAAGCTGTCGCGGAAGGATCCCCTGGAAATCGTCGTGCTAAAGGGCATCGGCTCCGGATCCGGCGCGTTGATCATCGCCCTTTTGTGCGGCGAATCGCTTGCGTGGAGCCTTGAAATCATTGGCGCGCTGGTATTGGGCTTTTTGGCCTATGGTCTGAGCATCTTTTTCTATGTTCGGGCGCAGGCTTGCCTGGGGACCGCAAAAACCAGCGCCTTTTACGCGATCGCGCCGTTTGTCGGAAGCGCTTTATCGCTCATTCTGTTCAGAGAACAGCCAGGCGCTTTCTTCTGGATAGCGCTGTTGATAATGGCGCTTGGCGCCTATCTGGCCGCGAATTCATGACCGGATGAACGGCTTCATGTCAGAGCGGCTGGAAGACGGATCTTGCTTTTTTCTCTGTTTTTGGTCTCCGTATGCCGCATCATGAAAAAAGCCGTGAGTTGGCGGAACTCGCGGCTTTTTTAGCATACTTATCTTTTTGTCAGGTTCCTTACACGGAGCCGTCTTTCGCACACACGGAGGAAACGCCGAAGAGTGCAAGCAGCAGCGCCGCGATAATCCAGAGATTCACGTTCCAGCTGCCGCAGAGGTTATAAATCCACCCCATACCCATCGGTCCGACGGCGGCGATGATGTAGCCGATCGACTGACTCATCGCCGAAAGCGCGGCGGTATCCTCTGCGCCGCGCGCGCGGAAGCCGATGAAGCCCATGGAAAGCGCGAAGCTGCCGTTGCAGCCGACGCCCGCGCACAGCGCGGCGATCAGCAGCAACGCCGGATTGCGTGTGAGCGCCATCAGCACGATGCCCACAAGGAAGATGCCGAGCACACAATAGGTCACTCTCCGCTGATCGTTCGAACGCCCTGCGAGCATTGGCACCAAAAACGAGGAGACGATGCCTGTCATCTGAAACGCGGATACATAGTATCCCGCCGTGGCCGCGTCAAGCCCCTTTGCCTGGAAGATCGTCGCCAGCCAGGAGGCGCAGCTATAAAACAGAAGCGCCACGATGCCCAAAAACAGCGTGACCGCCCAGGCCACCTTGCTGCCAAAGAGGTGAATGCCGCCCGTTTGCGCCCGTGCCCGAATTTGTACGCGGCGGCCGCCCGCCATCCAGCATAGCGCGCCAATCAGCGCGACCACCGCCCAGATGCACAGCGCGCCGCGCCAGCCCAGTCCGGCGGAAGCTGCCGGATAATTGACGCCTGAGGCCACGCCGGAGGCGACGGCGAGCGCCGCGGAGTTGAGCGCCGTTACAAAGCCGTATTTTTCCGGAAATTCTCCCTTGATAATGGCTGGCATGATCACGTTGCCAAACGCGATGCCGACGCCGATGAGCAGCGTCCCCAAAAAGAGGCCGACCCTCCCCCCGAACGAGCGCAGGAGGATACCCGCGATGATCAGCGCGAACGCGGTGTAGATCGTCCTCGCCGTGCCAAGCCTGTCATTGACCCTCCAGGTCAGCGGGGAAAACGCCGCGAACGTCAGCATCGGAATCGTTGTCAGCAGGCCCGCCACCGTATCGGACAGCCCCATATCCGGCTTGATCAGTCTCAAAAGGGAGCCGATGCCCGTAAGCCCCGGCCGAAGGCTGAAGCCCACCGCGATGATCGCCGCCAGGAGCGTCCATTTCTTCTTGTCTTTCATGTCGTCTTCCTACTTTGTTTCATTCTACAGTTCAAAATGCCGCAGCATTTGTGCGATCACCGGCTCGGAGCCGCTGTGATCGATGCCGGGAAGGATGTCGTACTCAAAGTTTTTCGCGCCCAGCGCCACGGCACGGCGGCAAAGCGCCTCCACCCGCGGCGCGCAGTCATCCTTCTCTCCGCAGCAGAAGTACATCGGCGGCAGGTTGCCCTGGGCAATCGCCTCCGGAAGCCGCGCGCCCGTACATTCCTCGGAGGCGAGATAGTCGCCCACGGTCGGGTAGCGCGCGATCATGTTGATTTCCTTGAGCGTGATTCCGTCCTCGGGGTTGCCATATTCCGTCGGGAAGGCCCGCCTGTCCGAAAGCGCCCGCTCCCGAAACTGCCAGCCTGTGAGGCTCTCCAGCCCGCTCAGAAACGACGGATCGCGCTCCGACGCGCCCAGCGGCGCTATGCCCCCAAACAGTTCCGGACGCATCAGGCCCAGCATCAGCGCTCCCGCGCCGCCCATCGAATATCCCGCGATGTAATTGTCCTCACGTCTGTCCGAGGCGGGCAGGCTGTTGCGGACAAACGGCATCAATTCCTCAAAGAAGTACCTTTCAAACGGGTAGCCGCCGGCAAATTCCATGTGATCGGCATAATCGCTGTTGAGGCCAAACGGCATCACCACCATCGTCTCGTGTCCACGCAGATGCTGAAGCAGCTGATCGTGCAGCAGGAAGTCCTCCCAGTCGCATGTGGCGCCATGCAGCAGCCAAAGCACACGGTACTTCTTCCCCGACCGGTAGAATCCCTCCGGCTTTTGTCCCATCGGACATTCCGGCAGCAGCACGCCCACCGGCGTATTCATCATCAGCGCCTGGCTCTTGAATCGGATTTCAAGCTGATTCATGCCCGTCCTCCTTCCATCCAGTCGAGGCACTCGCCTAATTGCCGGTCGAAAAATTCTTCACTGTGCCCAACGCCCTGCGCAAAGTGGAAGCGGATATCCCTGACGCCCAGCTCCCTTGCCATGCGCTCAAAGTCCTTTGTCGTCGGATAAAAGAGATCCTCCGTGCCGCAGGCCACATAGATTTTGGGCAGCTTGCCCCCTTGAACCGCCTCCGGAAACCTGTTCCACATGCACTCAAAGGACTCCGTAAATGCCCTGGCCGTGGGATATTTGGCGATGACGTTGACTTCCTTGAGCTTGATGCCTGCGTCGGGCTGACCGTACTCCGTCGGGAAGGCCCTTGGGCTCTTTGCCGCGTCCCGCCTGAAAGCGTCGGACGGCAGATCCATGTATGGCTCAAGAAACGCCGGATCGCGCAGCGAGCTGCCGAACGCGCCGATTCCGGCGAATTTCTCCGGATGGAAAAGGCCCAGCGCCATCGCGCCGTAGCCGCCCATAGAGGCTCCGACGATATACTGATCCTGCGGCCGTTCGGATGCCGGAAACGTCGCAAAGACGAACGGCATCAATTCCTCAAAGAAGAAATCCGCGAAACGGTAGCCTGTACCAAACGCGGGATAGTTGCCATAATCGCTGTTCAGCGCCGAGGGCAACACGGCCATCATGTCGCGGCCCTCCATGGCCCGCGCAAACTCCTTCGTTTGCAGCGCGGTTTTGCAGTCGCCCCGCGCCCCGTGCAGCAGCCATAGCACCCTGCGTCTGCGGCCGTCCCGAATCGCGTCGTCCGGAAGCGTCACAATCACATCCGTTGGCATAAACAGCACGCTGCTCATCAGCCGTATCTTGATGATATGCAAGCGCGTCACCTCCACTCCTCTTTCATCTGTGGCGGCGTCACATCCGCCGTCACGTCCACGCCCTTGAGCACGTCCTCGCTCTCCTGCGTGTCATAGTGCTCGCGCCCCACAAGGCGCAAAAGCGCGAGCTGCACGACCGCAAGCAGCACATACGCGGCGCAGCAAAGCGCCTCCGCGCCGGGGCTGGCCGTCTGCCCGCGGGCCAGCAGCACGATTTCGGCAATCGCCAGAAACGCCGCTCCCAGCAGGCCAACGAGGTTCAATTCCTTCACAGAAAGCACGCCCATGCGGTATTCCCATTCCGTCATCCGTCCGCCGGCCGCGGCACGCACCGCGCCGCAGACCAGCGAAAGCCCCAACATGAACAGGCACAGCACCTGCGCCAGCGTCATATACCCCAGCGCATTGCCGTCCGTTCGCAGCGTCATCACCGCAATCAATCCCGCCAGCGCCACGGCGGGAACCGCCGTGCAGGCGGCCTTGTGTCCAAGCGCCGCGCGTCGGTTCATCTGCGGCTTGTAATACACGCCCTCATAGACGAATTCCACGCGCATGCGGCCGGCATCATCCATGGTAACGCAGCGCCGATAGCCCTCAAAGTACATCCGGTTGAACATGCTTTGTTCCCGCATGTCAGACGCCTCCCGTCACAGGATCTCCTTGTTAATTTCCCTGGCCTTGCAGCAGGCGCAGAAGTGCCCTGGAAGCAGTTCCTCCAGCTTCTGCGGCTGCGCGCACGCCTCCGACGCGTACGGGCAGCGCGGTGCGAACCGGCATCCCGGCGGAGGATCGATCGGAGAGACCAGCTCGCCGGTCAGCATGATGTGCTTGCGCTCCCTGTGCAGGTCTATGGAGGGGATGACGGAGAGCAGCGCCTTTGTGTAGGGATGCAGCGGCTTGTCAAAGAGCTCCTTTGATTCGCTCTTCTCCACCGCCTGCCCCAAATACATGACGCAGATGCTGTCCGAGATATGGCGTACGACCGACATGTCGTGCGTCACAAACATGTAGGTCAGCTTGTACTGCTCCTGCAAATCGCGCAGCAGGTTGAGCACCTGCGCCTGAATCGAGACATCCAGTGCGGAAACCGGCTCATCGCATACGATGAAGCGCGGGTTCATTGCCAACGCGCGTGCGATGCCCACGCGCTGGCGACGGCCACCGTCCAGCTCATGGGGATAGGCGTGCATCATCCGCTTATCGATGCCCACCAGATCCATCAGCTCCTGCGTACGCACACGCATCGCGTCCTGCGTGGTGTACTTGCCGGTCATTTTGAGCGCTTCGTGGAGCGTCTGTTCCACGCTGTTACGCGGATCCAGTGAGGAATACGGATCCTGAAAAATAATCTGCATGTTTTGGCGCAGCGCCTTGAGCTGCGGCGCGCTCACGCGCGTGATATCCTCGCCGTTGTAGAGGATCTGTCCGCCTGTGCTCTCGTGCAGGTGAATGATGGTGCGCCCCAGCGTGGATTTGCCGCAGCCGGATTCGCCGACAACGCCCAGCGTTTTGCCCTCCTCAATGGTGAAGGACACGTCGTCCACCGCGTGCAGCATGCCGCGCGGCGTGGGAAAATACTTTTTCAAATTCCTGATTTCAATCAACGGAGCCATCTTGTTCACCTCACATCTTTTGAAGCGTAGAGCTTTTCGGCCATCAGGCAGCGGCACAGATGCCCCTCTCCCAGATCCACGGCTTCAATCTGTCCCTCCTGGCGGCACGCAGCGCAGGCATGCTCGCAGCGCGGGGAGAATTTGCAGCCCTTGGGCAGATCGGTCGGATCGCACGGCATGCCGGGGATATTGTATAGTCGGCTGACATCGCCCGTCAGGGACGGGATGGAGCCGAAAAGGCCCTTGGTGTACGGATGCGTGGGATGCTCAAAAATCTGTTCCAGATCCCCGTACTCCACAATTTCACCCGCGTATACCACGCCCACGCGGTTGCACGTCTCCGCCACGATGCCGAAATCATGCGTGATGAGGATCATGCTCATCTGCTTGCGCTGCTGAAGCTCACGGATGAGGTTGAGCACCTGTGCCTGAATGGTCACATCCAGCGCGGTTGTCGGCTCATCCGCTATAAGCAGCGCCGGACTGCACGCCAGCGCGATGGCGATGACGACGCGCTGCTTCATTCCTCCGGAAAACTGGTGCGGGAACTCGTTGTAACGAGATGCCGGAATCCCGACCATCTCCAGCATTTCCTCGCCCTTTTTAACAGCCTCCTCCTTGGAAACCCTCTGGTGTACGCGGATCGCCTCGGAGATCTGCCGTCCCACGGTCAGCACGGGGTTGAGCGCCGTCATCGGGTCCTGGAAGATCATGGAGATATTGTGCCCGCGGATTTTGCGCATCTCGCTCTCGGATTCCTTGAGCAGATCCTTGCCCTCAAAAAGCACACTGCCCTGCGGAATTCTGGCCGGAGGATCCGGCAAAATGCGCAGGATGGCCTTGGCGATACTGGTCTTGCCGGCGCCGGTCTCGCCAACCAGGCCGAGCGTGTCCCCGTATCCCAATGAGAATGTGACGCCGTTGACCGCCCTGACCACCTCCTCGTCCGAGGAGTATTCCACATGGAGGTCTTTGATTTCAAGAAGCTTTTTCATTTTCCCATTCCCCCATCAGTCGCGAAGTCTCGGGTCAAGCGCGTCGCGCAGGCCGTCGCCCACCAGGTTGAACGCCAGCGCCGCCACCATGATAAAGATGCCGGGGCAGATAACCAGGTTCGGGTTATAGCGCAGATAGGCCTTGCCGTCGGTAAGAAGCGCGCCCCACTCTGGCGTCGGCGGCTGCACGCCCAGGCCCAGGTAGGACAGGCCGGCGGACTCGATGAACTTGCCGCTCAGGCCGCCTGTGAAGGAAATAATGACCTGGGGGATGATGTTGGGCAAAATATGGCAGACAATCAGCCGCGCGTTTCTGCAATTGATAGCCCTGCCCGCCTCGATGAATTCCTGATTGCGCAGCTGAAGGATCAGGGATCGCACGACGCGGGTGATGCTTGGCACGGTTGTGACGGCCAGCGCCATCGTGGTGGAGAAAAAGCCGTTGCCCAGCGCCTGGGAAACCAGAATCGCCATCAGCGTTGCCGGAATCGCCTGGAAGATATCGCAGAAGCGCATGATGATGTCGCTGAGCAGGCCGCCAAAGAAGCCGGCCAGCGCGCCAAAGAAGATACCGATTACGATGCCCACCGCCTGCGAGGCGAACGCGATCGCCAGGGAATAGCGCGATCCGTACAATACACGGCTGAACAGGTCGCGTCCCAAACCGTCCGTGCCAAAGAGGTGTTCGGCGCTGGGCGCCTGGTACGAATTCAGCGGATCAATCTTATCATAGCGGTAAGGCGCCAGCTGCGGCGCAAAGATGGCGACCAGAACCAAAAGAAGAATCACAATCAGGCCGATGACAGCCACCCTGTTCTTGGCAAAGCGATGCCACGCCTCCCGAAAATTCTTGATTCTGGCCGCGCGGGCGGACTGCTTCAGCGCCCTGCTGTCGATGGTCTTTGTCTGCTCAGACATCCGCCTTCGCCTCCTTTTTCCTGATCTTCCTGCCGCTCTCCACGTACTGGGCCTTGATGCGCGGATCGATGAAGGCATACGCCAGATCGACCAGGAGCATGATGAGGCTGAACAGGATGGCCAGGAAGACCACACTGCCCTGCACCACGGGATAATCGCGGTTACCGATCGCGTCGACCATATACTGGCCGATGCCGGGGATGGAAAACACGTTTTCAATGATGATCGTCCCGCCGAGCGCGGAGCCGAACGTGCCGCCGATACCGGTGATCAGCGGGATCATGGTGTTGGGCAGCGCGTGCCGGTAGCGGATCACGCGCTCGGACATACCCTTGGCGCGCGCCGTCACCACATAGTCGGAACGGATCTGCTCGAGCATATAGGTGCGGGTGAAGCGGCAGGTGTTGGCAATGCCCATGAGCGCCGAGCAGAAGCACGGCATGATGAACGAAGTCCAGCCCGTGATGCCGAAGGCGGGAAGCCAGCCCAGCTGATGCGAGAAGAGCAGAATCATCATCTGAGCGAGCCAGAAGCCGGGAATGGAGATGCCGACCATGGCCGCCACCACGCAGACGCGGTCCTGCCAGCGGTTATGGTGCACGGCGGCCGTCACGCCGGCGGGAATACCAATGATGACCTGCAAAACGCAGGAGATGATCGCAATGATCAGCGTCCTTGGGAAGCGCTCGATCAGCGCGTCGGAAACCGCCACATGATTGATGTATGACTGACCGAGATCCAGCTTGATGAACGTGTCGTACAGGAAGCGTCCCAGACGGACAATGTATGAATCGTCAAGTCCCATTTGCAGCCTGAGCGCGTCCACCTCCTCCTGAAGTGCGCTGCCGCCCAGGATAATGCGCGCCGGATCGCCGGGCACGAAGTACATGACCGTAAAGATCAGCACGGCGACGCCCAATATGACCGGAATCAGCCACAGGATTCTCTTTACTAAGTACTTTCCCATCGGTTTACCTCCCTGTAGGAATAAAAGGGGAGCCGCGCCGGCCGCTGCCGACGACGGCTCCCTTCACATAGATGGATCAGTGCGTCTCGATGGCGGAAGCGCCCGGGATGATCGCGATATTGCGGTCAAGCACGATATCCGTGATGTAATCCTTGGCGATTACGTAGCCGGTCTTGTAATAGAGCGTGTAGAGATAGCAGTTGTCGGTGACATAGTTCATCAGATCGGTCACGGTCTCGGGGCCGTACGTGGAGGCCAGGTTCGCCGCCATGTACTTCTCCTGGAGGGTCTCGTCATCAAGATACAGACCGTTCATGCCGGTGCTGTACGCGTTCTTGTCCAGCACGCCCAGACGGCCGGTGCTGTTGAGGCCCATGACGCAGTTGAGGCAGATGTCCCACTCCTTGCCGGTGGTGTCCGCGCGCATGGTGGTGAACAGCGCGTTTTCGTAGATATTGACCTCGACGTTGATGCCCACGGCCTGGCAATATGCCGCTATAAGCTGTGCCAGCTTGTTGAATTCGTCGGTGTTCTGAGCGATGAGGCGCAGGGTAACCTCGCCCTCCTTGTAGCCGGCCTCCGCCAGCAGCTCGCGGGCCTTGGCATCGTCATACTGGAAGTAGGAAGCCTCATCCAGCGACGGATCATAGTCACCGTAGTAGGGAGAGCTGTTGGTCGTGCAGGCCTTGGCGTCGGTGCCAAAGAGCGCGTAGGTGATGGCATCGGCGTCGATGGCGTAGGCGACGGCCTCGCGCAGCTTCTGGTTGTTCAGGACGCTGTTCTCGCCGCAGTTGAATTCCATATGATAGATCAGCGCGCCCAGGTAGGCCTTAACATTGTAGCCGCTCAGCGCGTTGCGGTTTTCATCCATGAAGTTCACGAAGTCGGCGGTGCTGATGCCGGGGGTGCCGGCGACGGCATCCACCTCGCCCATCTCAAGCGCCAGCGCCAGCTGGGAGGATTCGGTGATGACCTTGTACTCCACGGTCTTTACAGAACCGATCCTCGCGGCGGTGGAAACGAGGGATGCATCGGTCTGCCAGTAGTTGTCGCGGGCCTGAAGCACCACGGAGGAGCCGGGCACGTAGCTGACCAGCTCGTACGGGCCGGTGCCGCAGGGGTCAGTCGCGAAGCCGTCGGTGCTTTCGCTATAGGACTTTTCGGAAACGATGAAGACCGTCTTGAGGAGCATGTCCAGTGCGACGGCGCTCTCGTCCTTGGTGTACATGGTCAGCGTATAATCGCCGGTGACCTCGAAGTGATCCAGGTAGCGGGTCGCCCACGCAAGCTGTCCGACCTCGTTGCACTTATCAAAGGAGAAGGGCACGTCGGAGGCGACGATGTTGTTGCCGTTGGTGTCATAGATGGAGTCGTACATCTCGATCGCGTACGCACCGCCGCCGAGATCCTCAACGCTCTTGGCGAGCACGAGCTCGCGCTGGCCTTCATAGTTCAGACGAGCCAGGGGCTCATAAATGGTGTTGTAGTAGACCTGCTGGCGGGCATCCTGCGCCATCAGCCACGGGTTGAAGGACTCGATGTCCTGAGTAAGGCCCAGTGTCAGCTTTTCGGCGCCGTCGGCCAGAGCGAACGTGCAGCAGCCGAGCAGCAGCGCGGCGGCCAGGACCAGAGAGATGATTTTCTTCATGGTGGTTTCTCCTTCACATCATATTTTAGGGACACTCCTGTTATCTTCTGAAAAGGATCGTAACTCGTCCGATGATTTATACGGACAATGCTTTTTCATAAATGTATCTTAATTAAGATACATTTATGAGCCGTCCCTTTTCTGGCGTGATTATATCATCAACCCAATTTATTGTCAACATCTCTTTTAAAATTTCTTTTTTGGATTAAAAAGTGCATCAAATTCACATTTATACTTCGATGAAATCCCAGCAACGATACTTTAAAATATATCTTTTTTAAGATTCATTTTGATCGAAACTTTTCTTTTTGATTGTACTTTTCACTTGTTTTTTTGAAAAAAACATAGTAGAATAGATTTATTCTCTCTACCCCATCTTTCATATATGAGGAGTGACGAACATGACCGACAGCCGCTGCGCCAAAAGCGAACCGAAGTATATCTCCATTTATAAAGAGCTCAAAGGACGCATTATCTCTTCCGATTTCACGGACGGCGGCAAACTGCCCGCTGAAAGCCAGCTGATGGAGCAGTACGATGTCAGCCGGACAACCATCCGCAGGGCGACCGAAATGCTCCGCGCCGAAAATCTGATCGAATCAAGGCAGGGACGCGGCACCGAAATCAAGTTGGCTCAGACAACCATATCGGCCAGCCGTATGAGCGATGTGGTCGGTGTGGAGTTCGACTTTACGGTTCCGCAGGCCGTCACCAAGCATTCCGACACGCTCATCGACACCGTCCCCGTCAATGCGGAAACCGCCGACGCGCTCGGCCTTGCGCTGGGCGATAACGCCTACCGTATCCGCTGGCTGCACTACGTTAACGATCAGCCCTATCTCTACCTGACCAACTATGTCCGCATGGATCTGGCGCCCACGCTGCCGGAAACGGCACAGCACCTCGTCTCTCTTTACCCTATGCTCGCCAGGGAATACGGCCTGATTTTCGAGCATGCCAAGGAAACCATCGAGCCGATCGTATCCGATTTCATTTCCGCTAAGCTTCTGGACGTTCCCGCGAATACGCCGCTTTTGCTGCTTTCCCGCCGCGCCGAGTTCAACAAAGGCCCCGCAGAATACAGTCGCTCGATCATCCGTCCAGACCTGCTTCGCATTTCTCTGAACATCAAGTAAAGGAAACGAGGTGTGCCACATGAAACAGGATGCCCGCAAAACCATCCAGGACGAGCTAAAGCGCAGCAGAAAAAGCCGGCTTATCAGCCTGGTTGTTCTGATGGCCATCCTTGTAGGTTATACTCTCTGGCGCTCGGGCGGCGCGGATACGCTGCGCATGAAGTGGGATGAGGACAGCCTTACCGTCACTGATCCGGCAGGCGGCAGCTATACGCTTTCCTATGGCGATATCCTCTCCGTCGAATTCCGTGGTGACTGGGACAACGGTGAGTGTGTTGACGGCGGATCGACCCGGTTTTATCACTACGGCACGTGGCGCAATGAGCTCGTGGGAGAATACCGTCTCTACGCCGCAGTCGGGTTAAACGGCTATATGGTTCTCACGACGGAAAGCGAAACCGTCGCCATCAGTTACGAGAGCGATGAAACCACGCGGGCGCTTACCGATAGCATCGTGCAGCTGCTTGCTGAGAGAGGTTATCTTTCCTGACGTATGGTCGTCCGATGACAAAGCACAGGTACGGTTTGATGCAGCAGGAACAAAAATCCGTTTCCAAATCTTGCTTGAGAACGGATTTTTTTGTCCTTCCGCGACAGGCGGCGCGGCATCCAGCGGATCCATGGGGTAACGACCGTTTAAGACGCGGAAGGGCCACGCCTGTCCGCGTCTTTTTCATATTCACACCTGCCGGAAGAAGCGTCCTCTATTCCTGTGCCTCCCTGAGCAGTTCTTTCCCTTTTTTCTCCCATCGGGAAACCTGCGGCTGTCCGACGCCAAATCGCCGCGCAACGTCCGTCTGCGACCAACCGCGCGCGAAGCGAAGCCAGAGCACCTGTGCGTAGGGCTTGGGCAGGCTCAGGATCATATCCTTGAGCAGCACCCAATCCTCAAAGCCGTCTTCCGCCACGCTCATGTCGCGCTCGTCCGGCGCGGGCTCGGCGTGACGCATGCGCTCGCGTGCGGCGAGCATTTCGCCCAGCTTCTCCTGATCCGTGCCCACGGCCTGGGCGATTTCCGCGATGGTGGGCTCATACCCGTGCTCGGCGCGCAGCTTTTCCCGCTCGTTCTCGGCCGCCGCGAGGATCCGAAGTTCGCTTCTGGGAACGCTCATCGGCGCGCAGCGACGGCACAGCTCCTTAAGCGCGCCCAGTGCAAAGGGAATCGCGTAGGTTGCAAAGCGGACGCCACGCGTCTCGTCAAAGCGCGACGCCGCCCATAGAAGCGCCGCCTCCGCCTCGCCGATGAGCTCCTCGCGGGGCACGCCGCGCCCGTAAAAACGGCTTGCTAAGGAAACGGCCAGCCCGTAGTGCTCGCGGCCGTCACGCGCCCTTTCAGCCGATTTCGTCAAGCATTCGCTCACGGTGCAATCCCACCTCGCCCGCGATGTCCTTCCGCATGGTCACGGTGGTTCCGTGGCCGACCTCGCTTTCCACATTCACCGAGTCCATAAAGGTTTGCATCACGCAAAAGCCCATGCCGCTGCGTTCCGCGCCATCGCCGGTGGAGTAGAAGGGCTGCATGGCCGTCTCGATATCCTCAATGCCGCAGCCGTCGTCATGAATCTCAACGCTGATGCTCCGGCGTTCGTCAAAGCTGGCGCGCATGCGTACTATGCCATCCGTGCGGCCGCGATAGCCGTGAACGATGGCGTTGGTTACGGCCTCGCTCACGGCGGTCTTGATGTCGGCCATTTCGGGAAGCGTGGGATTGAGCTGCACGGCAAAGGACGCGATCGTCACGCGCGCGAACGCCTCGTTCTGCGGGCAGGCCAAAAAGCTGAGTTCCATGCGGTTTTCCATCACAACCGCCCTCCCTTGTTGTTTTCCTCAATGCCGATGACGCGCTGAAGTCCCGAGAGATAAAACAGCTTTTCCACCGGCGGCTGCATGTTTTTGACGCTCAGGGTTCCGCCGCGCGCCTGGAGAATCCTCAGCCTCCCCAGAAGCACCCCGATCCCCGAGGAATCCATGAATGTAAGGTTCTCCAAATCCAGCACCAGATGCGTAACTGTCGGATCGTCAAGCATTTCATCCAAACGGCGGCGGATCTGCGGCGCGGCAAAGTGATCCAGCTCGCCCGCGATGACGACAGTCACCGCGTCCCTGAGCGGCTTGGCTTTAAGCATGGCGCACCCTCCTAAGGATAAGTTTGCATGTGTAGAGTTCGTGTATGTTTCATCTTTCCCTTTGCCGAAATATGGGAGGTTATGCGATGGAGGCTGTGCGAAAGGGAAGAGCCGGCGTACTCTTTTCTCTATTGATACGTCACATCCCGCATGATATGATACTCGTTACAAAGGCGTTTGCCGAAGGGAGGAGATGTTCTATGAAAAATCGCACGTTTTTAAAGCTATGCGTCGCCGTCTCCCTGATTTTTGCCCTTTCATTCGCCGCCGCCCTGATTCCCTCCATGCAAAGGGCGGAGGAAGAGACGTTCCTCATCGGCTTTTCCTTTGCGTTCTTTTCGATCCGTATGGGCCAGGTCGGTACGTTTTCAACGCATCTTACCCTCGCCGGTCTGGCGGGAAATATTTGTTTGGGCTATGCGCTGTGTTGCGGCGCAGAATGCTTGAAAAAGAAGGGTGGACGTGGCGATGACGAATCGCGTTTCGAAAACGATGTCTGACAAGGGTGCGCAAATGGGCCTGAGGCCCTATCTCCACGCCAAGGACTACTCCTGTCTAAGGAGCTGGATATCGGACGAAAGGCTCCATGCCTTATGGTGCGCCAACCTGATCCCTTATCCCCTGACGGCGGACGGATTGAAAAGCGTCCTGGACAAGGACGCGGAGGCCTGGGGAAGCAACGCCTACACTGTTACGCGGGGCGACGGGGAGGCGGTCGGCTTCTTCGTCTACTCCATTCAGTCCGGAACCGGCTTTTTGAAATTTGTCATATTAGCCCCCGAATTAAGAGGCAGGGGTCTGGGAACACAGATGATGAAGCTGGCGCTGTGCCATGCCTATAAGGGGACGGGCGCGGCGCGGGTTCGGTTGAATGTTTTTGATGTGAATGAAGGCGCCAGGAGATGCTACGCCAAGGCCGGATTTATCGAGGACGGTACGGAGCTGAATGTCTTTCCTTACAAGGAGGAGCGTTGGGGACGCTGCCACATGGTCGCGGTCAGGAACTGAAAAAGCGGCCAGAGCCCGAAGGCCTTTCAACAAAAGCCACGCGAAAAAACCGCTTCCAAGCGGTGCTTGAAAGCGGATACTCTTGCGGCCGTGTATGCAAAATTCATTTGTGAGACAGGTCCTTTGACCATATGGTTTTTTTATTTCGTGTGATCCCGCAGATAGGTGAACACCTTCTGCGCCACCGGCGCGGCCACGGTACCGCCGCTACCGCCCTCCTCCACCAAAACGCTCACCGCATAGGGATAGGCGTCATCCTCGATATAGCCCACAAACCAGCCGTGGGTCACGGCCCGGCCGTCAAGAGAGGACTCGGCGCTGCCGGTCTTGCCCGCGATGGTCAATCCGCTGACCTGCGCGCGCGTGCCAGTGCCGTTTTTGACGACATCCTTCATATAGTCCGCGATGGTCTCGGCGATTTCGGGCGTGCAGACGGTACGGTAGGCCTTCTGCGAAAAGCGCAGACGTACCGTTCCGGAGGCGCTCTCCACGAGGCTGAGCAGTCTCGGCTCCATCATGACGCCGTCATTGGCGATGGCGGCGGCCACCATGCACATGTGCAGGGGCGTCGCGACGATCTGGCTCTGCCCCACGCCGCTCCATGCGATTTGTACATTTGTACGATCTCGTGTGGGATAGACGCTGTTTTCAACCACGAAATCGCGGAAAAGGAAGTTATCGTTGAAGCCGAAGTCCTCGGCGGTCTTGCGCAGGGCCGCGTCGCCCACCATGAGCGCCATCTGCGCGAAGGCGTTGTTGCAGCTCACGCGGAAGGCGCGATCAAGCGTGATATCGCCATGCTGGGACATGCCATAATCCGTAATGACCTGATCGAGCACCTGTGTGGCCCCCGTGCAGGTAAAGACGGTTTTTTCGACGTCCGGCAGGTTTTTGAGCGCGGCGGCCGCGGTGATGATCTTGAAGGTGGAGCCGGGCGGAAGCGTGCTTTGCAGCGCGCGGTTCCAGAAGGGATGCTGGGAGGAAGCGCGCACCTCGTCGGTAATATTCTGGGGATCGTAAACGGGCAGACTAACCAGCGCCAACACCTCGCCGGTCTTGTAATTCATGACGACGACCGCGCCGCATCTGCCCTTGATATTTTCAGTTGAATGGAAAATATTGACAATCTCGGTGCATAGCTTGCTGTCAACGGTGAGGGTGATGTTGTCGCCGCGCCGCGTTTCCCCGTCGAGCAGTGCCATGACGCGCTCGCTCAGGCTCGTCTGGAGGCCCAGCAGATAGCTTGCCTGAAACGACTCCACGCCGTTGGCGATGTTGCCCTCATCGTCGCCCAGAAGGTGGACGAGGCTGGAACGGCTGATGATATCACTCTGATAGACGCGCTCGCCGTTTTCATCGGTCGTGGCGACCACCACGCCGTTGCGGTCAATGATATCTCCCGGGATCACGCTGCTCTTGGCGCTGCGGTAGCGGGTGTTGCGCGTGCTGGAAACCCAGCGGCTTCCGTATGTCTGCACGGAATAGACACCGTAGCCTGCCGCGACCGACAAAAGCGCGATCACGATCAGCGCGAGTACCCGAAAGCGAAGCTTTTGCTGTTTCATCGTTTTTCACTCCTTGTCCGCTTCCGGCAGCATGGCCTCTTCCTTTAAGGAGTGGCTGATCTCATAGTCGTAGGCGAGATCATCCTGGTTGACGCTCGCGACGCCCTGAATGAGACCGATCAACCCCATGCAGCTCACCAGAGAGGTGCCGCCGTAGCTCACAAACGGCATGGTCACGCCGGTCAGCGGAATGAGCTTGAGCACGCCGCCGATGATGATAAACGTCTGCACGCCCAGCATGACCGTCGCGCCCATCGCCAGAAGCGCGTGGAAGCTGTGGCGCGCCTCGGCGGCGATGGCCGTGCCTCGCAGGATAAGGATGACATACATTGCCAGAACCAGCGCGCCAAAGATAACGCCGAACTGCTCACAGATGACGGCAAAGATGCAGTCCGTAAAGTAGACGGGAATCACGCGCGGCGAGCCGAGTCCCAGTCCGACACCGAACAGGCCGCCGGACGCGATCGCCATGAGCATCTGCACGATTTGATAGCCGCTGGTTTCATAATACATCCATGGATTGCGCCAGATGGCGACGCGCCTTTTGACATGGGAGAACATCGTATAGCCCAGAACCGCCGCTCCCCCCGCGCCCACCAGGCCCAGGCCGGTCAGAGGCAGGTTGCCCGTGGAGGCATAGAACAAAAACAGCGCGGTGATATAGTAGATCAGTGCGGTGCCCAAATCCTGCTGGAGCATAAGTGCGAGCAGTGAAAAGGCCACAAATAGAAACCATGGCCAAAACCGATGCTGACCCATATACCAACTCAGGATGAGCAGAAACGCCAGCTTCACCACCTCGCTGGGCTGAAGGCTGGTTCCGCCGATGCGAATCCAGTTGGTCGCACCGTTGATCTCGGTTCCGAAGGCCAGCGGTAGGATGAGCAGCCCCGCCGCGCCCAGCATGACGATCTTGATAAAGAATTTCCAGCGCCGTATATAGCGCACCAAAAAGATGCATACCAGCATGACGACGATGCCCACGCCGTAATACAGTGCCTGCTGCATGCCGTAAGAGGTTGTCGTGCCGCGGTCGGTGGAGTATAGCACCAATACGCCCAGCGCGCACAGGAAGTTGGCGATGGCCAGAAGCAGCTTGTCCGCCGGAAAAAAGCGCGGAAGCCACATGGTGGAAATATAGATCAGGATGGGCACGACCACCGCCAGCGCGAAGCCCTCCCACTCAAGCTCCCCGTTGAGGGAAATCAGCAGAAAGGCGCTGAAGAAAAACAGCATAATCGCCGACACCAGCATCCGGTCGGGGCGGCGACGGTTCCTCTGCTCCGTCCGCGCGCGGGCACGCGCCTCGGCACGCGCCTGAGAACGCTTGCTCATTTGCGACGTCCTCCTCCCAAATACCGATCCCACACCCTGCGCTTGGCACCCTCCGCCTCATCATGGCCGATGTAGGCGCTTTTGGGCGGCTGGGCCGCGTCGGTCATATCCTCGTCCAGCTCGTCGGGCTCATAAAAATCGGCCTCGGTATAGCCGTTGTCCTCCTGTACCGTATCCGACTGAGGATATGGCACATAAGGCCAGTCGTCCGAAAAGTCAGGGGGTTCTGGGGCGGCCTGACGTACTCCCGAACGCTCTTCCACAGGCGAATCAGCAGGCTGCGCGTCCTCCCATGAATCCTCTGTCTCTCCGGGCGCGACCTCGTCCTCCTCTCCCTCATCAGACGAAGCCCGCATATTCTCCTGCTGGGCAAGCCATTGCTGATACGCCTGATTTTGAAGCATTTGCTGATATGCCTGCTGCTGAGCCATCTGTTGCATCATCCATTGCTGACGGAGCATCCATTCTCTCATTTGCTGCCGCGATTCGGCGTTTTCACCGGCAGGCGGCGCCCCGTCCTCCGGCTGAGGAGCCATCCCGTCCGTCCTGACCGCGCGCGCGGTGCTTTCAAAGCCGGCAAACAGGCGTAAGCGAAGCACGGCCTCGCCCACGCACAGACGCGACCCATGCAGCATATATACCGGAGTCTTTCCCGTCTCCTCTCCGTCCACGATCACCGTCATCCCGCGATAGGGTTCGATCCGAAGCCCCTCGTCTTCGTCAAAGCGAAACCACAGATGCCGCTTTTCCACCTTCGCGACGGGCACACACAAATCATTGGAGCGCAGGCTTCCAAGCGTACCCTCGCACGGCACCGCGAGGGCGTCTCCGCGCTTCAGCGCGCCGCCTCCCTCAAGCACGACCATCTCGCCCACATAGCCCGCATCCGGCAGGAGCCTGCGGCGCTTCTTCGCCTGCCGTCTGTCGCGCCGGTACCAGCGGAAGCTCCGCCAGACGATCAGCGCCATCAAAAACAAAAACCAGTACCGCGCTCCCTGCGCGATCACCTCATAAATCTCACTCGGCACCGCGCCACCTCCTCAAGGCCGGTCGATGCGGAAAAGGCCCGGGCCGACGCACAGGACGGATACGCTCAGTCGTCCTCCTGGGCCCTGGATTCCTCCAGAAATTTTTCCATCTTTCGCTTCACCCGCTGAAGCGCATTGTCGATGGACTTTACATGACGGCCCAGCTTATCCGCGATTTCCTGGTAGCTTTTGCCGTCGAGGTAGGCGTTGAGCACATCCTGCTCAAGAGAGCTGAGAACCTTGTCCACCTGATCGCGGAAGGAGACAAGATTTTCCCGTCCAATAATCAGCTCTTCGGGGTTCTGCGCGCGTCCCTCGACGATCACATCCATCAGCGTCCGGTCGCTCTCCTCGTCGTAGATGGGCTTGTTGAGGGATATATAGCTGTTCAGGGGAACGTGCTTCTGACGGGTGGCCGTCTTGATCGCGGTGATGATCTGACGGGTGATGCACAGCTCAGCGAAGGCGCGAAAGCTGCTCAGACGCTCCGGCTGATAATCGCGCACGGCCTTGAACAGGCCGATCATGCCCTCCTGAACGATGTCCTCATGATCCGCCCCGATGAGAAAATAGCTGCGGGCCTTGGAACGCACGAAATTCTTGTATTTGCACAGAAGGTACTCCACGGCGACGCTGTCGCCCTGCTGGGCGAGTCCCACAACCTGTTCGTCGGGCATGCCAGCAAAGCGCTCGTTTAAAATCGTCTCCCAGGATTCGTCCGTCGGATCCTTCTCGCCCTCCTGGAGATCGTCGTATTCATGTTCCCGTGCCTCGTCTACTTCAAGGCGCTCGTCTCTGGGTTCGGTCATAGGTTCTCACCTGCCTTATTTTTGCCGTCTTAACCGATCCAATTCAGCGTATTGCTCGGCGCTCAGGGCCGAGGAAAGGGCGGTGCGCTGCTGAGCGGAGGGAGAACGGTGCCGCCTGCGCCCGCTCGATCTCTCCTTTTCCAGCTCACGCCATAATTCACGCGCGCTCAGACGCGTCGCGCCCCGTCCCAGAATCAGCGTCTGCTCGACTCCGTCGCTGGTGGCGACGCGCGCCTCACGATAGCGGGGCAAAAGCTGACACATACGCTCGATAAAATGATCGGCGGTCTCGCCGTGACGGGTGTAGACGACAGTCAGCCCGTCGCGCTCGTCCACGCTGCGCACGGGACGTTCGGCCTTGTAGCCGTCAAAGATGAGCCATACCTCCTGGCCGGTGTATCCCGCGTAATCCTGCAGGATATGGATGAGTCGATCGCGGCACTCGTCCAAAGGCCATCCGTTTCTGACCGCCTCCGGCCACGTGCCGATGATGTTGTACCCGTCCACATACAATAGGGGCTTCATCGGGCCTTATCGCGCGCGCATGGCAGCATAGAGCAGCACACCCGCCGCGACGCTGGCGTTGAGGCTGTTCACCTTGCCGCGAATCGGCAGAGAGACCGTCTTGTCGCAGCTTTCCAGCACACGGCGGCTCACGCCCTCGCCCTCCGCGCCGATGACCAGCGCGATGGGGCCGCCAAGATCAACGCGAGCATAGTCCTCGCCGTCCATGTCGGCGGCGTATACCCAGATATTCTGCGCCTTGAGAACCTCGATGGTGTTGGAGAGGTTGGTCACGCGCGCCACCGGCAGATATTCCACCGCGCCCGCGCTTGCCTTAACCGCCGCGGGCGTGAGCCCCACGGCACGTCGCTCCTGCACAATCACGCCATGCGCGCCGGCGCATTCGGCGCTGCGGATGATCGCGCCCAGGTTGTGCGGATCGGTAATGCCGTCCAGAAGGACGAGGAAGGGCGCCTCGCCGCGCTCCTGAGCCAGCTCAAGCATATGCTCGACCGTGCTGTACTGATAGGCCGAAGCAAAGGCCAGCATGCCCTGATGATTGCGAGTGATCGCGTCCAGACGGGCGCGGTCAACCTCCTGGACGGGGATGCGGCGTTCCTTCGCCATCTGCACGATCTCGCGGGCGGAGCCGCTCAATTCGCCGCGCGCCACAAGCAGCTTTTCAATGTCCCGTCCGCTCTTGAGCGCCTCGCGGATGGGGTTGCGGCCGGTCAAAAGATTTTCGTTGGGTACGACGTCTCCCTCATCATCCAGGGGCACGCCATACCGCGCAGGTGAATCGTAACGGAAGCGGCGATCATCGTCGTCCATGCGCGCGCGGCGCGGCTCGTCATAGAAGCGCTTCTGAGGCGCGGGAGAGAAATGGAAATCGTCGCTGCGCTTCTCGGGGCGCGGGGCGGCATGGCCCATGGGCGCGCGGTTTCCATGCGTGGCGCCGTGCGCCGACTGGTTATCACGATAGCCGCCGCGCGCGGATTGGTTATCACGGTAGCTGCCGCGTGTGAGCTGGTTGTCACGGTAGCCGCCGTGCGCGGATTGGTTATCACGGTATGGCTTGTCCGCCTTGCCGCTTTGCGGATGTCCCGCATGACCGCCTTTTGCACCGACCCTGCCTCCCTCGGGACGGGCGGTGCGGCCGTCCTTACGGCCGTAGTTCGCCCCCTCGTCGTCAAAGCCTCCACGCGCGAATGCCTCCGCGCGCTTCTGCTGCCTGGTTTTCCCCTGTACATTCTTATAAAACGCCATAGTGCTTTCTCCTATTCTTCCAGACCCTCCGCTTTGAGAAAGGCCGCTCTTCCTTCCTGAATTTCCGTCTGCCTTCCGCAGGATTTCTTTCCCTCGGGGCATGCCCCTCTCAGGCACCCCGGGCCCGCGTCGCGGAACAACGCGGGCGCCACGCGGCAGCACGCCTCGAACATGGCTGTCGCGAGCTGGCGAATCTCCCATTGGGCACGGTTGCACATACGAAGCGAGAAGAAATGCCGCAGCTCCCGCGCGTTCATGGTCACAAGCACGCGCGTCTCGCAGGCGTTAGGCAGGACGAAGCGCGCGTCCTCGTTGCTCCTCTCGCCTGCGTCGCCAAGGCGCTTCTGCCAATCCTCATACCACGCCTGCATCTGCGCCATCTGGGCCTCATATTCTTTCACAGCGTCCCCGCCCAGCGCCCGGATGGCCGGAGGAATGATGTAGCCAAAGCCGCCCGCGTAGCTCACATAGCGCTGGCTCTGCACGCTGAAGCTGGCGATGCGGTGGCGCGTAAGCTGGGCCAGCAGCACACGGCTGACGCCCTCGATCAAAAAGGTGAAGCTGACATGCTCCAAAACGCTTTCATGCCCCATGGACATGACACGCTCTGCAAACGCCCGCTGATCCTTTTTCGTGACCAGCTCCATCAGCTCGTCCACATCCCCGCCCGCGTAGCACAGACGCGCGCCCAGCGCGGTCAGCGATTCGGGATCGAAGGTATGGCGGACAAGCACCACCCGCTGGGTACGTTCAGGCATGTACATCCACTCCTTTTCCGCGTTCCAGGCTAATATCTTATTTTACGGTATACATACGGCAATGTCAAACAATTCTTGTATCCTTCGGTTCTGGCCGGTCAGATACAAATATCCCATCAGTGCCTCCAGGCCCGAGGCGCGGCTGTAGGCCACGGGACTCTGATTCCTCGGCACGGCATGGTGGGCGTGCGCATTGCAGCCGCGGCGGAAGATCGCCTGTTCCTCCTCGGTCAGGACCGGCTCAATCCGCGCGGCGGCCTCGGCCTGCGCGCCGGCATTCACCTGAGTGATCGCGCGGCGGTGCAGCGCCCCGGCATGCATCTGCCCCTCCAGCAGTCTCTGACGGACGAGCAGATCCCAGACCGTGTCGCCCACAAAGGCGAGCGAGAGCGGATTTTTCAGCTTTGCCTCCTGGATGGAAAGGGGTGTAGTGAGCAAGGAATCCGGCATGGCATAACCCGCTTTCGTAAGATGGTTCCCATTCATCATAGCACGACCCATCAAGAGAAACAAGCGCCTATGAGGCGTTGAAGAGGGATTTTACGATTCCCGCGCCATGCGTGCAAGCAGATCTCGATAGTCCGCCAGCCCCTGGGCGAGCGCGAGGCCGATTTTATGCTGATAATCAGGATCCAAAAGGAGCTTTTCCTCCTCCGTGTTGCTCAGGAAGCCGCACTCCACCAGGGCCGAGGGCAGCTTGCCGCGCAGCACGTAATAATCGCCCGCCATAGCCATGCGTTCCTTTCGGGGCTTTAAAACATCGATCATCGCCTGCTGCAAAACGCCCGCCAGAAGCCGCCCCGCGTCCCCTCCCTGCTGATAAAAGACCTGCGGCCCACTTTCCGAACGGCTACGGTATTCGTTGAGGTGGATGCTTAAAAACACATCCGCGCCCGCTTCCTCCGCGATATCCACTCGTTCCTGGAGATCGGCGCGCTTGCGCGCCTTGGTGGCCGTGTCCCCAACGGCCAGGCAAACATCCTCACGCCGCGTAAGCACGACCTTCGCGCCCTGCTCCGCCAGCACCTTTTCCACCTCCAGCGCGATCTGAAGCGTCAGCTCCTTCTCCCATATTCCGCTGTCCCGCGCCCTTGCCCCGCCATCGTAGCCGCCATGTCCAGGATCGAGAGCCACTGTAAGCCCAAGAAGAGGCTGATCCACGGCGTTTTCGGCCTCGGTCGGGATCGTCGGCGCGTCCGTGAGAAGCATACCGGCGGAGATCACCACAAGCGCAAGCAGGACACAGACGCGGAATCGCTGAAGTCTTTTTGTTACAAAATGATGTAATGAATTTTTCATGCATGCGCCTCCTCTTGTCATTGAAAAGAGGATATGCCGCCCTTTAGTCAAAAAAGAACCAAATATGACAGCCATCTGTCGCCGGAAAATGAAGTCTGTCTCTACGAAAGCGGTATTGGGAAAGAGCTTACGTGGCTTTAAGGTTTTCCACATTCACTCGATGCGCGACCGTCCATTGCGCCTGTATGTCTATTCAAGTCTGTATGCTGACACGAGGAGAATTTCCACACTTTCCACATGGTTTTCCACGATGAAGGTGTCGATTTTTTCGAAAAAAGCGCACTTTATGTGGAAAACTCATTGTGGAAAGGCCTATGTATAACCAGTTTTCCACATTCGCTACAAATGTGGGGCGAATGTAAACAAACACGGAAAACTTGTGGAGAAAATATGAATTTTTCACGTTGACAGATGAATCAAAAGCGTAACAATCGGGAAAGCCGCGGCAAAAGACCCGTTGTTTCCCATCCCTTAAAGGATGTTCTCCAACGTCGCGAAATCGCTGGTCTGTATATCCTCCAGCGCGTCCGTCACCTCATCCAACGCCCGAAGTGATTCGTCCCGCCAGCGCTGTTCGAGCGCCGTTGTCAGCTTGAGCAGGGCGGTATTGACCGCACGGGTATGGTGATGGTTGGTGATGCAGTTAAGCCACTTGGCATCGCGCTGCCAAACGGCGTAGAGATAGGCCTGTTCGACCGCCGCTTCGTCAAGCCGATTTTCCAGAAGCATGCCTCGCAGGCCGGACAGGGCCTCCAGATATCCGCACGCGGTATTGCGCTGGCACAGATCAGTCCACAGGCTCAGCCCAAAGCTCAGTACCGTCAGTACGATGACGAGCGTAATCGCGCGCCGCATTACCAGTTCACCTCGTCCTCTTTGAGCGCCCGTGCACGCGCGGGCGGCCTCTCACCATAGTCATGCGCGACCATCTGTCCATCGGTATCCAGATAGCACAAAAGCACCTGCCTTATGCTTTCAAAGCCCAACGACCGCAGCTGCCGTTCGAGCCATTTTTCGTCCTTGCCGCACAGGGGCAGGTTTTGCTTCTCGAGCTTACCGTCCATCACCAGCGTCAGAGGAATGCCCTCATATCCTGTTTCCAGATGCAGATCCGCCGGCGTAACGGGACGGCTGCGTGAGGAAGAAAAGACGCTCAGCTTGCCGCTGGTCTCCATGATCGCGGTATCCACCTCGGTTGGCGTGAGGACCCCGCCTGTACGAAGCTCCTCCAGGAGGTCGTTGAGGTTAAAGCACAGCTTTTCAAGCGCCTGATGATCAATCCTTCCGCGCCGGATGACGACGGTCGGCGTGCCGCTGAAAAACGCACGCATACGCTGGCTTTTGAGCGAAAGCAGCGTAAAGAGCTGGTGCAGCGCCACTGTGGCCATCAGCGGGATGATCCCGCACCACAGCGGCGTATCGAGGCTTTCCATGGGCGTTGAGGCCAAGTCGGCGATCATAATGGCAATGACCAGTTCAAACGGCTGAAGCTGTCCCACCTGCCGCTTGCCCATCAGCCGCATGGCCAGCACCGCGAAGCAGACCAGCAAAAGGCTTCGAATGAGAATGGCCAGCATTTAGGATTCCACGCTTTCCAGCCATTGCTCCAGCTCCTGCATGGTGCTGAAGCCGATGCCGCGCTGAAGCTCCTCCTGCACCGCGCTAGGCAGAGAGCTTATTTCCAAATCAAGCTCGGCCTTCAACGCCAGGGCGTCCCCGTATTTGTTCTCAAACACACAAAGGACCCCCGCGCCGTTGGGCATGAGCACCACGTGATCCGGGCAATAGATATCGGGCTGCTGCTCCATCTTGATCAGCTTCGCGCCAAACTCGGTAATACGCCACTCGGGATAGAGCGCCTCCACTTCCTGAAGGGTCTTGCCATACAGCTCTACCGGCGCCGTCACGCGGCGGGTAACGACATGCTCGCATCGGGTATAGGTAAGGGTCTGCAAAAGCTCACTGCCCTCGCCCACCTTTACCGTATCGGCGGAGTCGACCGTCTGCGTGCGCGGAAGCTCGGTCGGCGCGGTGCTGCTCGCGGGCAGAAGCAGTGTGACCGCGGCGATGGCTAAGAGCACAACCGCGCTCAGAAGCAAAAAGAGGGTGTTGCGTTTCAAGTTCGACTTTTCCTCGTTCTCATGATGCTCATTCATGGGGCGTGCTCCTTTATGCTGTGATAGGAGCAGTATGTCCGATCGGAAAGAAAAGCATGTAAAAGGCCCGCGCTTTTCATCAAAACGGCGGGCTTGTGAGAGACATAGGAATGGCGGGAAAGTCTCAAGCGTAAAAAAGCGCGGAGGATGGACTAAATGTGATCCGGCAGTCTTTCCAGCAGTTCAAGGCCATGGGCGCCAAAGCGTGCCCGAATATCGTGAAGTCCCTTGAGAAGCGACCCCTGCTGCTCCCGCGTCAGCGACGCGAATGGCCCGCGTACATAGCCCGCGTCATGACCGATCCAGTTCAGCATTCTTTTAATCGCGTCAAAATAAGGAAACGACAGGACGAAGAGGACGATGGCGTCCGCGAGGCTCTGACATTCCTGCGCAAGGCGGAGATCCTTTCTCTCCATGGCCTCTTCCAGCTGAAGATAGATTTCCGGAATGACGTTATAAAACGACCCGATAATGCCGTCCGCTCCAAAGGAAAGACCTGACAGCGCCATCTCATCGCATCCAGAATAGATCATGAAGTCATGTCCAAGCAGCTCCTTTAAGCGAAAAATCTCATGATGCGTCGAAAGCGTATACTTCATGCCCTTGACACCAGGCAGGGAAGCCAGACGAACGGCCAGTTCGGTGCTTACGGCGCCCGCCAGCGCGATGTTGTAGATAATCATTGGAAGCGGCGTCGCGCCGCTCAGCTCCTGGTAATACGATACAATTTCATCATTGGAAAAATGAAAATAGAAGGGAGGAACGGAGGAGAGAGCGTCCGCACCGGCTTTCCAGGCATGTTCAGCCAAGCGAAGGGATTTGCGTGTGCCGATGTCCCCTACATGAACGATAATGGGCACACGCCCCCGCGCCTGGTCAACGACGGTTTCGACAACCGCCTGGCGTTCGTCTCCATCCATCAGGAAGGCCTCGCCGGTACTGCCGGTCAGGTATAGCCCTCCGACGCCCTTGTGGATAAGAAATTCCGTTAAATGCCGCTGCCGTTTTTCATCAAAATCGCCATTTTGGTCAAAGCAAGTCATCATTGCGGGGATCACACCCCGAATGTGTTGAAGTTCTTTCAATTTTCTCTCCTCCGATTGATTCGTTAGATGGCCGCCTTTACGCTTCCGCGCTCGATTTCGCCAAAGTGGTCGTAGATCAATTGGGTCGCCAGCGGCGTATTCTTCGCCCGCACCGCCTCCAGAATTCTGCGGTGATCCTCGATGGTCTTGCGGCCATATTCGGCGCTTCTGGGCGTTTGGCGGATAATGCGCTCATTGGCCTCCAAATCCTGATAGGTATTCCAAAAAATTCGGCATAGAGAAATAAGCATCCGATTGTCTATAACAGAGTAAAGCGTCTCGTGGAATCTTCCGTCCACCTCATAGACAGGTTGGTTTTCCTCAAGCAGTCGTTCCCATTCCTCCAAGATCGCTTCGCATTGCTTAAGTTCTTTTTCCCCAATGCGCTCGATAATCCGAGGCATCAGCGAGGTTTCCAGCTGTCGCCTCAGATCATACAGATCCAATACGATGCTTGGGTCAAGCACAAAGCCATAGTCAAAGATATCGCCGATGGCGTCCAGATTAAAATCGCGCAGTACCAGACCAATGCCATGCTTAATTTCGATCATTCCAATGCTTTCCAGGGCGTGCGTGGCCTCGCGGACACAGCTCTTGCTGATCTCCAGCGCGTTGGCGATGTCTCCCTCGCAGGGCAGCATATCGCCCGCCTTGAGCCCTTGACTGACAATCAGACTACGGATATATTCCCTCACAAGTGCGGTGTTGCTCTTCTTGCGCGCCATACCTACGACTCCTTGTTTCCTTTTTGGAAGGAATTCTCCTTTTTATCCCTTAACCCCTGCCGAGATATTCATTCCGTCGATGATTTTATTTTGAAAACAAACGTAGATCAACAACGTTGGAATGAAGGAAATAACAGCTCCGGCGAGCGCGACACCCATGCCGCCTCCCTCGCCGCGTGTGGCGGAGGAGTAAATATTGGAAAGTCCCAATTGCAAGGTATACATTCTATCGCTGCGCGTAACGATGAGGGGATAGAGAAAGTCGTTCCACTGGTTGACGAAGTTAAAGGTGATGAGCACGACAAGGGCGGGCCTTGTCTGGGGCAGAATCACGCTGGCATAGGTGCGTAGAAGGCTCGCGCCGTCGATACGCGCCGCCTCGTCAAAATCCAAGGGGATTGCCTGCATATACTGCATCAGGAGGTAGATGCCAAACGCGTCGGAGATAAATGGAAGCCATGCCCAAAAGGTGTTAAGCAGTTTCATCTCTGAAAAGACGATAAACAGCGGCAAAATCCGCGTCTGAATGGGGATCACCAGCAGAAGCATCATAAGCGAAAGCAGCGTCTTACGCCCGCGAAATCGCGTCCTTCCGAAGCCAAAGGCGGCCATGGAGCATAGCAGTGCCTGTAAGAGACTGGTTCCCAGGGAAATCACGAGGCTGTTCAGGGCCCAGCGCCCGATGCTGTTGTTTGCGAACAAATAGCGGTAGTTGTCCAGGCTGATTTCCTTGGGCCACAGTTCAACAGGATACGGCATGGTGACCAGATTGGGATGCAGCGCCTCGATGAGCAGGATATAAAATGGAAAGACGACCGTCACGCCTACAAGGGAAAGAAAAAGGATGCGCAAGGCGATACGCCAGCGGCGTTTTTTTCCAACTTCCATTCCATTACCCCCTTTCACCCAGCAGGTACTTTTCCAGCCTGACAACCAGCAAAAAGCACACGACACCGATGATGGCAATAGCGCTGGCATAGCCGATATTGTAGGAGGAAAACGCCTGCTGGTATAGATAGTAGGTGATGGTCATGGTCGAGTAATTCGGGCCGCCCTTTGTCAGGAGATAGGGCTGGACGAACATCTGGAAGGACCAGGTCGTCACCATGACCACACACAGAGACATCGTCGGACGGATCTGGGGCAGGGTGATGTGGAAGAAAAGCTTCATCCGTCCACAGCCGTCGATGGAGGCGGCCTCATAGAGATCGGTGTCCACCGTCTGCAGCCCCGCCATAAACATCAGCACCGTATACCCGCAGTTCTTCCAAATGGAAAGAAGTACCAAGGAAGGCATGGCCCAGCCGGTGCTGAGCAGCCAAGGAACCTTCCCGATGCCCAGTGCGGAAAGAATGCTGTTAAACAGGCCGATGTCATAATCAAAAAACCATTGCCATACTACGATAACCACCACATAGGAGGTGATAACCGGAACATAATACAGCGAGCGGAAGAAGGACATCACATGGCCCTTGTGATTGAGCAGCATCGCCAGGAAGAGGGAGAGAACGATGGTGGGCAGCACGTACATCAGCGCGTATTGGAAGGTGTTGAGCAGAGAACGAACCGCGGTGGTATCGGAAAAGAAGCGCTGATAGTTCTTCATCCCCACGAACGAGGGGGCTGAGAGCATGGACCAGCTTTGCAGGCTATACCAGACGTTTAGAACTGTCACGGCCAGTCCAAAGCCTCCCAAAATGAGCACTGAGGGCAACACGAACCAAAATCCGCTCTCGCCGAGGCGTAAACGGCGCAACGAGGTTTTTGTCATCGAATCTCCTCCTTAAAACGCGTTTTCTTCGATTCCACGAATCAGCGAGGAGGGTTCGGCGGGCAGCGGCGTGTAAACGCGGCGGCAATCATGCCGCTTGGATTCATAAATCGCCATGATGATTTCCAACGCCGCACGCCCATCCAGGCCGGAGGATGTCCGGCTTTGCTCGCCGCTCTGGACACAGCTGATCAACTCGCGATATGCCTCCAAATACGGATTGAGCCTTGTGGTCACGGCAGGATAAGGAACCTGCACGAGTTCTTTAAAGTTGCTGGCGTATTTGCTGTCCTCGTATTTCCAGAGATACGCCTCATTGGTATACAAAAGCAGCTTTCCTTTGGAGCCCTGAACCTCTAGCTCAAAGCGCATGTAGTCCGTGCGTTCATTGACAAGCGTCGTGCCATAGACGCCGCTTTTGAATCGGATGAGGGAATAAGCGCTGTCCTCTACGCGGTCAGTAGGACGGGCCCGTTCAACGTCGCTCATCACCCATTCCACATCACCGCAGAGGTAGCGCATGATATCAAAGAGATGGGTGGCATCGTGTAAAAGCGGCCCTTCAAACTCAGACTGCCAATTCTTGTTGGGCTTGCAGCCCTCGCAAATGCCGATTATCGCATTGATATCGCCGATCTCCCCACTCTCGATCAGCGCCTTGGCCGAACGATAGAGAGAGTTGAAGCGTCGATTATGCATTGTCATAAGGATGGTGCCATTATCGCGGCAGACTCTGAGCATTCGGTCGGCATCTTCCAAAGAAAGCGCGATGGGCTTTTCACAAAGAATTCCTTTAACACCCGCATTGGACAGGTCGGTCACGATCCTCGCGTGCGTTTCTGGATTGGTTGCGACGCCCGCGATGTCGATACGCTCCTGACGCACCATATCCAGATAGTCGGTATAGGCCCTGCGCGTATGAAAGCGCTCCTGAAACGCCGCGGCGCTTCGTTCGCCGCGCGCGGCGCCGGCGACCAGCTCCACGTTTTCAAGCGTCTCAAGCGCGCCCGCGTGCGTACAGGGGTGCTCCCTCTTGGGATCGTCCTCCAGCGTCCAGGCAATACGGCCAAGGCCGACGAGCGCGGCTCTGTATTGATTCATCTTTTCTCCTCCTATGCGTATGCAACGGCCTCATTCATCAGGCGGAGCATTTCAAAGTTCCTTATGGTTTCCTCAGGGCTGATGGGCGGTTCTCCCGTGTCAAGCATGCGCAAAAAGGCCTCCATGGTGCCTTTGAAGCCACCGTAGGCGTTGTCCACATTCCATTCAGGATTGCCGGTATATTCGTTATCCATGTTGTTCATGAATGCATGATGCGGCGTGATAACCTCAACAGAGTAGTCTGTCCGATCGGTCGCGCATAGCAGCGAGACCGTTCCCAGCGCTCCGTTCGTATATTCGACGGTCAGAGCGTAGTTATCGTCGCAAACGGCGCTGTGATGGTAACATTGAGTGGATATGCCGCTTACGCGCCGGACAGGTTCGGTCATAAACAGGTTGAGCAGCTCCACGGCATGAATGCCAAGGTCAGTAAGCATACCGCCGCTTTGGTCGGGGTGGTCATGCCATTGCTTGAGCGGATTTTCCAGAAAGAATTGCATCGTGTGATAAACCGTAACATGGCAGCGTACGGGTTCCTCGCCCGTGGCGTTTAAATCCTCAAGGATCTGGAGATAGGTAGGCGCAAGACGCAGCGGGCTGAGGGAAAAGCACGGCGCACCCTTGTCCTCCTTCAAAAAGGCCAGGGCCTCCTCGGCGCTGTGCGAAAGGGGCTTTTCCAAAAAAGCGGGGATGCCGCGTCCGAGAAAGCGCCTCGCGAACGGGATATGATCGCAGTTGCGGCTGTCGATCAGGACGCCGTCAACGTTTGGAAAATCCTCCACGCGGGAGATCATCTCGCAGCCGAAGCGGTCGGCATAGGCGCGGGCGTTTTCTTCCGTATAGTCCCAAACATAGGCCACCCGCGCGCCCAGTTCCCGAAGCAGCGGCGCGTAGAAATACGGGTTGTTCAGCCCCAGGCCGACAACGCCTATCTGTTTTCTCATAAATGAACCTCCGTTATCAAGGAAAGCAGAAGGTGAAGCGACGGGCCGTCGTGGCGGCCCGTCGGACGCTGAATGAATCAGTTGGCCATAATGGATTCAATCTGACTTTGCGCGTCGGCAAGCCCCTGCTCAGTAGACTTGATGCCCAATAGGATGGAGTTGAATTCCGCTCCCACTACCTCCAAGATCTCAGAATAGTGGCTATTCATAGGCCCTGTGCCGGTGGCCCATTCCGACTGCGTGCCCATGAATGCGAGACGCTCGTCGGTCAGATAATCGGCGGCGTCCACATCCTTTCTGGGCGACATGAAGCCGGAAGCGCCTAGGATGGTCTGTGTGTTTTCCTGATTGGTAAGGAATTTGACCCAGGCGATGGTCGCGTCACGATTATCGGCCTTGGAGAATAGCGCGTAAGCGCCTACGGTCACATAGCCGACCTTCTTTTCTCCCGTCAGGATGGGGCCAACCTTGAAGTTGAGATCAGGATTTGCGTTGGCAACCTGAGTGACCTTGGAGGGCTCGACATCCAGCTCGATACCGACCTTTCCGGAGGCAAACTCGAATCCGCCGCCGGTGATGTTGGAAACCTGGATGTAGCCTTCGTCAAAGAGGCTCTTGACAAAGTTCAGCGCGTTAGCAGTTTCCTGGCTGTTGATGATAACGTTGCCGTCCTCGTCCAGAATGTTGCCGCCCGCCTGCCAGACAAAATTCATGATGCTGGTAACAGGAGAGGGACGGTTTAAGTCGTAACGAGCGCCGGCCTGGATAATCTCGCCGTTTTCGTCCTTAACGGTCAGCTTGGCAACGGCGTCCTTGAGCTCATCCCAGGTTGCAGGAGGATTATCAGGATCAAGACCGGCCGCCTCGAACAAATCGACATTGTACAGGTATCCCAGGGAGTTTTGCAGGATCG
Source organism: uncultured Oscillospiraceae bacterium (assembly GCA_964416065.1). Lineage (GTDB taxonomy): Bacteria > Bacillota > Clostridia > Christensenellales > Aristaeellaceae > Limiplasma. The sequence goes on along the minus strand of CAYQCL010000007.1, from coordinate 18,178 downwards.
GCAGGGCATAGACGGTTCCATTAGAGCTTACCGCGTTGAGCGCGCCCTCGGTGTACATCGCCTCCAGCTCTTCCTGTGTGTATAAGTCGGTAATGGGAACCAGATTGTCTGTCTCTGCAAAGAGAGGAACCTGAAAATCATTCAGGTAAACGACGTTGGGGGCCTCGCCTCCCGCGATCGCGGTCAGCATCTTTTCATAACGGCCATTCCAGGGAAGATGCTGGATATCAATCGTCACATCGGGATATTGCTCGTTGAATTTCGCGATAATCGAATCAAAAAGCGCCGCGTCATCTCCAGAGAGCGGGAAGGACCACATGGTTACGGTGCCAGACAGTGATTCGGCGCTGGCGCTGAGGCCAAACAAAAGACTTGTGAAAAGAGCAGCCGCTAAGAGAACTGACAGGATTTTTTTCATTTGAGATGTCTCCTTTCAAAACTGTTCGTAATGGTGAATCCGTCTGCAAAGAGTTATGATATAAGATATCAGATATCAGATATCTTGAAAACAATACCTCCTCTCGTTTATCGAAAAATCTCTTTGCACCATTCCTTTGATGGGTGATAGTGTAACATGCTTTTTTTCGCCTGTCAACAACAGATACGCAAAAATTTTTTCGTCCCTATCAATATCATATTTAAGGCCATGGCAGCTCTCATCCTTCTTTGAGGACAGAAACGGTCGTCGTCGCAGACAACAATGTTCATACGCCCGACCTTTCCCAGAAACGGCCTTTTCTTTTGGGAAGTGGCCGTGCGCTCCAACGCGTGAGGCTGCCGCAGCACGCGGGCCTAAGCCCGACGAAGAAAGCGAAAGAGCGGGAGGCGTTGGATGTCCTCTCGCCCACGGGAGCTTGGCAAGGACCGAAGCATCCCGTGGGCAAGCCTTCAACCGGCCGACGCCCCAGGGCACGGCCGACATTCCTCTTTTCAGCCCGCCTTCTCGTCGGCGGCCTTGAGCTTGGTGAAGATCATGCGGCCCGCGCTGGTCTGCAAAACCGTGGTGACAACCACCGTCACCGTCTCGCCGACATAGCGGCGGCCGTTCTCCACAACGATCATCGTGCCGTCGTCCAGGTAGGCCACGCCCTGTCCCGGCTCCTTGCCCTCCCGCACGATCTGCACGCTCATCTCCTCGCCCGCCATGAGCATGGGCTTAACCGCGTTGGCCAGATCATTGATGTTGAGCACACGAATGCCGGTCACGCTGGCAACCTTGTTGAGGTTGTAGTCGTTAGTGATGACCGTGCCGTTGCGATCCCTGCAGAGGCGCAGGAGTTTCACATCCACCTCGTCCAACTCGGGATAGTCCGTTTCATCCACCACGATGGGAACCTTCAGCTCCTTGCGAAGCTTGCCCAGCACGTCCAGCCCCCGCCGTCCCCTGGCGCGGCGCAGGCCGTCGCCGCTGTCAGCGATATGGCGCAGCTCTGCGAGCACGAAGGCCGGCACCACGATTTCACCCTCCAAAAATCCCGTCTTGGCGATATCCAGAATGCGTCCGTCGATGATAACGGAGGTATCCAGCAGCTTGCAGGGCACAGCGGCCTCGCAGGGGACCTCCTCTTCCGAGGGAAGCAGCGCCTCCTCCAAGCCCTCGCCGCTCTCCTCGCCATGCGCGTGTCGGCGAAAGCGATGGGGCAGCTTGACCTCCCGATAACGGCGATGACCCACCTGCATGCCGATATAGCCCAGCACCACATAGGTCAGGGCGCTGAAGCTGATGGTGATGAGGCTCGCACCCGCCGAAAGGATCAGCTGGGTGATAAGCGCGGCCACGATCAGCCCCACGATCAGCCCTGCGGCGGTCAGCACAATCTGCTGGGTGGGCATCATGTCCCAGCGGCGCTCGATGGCATTCATCAGCTTCATCGTTCGCGCGATAATCACGGTCGAGAATGCGAAGCACAGCGCCGCCCCTACGAGGCAGAGCGCCGCATAGATCATAATGGACGTATAAGCGTTGACCGTCCAGTCGGGCGCGTAATGATTCAGAAGCGGGAGGAGCAGCGTCGCCAGCCCCGCGCCGATTCCCGCTCCCAAAAGCGTGATCAGGAAGCGCATCAGCCGCTCCAGCGTTTTGTTTTTCATCATATCAACATAACCTGCTTTCTTTCCAATGCGTTTATGATACCACGGCGAGGGCCTGCATCAGCGTGTCCACGCCCGTCATTCGTACCCCGTCGATGGGTTTGATGCGCTTTAGGTTCTGCTTGGGCAGAAGGATCTCGGTAAAGCCCAGTCGCACGCATTCCGCCACGCGCCGCTCGGCCTGCGCCACGGGGCGCACCTCGCCGCACAGGCCCACCTCTCCCATCACGCTCAGGCTTCCGGAAAGGGTAAAGCCCATCAGGCTGGAGGCCACGGCCACGCATACGGCCAGGTCGGCCGCAGGATCGTTCAGCGCCAGTCCGCCCGCTACGTTGATGTATACATCCTGATCGAACAGCTTCTTTCCTGCACGCTTCTCCATCACCGCGAGCAGAAGCGCAACGCGGCTGGAGTCCATACCGCCGACCGTACGCTTGGGCACCGCGTAGAACGACTTGGCGGCCAGCGCCTGAAGGTCGCACAGGATGGGACGGCTGCCCTGAAGTGTGCAGAATACAACGCTTCCGCTGGCCCCCCGCGCGCGCTGCGACAAGAGGCTTTCGCTGGGATTGGGTACGGGAACCATCCCCTCCGAGCGCATCTCGAACACGCCCAGCTCGTTGACCGAGCCAAAGCGGTTTTTGACCGCGCGGAGCAGCCGGTATTCATGCTGGTGATCACCCTCGAAGTAAAGGACGGCGTCCACCATGTGCTCCAGAATACGCGGCCCCGCGAGACTGCCTTCCTTGGTAACATGCCCCACGATGAACACAGACGTGCCGGACTCCTTGGCATAGCGCACAATCGCGCCGGCGCTCTGCCGCACCTGCGACACGCTGCCGGGAGCACTCGCGCTGTCCGATGAGACCATGGTCTGAATGGAGTCGATGATCAGCACGTCCGGCTGCATGCGTCGGCACTTTTCCAGCACGCTTTCCACATCGTTTTCCGCGAGCACGTAGAGCTTGTCCTGCCTGACGTGGATCCTCACGGCGCGCATTTTGATCTGTCGGGTGCTTTCCTCTCCGCTGACGTAAAGAACGCGCGTGCGCTCGCTCAGGCTCGCCGCCACCTGCAAAAGCAGCGTGCTCTTGCCGATGCCAGGGTCGCCGCCGATCAGGATGGCGCTTCCAGGGACAAGACCTCCGCCCAGCACGCGATCCAGTTCTCCGTTGCCGGTGGAGGAGCGCTCCTCCGTCTGCTCCCCTACCTCGGACAGAGGAATGGCTTCGCTTTTTTGGGTGGTCTGGTACCTCGCCGCCTTTTCGGCGGTCTTGGTCGCCGTGGGGACGGGAGCGACGCTGCGCTCCTCAAATGTGTTCCACTCGCCGCAGTCTGGGCAACAGCCCAGCCAGCGCGCGGTTTCATATCCGCAGGACGCGCAGACATAGCGGGTCTTTTCCTTGGCCAAGTCCTTCTCCTTCTCCGCCGCCCGGGACGGCCAGCGCTTGCCGTGGCGGGCTTGTCCCCATCATACCCCGGGAATGGGAACCCATACCATAGCAAAGTTGCGTGAATCGTGTCGAACGGGCCAAAAACCGTTCGTCCCCGTTCGACGAATGATGCCAAAAGATATACGAATTTAGTATATCACAAAATAGAAGCTTGAATAGTCTCAGCCTGAAGGAATTTACAGTACGTTCATGACCCCCGAGCCGCATTTTACAAGTGTAAATCATCTGTAACCAGATGTATCGGATTTGTGCCGAAACTGCGTGGTTTCAGCCCAAAACTGTCATCCTTTTCTTAGAATTGACCGGTTGACTTGTTCTTCCCGCTTTACTATCATGAAATTCACAGGATATGGGGGTGTCGGGGATGGGAAGACGCAAAACAAGCTATATTTTCGCACCGGAAAAGCAGAAGAGCGGCAGGCTGGGCTGTGTGTTCACGTTTTTGGGCGTGATCGTGGCGCTGGCGGCGGCGGCCTTTTTGTTCAATTATGCCGCCAACACACGTGTAACGCTTGAAAGCGTCTCCGTGCCGATTATGGGACTTGACAGCACGTTTGAGGGCTTTTCGGTTCTGCACATCAGCGACCTGCACGCCTCCAAGCTCGGCAGCGATCTTGAGCTTTGGCGCTCTCTTCTCTACTCTAAGACTTTCCATGCCGTGGTTCTTACAGGGGACATGGTCGGAGAAACCGGCAATTTCGAGCCCTTGCTTTCGCTCATCTATATTCTTCAGCAGATCAGGCCGACCGCCCCGATCTATTTCATCGCGGGGGACGAGGATCCCTCACCGGTAAACTATACGCCGCGCGGCACGCCTGAAGTGCTCTCGGACTGGGTGCTCGAAGCGCAGGCGATGGGAGCGATTTATCTGGACGTGCCAGTAAGCCAGCAGGTCGGCAAAAAAACCGTATGGTTCGTTCCCGAATATCTCTATGATGTCGACGCGGCAGGCATGCTTGGTAGCCTTCAGGCGCAGAAGGAAGAGATGGAAGCCGAAGGGAAGCAGTACGAATCCGAGGGAGGCGCGTCCTACCGTGCGCTGTGCTATCGGCTGGATACCATGGAACGCACCGTGGAGGTACAAAAGAGCATGCTTTCGACGGATTTACAGATAGCCGTTACGCATGCGCCTCTCCAGGCCAACTACATCCGCACCAGTCTCGAATGGTCGGATCAAAACGACGTGTTCACCTTCCGCTCCATCGACCTTCTTCTTGCGGGACATTACTGCGGCGGACAATGGCGGCTTCCCGGCTTCGGCGCGATCTACGTGCCAGACATAGGCTGGTTCCCGGCGGATGAAGGCATCGTGGGCATGCAGCGCATTAACAGTATCAATCAGTACATCTCCGGCGGAGTGGGCGCAGGTAGCTATTCTCCCTTAAAGGGACGACTCTTCAACGCGCCGAATGTGAGTTTGCTCAAATTCACTTCAAGCATCCAATAGAGGAGTATGGCATGAAGGCATTTTTCAACCGTTTTTCGCCCCTTCTGGGGCTTCTTGCCGCAGTCGTGCTGGCCGTGTGCGGCGTGCTTTTCTTCGGGCAACGCGCGCTTCATCATCCCGACAGTGATCCCGAGCTTGTCCGTGTCGGCGCGATGCTGGGGTATCTCCGCGATGGGCAGTGTTTTTCGCTTTCCGACGTCTATCCCCGTTCATGGGACAAAGCGCAGTTTGTCCCGTCCTGGACGGTGCTCACGCCCTATGAGCAGCGCTGCCTGTTCGACATTGCCGAGCGCTACGCCTCGGCGGATGAACCGTTTTTGCTCCTGTGGCGGGAGGGCGAACTGATCGACGCCTATGTCCTGCCCGACGGGCGAATCGGCTATCCGCGCTTCAGGGACGCGCTGGGAGGCGGCGCCTTCAGCCTTAGCCGCGAGGAGGCGCTGTTCCTGTGCACCTTTGTGGAGGATGACGGCGGCTATTATCTATGTACGCCCGCAGGAGAGGCGGTGTAGGTTTCGCGTTTCCCTTTCGCGCCGAATATGGTATAATGGTTTCGATTCGGAAGAAAGGGGCGCGGGCATGGAGCAGCTGACCGCCGTGGTGCAGGAGACCACGTTTCGCAACGAGGACAACGGCTATACCGTGCTGCGCGCCGCCGTGGGCCGCGCGCAGCATACGGTTGTGGGCGTCATGCCGGAATTAAGCCCGGGGGAAAATGTGACGTTCGAGGGCGCGTGGACCGAGCATCCTGTCTACGGCCGCCAATTCAGCGCCAAGACGTGTGCCATCACCCCGCCCACGGGCAGGAGCGCCATTGAAAAATACCTGAGCTCGGGCCTGATTCGCGGCATCGGGCCGTCCACGGCCAAGCAGATCGTCAAGCACTTCGGCGACAGGGCGCTGGAGATTTTGGACGAGCATCCCGAACGCCTCACGGAAATTTCGGGCATCGGCCCCAAGAAGGCCGCGATGATCATCGAAAGCTACATGCAGCAGATGGGTATGCGGCGCATTCTTGTTTTTTTGCAAAACTATGGACTCAGCCCCGGCCTGGCGATGAAGATTGCTAAATATTATGGGGAAAACGCCGTGGAGCTGATTCGTCAGAACCCCTATCGCCTTGTCATGGACATCGAGGGCGTGGGCTTTCTCACCGCCGACCGCATCGCTTTGAGCATGGGTATCGACCCGCACAGCGAATTTCGGATCCGCGCGGCTCTGTTTTATCTGATGGGCGAGGCAGCGGGCGGCGGTGGCCACACCTATCTTCCGCGCGAGGCGCTACTCTCCCGCGCCTGCGCGATGCTGGGGGCCGAGGAGGAAACGGTCGACCGGCAAATCAGTCAGGCCATGCTTGAAAAGATGCTCGTCGGTTTTTCCCTGTCGGAATGCGAGGAGGCGCTCTGCCTGCCCGTCTATTATCATGCCGAAACGGAAATCGCCTATCTGCTGACGCGCCTGATGCACGCGCGTCCCTACAAGCGCGTCAGCGGATTGAAGGAGCGCATCGCGGACTATGAGCGCGAGCACGGCGTCCTTTTCAGTGCCATGCAGAAGCGCGCGATCACAAGCGCCGTGGAGGAGGGCGTGCTCGTTATCACCGGCGGCCCAGGCACGGGCAAAACCACCATTATCCGCTGTATCCTGAGCCTGCTTAAGGAGGACAGTGACATTCTCCTGTGCGCCCCCACAGGCCGCGCGGCCAAGCGCATGAGCGAGGCCACCGGTGAGGAAGCCAAGACGATTCACCGCCTTTTGGAATACGGCGGCGAGGAGGGCATGTTCGCGCGCGGAGAGGACTATCCCCTGGAGGCGGACTGTCTCATCGTGGATGAGATGAGCATGGTGGATGTCATGCTGATGCGCGGCCTTCTGCGCGCGGTGCTGCCCGGCACTCGCCTCATTTTGGTGGGCGACGCGGATCAGCTGCCCAGCGTCGGCGCGGGGAACGTCCTCAGCGATATTCTTCAAAGCGATGTCGTGCCCAGCATCCGTCTGACCGACATTTTCCGCCAGGACGAAACCAGCATGATTGTCCTCAATGCCCACCGCATCAACAGCGGGCAGATGCCCATTCTGCGCACGCGCGAAACGGATTTCTTTTTTGAACGCAAGCTTATGCAGTCCGACACGGCCAAAACCATCTGCGCGCTCCTCTCCTCCCGTCTGCCCAGGTATCTCGGCTTCCCCGACGGAAGCTGGCGCGGCGAGGCCATGCGAACGATCCAGGTTCTGAGCCCCACTAAGAAGGGCGATTGCGGCTCGCTCATGTTAAATCGCCTTCTCCAGAATACGCTCAATCCCGAGAGCGAGAATAAGGACGCTCTTTTGCACGGCGAAACGGAATTCCGTGTGGGTGACAAGGTCATCCAGACCAAGAACGACTATCAGCTTGAATACACCCGCAAGACGGCGTTTGGCAGCGAGGAGGGGCGCGGGGTGTTCAACGGAGACGTCGGCTATATCGAGCACATCGATCCCGCCGAGCACCTGCTGACCGTCTGCTTTGACGACGAGCGCCTGGTGACCTATCAAAAGCAGCAGCTGGATTCGCTCGAGCTGGCCTACTGCCTGACCGTTCATAAGAGCCAGGGCAGCGAGTTTCCCGTCGTGGTGATGCCCGTGGCGGGGGGCCCGCCCATGCTCATGGCCCGAAACCTGCTCTACACAGCGCTGACGCGCGCGCGGCGGCTGGTTGTTCTGGTCGGGCGCGAGGAGGTTATCGCCCAAATGGTCCAAAACGATCACGTCGCCAAGCGCTATACCACGCTGTGCGAACGGCTGAAAAACGCCGTCCTCCTGTGAGCGTCCCGCCCGAAAGAGGCGTTCTGGAGGCGGCGGTCCGGATCGCCCTGCCTGTCAGGAACGCCTGTCATCTATGCCACAGGGCGCTTGAGGACAATGACGGCTGTGGCCTATGTCCCGCGTGCGTGGCGGGGCTTCGCCGCTGCCGCATTTCCTGTCTGGAATCCAGAAGCGTAATGGCGCCTCTCGAGCTTTCCGTATCCGCCTATCACCATCTATCGCAGGCCCGCGCCCTGATCCATCTGCTCAAGTATCGCGGGGATCGTCTGGCCGCGAGGGCGTTGGGCGAGGGCATGACGGACGCGCTGGCTCTCGTCGGCGTCCTTTCCTTGATCGACGTCGCCGTCCCCGTGCCTGTCTCCCGTTCCCGACTGCGCGAGCGGGGCTACAACCAGGCGGCGCTTCTGGCGCGGGAGGTGTGTTCGCACACCGGCCTGGCGCTGCGCGAGGACGCGCTTCTGAGGACGTATGAAGGGTCTTCACAGACCGGGCGCTCCGCCCAGGAGCGTCTTAGCGCCATGAGAGGCGCCTTTGAGCTCGGGTCGGAGGGTCTGAGCGGCAAGTGCGTCCTTCTGATCGACGACGTGCTCACCACCGGCGCGACCGCTATGGCCTGCGCGGAAGCGCTGATTGACGGCGGGGCGGACGGAATCTGGCTCCTGACGGCCTGCCGCGCATGAAATTTTCTCTCCCGGGGCATGCTTTGCGCGGGAGGGATGCTCATGGAATGGAGCGACCTGCTTCACGTGACCGCGTTGACCGTCGTATCGTTCGCCTTTTTGTTTCTGATTACCAAGCTTATGGGAAACCGGCAGATGAGCCAGCTGACGATGTTTGACTACATCGCCGGTATCACGCTGGGCTCCCTGGCGGGCGAGATGGCCAGCCATCCCGAGCCGGAGGCCTGGCTGGGGCTGGTGGCCATGGGGATTTATGCCGTGCTGACCATCCTCATCAATGTCATGAATGACAAATCGCGTAAAGCGCGCCGCTTTTTCCTCGGCCAACCGACGATCCTATACGATCGGGGGAAGCTATACTATAGCAGCCTGAAAAAAGCAAGGCTGGATCTGAGCGAGTTCATGACGGAATGCCGGAGCGCGGGATATTTCGACCTGACGCAGCTGCAAATGGTTGTGATGGAGATCAACGGCAAGCTCAGCTTCCTGCCCAACGAGCCGGACAGGCCCCTGACGCCCAAGGACATGCAGATGGAGCCCCAGCAGTCCAGGCCGCCCATCGCGGTCATCATGGACGGCGTTTTTCTTCCCGACCGCCTCAAATCCACAGGAAATACGGAAAGCTGGCTGAAAAAGCAAATGGAAATTCAGGGTTTTACGGATGCGCGCGATATTCTTCTGGCAACTGTGGACTCGGATAACGCGCTGACGATTTATGAGAAGAACGAGGATATCGAGGTAAAGGCTTTTTACGGATAAGGGCAGACGGGGAACGTCCCATCTTCGCCCTGTGATCCCTTCGGATATAGACGGGAGGCGAGAAATCGCTTTCCCGTTTTTGCGTATGCCCGCGCTGCTTGCTCCCACGCGTATTTTGATATATAATATAGTAGAATAGAGTATTATCGGCAAAGCCGAATGATGTATGAGGAGGACTTATGCCTACCGCAACCGCTTATCGACGTGCCCCCCTGGTCGATCCCGCGTATGTGCCGCTGAGCGACGCCGCCGTTCATACGGATGGGGCGCTTCAGACGCTTACGGATCGGGCGCTGAACATGGTGGATGTGACCCGAATGACGCCGCTGTCCGCGGTTCTGGCGACCAAGCTGGGCGGCTATACGCAGGCTCCCGAGCTGCCTGACCTTGAGGCGGCCAGGCGGCTTCTTCCCTCGGAGCCGGATCGCTTCCTCCAGCTAATGCGCGCCGCTACGATGATCTGCGCCATGAAGCGCGATAAGCAGGGGATGCTCGAGGTGCTTGAGAGCGTGCGCGCGTTTTTGGATGTCCTGCCGCAATTGAACGAGGAAGCGCTGTTCACCACCGGCGCCGACGCGCTTCGGCTCTCGATCGAGCTTTACCGCCGCACGGGCCAGCCGTTCCTTTTGGATCTGATGGAGGAGCTGCGTTCGCATCTGCCGGATGTGAGCGGCGTGATGCATGTGTTTCCCTTCCAAAGGGAATTCCGGCCTGAAACGGACGCGCGGACTCCCGATGAGGCCGCGTATTACGCGCGCATGCGGCGCTTTGCGACTGGCAAGTACATGGCGGACGCGCTTTCCATGACGGCGCTGCTTTCACAGTATAGCGGTTCGGGCCGTGATTCGGCCGCCCCCAAGGTGGGTATGATCGCGCTCACGCGCTATCACGGCATGCCCTTTGGCGCGTTTTCCGCCGATCCCTATCTCGCGGGGCGCGACCCTGCCCGCGCGGTCGATCTGCCCGCGGCGTGCGCCCAGGCGGAAGCATACCACGACGCGCTTTGCGCCTGCGGCGACCTGATCATCGCCGAAAAGCTCGAGATGCTTTTTGAAAATGTTCTTCCTGACCTGCTGATGGAAAACGGCGTTCGCACGCTCGTGCCCGTCAACCGCCTCGCCGGGGACGAAAGCTGTCAGGTGCAAAAGCCCGAGCCCGAGGAAAGCGCCGCGCTGCTCCGCGCGTTGTACGCTCTGCGCAGAAGCGTCTGGCTCAGTCGCGACGACGAAACGCTTACCTATATGCTGCCCATTTCAGGCGGCTGCCTGACACGCCTTGGCGGCGTGCCGGTGCGCTTTACCGCCACGGTCAGCGGTCTTTTCAAAAAGGAAATTTCCATCCGCGTGGAGTGCCGCCAGCCGGTACACGGCACACTACAGCTTCGCATTCCAAGCTATGCGGACGGCGCGCAGGTTCTCATCAACGGCGCCAGGCCGCAGTCGGCCGCCCAGGGCGAGCTATATAGCCTGAGCCGCAGCTTCCAAAACGGGGACGTTATTACGCTCCGGCTGTCGGTAAGCCCACGGCTTGAAAGAGGGTATCGAGGCAGCGTGAGCGTCTATGTGGGCTCGCGCCTGATGGCCCTTTCCCTGCCCAGCGCCCAGGCCGCCTGGCGCTATGCCGCGGTCGCCGCCTCCCCTATGACGCCGGTGGAGGAAAACGGCCAACCCTACGCGCTCATTGCCGCGTGCGAGGCACCCATGTGGAAGGAGAAGGCGGGCTTTATTCTTCCCCCGCCCCAGAGCGTGCCGATGGGAGCCGCCTACGAGCTGACGCTGATCCCGTTCGCGGGGACGGCCGGACGCATTGCCGCCTTCCCCTGCGCGTCGGATCGCTAGGCGAGATGAAAATGGAAAACGCTCCCGTTCTATGTCTGGCCCCGATGGCGGGCGTGACCGACTGGCCGATGCGCGTGCTGTGCTACCGCATGGGCGCGGAGTACGCCTGCTCGGAAATGGTGAGCGCCATCGGCTATATGTGCGCCAAGCCGAAAAACGACACCTACCGCCGCCTCCTTCAAACCCATCCCGAGGAAACGAACACTGCCTGCCAGCTCTTTGGCAAGGACCCCGTCGTGATGGGCGAGGCCGCCGCGCGCGTCACCTCGCTGGGACGCTTTACTTCCCTGGATATCAACATGGGGTGTCCGGCGCGCAAGGTCACCTCCATCGGGGAGGGCAGCGCCCTGCTCCTTGATCCCGAGAAAGCGTACCGCATCATGGAGGCGGTAAAGCGCAACACAACCCTGCCCGTCACCGTCAAGACGCGCCTGGGCTATGACGAAGACAGCATGAACGCCCTCGAGCTGGGCCGTGCCGCTCAAAGCCTGGGGCTTAAGTGGATTTGCTTCCACGGCCGTACCAGGAAGCAGCAGTACGCGGGCACGGCGGATCACGAGGCCATCGCGCGGCTGAAGGACCAGCTCTCCATTCCCGTCATCGCTAACGGAGATGTGTTCACCCCGGGGGACGCGGAGCGGGTTGTGAGGATAACGGGCGCAGACGGCGTGATGATCGGGCGTGGGGCGATGGGAAATCCCTGGCTGTTCCGCGCGATCCGTCAGACCCTCGACAGGGAGGCGCCGAAACCCGTAACGCTCGCGGAGCGCATCGACACGGCTCTTCTGCACGCCGAATGGATGGTGGCCTTGAAAGGGGAGCGTCTGGGCGTCGTGGAGATGCGCAAGCATGTGGGGCACTATATCAGCGGACTGCGCGGCGCGACCGCCCTTCGGCGCGAGATCAATTTCATGACCACGCTGGACGGGCTGCGGGCGCTGCTTGTGAGGCTCAAGGCCGAGGAGGAGTGAGGTATCCATGAAGATAAAAGGTTTCCTTTGCGTGCTTCTGGCCGTATGCATGCTGATGGGCGTCGCGTCGGCGGGCATGCCGGGGCTGGATGAAGAGCTGTCCTCGTATTTGGACATCAACGACGATGTGCGTTATAGCTTTTCTCTTCAGGTGGGGACGCTTCCGCCCTACGGCGAGGGCACCCTTGAAATGCTCAACGCCGTTTTGAAGCACATAAACATCGCGGCGGCCATCACGGAGGACGTCTCCGCCATGAGCCTGTGCGTGGACGAGGAAAGCGTCCTGGATCTGACCGAGCGCGCGAACGATTTCGGGACGGAGCTGACGGTGTCGCTGCTTCCCAACCGCACGCTTCTCAGCGCGGGCTCCGCGATGGACGCCCTGGGCGGGAATGTAGACGAGGAGCCGTCGTTTGACGCCCTGAAGGCCATTTCGGAGACGGAAGCGTGCTATCAGGCCCTGACGGACGCCATCCTCCCCTATGCCGAACAGAAAAAGGCCAATTACAACATCAAGGGCGTGGGCTCATCCAAATGGAGCCGCATTGCGCGCCTGACGACGGATCAAAGTGCGGAACTGGCCCCGCTCATCGCGCAGGTTCTGGGCTGTGGCATGGATCAGGCGTATCGCGAGCGTCTCGAGCAGATGAGCTACCAAAAGGGCTTTATCGTGGGTCTGTATCAGACGGCCGAGGGCGGCGATGATCTCGCCGTCTATATCAAGGGAAGCGTCTCCTTTCCCGAAGGCGGCAGCGGCAAGCTGGCCTATCAATGGGCGTTTTCAAGCGACGGCGACAAGCGCGTTGATACCTACAAATTCGAGCTGAGCGGCTCAAAGACCGCCGAGAACAACCGCACGGTCTCCGCTTCCTATACGCGCTCCACGGGTGAGGGCGTCATCGGGGTGGACGGGGAATGGAAGGTGACCATCAAATCCTCGGAGGGCACCGTAACGACGACCGTGAGCCAGGAGCTGTCCGGCGAGGATTCAAACGGCGTGCGCACACTTTCAGGCAAGCTTTCCACCGCCGAAAAGACGACCGTCGACGGCTCCTCGACCACCGTGACCACCACGGTGACGCCCGAAATGAAGCTGACCTCCATGGAGGGAAGCGGCGTATTGAGCGGCTCAGTCGCCATTGAACAGCTTACGGGCAAAAACACAACGCTTTCTCTCACGCTCGACTTTCACGAAGACCCCGCCGACGCGCTGACTGCGACCGCCGACAGCGGCGAATTGTACGCCGTGACGGAAAGCGGGTCTCCCTCCTACGATCCCATGCCCGAAAGCAGCCTTACGCAGATTGAGGAGGCGGAGGACGGGGAGACCGCCGATTACCTGGTGGGGCAGCCGCCCATCGGATACGAGAGTCACCAGGCGCCCGCCGCTCCGCTGACGTTTAACCTGGACGCCGCCACGGGGTCGCAGATGGAGGCGCTGACGGATGAGCTTTTGCAAAACCTCGCGGGCAGGCTGCTGATTGCTCTCAGCGCCCTTCCCAGGGAGGATATCGCGCTTTTGAGCGACAATATGAGCGACGAGGATTTCGCCTCGTTCCTACAACTGGTCGAGGGCCTATAAGCAAAGGAGGTCTGTCCATGAAACGGTTTCTTTCCCTGATGATGACCCTGCTATGTCTCCTGGGATGCGTCGCCTCCGCCGGAGCAGCCGATACGAGCGCGGATTACACTGTCGCGGGAAAGCTGCTCAAGCAGCTATGGGCCGGAAGCGGCTTCAGCGGGACGCTGACGGTTGAAATTGCTTCCAAGGACGGCGTCTTCACGGTCAAGCCCATCACGTCGGCGGTGGATTACATCTATGTCCGGCCGACCGAGACGGAGACGGCGCAGCACCGCCTCGACCTTACGCTGACGGAGGGCGAGACCGCCCTCAGTGCCGCGCACGCGCAGCTGAAGGACGGCGAGCTGGCCGTGCAGGCCGATGTGATCAGCCCCGATTGGTATACCTTCGCTATGCCGAAGGAGTCCGCCGGTGATGAAACCCTATCGGCGGTGATCGACGGCATCAGGGATCGGCTGCTCAGACAAACGGGCATGCCGGCGCTGGTTTCCTTCGCCATGCCCCTGCTTGGCTCGCTCAACGCCGCCGATCTGGACAGCTTCCTCTCCGCCTACACCACCCGCATCGACCTATGGATTGAGGGCTATCGGGAAAGCGCCGTTTTGGACAAGCTCGCGGACGGCACCACCACCATAGAGGCGCGCTATGTCATCTCCTCCAACGCCATCAAGGCGCAGACTAAGCAGCTAGTGCTGGATCTTCTTTCCGACACAGCGGCGCTGTCCGCCCTGCAAGAGGCGCTTGGCGCCGAACTGTCCGGCGTCCTGCTCGATCCGAATCAGCAGCGGTACTATTTCGCCGCTATCGACGCCCTGCCGCTTGCGGGCGATCTTGTCATTTCCCGCACGGTCGCGCTGACGGGAGAGACGCTTGCTCTGCACCTGTCGATGCCGCTATATGACGCCCAGGGCGGCGCCGTTACCCTGACCTATGACCGCACGCGGGGCGACGGCGATCTTCCGGATGACAATACCATCGGGATTGAAAGCGGCGTTTCCGCCATCAAGCTGGTGTATCAGGAATATAGCAGCATGACCGACGTGCGCGTCATTCAGGGAAGTCTCCTGAGCGAACCTAAGGGCGCGGATGTGTTTGATGTGGACGCGGCCGAGGCGCCCAAGACGCTCGCCGTGGACTTCACCCTTCGCCAGCAGGAGACCGAAAGCAAGGACGACGAGGCTCGCGACGTATACGATTACAGCGCCACGCTCACCCTTTCTCCCGCCGGTGAGGGCGAGGGCTACGTCGCCATTCCCGAAACGGAAATCACGCTTGATGCCGACTTCGCCAGCAAGGAGCTGAAATCCGCCGCTACCGATATGGAGGCGACGCTCACCCTGGGCGGAGAGGGCTGGAATCAGACCGTGACGCTGAACCTGGTGGGGCGTTCGCGTCAAAAGTGGACGCCGGAGACGCTGCCGGACGAGCGCGTCTATGTGCCGCTGATGTCGCGTGATGAGCTCAACGCCATCCTGCCCGGGGCGACGGCAAGGACGCTGGCCCTGCTTTCCCCCTATCTGGGCGCGGCAGGGAATGAAAATCCGCCCGAAACCGCCGAGCCCGCAGAGATCGAAGCACCTTCCTCGCCGGAGCCGACGCGGGATTTTGAAGAGCAGACCGTGCCGGAGGAAACGCAGGCTCCTGAAGGACAGGCCGCGCCGGAAGAGACGCGAACCCCCGAAACGGAAGGCTGAACCAGGCCAGCTTCGATTTCCGCTCCATGAACGCACAAAAACAACTTCAGTACAACCGACGGGCTTGACAAGCGGCCCGGACCGGATTATAATGCCACCATACAGCAACGGCGCTGTGGATAGCATGGTATCCATTGGCGCCGTTTTTGTATGAGTACAGGGAATTGTAGGGAAGGGGCTGGCATTTGTGGCAAACTCATGCGAAGTTTTTGGCGAGTATGTATTTAACGACAGCATCATGCAGGAACGGCTGCCCAAGGAAACCTATCGGGCGCTGAAGCGCACCACGGAGCAGGGACGTTCCTTGGATCCCGCCGTCGCGGGCGTGGTGGCTAACGCCATGAAGGACTGGGCGCTTGAATTGGGCGCAACCCATTATACGCATTGGTTCCAGCCGATGACCGGCGTGACCGCCGAGAAGCACGACGCCTTTATCAGCCCAAAGAAGGACGGCAACGTGCTTCTGGAATTCAGCGGCAAGGAGCTGGTGCGCGGCGAGCCGGACGCGAGCTCTTTCCCCTCCGGTGGCCTTCGCGCGACCTTTGAGGCCCGTGGCTACACCGCCTGGGATCCTACCAGCTACGCCTTCATCAAGGACGGCACGCTGTGCATTCCCACGGCCTTCTGCTCCTATGGCGGCCAGGCCCTGGATAAAAAGACCCCTCTGCTTCGCTCCATGCAGGCGCTCAACAAGCAGGCGCTTCGCATCCTGAAGCTGTTTGGCAACACCGATGTCGTTCGCGTGTTCCCCACCGTGGGCCCCGAGCAGGAATATTTTCTCGTGGATCGGGAGGTCTACCGCAAGCGCCCCGATCTGATGGTAACCGGACGCACCCTCTTCGGCGCGAAGCCGCCCAAGGGCCAGGAGCTGGAGGATCATTACTTTGGCGTCATCAAGCCGCGCGTCCAGGCCTTTATGAAGGATCTGAATCAGGAGCTTTGGAAGCTGGGCGTGCTGGCCAAGACCGAGCATAACGAGGTCGCGCCCGCGCAGCATGAGATGGCCCCCATCTTCACCACCGTCAACGTGGCTGCGGATCACAACCAGCTCACCATGGACATCATGAAAAAGGTCGCCGAACGGCATGGCATGGTTTGTCTGCTACATGAGAAGCCCTTTGACGGCGTGAACGGATCGGGCAAGCATAACAACTACGCGCTGAGCACCGATACCGGCATCAACCTTCTCGATCCCGGCGAGACCCCCATCGAGAACGCACAGTTTCTCGTCTTCCTGAGCGCCATTATCGCCGCCGTGGACGATTATCAATCGTTGATGCGCGTCAGCGTCGCCAGCGCCGGCAACGACCACCGTCTGGGCGCGAACGAAGCGCCTCCGGCCATCATTTCCATCTTCCTGGGCGACGAGCTCAACGCAGTTATCGAAAGCATCGTCAGCGACAGCAAATACGAGGGACATGAGCGCGAGGCCATGCGCCTGGGCGTCCATATCCTGCCGAAATTCCCCAAGGACTCCACCGATCGCAACCGCACCTCGCCCTTTGCCTTCACCGGAAACAAGTTCGAATTCCGCAGCCTTGGCAGCGCGCAGTCCATCTCCGGCCCCAACGTCATTCTCAACACCGCCATCGCCGATACGCTGATGAAGATGGCTGATGAGCTGGAGGCCGCTGAGGACTTCACCTCCGCTGTGGATCAGCTGATCCGCAAGACCCTGCGCGATCATATGCGCATCATCTTCAACGGAAACGGCTACGATCAGGCGTGGGTTGAGGAGGCTGAGAGGCGGGGACTGCTCAATCTGCGCACCACGGTCGACGCCTTGCCCTATTATCTGGAGCCCAAGAACGTCGAGCTCTTCGAGCGCCAGAAGGTCTTCAGCCGTGAGGAAGTCGAAAGCCGCTATGAGATCAAGCTGGAGACCTATGTCAAGGTCATCGACATTGAGGCGCTCAGCACGCTGGATATCGCCCGTCATCTGATCCTCCCCGCCGCCATCGCCTACTCCAAGGACGTTGCCAGGGAGATGGAGCTGAAGAAGAGCGTCGCTCCCGAGCTGGTTCCCGCGGCCGAAAAGGCGCTTCTTACGTCCCTGACCGAGCAGACCAACGCCCTGTTCGAGGCGTCCGCCGCGCTGGAAAGGGCGGTCAAGGGCGCCGACACCTCCGCCGATATGCTCACCCAGGCCCAGTATACCCGCGATGTGGTGATCGCCGCCATGAGCGATGTGCGCGCCGCGGGCGACGCGCTGGAGCTGCTGGTCGGCAAGAGCTACTGGCCGATGCCCACCTATCAGGATCTGCTGATGAGCGTGTGACCTTCAATCCGTGCGCGCCACATAGCCGTGACGCGCGGGACGGATGCTTCTCAATATCAAAAAGCGATGCAACGGAGCATTGAACGGCTTCCGTTGCGTCGCTTTTGATTTAATAAGGAGGGAAACCCATGACGCCCGAAATCATCGACTTTGTATCGGAAAATGTGTATGGTATCTGGTTTCTGATCGGCGCGGCGCTGGTGTTCTGGATGCAGGCCGGCTTCGCCATGGTAGAGACAGGCTTCACGAGGGCCAAGAACGCGGGAAATATCCTCATGAAGAACCTGATGGACTTCTGCATCGGCACGGTGATGTTCATCCTGATTGGCTTCAGCCTTCTGCTCGGCGAGGATCTCGCCGGCCTGATCGGCAAGCCCGGCTTTGACATCTTCACCGCCTATGAGAGCTTCGACTGGTCAAACTTCGTCTTTAACCTCGTCTTCTGTGCCACGACCGCGACTATTGTGTCCGGCGCGATGGCTGAGCGCACGAAATTCCTTTCTTACTGCATTTATTCCGCCGTCATTTCCGCTCTGATCTATCCCATCGAGGCACACTGGGTCTGGGGCGGCGGCTGGC
>CAYQCL010000006.1:0-70890 GCA_964416065.1 uncultured Oscillospiraceae bacterium | reverse complement strand
TTGCCCGCAATGGTCCCCTTCTTCAGGCCGTTAAAGGCCGTGGCGTCGTCCTTATAGTCCACCAGCACAAGCTCCGGATCGTCCGTCGCGAAGACCTTCTTGGCCTTTCCCTCATACAGCTGCTCCATCTTTTTCATCAATCCGTTCCTCCTGTTTTTTGAAGTATGCAAAAAACCAAGCTTAGACGTTGAGCGCGGCATCCTTTTTCAGCACGCCCTCATGCATTTCCTCACGCATGACGATCAGCCTTTCAAAAAGCGCCTCGTCTGACAGCGCGATGATCTGAGCGGCCAGAAGCGCCGCGTTTTCTGAGCCGTTGATGGCGACCGTCGCCACTGGGATTCCCGAGGGCATCTGCACGGTGGATAGAAGCGCGTCTAAACCGTCCAGGGCACTCGCCTTGACGGGGATCCCGATTACCGGCAGCACTGTCTGTGCCGCCAACGCACCCGCCAGATGCGCCGCCTTGCCCGCCGCCGCGATGATGACGCTGAAGCCATTTTGGGGCGCTTCCTTCGCGAATGCCGCCGCCTCTGCGGGGGTGCGATGTGCGGAAAAAACATGCGCCTCGTAAGGAATCCCCAGGTTTCTGAGGGTTTTGAAGCAACCCTCCAGCACGGGCAGATCGCTGTCCGAGCCCATGATGACCGCTACCTTCTTCAATGCCATTAGCCTCCCGACAAAATTCCATCCAGGATCAAAAGATGCAGCCCGAATCGCGTCCATGACGCGCGGCTGCATCCGCTTCTGATGGTATTGTAGGGGCGCTGACACTTACCCTGACCCTTTTGAAAAATCACGACGTGCTTTCCGCACATGGCAAAGCGCCCCCTTTCCGAACAATACGGATATTCTAGCGAAAAGCATCCGACTTGTCAACTGTTTTCCCGAACGTTTCGTCGTATCTTTCAAAAATTGTTTGATTATTTTGAAGATTGATCCTTTTCTTCTATCTGTCCTTCCCCTTTTATGCTATAATGTTTCCATTCTCACAAAGGCTGAAGAGGAGGCCCTCCCCATGTCCATCCGGCTTTTCCAAAACCGCCAGGGACATCTGCTCGCCCTGTTTACCATCTTCGTCTGGGGCACGACGTTTCTGTCCACCTCCGTCCTGCTGAGGGCCTTTTCCCCGGTGGAAATTCTGATCATCCGCCTGATTCTGGCGATTTTGGCGCTCACGGCCGCGCGTCCCAAGCGCATGCCCCTGAAAAAGCGCGGCGACGAATGGTTGTTCGCGGGGGCCGGCCTGTTTGGCGTCGCTCTGTATTTCCTGCTGGAGAATTTCGCGCTGACCTTCACCTATTCCGCCAATTGCAGCGTTATCATTTCCACCGCGCCGTTCTTCGTGGCTATCGCGATGCGCCTCTTTTGCGGCGCGCCGCGCATGGGCAGAGGCTTCTACATCGGCTTTGCCGTCGCGATCGCCGGCATCGCGCTTTTGAGCTTCGGCGGACAGCAGCTGCATCTGAACCCGATGGGGGATCTCTTATGCGTGCTGGCGGCCATGAGCTGGGCCGGCTATAACGTTTTTCTCAAAAAGATCGAGGATCGCGGATACCACGACACGCTGTTGATTACACGCAGGCTCTTTATCTATGGTCTGCTGTTTCTGCTTCCCGTTCTTCCCTTTGTCGCGCGGCACGCGGATCCCGCGTCGCTCCTGAAGCCCGTCTATCTTCTGAACCTTCTTTATCTCGGGCTTTGCGCGAGCGCGCTGTGCTTCGTAACCTGGGGCGTCGCCCTCGAGCAGATCGGCGCGGTCAAGACAAGCGTGTATATCTATCTTTCGCCCGTTGTCACGATCCTCTTCGCCTGGCTTCTGCTCCGCGACCCTATCCAGCCCACGGCGCTTGCGGGCGCGGCCTTGACGCTTGTCGGGCTGGTGATTTCACAGAGAAAGGGAGAATCCTTATGAAACAGGGGAGATGGCTTGCCCCGCTGGTTTTCTGGCTCCTGTTTAAAACCATCGCCGTCACGCGAAGGATAACCGCGCCAAGTATCTCCGCCCCGCAACGGCCTTTTTGAAGCCCGAGAGCATGGCATGAAATGCATCCTATGCATGCGCTGCATAGACGAATGTCCGAAAAAGGCGCTTAAATGTTAGCTTCGATCCGTTCCGGCTCGCCCAGGAAGGCCGTCTCCCGCCTGATCTCCTCCAAGGTCGGCCAGCTCTCCCTCGGTACGGCCACCCAAACCTCTCCGGACGGGAAAACAAGCCTCGCCCTTACGATGCCCTCAAACCACTCTACCGGCCGCTTTACACCCAAGAGGCATACATCCTGCCAGCGGTTTTCATCCCTGAGCACCTCCTGCGCGTAGCCGCAGTTGAGCCGGTAGACCAATTCATGCTTTTTTTCGTCACGCGAGCCAAGCTTGTGTTCCACCGTCACGGTTACGCTTCGCCCCAGTAGAGGCGGGGCGCTTTTCTGCTCGAGTGTTTTCCATGTGGAACTTTTCTCTTCGTTTCGTGAAAAATCCTGTCCTAGGCAGGCGCACAGATCCGTTGCCAGCACGCCCCGCTCGCCGAAGCGTTCCTCCGCCTCCTCGCCAGCTAGGCCATGCAGGGCGCAGGCAGCCTGCATCAGCGTCAGGTCGTCCATTTGATATGCGCCTGCGGCACGGCCCGCCAGAAGCGCCGTCATTACGCCGGTCAGCGCATCCCCGCTGCCTCCTTTGGCCATCGCGGGCGTTCCGAAGGGATTAAGCGCGACGTCATCCCCGCTCGCCATAACGCTCACCGCTCCCTTGAGCACGATCGAGGCGCCATAACACTTTCTCAGCCTTTGTGCTGTGCGGATGGTATCGGCTTCCGTCTCGGACGCAGAGATACCCAGCAGCCGCGCGGCCTCCCCCAGATGCGGCGTCAGAACGCGCGTCGCGTCATCCGTCAGATAGGCGGGCCTGCGCGCAAGCAGGTTCAGCGCGTCCGCGTCCAGCACAGCGGGCAGGGGATGCGTGCTCAGCCAACCCAAGAGGCGTTCAAAGAGCGTCGCCGTAACCTCACTCTGCCCTAGCCCACATCCCGCGCCAAAGGCATCCGCGCGTTCCAGCGCCCTTTCCAGCTCCGTCCACGCCTCCTCCCCGTCCTCCATCCTTAACGGCACGCAGGTTGCGCAGGGACAGAGCGTCTGAACGATATCCAGCACGGTTTCGGGACAGGCGACCGTTACCAATCCAGCCCCCGCGCGCAGCGCCGCCGTCGCGCTGATGGCGGCGGCTCCCGCCATGCCTCGGCTGCCCGTCCACAGGAGCACACGGCCGTAGCTGCCCTTATGGCTCACCCTGCGGCGGGGCGGCAAAAGCGAGCTCAGGTCGCGCCGTTCCAGAACGCGGCATCCTGCCGCGTCATCCAGCTGTGCGGCCACCGGCGCGGAAAGGCCAATGTCCGCCACGGTAATATGGCCTGTCACCTCCGGTCCGTCCCCCAAATACAGTCCCAGCTTGGGCCGATGGAAGGTAACGGTCTCCGTCGCGCGCACTGTTTCGCCAAGACGCTGTCCGGTCTCTCCGTTCAGGCCGGAGGGAATATCAACCGAAACTACCGGCGTCCCGTTTTCAAAAAGGGTGGTCAAAAGACGGCACGCCTCTAGCGCGACACCCCCAAGCGGACGGGACAAGCCCGTGCCAAACAGCGCGTCAATCGCACAGATCACATTTTGGGGCACAGGCGGCATTTCCCCCTCGCCGACGCGGCGCACCGTCACCCGAGGCGCTTCCGTGACAAGGTGCGCAAGCTCTCGCTCCGCGTCTGGGGAAAGCGTCCCCGCCAATATCCAGCATTCGCCCGCAAAGGCGGCATCCTCCTGCGCGAGCAGACGCATCGCCGCCAGCCCGTCGCCTCCGTTATTGCCCGTCGCACACAGGCACAGCACAATTCCTCTTTTTTGGGCGCAATGCCGCCGAACGCTTTTCGCCACATGCGACGCGGCGTGAAGCATCAGTTCTTCTCCCGTGACAGGGGTCTCGCTCATCACACGCGTCTCCACACGCTTCATTTCCACGGGCGTGATGGTTCTGAGCATCTGTCATCCCTCCGATCATTCGATCACGCACACGGCGGCGGCTATGCCCGCCTCATGCGTCAGGCTGAGCAGTGCGCGGGCCGCTCCAAGCTCCTTAAGCCTTTTCTCCGCCGCATCCCCAAGCGCGTAGCGCGGCGCGCCGCCTTTCTCGTGAATAATGCCGATCTCCTCGAGCGCGATCCCGCCGCCGATGCCCGCGCCTACGGCCTTGAGGAACGCCTCCTTGGCCGCGAACATGGCAGCGGCGCTCTGCGCGCCCGCCGCGCCTCGCGAAAGGATATAGCCGCGCTCCTCCTGGGTAAAATAGCGGCGCAAAAAGGCCTCGTTCCTTATCGCGCGCTCAATGCGCGCAATCTCGCACAGGTCGATTCCCAGACCGATCACGCGTCGCGCCCCATCTGGACGGCGTTGACCACGGCGCGAGCCATGGCCTCGGCCGCCGCCGCGCACAGCTGGATCTGATTCACGTCCGCGTCCACGCGGCCCGTACCCATGGCGAAGGCGGTGTCTCCGTCCATCTGCGTATGCACGGGCCGGATGGCGCGCGCAAAGCCGTCGTGCGCGCAGGTCGCCATGCGTCTGGCCTGCACCTTGGTCAGAACCGCGTCCGTCGCGACGACGGCGATGGTGGTGTTGCGGCCCGTGGTATGCGGAATGCGGGGAGTTGCGGGCGCGGGGGCCGCTCCATAAAGCAGGCTTTCACACAGGACGGGCGTTCCGTCCTGAAGGCGGCCAAAGCCAATGGGCTTGCCGTTTCGAATATCATAGACGTCTCCGCAGGCGTTCACCACGGCGATCGCGCCCACCGTCACACCGCATGCAAGGCGGATGCTGGCCGTGCCCACGCCGCTTTGCATGGGGATGGCACCCGGAACCAGCTTGCCAACCG
Source organism: uncultured Oscillospiraceae bacterium (assembly GCA_964416065.1). GTDB lineage: Bacteria > Bacillota > Clostridia > Christensenellales > Aristaeellaceae > Limiplasma. The sequence continues at coordinate 65,979 of CAYQCL010000006.1, read as the reverse complement.
TCGCGCCCGTACCCGCGCCGTGCGTGCCCTGCTCGACGCTTTTGGATGCCGCGCGGCAGGCGGCGAAGCCCATCTCGGCGTCCGGACGCTCATGCGCGTCTCCCACGCCCAGATCAAAAATAACCGCCGAGGGCACAATCGGCACACGGCATACGCCCATGTCCACGCCCACCTCATGCTGCTCCAAAAACTCCATTACGCCCGTCGCGGCGGCCAGTCCGAACGCGCTGCCGCCCGCAAGGACCACGGCGTTGGCCTTCTCTACGGTATTTTCCGGCGCGCACAGATCCGTCTCGCGCGTGCCCGGCGCCGCGCCGCGCACATCCGCGCTGATCACCGCGCCGTCATGTCCCGCCAGAACGACCGTTACGCCCGTCCTGGCCGCGCTGTTTTCCGCCTGTCCCACGCAAATTCCGTGAACATCAGTGATGCTTCCCTCAAAAATCGGCTGTTTCATACAATGCTGACCACCTTTCTGACCTTCTAGCAATACCCCATTAGACCGCGCACGGAGACGTCGCCGCTGAGAACGCGCCTGTCCTCGCCGTTCTCATCCGTCACAATCAGCGCCCCCGTGCCGTCAATCCGCTTCGCCGTTCCGATAAATTCGATACCCGACCCGATTACCTGTACCTTTTTCCCCAGTGTGACCGAGCGCCGCAGATATTCGGACAGAATTCCCTCCAGTCCCTGCCTTTCAAGCGCGTCCACCGCGTCCTCCATATGACGGAGATAAGCGCAGAGAATCCTGCGGCGACAGACGGGCCGCGCGCCTGGATGAAGCTTTCTGAGCTCGATGAGCATCGAGGTCGCCTTTTGGCTAAGCTCGCCCTCAAAGCCCGTCTGGTTGACGTTGATACCGACGCCCGGAACCACAAATTCCAGCCCGTCCATATCCGCCGAAAGCTCGCTCAGAATGCCTACGCACTTTTTCCCGTTCAAAATCACGTCGTTAGGCCACTTGATGCCCGCGTCCAGCTCGGGGCACACTTCCGAAATCGCCTGTGCGGCGGCGATCGCCGCCGCGAGCGTGCAAAGCTGCGCCTGCTCCGTGGGCAGAGCGGGTCTGAGCACCAGCGACTGCATCAGCGCCACGCCTGATGGCGTTTCCCACGCGCGCTGGAGGCGCCCTCGTCCCGCCGTTTGCAGTTCGCACACAGCAAGGCTTCCGTGCGGCGCGCCGCTTCGGGCCATCTGCTTTGCGCGCGTATTCGTGGAGTCCATCTCCGCCGCGTAGGCGATCTCGCCCCGCCCGGCCCAGCGCGTCGTAAGCTCCTTTTGCACATAGCCCGGCAGCAGGCTGTTTTCAACGGGATTGAGCCGGTAGCCCAGCTTGCCCCCCGAAACGACGTCATAGCCCTCCTCGCGCAGCTTTTCCATTCGCTTCCACACCGCGCCGCGCGTCATATTCAGCCGAGCGCACAGCTTTTCGCCGGATACCGGCGTCTCATAGCTCAGCATTTCCAAGAGCGGTTCCATTTTCACGCCTCCTTCTTCTGAGGCTTCTTCCGCTTTTGATATCGCTCTTCCTCACTGAAGACGCAGCCGCAGTATTTTTGCATATACACTCCCAATGCCCGCGCGCGCTCCTGCCCCTCGCGGAAATACGGTCTGAAATCGCGGTAGAAAAACTCAACCCCGAATTCCCGTTCCGCCTCCTCGGCCGTCTGTCTGAGAAGCTCGTGATTCTGGTAGGGGCTGACAAAGAGCGTGGAGGTAAAATGCGAAAATCCGTTTTCAGCGGCATACTGTGCCGCCGCGCGCATGCGCATGCGATAGCATCTGACGCATCGGCCGTCGATATCCGCCGCCACCTCGCCGATAAAGGGCCTAAGCCCGTATTTGCCATGAACCTCCAACGCAAGCCCGATGGACTTCGCGTATTCCACCAGCGCGTTTTTGCGGCTGCGGTACTCCGTATAAGGGTGGATGTTTGGATTGTCCCAAAATCCCACCGGCTCAATTCCCTCGCCCCGAAGCGTCTCAATGCACATAATGGAGCAGGGGGCGCAGCAGATATGCAGAAGCAGCTTCAATGATGATCACCTCTGTCTTCTATTTTATCACTTCGTCGCGCGTCAAACAAGGCCGTTCTCAATTTCCCGGCGATGTGGTATAATGCACCTGAGGCTTGCATTGAAAGGAGAATCCGCCATGTCCGTTCGACCTGTTTTCCGCCGTTTTGCCCTGCTGCTTTCTGCGTTCGTTCTGTTTTTTTCCATCGCTTTGGCGGACGCCGACCGCGACGCGCTTTTTAGTAGTGAGCTTATAGCTCTGCTCACGCCCGCGCAGGAGGGGGAAAAGACCGGCGCCTATTCCCTGCACACGGGAGATAGTGCCTATGTACCCTGCGTCGCGCCGGAAATCACGCCCTATGACGAGCGGGAAAGCACCGTCTATCCGCCTGTGGAGGGTTCCTTTTCCTCTTCCACCCCCGAGGTGGTTTCCGTCTCCGAGGCGGGCCTGATGACGGGCTTATCCCAGGGTGAGGCCACAATCACCTATCAGGCGGCGGACGGGGAGCATGTCTATCTCGTTACCGTCAGCGACGACACGCCGCCCGAGGTCATCAAAAACTACCTCTATGTGCTCCGGCGGGAATTTCTCTCCGTCAAGCGCGCCCGTCTGCCCAAATACAACAAGTATGCCAAGTGGTACTACGGCAGGAAAAACGAGGTCGGCTGGTGCGCCGTCTTTACCATCTACTGCGCCAACGCCGCCGGAACCAACCCCATCAAGTATACGGAGATCGACGCCGAAAATCCGCCCATGGTTCAGTTCCTGCGCGAAGGAACAGTCGGTCATCAGTATGACGGCTTTCTGGCGATGGATCGCTTTGTCGACGTTCCCAAGCCGGGGTATCTGGTCATCTATGCCGATATGAGCAATGCCTATCGCACCGTACATATCGGCTCTGTCACGGACGTGGAGGATCGCGGCGGCGGGCTCTACGCGGTGACGACCATCGAGGGCAATATGTCCAATTCCGTCAAAAGCTACTGCTATCTCTATGACAGCGCCAAGTCCAACCATCTTGTCGGCGTCCAGGAGGGGCTTAAGCTTCAAAACAACATGGCCGAGCTACCTGAGGACGAGCATATTGACCCGCTTGTGCAGTATGAGCTGCACACCGATCATTGGTCCGTCTTTGGCTTTTGTCAAACCTGGGAATAAAGGCGTTTCGTTTGCCTCCTAAGGGGGTAGAATATAAAAGAGACAACATACCAAAATGAGTTTCAATTAGGAGGAAATAGCATGAAGAATTTGAAAGGAACAAAGACCGAGGCGAACCTGATGACCGCCTTCGCCGGCGAGAGCGAAGCCCGCAGCAAGTATACCTTCTACGCCTCCAAGGCGCGCAAGGACGGCTATGTACAGATTGCAAACCTCTTTGAGGAAACCGCCGCCAACGAAAAGGAGCACGCCAAGCTCTGGTTCAAGTTCCTGCACGGCGGAGAAATTCCCACCACCTCCGAAAACCTGCTGGATGCCGCCATGGGCGAAAACTACGAATGGACGGACATGTACGCCCGCATGGCCAGAGAAGCCAGGGAAGAGGGCTTTACCGAAATCGCCCATCTCTTCGAGTCCGTGGGCAAGATCGAGAAGGCGCACGAGGAGCGCTATCGCAAGCTACTTTCCAACGTGGAAAACGGCCTCGTGTTCAGCCGCGAAGGCGACATGATCTGGGAATGCTCCAACTGCGGCCACATTGTCATCGGCCCGAAGCCCCCCGCGCTGTGCCCCGTGTGCAGGCATCCCCAGGCGTATTTCCAGCTTAAGGCGCAGAATTATTGAGGAAGCGGCTATTTCTTGCATTAAAGTGCGGCATGCGGCCGCGCTTTTTTCTTTCCTTTCCCACGCAAACGTGCTACACTATGTGTAGCGCCCAGACTGTTGATATTCCCGTAAGGAAAGCCTGCAAAGCAGAGGTGGGTTCTGGTTCGCCGCCTTGCGCGCTATCCTATGTATACCGCTTCCCCTACGAAAGGAGCCGCCCCATCATGCGCATCGCTCAGATTAACGTCGTCTCCTCCCTCAGCACGGGCCGGATAGCAGTTTCGCTTTGTCGTCTGGCCATGGAAAACGGGCATCGGGCGCTGATATGCCATTCGCGTGATCACGCGCCCAGCGACGTCCCCAGCTATCGCATCGGCGGCAAGCTGGATACCTATGTCCATCTGGGCCTTTCACGTCTCACGGATCGCGCGGGTTTTTTCAGCCGTCACGCCACTAAGAAGCTCATCACGCAGCTTGAGCGCTATCAGCCCGATTTGATCCACCTGCACAACCTGCATGGCTACTATCTGAACCTGCCGCTGCTGTTTGACTACCTGCGTAAGAAGGATATTCCCGTCGTCTGGACACTGCATGACTGCTGGGCCTTTACCGGCCATTGCGCCTACTACACCATGGCCGTCGACGCGCCGCCGCTTCAGATGCCTAAACGCCGCCGCGCCAGGCAGCCCACCATCGGCTGCGAGCGCTGGACAGACGGCTGCGGCCAATGTGTCCTGCGGCGCGCCTATCCCGCCAGCTGGCTGGCGGATCAAAGCGCGCGCAACTGGCGTGATAAGCGGAAGCTGTTCAGTGGGCTGAGGCATATGGTGCTCGTCACCCCCAGCGAATGGCTGCGTGACGAGGTCAAGCGTTCCTTCCTGAAGGATTACCCCGTATATGTACTGCCCAACGGCCTTGATCTGGAGAACTTCCGTCCCTGCTCGGACGAGCTGTTCATGCGGGACGTCGCCAAATACTACGGTTTGGAAAAGGCCGGAGGGAGAAGGCTGGTCTTAAGCGTCGCCGCCGTATGGGACGAACGCAAGGGGCTGGATGACCTGATCGGGCTTTCGCGGGCGCTGGGGAAGGAATACTGCGTGGCCGCCGTGGGCCTGGACGAATACCAGATTGCGTCGCTGCCCGCCGATACGGTGCTTGGTGTAAAGCGAACCGGAAACGTCAACGACCTGTGCGCGCTCTATACCGCCGCCGACGTCTATGTGAGCGCGAGCCATGAGGAAACGATGGGCATGACGCTTTTGGAGGCGCTGGCCTGCGGAACGCAGGTCATCTGCTATGACGCGACCGCCATGCCCGAGATCGTCACCGAGGAGGTGGGCGAGGTGGTCGCGCTGGGGGATATCTCCGCTATGGCGGACGCGGTACGCCGCCTGTGCGACGCTCCCAAGACGGCGGAGCGCTGCCGTGCCCGTGCCATGGATTTTGACGCCACGCGCCGCTACGCCGCCTACCTGCGGCTATATGAAAACATGTACCGTCACGGCCCCGCCTTCCTCCGCACGGCGGCAGGGAAAGACGAAGCCGAGGTCGAATCATAGAAGCAAATGACAAATGTACGAAAGGGGAGAAGGAGTCATGATGAAAAAGCGTTTGACCCTTTTCTTATGCCTCTGCCTTTCCCTCACGCTGACCTCCTGCACGATGCCTCAGGCGGTCGAGACCTTCCTTTCGGACGCCTCCTCAGACGTCTCCACACCTGATCTTCGTCTGCTCAGGCCTCCCGCCTTTGAAGAGGAGGAGATCATGACATCTGTCCCCTCCGAGGCAGCCGCCAATCCCCTCCGCGTGGATCTGTGGCTGGATGCCTCCCAGGTGATGGGCGGCATCAATCCCGCCGAGGAGAGCATGTACCCCCACATGAGCCGGAAATTTCGCGAGGGCGGCTTTCATTATCGCTACGGAAGCGATGTGGGGATGTACGAGAGCGTGCTTCGCTGCATGCTTTCGGCCGCTGAGGGCTCACGGGTGCGTCTGCTGAGATACGGGAATGAACGGCTACCGGACGCGTTTTTGGAGCAAACCGGCGTCGCGGCCCAGACGGCGAACGCCGATTCGCTGCGTTCCCTACGCCGCGATATGCTCACCTTCGCCATCGACCCGATGCCGACCGTCTTTTCTGACCTTTCCGCCGAGGACATGACGGACAGCTTCTATTCGCTCGGCTCCCCCATGCTAACCGCCCTCTCCTCTGTGAATCGTGCGGCCCTGGAAAATCCGGACGCGGCGGAAAAAATGCTTCTTGCGCTTGAACAGCAGCGAGAGCGGTTCCTCTCCGGAGAAACAGAGGGAGTCGCCGCCATCGGTGACGACGAGGATTATCCGCTTCTCTACGCACTCGACAACATAGATCTTACCCGCCTGTCCGTCATCACCTGCGACCCCGCCTCCATCCGCCGCCTGAGCACAGTCGGTGCGGACGGGACGCCGCATCGTCTGGTTCAGGACATTCTGACCCGCCGCGGCGTGTTTGACGAGGGGCTGTGTGTGGGGCTCTACGCCCTCACTCTGGACTACATGGGTGAGATTGCGAGCTTTGGGCCGGCGGATTTCAGTGAGCCGTTTATCTGGGGCCGTCTGGCTTATAATTCTAGCACACACAAAAGCACCGGTGTGCTCCCCATGCCGCGCACACTGCTCGTAATCCTGGTCGGTCAGTCCGAACAGCTAAGCGCCTATACTCGCGCGCTTGACGAGCAAATGAGCCTTTCGGACGCACTCAGTCAGCCGCGTGGGCCGGAAAATGGCGAGCTGACCTATATGCAGGGCGGCGTTACCGTGACGCAGGAGCCATTTTCCTTTGAAAGCCGCTACACCTCCTTTGCACGACCCGAACTCGTCTGCCAGACCCACCTTTCTTCCGGCGTTGAGCTGTCATGCGAGAATGGCGTGATCTCCATGGCGGACGGTCGCACGACCGTGACCCTCTCGCCCGGCCCTGACGGTCGGCTCGACAGCGACACCTTTACGCTGACGGTTCCCATCACCAGCCTGTCCAACGGCGCTCAGGCCGATCTGACACAGCTGAGTGAAGCGGAGATCTCCGTCCAAACGGCGCTTCTGCTCTCTGAGATTCTTCCCAGCACCGAGGAGATTTCCTCGGAGGCGGGAACACAGGTGATCGCGCTTCGCGACAAGCTCTATGTATTCCGGCAGACGGACGATCCCTTTGAGGGAGATCCCGCTTCCCTGCCGTTTGCCCTTTCCTCCGTCGCGCTCTCGCCGGACGGACAGTCTCTCCTTTTCAGCATGAGGGCCGACGGGGAAAAGCTGCGCGCGGGCTATTACCGCCTTTGCGTGAGCGCCAGCATCTCGGGCGATCAGATCATCTGGGAAACGGCCCCATGGATCGGCGCACTGGACGTGACGCTGACCAACGAGCAGGTCGCGGCGTGGGAGAGCTTCACCCAGCTCATCACGCAGCATGACCGCAAGAGCGCCCTCATCCCCAAGCAGTTCCAGCACGCGTGGGGTCCTTTGAATGAGGGAGGCTATCACGGAGCCGTCATCCCCGACATCCCGCCCGTGACGCGGGTACCGTGGCTGAAGGAGCTGGTCAGCCAGCTTCAGGATGCCGCGAACGTGGAGTCGCTTCCTCTCCTGCAATATACCTTTGATGTCTTTGTGACAGGCGACGGCACTTTGACCGCCGCGCGATAAGGAGGCGTTGTGATTGCGGCCTGAGCCTATTCGGAGACGGCGGATGCGGATCCGCTACACCAACCGTTTCAAATGCCTCCTGTGCTACCTCATCTGCTTTTCCCTACCGCTTTTGTGGCAGCTGGTAGCCATTCTGATCATCTATCCCTATAAGCTGGCGGGAACCGCGCCAGATGTGGTGGGCCGACTTTTGAACGCCTTTCCGTTTCTGCGGGGAGCGCTGGGCGCGTTGGCCTCCCGCACGGCCATCCCTTCCGGCGCGAACGCCGCGTCTCTATCCGCCGCGCTGGCGGCGCGGGAGGAAAGCTGGCTGACCTTTCTGGCGGCCTGCACGCTTCTGGCGTGGCTACTTACGCTCCTTGCGCAGCTGCTTTGGCGTTTTCTTCACCGCAAGCCGCTTTTGGCCGCGCGCGCCTTTCGATCGGCCGTCTCCGCTTATCGTCTGACGATGCTGTGCGTTCTTCTGATGAACGGATTTATCGCCGCCGTGGTGTGGTATTTCGGCCTGCGTCATGTCGCGGGACGTACCCCGTGGGATTTCTGCGCCGCCTTTGGAAGCTATGGATTGAATTTTCTGGCCGCCTTCTTCGCTTCCCGCCTCGCCGCGCCGCCCACGCTCAGCGGAAAGCACGCCTTTTTCAAACGCTTGTGATTAGGGAGGAATGCGCATGGGCCGGTATGTGATCGCCGTGGGCGGCACAGGCAACAAAATTCTGGAGAGCATGGTCTACGCTGCGTGCGCGGACGCCTTCTATACCCTGGGCGAGGATGGGCGGCGGCTTCCGCTTCCCCATCTGCGCATGCTTTCGGTGGATGTGGACGCCGCCTGCGGAAATACCACGCGCGCCAAGCGCGCCGCCGAATATTATGAGGAGGTACGCGCCGCCTTTGCCTCCGCGCCCCTAAGGCACGCCTGCTTCCACACGCGCCTGAGCCTGGACAAATGGAGCATGAACCTCAGCCGCCGCGCCTCCTCCGTCCGGCAGATGTCACAAAACCACGCAGGAGACCGTCTTCTGGCGCGTGCCCTGTTCACCTCCACCGAGGCGGAGCTGGAATATAGCGAGGGCTTCAGAGGGCATCCCGATCTGGGGGTGCTGTTTTTCAACGACCTGCTCGGCGGGCTTGAGGAGGCACGACGTCTCGGACAGCCCGACGAATTCAACGCCCTCATTGACGCGATCGAGGACGACCTCCGTCAGGGCGAGCCGGTACACCTCCTGCTCTGCGGCAGTATCTTCGGAGGCACCGGCGCAAGCGGCATTCCCGCGATTAGTCGGTATCTGCATGCCCGTTTTTTGAAGCATAACGATCTGTTTACGATGGGCGCGATCCTGATGCTGCCCTATTACAGCGTTCCGGACGCGGACGTCGACCCGATCCGTGAAATTTCCGTCGACAGCAACGAATTTCTGGACAAGGCTCGCACCGCCCTGCAATATTACGGTATGGAGGGGATGATCCGAGATGGCAGAGACGACCGGGACGGCGTGTTTGACGCGGTCTATCTGCTGGGCCTGCCTCCCGAGCATTTCGTGCGCACAAAGCTATACTCGACCGGCTCCCAAAGCCAGGAAAACGACGCCCATGTTCTGGAGTGGCTGGCGGCGCGTTGCGCCTCGCACTTTTTTGCCGCCGACTTTCTTCACTCAACCAACGGCGACTGCTATTACTACCAATGGCACACGTCCTCCTTTTCCTGGGACAGCTTTGATCGGGATGCGCCGCTCTATCACGCACGCTATGGGGCGCTGGTGAAGGCGGCCGCCGTATTTTTGAGCGAATGCTATCCGACCCTGTGCGCCTTTGTCGGCGGCGCGCGCGGCGTAAGCCGTGTAAGCTACTGCGCGGCCTATTTCCATCATCTGCGGCACGCGGGCGCAGGAAGGCGCGCGCAGCTCAAGGCGCGGCTGGAAGCACTGTATCATTTCTTCGCGTTCTACGTCAACTGGTGCCTGCAGGTTCTTTTGACGCTCCCGCCCGTGACGCGGGGGCCGGATGGTGAAAGCGGATTCATGGATGAGGAAGGGCTGCGGCTTTTGCATGACATCCTTTCTCAATACGGCGGGGAGGGACGCGCCGACGCTTCGACCTGCAAGCGGCTTCAGCGTTCTCTGCACACGCTGGCGCCAGGCGCGACCGCCGACAGACGGGGCATCGAGCGCGTCATCGGCGGGCTAGGCGGCGGCGAGTGTGCCGGAAGCGGGCCGGACGCCGCCTTCGCCTCGTTTCTGACCGCGCTGCTTTCATGCGTAATGGAGGATATCTGAGCATACGGAAGGGAGGCGTTTCCATGCCGCGCAAAAATGAAAAGGAGACGCTGGATCGTCAGACCTCGTATCTGACCTTCCTGCCTCACATGGATGAGGGCTTTCATATCGGCTACCACACGATGCCCGGCGTCGTGTGCGACCATAATCAACGGCCGCGCGAATGGCTGGAAAGCCTCGCGCGCTATATGCAGACGCCCGGGGACGACGTCGGCTACTCCATTCCCGACGTGCTGTCGGGCGAACAGCAACTGCGCCGCCTCTCCCGCCTCAGCCCCTCTCGGGCGCTTGCCTACCAGCAGATGATCGACTACCGAGGGGTGCTCTCACTGCTGCTTCTGTGGGATACCTGGGAGAAGGACGCGACCTGCCCCACCCTGGAGCTTTGTCCGATCAACCCTGACACAGCCTTCTCATCGTCCATCCTGGCCTCTCTGAGCCCTGCCCGCGCCCGCGACGGCCTCAGGCTTTTCACGCTCAAGCCCACCCAGGGAATCGATACGGACGTCCGCCCTATCGCGCTCCTGTCGCGCTCCATGGCGATTACTCCCGCCGCCGATCCGGGGGATTTAAGCGCTCTGCTTCCTCCCTGCGTCACCTGGTACGACCGCCGGAACAGGCGCTTTCTTGATCCGTGCCGTAGCATCAACGAGCGCGACGCCGCCTATCTTGCCTCGCGTTTGCGTCTTTTGGCCCTGCTCAATGAAAGGTCTGAGCTTCACAGCCCGCTTTATGATCCCAGCGCCATGCTGACCGGCGTCCTCAATCGCTTTTCGAACGATCTCACACTTTCACGCGCGGACTGGCGCGCCCGCTTTGAGCGAGGCGACGATCAAGCCGTCGATGCGCTTCGCACCCGCGTGTTGGCGGCGTATTGCCTGGATGGGCAGACGGATGTGCATGTCGCCGCCCAGCCGCTTTTGTCCGACCATCTCGATTTTCGCTCCAATCCGCTTCTTCGGGCATGTCTGGGTGACCAGTCTCCCCTGCCCGAGGAGGACACGCGCATCTATTTCCTGTTTGAAGGCACTCCCTTTGCCCTGCCCACCAGCGAATACCTGCTTGAGCCGACGCGCGCGGCGGGCGAGGACGAAGCGCTCAGGCGGCTCAAGCGGGAGCTTTCGCTTCTGGAGGAGCACGCGCCCGGTTGGCGTCGGAGCGCCTCGGAAGCGCTTCGTTCCCTTCATGGAACGCTGGTTCACCGCGCGGGGCTCTCGCCGAGGATTTTGCCTCTCCTGACGCGCTGGGCCGACGAGTTGGATTCCCATCCCATGGTCGCGCAGCGCAGCGTGACGCTCGCTTATCCATTGAAGGAGGCGCCCGCCTCCCTGTGCGCCCTGCTCGACGATATGCTGGGCATGAGGGACGAGGCGCTCATCAAGGGCGTCTTTTCCGATTGCCTCCTGATGACGGATCGTCCCTCCGTTCGCGAGGGGGCGGCTTGCTTTCCCATCGTCGGCCTCAATCCGCCGCGCTATGCGATCGCACCGTTTTCCCCCCCGCTTTGCCAATGGCTGATAGAGCGCGAGGAGGCCGACGCGCTTTACGCGCCGCGCCTGGAGCCGGACAGCCTGCGCTTTACGCTCGGAAGCGACAGACGCTTTGTCGACGTCAGCTTCCGGATTTCACGACGCAAGCGCGAGGAGGGCGCCGCGCCGTCAAATATCGTTCTATTCTGCCGCTCCTATCGGCTCGGCGAACGGCTTGAGAGCGGCTCCGCCGTCCTTCTGCCGGAGCTCCCCTATGTGGCTGTCTGGCCGAACGTAAGGCTGACCCCTGGACTTTGGAAGCAATATTTCGTCTATACGTATCGGCCTGAGGAGGCGGATGTTTGGGCCCTGAACGGAGACGGCTGGGTACAGGGCGAGCTGCACACAAACGCCAGCCGCTCGTGGCAGACCGCCTGTGTCAACCGCTTTCCGGCGTTCGTGGCGATCAGGCGCGGCGCGATCTCAATGGGCGCTCTCATCAACGATCTTCCCCGCGTCATTCTCCGGCACGACGACCCCGCCGCCATCGCGATTGATTTCGGCAGCATTTCCACCACCGTCATGATGCGACAGGACGATCGAATCCAGCCCGCCGTCTGGCCTGTATGCCTGCATCGGACGCTGCTCTGCGGCGATCCCGCGGATGAGGGCACCCTTCAGGACGCGTTTGTGCCATCCTCGATTCTCCTGCCCAACGCTGCTATCGAGGCCACCTATTTCAGCGTGATGGACATGTTTTCGGATCAGCCTGCGCGCTGGAACGACGCGCTCCGCGATGGACATATCTATTATCACGAGACACTTTCCGACCTCCTTGATAAGGATGCGAATTCGCTTTATTACGATCTCAAGTGGGGTGAAGAGTCCTATGCTCAGCGCTGCGTCAGGCTGTTTTTAAAGCAGGTGATGCTCCAGGCCTCCCTTTCTGCGCGCCTATGGGGCTCGCCAAGCGTCACCTGGCGCGTTTCCATGCCCAACGCCATGCCGCTGCATAAGCAGGAGGCATATCTGGAAATGATGCGCGGCCTTGCGCGGGAAACCGCCGCCGAAACCGGCCTTGCGCTCACCTCTGGTGTGCCTGCCGTGCTCTATGCCAGCGAAAACCAGGCGGACGGGCGGTATTTCCTCAGTCGGAGCGAGGTCAACGCCTCCGGCGGATATCTGAACCTGGATATTGGCGGCGGAACGGCCGATATCAGCCTATGGCTCGGTGGCGCGGCCTACGCGGCAATCGAATGCTCGCTTTTGCTGGGCTGTCGGGAAATGCTGTTTGTTTCCCTGAGCGAATGGCACACCCTTGAGATGGAGCAAGATTTCTCACAGGGCTCCGATGGACTGCTCGCCGCCGCGAAGCATGTCGGCGACGCTTTCCGAACCGAGTGCGCAACCGCGCAGGGGCGGCGCAAATGCATGTTCCTGCTTGACGATCTTTTTTCCGTCTATGCCTCCGATATCCATGAGGCCATGGCGAACGCCCGCTCCGCAGGCCGCATCAGCTATATCGAAAGCCTCCTTCTCTTTAACATCGGCTTTCTGTTCTTTCTGGGCGGAGAGCTTTTAGAGCGCGCCTGGCGCGACGAGGAGCTAAAGATGCTCCTCCCCGCGCGCATGGAACTGTGCATTGCGGGTAATGGCGGACAGCTTTTAAAAATCTTTACCGACGAGCAAATGACCCGCCTATGCACCCTGGCGATGGCCCGTCTTGGCGAAGGCCATCCACTGCGAGTGCTCTTGCCCATTCAAAGCCGGAATCCCAAGCAGGAGGTCGCGCGCGGACTGCTCTCGGACACGGGCGCTTTGCAAAGCAGCCTTCAAGGCGTCGAACGCTGGAACGGCACCGCTGCTTCCGATTCCTGCCCCGAAAACCTCCTGCGTCTCTACCTGCCGCTGTTTTATCGCATCTTCCCGCAGGCATCCGACCGTCTGATGCCTCAGCTCTTTGACGCCACAGACGACGCCGCCCTTAGCGCGACTGCCGAAATGGAGCTGGAGACCATTTTCGCAAACGAAAAGCCATGCGCCTCTCAGGACGACATGGCCATGTATGTGCGCTGCTTTGCTAAGCTCAAGCAGCTATGGCGGATTTGATTCTTATAGGTATGCCTTCATCTTCTCCACGTTGCTTTCCTGCGCCTTTAAAAGCCTTTCTCCCAGCCGTCGGGTCTCCTCGTTGTCTCCCTCGTAGCTGTTTAAATGCCGGATGGTCTTGACGATTCCCATCGTCGTGCCCTGAATCATCATTTCGGCGATCCGTCCGCGCGAATTATCCATGGCGAGCTGGCCCGCACTGACCATTTCAGTGGAAAGTCTCGCCATTGTTCCCACACCTCCGGGCGTATCTCCCTGGCTTTGAATCATCCGACCCGCCTCGCGCTTAATGCTCTCATACTCCACACGTTCTCGGTTCAGCTCATCCCTGAACCGATCCTCGGCGTGATTTTCCACCGTGTCGATTCCCTGACAACCCATGTCCGTGGTTTTATAGATATATTGCAGCAGCTCAATTTCCGGAAGCATGCCAATCACCTCGGTCAACAGCATGCCCCAAAGAAAGAGGGCGTATACGCAAGAACCTTATAGTGCGGCCTCATTTGGCTGTTTGAAAGTGCTTTTTCAAATCATCCAAATTGGGCTTCCGATAATAATACACGGTTTCCGCCGCTCCCATGGCGACGGTGTGCTGATAATCAGGATCGTAAAGCACATGAATCTTTTTTGTAATGGAATTTGCTTGTCGCCAGCACTTGACGCTTCATATTGATCGCTGCCATCAGGATGTGGCGCAGTCTCTGGAGGTTGATAACAATCATAAGGAAGCAGTTCGGAACGATCATTCTTGGGTACACAACCCACTATCTTTTGTGTTGATAAGATTGTCCGAACCATCTCTATTTCCATCATGTCGTTGATCATACTGGAAACATTGGCAAGTTTAATCCAAATTCATCTGGAATATCCTTTTTTATTATTCATCCTGAAAACGAATATAATCTATGATGCTTTTAAAGCTCTTCCTCTTGATGTCAAGAATGCTTTCAACCTCCATTTCTTCTTATCCATTTAATATAACAGCCATTTTGCCACAGCCAGAATGCAGAGCTTCGATATATCAGACCGCGTCAGCGTGTCCTTTTTGTGGAAATCTGAGAGGCTCACGCCTTTCCCGCGCTGCCAAACAGTTCCATCTTATGCTTCGCCACCTCGGCAATCACGCTGCGGCCGCTGCTGACCAGCTTCCGGATATCCACCTCATCGGGATCCGCCGAGAAATTCTTCTTCAGGTTCTGCATGATCTCGTAGCGCAGCTCCGTGCCGACGTTGATCTTCGTCATGCCGCACTCGATCGAATGCACAAAATCAGGCTCCGACACTCCGCTGCCGCCATGAAGCACCAGCGGCACCTTCGTCAGCTCGCCGATTTTCAGCATGCGGTCAAAGTCGAGCTTGGGCGGCTTGGTATAAAAGCCGTGCGCCGTGCCCACAGCCACGGCAAGAGCGTCCACATCTACCAGCTCCATAAAGCGCTGGGCGTCCTCGGGACGGGTCAGCATTTCATCGCCCTCGCCCGCTCCCTCCTCGGCGCCGGAGATATGGCCCAGCTCCGCCTCGACGGAAACGCCAAAGGCATGCGCGTATTCCGCGACACGGTTGGAAAGCTCCACATTTTCATCAAACGGACGCTCGGACGCGTCGATCATGACGGAAGTGTAACCCAGGTCGATGCACTTTTTCAAGGTTTCAACGTCCTTGGTATGATCTTGATGCAAAACGACCGGCACATCCAAATCGGCGGCCATCGCGCTGACGTAGGCGGCAACGCCCTTAAGTCCCCAATAATTCCCAATATTTACGCTGGTCATGACGATCACCGGCGATTTTGCTACCTGCGCCGCGTCCAGAATGCCGCGCAAATCTTCAATACCGCTGAAATTGAAGCTTGGCACCGCATAGTGCTCCTTTTGCGCTTTCTTGACCACGGAACTGAGTGTAACCAACGGCATATCGTGTTTCCCCTTTCTCTTTCTTATTCCATACAGGCTTTCGCCTGTGATAGAATCGTTGGATAGCAAATGGCTGAAAAATCTGTCGCGTCGACCCGTATAAGCGGCCCCATGGCAAAGTCCAGCGTTCCCCGCGCGCGATATTTGGCCTCAAAGCTTTGCCAGGTCTCGCGTTCGGCAGCCTCCTGCTCCTCCTCGCCCTCAATGGGCGGATAGTGACAGTTGAGCACATGCCCGCGATGTCTTGTGGGATCCTGATCCCTTTGCTCATAGCGATTGAACAGTACCCGGATATCGCCCTCAAACCGCACCGTAATCGGTTTGCAGCCGTACCGTTCCATCAGCTTCTCGATTTCCGGACGGCTGTAATCCCAAAAGTTGTTGTCCAGCACGAGCGACTGTCCGCAGGCAAGCACCTGAGCGGCGGCGTAGTACATCGTCATCGTCGCCGCCTTGTCCAGTCTGCGCTTCTCCTCATGACAGGCAAATCCAATGGTATCAAACAGGCATTCCTTGATGTCGTCTTTGGCAAACATGGGCCAACCCAGCTCCGTCGCCGCCCAGGCGGCAAAGGTGGATTTCCCTGACGCCGGCAGGCCAGCCACCAGCAGCAGATACATAGTGCTCCTCCTCTGACTCCCTTTTACAGCACGTGGATGTCGGGCACGTTCACCGACAGATATGCCTGCTCGTCGGGCTCGAAGATGTGCTTGCTCTTGGGATTGTTTTCGTGGATCAGGAAGGTCTCCCCGTCCGCTTCCGTCTCATAATACTGATACGCGCCCATAAAGACGGACAGCTTGATCTTCACAGGGAACATGCCCGCGTCGCTGATGGTGCATGCCTCCGGCCGGATCACGATCCGACACGCGTCCCCCACGTTCGCGCTGCCGCCATACTCCACGCCCCGCAGCACGCTGCCCATCGTCTCGCAGTCGATGGTGCCGTCGGAGTTCTTGGCCACAATGCGCGCGTTGAGGAAGTTCGCCGTGCCGATGAAGCTTGCGACAAACTCGCTCGCGGGATGATAATACACGTCCTTGGGCGAACCCTCCTGAGCGATTTGGCCGTCCTTAAGGATCACGATGCGGTCGCTCATGCTCATGGCCTCGGACTGGTCGTGCGTTACGTAAACGGACGTGATGCCAACGGCCTTTTGCAGCTTGCGGATTTCCGTGCGCATCTGTAAACGCAGCTTCGCGTCCAGATTGCTCAGTGGCTCGTCGAAAAGTAGCAGGCTGGGCTCGATGACCAACGCGCGGGCCAGCGCCACGCGCTGCTGCTGGCCGCCGGAGAGCTGATTGGTATGGCGGCGCTCCATACCGTTCAAGCCTACCAGTTCGATGATATTGCGCACGCGGCGGTCGATCTCCGGCTTTGAAACCTTGCGCAGCTTCAGGCCGTAGGCGATATTGTCGTATACGTTGTAATTGGGAAACAGCGCGTAGCTCTGAAACACCATGGCCGTGTCGCGCTTGTCCGGCGGCAGATCATTGATGGCTCGGCCGTCAAGATGAATCTCACCGGAGGTCGGCTTCTCAAATCCGGCGATCATGCGCAGCGTCGTTGTTTTGCCGCAGCCGCTCGGGCCAAGCAGCGTAACAAATTCGCCCGGCTGAATATCAATAGACACGTTGTCAACCGCGTGTACCTCGCGCTCCTGTGTGCCCCGGCTGGGATAGGTCTTGACAAGGTTGGAAATGGTAAGACGCTTGGATTCCATCAAAGGATCCTCCTTACTTCATCAGGTCGTTGACGTCGCTGCTGACGCCCATACGCTTCAGCACCATCCGCATCAGCGTTACGACGGCCAGCACGATCAGAATCAGCACCGTGGACAGCGCGCACGCATAGCCGAACTGTCCCTTGTCCACATACTGCATGACGCGGACGGTCAGCAGGTTGTAATTGGCGCTGACAAGGAAAATCACAGCGCTGATGGCCGTCATGCTCTTGATAAAGCTGAATACCCAGCTGGAGAAGAAGGACGGCTTAATCAGGGGCACCGTTACCGAGCTGAATACCTTGGTCGCGTTCGCGCCAAGATTGCTCGCGGCCTCCTCGATGCTGGGATCAATCTGCTGCAGTGCAGAGATGGACGAGCGCACGCCCACCGGCAGCCTTGTCATGACCAGCACGATCACCAAAATCGTCAGCGTATTGGTCAGCACCAGCGGCGGGGTGTTGAAGCTGAGGATATAGCCAAGGCCGAACACCGTGCCGGGCACCGCCATTCCAAACAGCGAGACAAACTCGATAAACGCCCTGCCCGTAAAGCGTTTTCTCACAATCAGATAACCGATCATGACCGAGAGCAGGCTGCACAGCGGCGCGACAAGCAGCGCGATCAGAAGCGTATCGCCGATCGGCTTCGCGCTGCGGGAGAGGACAAACTCGAAATTGTCCAGCACCAGCGTATAATCCGCGCCCCACTTGGCGAAGAAGCCACCCAAAATCATGAACACATAGAACAGCAACACGGCGGCGCACACCAGAACGCAGAACACGTTGCAGGGAACCGAAACGCCCTTGTCAGAGATCATTTCCCGCTCGCGGGTGGCCTTGCCTGTAAGGGTAACGTAATTTCGCTTATCCAGAAACGCTTTTTGCAGCGTGAAGGCCGCAACCGTCACAAGCAGCAGGATCACTGCGTAGGTCGTGCCCGCCTGGATGTTGTAGTTGCCGATCGCCTGCACATACACCTGCGTCGCAAGCGTCGTATATCCGCCGCCCAGCACAGTTGGGTTGGAAAAGTCGGTGACCGACTCAATAAACGAAAGCAGAAAAACGTTGGCTATGCCGGAAAGCATCATCGGCAGCGTCACCGTCAAAAACACCTTCATGCGTCCCGCTCCCATATTGCGGGCGGCCTCTTCCATGGATACGTCAAAATTCTGGAACAGGCCTTCAAAGGTCATGGACGCGATCGGGAAAAAGGCCATCGTTTGGACGATGACCAGTCCGTGGAAGCCGTAAATATTCCATTTTTTCAAGCCGAGGAGGCTATAGGTTATCAGGCCGCGCTTGCCCAGAAGCATAATCGCCGAAAAGGACAGCACAAACGGCGGGGTAATCAGCGGGAGGATTTCCACGATCCGCAAAAACGGCTTGAGCGGGCTCTTGACGCATTCCAGGGTGTAGGCATAGAAAAAGCCCACCACCGTGGAAAAAAAGGCCGTCGTCAGCCCAAGCTTCATTGAATTGGAAAACGCCCTGCTGAAATTTTTGTTTTTCAGCGTATCAATATAGGACTGCAGCGTCCAGGCGCCGTCCACGGATTGAAAGCTGGTCTTGAGAATGGAAAACAGCGGGTAGAGAATGAATACAATAAGAAGCGCAATGACAAACAGGGCCAGGACGATCATTGTCGGCTCACGCGAAATGCCGTAGGATTCATTCCTTTTCTTGCGTCCAATCATCTTTAAGCCTCCGATAGACGGGAAGGGCGCCGCGCCGGCGCCCCTCCTCGCAATGCTTAGCGTTACTGACCGGTGACTTCCTGCCACTGGGCAATAATCTCATTCTTGTGCTCGCCGGCCCAGACCGGATCATACACAACGGGAGCCACGCCTACCAGCGATTGAGCGGCCTCGGCGACCTTGGCGTCACTGTTGGACGGGAACTGGTTCGCGCCATAGATGGGGCCAAGCTCCTGGCACTCGGGAGAAAGCGCAAACTCGTAGAAGAGCTTCGCGGCCTCCTGATCAGGGCCATCAGCCAGAATCGCGCAGGCGCCGATTTCACAGCCGGTGCCCTCGGAGGGGATGACGACCTCAAGAAGATCCTCATAGCCGGCCTGCTGGTTGGTGATGCCGTCATGCGCGAAGCATACGCCCACGGCGACTTCGCCCGCGATAACGGACGCGATGCAGGTAGAACCGCGCTCGGTGTACTGGAACATGTTCTTGTCCAATTCCTCGATGTACTTCCAGCCTTCCTCCTCGCCCATGACCTGCAGGATGGAGGCGATGATGACATAGCCGGTGGAAGACGCCGCGGCGGAAGCCATCATGATTTCGCCCTCAAGCTCGGGCTGAAGCAGATCGGCCCAGCTGCGCGGCACCTCGATGCCCAGCTCCTCGCAGCGCTCCTTGTTGACGACGAAGCCGACATAGCCGGTATAGATCGCCGACCAATAGTCGTTTTCATCGGAGAAGGAAAGCTTGTCCTTCACGGAAGGCGTGTACTGGAGCAGAAGGCCCTCCTCCGCGGCGGCGATGAAGCTGTCGCAGGAGCCGCCCCACCAGATGCTGGCGGTCGCGTTGTCCTTCTCGGCGCGGATACGAGCCAGAATCTCGCCGCCGCCCAGGATGACGCTGGACGTCTTGATGCCGGTCTTTTCTTCAAAGGCCTTGCATACCGCTTCCGTGTGCTCCTCGTTCAGCGCCGAATAGATCACCAGCGACTGTTCTTCCGCGAACGCGCTCACACACGTCATCAGGAGAACCAGACAGAGTACCAAAGCAACAATACGTTTCATGTGTTATCCCTCCTAAAGGAAATATGTTATTGTAGCTGACACATGCATTTAGCCCTGTCAGCTTCAATCTTGATCGGATAATAACATGCATTTGTTAATTTGTCAACGCTATAACGAAAGTATTTTTTCAATTTATGTGCAATTATGTTAAATTTGCTTCTCATTTTCGCTCTTTTTCTTTTTGAAATTCAAAGAATGGTTGATTATTATTCCTTTATAAACATTATCCTCTCAGAAATTCACATTTTCTGTTTTTCTAAGTTGTTTATTTTTTTATATGTTTTGCTTTTTTCTTTATTTTGTTGCTCATTTCAAATTATTTTGATTCGCTTTTAATGTTTTTTGTAAGATTATTTCCTTTTTTTCGTTGTCATTGATGACATATGCAGAATATGCTTTCGTTTTTCCACCAGAAATATGTCCTTCCTGCCCCTCGCTTTACAGCGGAGTGAAATAATGCTATAATCCTTGTGCAAAATTGGAAAGGTTCTCCCTGAAGAGAGGGTTTGAATATGAATAAGACCGAACGGCTGAAACGCATTGCTTCCCTGCTTGAAAGCGAAAAATATGTATCCATCCACGAACTGGCGCAGCAGTTTGAAGTGTCCGAAATGACGATCAGGCGCGATCTGAAAAGTTTGAAGGAAAGCAATCCTATTGTTGTGCTGGCGGGCGTGGGGGTTTATGGGGGCACGGTCGTAAAGATCGGCCAGGCCTACGATCTCAACAGTGAGGAATACGCGCGCAATGAGGACAAACGCACCATCGGTGAATTCGCGGCTTCCCTGATCGCTCCCAACGACATTATTTTCCTCGATATGGGTTCTACGACCATTCATATTGCGCAAAGCCTTCCGAGGGATTTTCATTTTACCGTTCTTTGCAATTCGGCAAATATCCTAGTAGAGTTGCTCAAGGTTCCCAACATTGATATAAAGGTCGCAGGAGGCAGCTATCACCGAAGCACGGGCATGTTTACCAGCATGCAGGGCATCGAGTACATTGAACGCTTCCGCACCAATAAAATGTTCATGTCTGCCGCAGGTGTGCATCCAACGCTCGGCGTCACCTGCTCCACGGACTATCTTGTCCGCTCAAAGCAGCACGCGCTGGATATCGCTGTCGAGAAAATTCTGGTTGTGGACGCCTCCAAATTCGGGATCGTTCACTCCGCGTATTGCTGTGACCTTTCTCGGATTGATACCATCATTACCAATAAGTCTCTGAGCGAGGAATGGCAGCATGTCATCCGCAACACGGGGATCAAGCTTCACCTGGTCTGATTTTCTCAAAACACTTTGGTATATGGAAAGGCATGAACACATATGAAATCATCCACATCCTCCCTCCTTGACGCCCTGCTTGCGCGCCATGCGGAACTGTCCGTCTGCGAGGGGGACATCCAAAAGGCCGTCCAGCTGCTGATAGCTAGCTACCGCAAGGATGGCAGGCTGCTCATCTGCGGAAACGGCGGAAGCTGCGCGGATGGGCAGCATATTGTAGGCGAGTTGATGAAGGGTTTCATCCTTCCCCGCCATATCGGGGCGGCGGACGAGGCAACGCTTCTTTCCCTCGATCCGGAATACGGCGGCTACATCGCGTCGCATCTGCAGAACGCCCTGCCCGCCATTTCCCTCGCCAGCGAGGTCGCGCTGACCACCGCCTACAGCAACGATGTCGCGCCCGACATGATTTACGCACAGCAAGTATGGGGACACGGACGTCCTGGGGACGTGCTGCTTGCCCTCTCCACCTCTGGCCGTTCACGAAACGTCCTGCTCGCCTGTATTGCGGCCCATGCGCGGGGCATGCGGGTCATCGGCATGACGGGTGAGCAGGGGCGTGACATCGGCGCACGCTCGGATGTTCTGATCGCCGTACCGGAGCGGGACACATATCTGATTCAGGAGCTGCATCTCCCCGTCTGGCATACGCTTTGTCTCATGCTTGAGGAGGAATTCTTCGGCTAAGAACAATGAATAGATTGTGGGAACAAGCCTTGCCACATTGAAGCCCCGAAGGTGCCCTCCTCTTTCGACGCATAGACGTGTCAGAACGGACGGACGCGTCTTATAGCATTTACCGGCTTGAAGGAGCTGCTGCGGAATTAGTTTACATGGTTTAGACAGTAAAAAAGTCCACTTTCAAGCAGCATTTGGAACGTGGCTTAGCCCATCGACAAGCTCCCGCCTGGCGGCGGGAGCTTGCAATAAGGAATAAAAAGGAAGAAAGCAAGAGAAGAAAAAGAGGTGCGAATATAACAGAATAAGGAAGTAAGCCGGACGCTGCAAGAAAAGTCGAGCCTGAAGCAAGCAGAGTATGAAGTCATCCTTATGGATGAACTGGTACCATAGGATCATCGGTTGCGGAAGATCGATCACACGGTGGATTTCAGCTTTATTTATGATTTATGCAAGGATTTATACTGTCCGGATAATGGACGTCCTGCCATTGAACTGCTGTTTCGTATGCTGTTTATATGGAATCAAGTCGAAGGCGAAATTGGCGCAGACAGTGAATGAGAATATTGTGTTCAAATGTTTTCTGGACTGACGGATCCTGATCATTCGACGATCAGTATGAACTATGTGCGGCGGTTCAGAGATAACCATATTGCGAGCAAATATTGCATGAAATATTGGTGTATTGGACTTGTAGGAGGAAAAAACCTCCATACGGATTCAGCCCATATCAAAGCGATCAATCATCGCAGAACCTTCGCAACCGTGGAAGAAACACCCGGAAGCTCCACAGAGGAATTGAAATTGATCTGGACGATTCTGGATAATAGTTTTGCAAATGAAAGTGGCATTCATCCCCGAAACCGTTTGTCATTCGCCGCGGCATTCAACCCCCTACGCTTCAAGAAACCCTATAGAAAACAAAAAAGGGATCGTCTCTCTCCATGGAAAGACGCTCCCTATCCCTTGCGCGTTTCGATCATTTCGTTTTAGACAGAATCAACCTACTTGTTCTCCACCCACCCTCGGCTGCGTTCCACCGCGCGATGCCAGCCATAGAGGGCCAGATCACGATCCTTTTCTGCCATCCGAGGATGGAAGGTGAGGTCGGGTCGAACCATGGCGGCGGCCTCTTCCTTGCTTTGATAGAGCCCTACGCCGATGCCCGCGAGCAGGGCCGCGCCAAGCGCCGTCGTTTCCAGCACTGCGGGCCTCACGACCGGCAGACCGAGAATATCTGCCTGGAACTGCATCATGAAGCCGTTCGCGCTCGCGCCGCCGTCCACGTTCATCTGCCTGGGCGCACGGTTTCCGCGATCGGCGACCATCGCGCGGTAGAGGTCGCAGCTCTGGTAGCAGATCGCCTCCAACGCGGCGCGCACGATATGGGCGCGGTTGGTGCCGCGCGTCATGCCCACGATGGTTCCACGGCTATACATGTCCCAATAGGGCGCGCCAAGGCCCGTAAACGCGGGAACGAGGAACACGCCCGCCGTGTCCGGAACGCTTTCGGCCAGCTTTTCACTCTCGGCGGCGGTCTGGATCAAGCCCATCTCGTCGCGCAGCCATTGCACCGTCGCGCCGCCCATGAACACGCTGCCTTCCAACGCGTAGGCAGGCTTGCCGCCCAGACGCCATGCCATGGTGGTCACCAGGCCGTTCTCGCTTTCCACCGGCACGTCGCCCGTGTTCATAAGCATGAAGCATCCCGTACCGTAGGTGTTCTTGACCATCCCGGGTTCAAAGCATGCCTGTCCAAACAGCGACGCGTGCTGATCGCCCGCCATCGCGGCGACGGGGATAGGACGTCCAAGAATCTCAGGGCGCAGCGTGCCGATCACCTGCGCGCTGTCGACCACCTCCGGCAGCACCGCGCGGGGAATGTTGAGCATCCGCAAAAGCTCGTCGTCCCACTCCTGCGTGCGCAGGTTGAAGAGCATCGTGCGGGCGGCGTTGGTGGCGTCCGTCACATGTGGTCGTCCCTCCACCAGATGCCACGCGAGAAACGAGTCCACCGTGCCGAAGCACAGCTCACCTTTCTCAGCGCGCTCATGCAGGGAGAGCGTATCCAGCAGATAGGCCAGCTTTGTGCCGCTGAAATAGGCGTCCGGCACAAGGCCGGTCTTCTTTCGGATCATTTCACCGCAGCCGTCCTGTATCAGCCTTTCCACATAGGGCGCGGTACGGCGGCATTGCCAGACAATGGCGTTATGGACGCAGCGACCCGTGCTTTTTTCCCAAAGAAGCGTGGTCTCACGCTGGTTGGTGATGCCGATTGCCGCGATGTCGCGCACGTCCACACCGCTCTTCTCCACGGCCCTTTTGAGCGCTTCGGTCTGGGTGTTGAGAATATCGTCCGGATCATGCTCCACCCAGCCCGGATGCGGATAGTGCTGCTGAAACTCGATCGCGTGCGAGGCGAGCGTGTTTCCATGCTCGTCGAACACGATCGCGCGGCTGGACGTCGTTCCCTGGTCTAAGGCTACCAAGATACTCATGGGCTTCCCTCCGTTCCTAAAAAGAGTTCCTTTTTTCGCCGCGCCATTTCCATGACGCGGTCGATATAAACCGATACGTTGGTCACATTCGGCGCGCGCACGATGCGCAGCTCCCGATCAGGATACACGCGCTTGCTGATCGCGCCCGCGCCCATCGCGAGAATGGAGGTGTTTTCCTCCATGATGTCCACATTATATAAGCACGCCGCTCCCGCCCGGGCATAGCCGACATTCTGCTGCTGACCCGCCATGTATTTTTGACGGTAGAGGTAATAGGGCCTGAGACCCAGCGCGGCGGCGGTCTCCTCCCCAAGCCGTACCATTTCGGCGGCGACCCGCCCATCCGGTAGGGGCGCGCGCTCCAGATTCAGGCGGCTTGAGCGCTTAATGGCGAGGGTATGCACGGTCAGGCTGTCCGGGGAAAGCCTCCGCACCGCCTCCATGGTGTGAGCGAAGTCGTAGGCTTCCTCGCCCGGCAGACCTGCGATGACATCCATGTTGATGTCCTCAAATCCTAGCTCGCGAGCGAGGAAAAACGCCTCCTCCGTCTGGCGGGCGGTATGGTCGCGGCCGATCGCGCGCAGGGTCTTGTCGTTCATCGTTTGCGGGTTGATGCTGACGCGCCCGATTCCCAGGCGTTTGAGCGTCCTGAGCTTTTCACGCGTGATGGTATCGGGGCGTCCCGCCTCCACCGTATATTCACGCGCGTTTGGAAAAAGACGCAGCGTTTCGTCCAGCAAGCGGGCAAAGTCGTCCTCCGAAAGCGCCGACGGCGTGCCGCCGCCCACATAGAGCGCCCGAAGCCGCCGTCCGCTTTGCTCGAGCAGTCTAGCGCCCTCCGCCATCTCCCACAAAAGCGCCTGGAGATAAGGCTCGATCAGCTTGCCCTTGCCCACAGCCTCGCCTGGGAAGGAGCAATAGGCGCAGCGCGTACGGCAAAAGGGGACGGAAATATACACATCCGCCTCGTTCTCACTCGGGGCGGGAAGCTTCCTCTGCTCCAAGACAATCTCTTTGAGCATCTCGGCCTTTTCGGCGCTTACGTCAAACATGCTCCGCATCGCAAGCACGGCCTCATTCATTGACATCCCCTCGGCAAGCCGCTCATAAAAAAGCCGTGTGGGCCGGATGCCTGTAAGCGAGCCCCATGGAGGACGAACGCCGGTGATCTCCTTGAGAAGCTCATATAGCGCGCTCTTGCACAGACGCTTGCGTATCCGCTTCCGCGTCACCTGAAACCGCCTTGGATCGGCAAAGTCCGTCGGCGCCGACAGCCTTGCCTCCCGCCTTATCTCCCTCTCGCGGAATCGAAAGCCCGTTTCCGCCATCCCATCCTCGTGCTCCAGATACGTATGCCAAAGCGGCTCAGCCTCTCCGTCCTCGGATGGATTCACCTCAAAGCCATCCACCGCGAAAAAAAGCTTCAGCACATCGCAGAAATCATTGAAAAGTTCCTCGACCGGCGTGTACAGCGCGATATTCACCCGCTCCATCATGCTTCCTCCCCTCGTCCCACCCAGCCGATTTCGTCATGGCCGGGATAAGCCCGAAGCCTGGGGGTGAGAAGGAACAACGTCTTAAGCGACTGACGGATCTGCGCAAAGCTGCCGTCGGGAAAATCCGTTCGGCCATAGCCGTGCGCAAAAAGCGTGTCTCCTGTTAAAACGCCCTGATTTTCCGGCAGGAGATAACAGACGCTGCCGACGCTGTGCCCGGGCGTATGCAGCACCTGAAACGGGATATCCGCCAGCGTCACCGTTTCCCCGCCATGAAGCAGGCGTGGGACGGTCTTCACCGTCATCTCAAGGCCGAAGTATGTCGCCACGTTCGCGTTGGAGTCAACCAGCTTTGGGGCGTCCTCCTCGTGGACGTATAGCGGGATATCAAAACGACCGCAAAGCTCGTCCACCGCTCCGATATGATCACAATGCGCGTGAGTGAGCAGCACTGCGGCAGGCTTTGATACGCCTACGGCGCTGGTGATCTTCTTCGCCTCCGCGCCCGGGTCAACGATCACGCATCCGCCGGTTTCTTCATTTTTCACAATATAGCAATTGACGGAAAAATCTCCCACCGTCACCCACTCAACCCTGATCCCTGGCATACGGATCGCTCCTTTGTATCGCGCTTAAAACAGTCTGTGCGAATCGAGCAGGATCGTCACAGGCCCATCGTTGACGAGGCTGACCTTCATATCCGCGCCAAACACGCCCATGTCCACCCTGACGCCGCACGCGCGCCAATCGGAGACCAGCGCTTCATACATTGGATTCGCGGTCTCCGGTCTCGCTGCAGCGATGAAGCTGGGCCGCCGTCCCCCGCGCGCGTCGCCCAGAAGCGTAAACTGGCTCACCGCCAAAATCTCCCCGCCGATATCCAAAAGCGAGCGGTTCATCTTTCCATTCTCATCCTCAAAGATCCGCAGGTTCGGCACCTTCTGAGCAATGTATTTTCGATCTGTCTCGGTATCGCCCTCTTCCACGCCGATCAGCACGAGAAAGCCCTTCCCGATTTCTCCGACCGTCCTGTCCTCGACGCGGACGGCGGCCTGCGTTACACGCTGAATAACCGCGCGCATTGGCTTTCACCCCTATTCTCAGATCTGCCTGAGCAAAAGGCGCTCCAGGCTGTCCCACATAACGATTTCATAATTATTTCCAATATAATCAATGGTTTCATTGGTCAAGATTCCTCGATAATTTTCAAGATCTTTCTGAAGAACAAGCATTTCCACCGTTCCCTGCGAGATGAATTCTTCAAATTCGTATTCCAGACCCTCCCCCCACGTTATCCGTAATAAAGGCCTTGAGATTATAGTAGCGGAAGGCCGACTGATATCCCGTATACCAATACCAGCTGGGCGTGACGCCAATGGTATAGACCGTTTCGCACCCCTCCAGTTCCGGCAGAAATTCCTGCTGAATTTCGAATTGCGCTTTTCTTTCCGCTTCAGCCTGCTTCAGCCTTTCAGGCGATAGCGCCTCTATGCTTGGAATTGCAAGCATCAGTCCCAAAGCCAAAGCAATCACGCGTTCGGGCCATATCATCCACGAAAATCTCATGTTGATGATCTTCAGTAGAGCACTCAATCCGATCAGGCAAGCAAGCACCTTCGTGGCGATTCCCATTACCAGATACTGATGAAAGCCTGTTCCTGCCACATACGCCCCTAGCATATTTGCAATGGAGAACAATACCGCATAGATCAGCAGCGTGGTTTCATGCTTCACGCTCTCCCGCGAGACACGACGCGCAAGCAGCCGCAAAACCGCCGCAACAGCCATCATCAGCACGGGAAGCACGCTCAGCGAGCCGTAGCTGCCTTTCATTATGTAACGTCGTATTTCCCAAAAGCCGACGTCCTTGGCCGATTCAACATGGTCAAAATTGTTCAGGATATATTCGCGAAACATCGGGCCAATGGCGTCCACACGCCAAAGATAGAAAAATACCGGAACACAAATGACCGCCAGACCCGCAAAATAGCGCAGAGCCTCACGCCATATATTCTTTTTTTCGCGAATCACATAGGCCAGGTAAAACAGCACCGTAACGCCCAATCCCAGAATGTCGCTAATCTTGATCAAAGCAATTCCCGCCGTGGCAACTCCCAGTATGAACGCCCGCCACTTCTCACCGCGTGTCCGTTCCATAAACGCATGAAGGACAACGGCGACGCCCAGCAGAAGAAAAAACAAATCATATTCCTCGCAGAAGTTGCTGTCTATATCAGAAGAAGAAAGATACATATAGATGGCGGTAGCCGCGGCCAAAATCGAGCAATTGCCTTTCATCCAGCGCGCGCAAATGAGAATAATCATGCAGATGCCGAGCATGTTGAGAAGCTCCAGCACATATACGCCGGTACTCCCCTCAATGATGGCCTGCGGCAAAGCCATCATCAGGAAAAACAACGGCCCCTTGTTTTCTGTAATATCCACATAGGGGGTCAGGCCCTCCACGATTCCCTTTCCCATGCAGAGAAAAATAGCGTTATCCGGACCTACTGTCTGGAAGAGGGGGTTGTTGTTATGAAAGGAGGCTATCCCCCACAGAAGCGCCACGGCCAGACAAAGCGCTCCACAAGCCATGTACCTCCGATCACGAGTTCGCATTGGCCTTTCATCCTTTCGTTTTTGATCAGGTCGAACTGCGATAGACCTCGATGATATCGCTTCTCTTGTGCAGCTGGGTAAACACGCGGTCAAGCTGCTCGCGGCTTTTTACCTGAATGACCATGGTGATGTTGCAGGTCTTTTTCTTTTCATCGCACTTGGCCGAAACCGCCGCGATGGGCACGTCCATGTTGCCGATGCAAAGCGCGAGCTCCCCAAGCAGGCTTACATGGTCATAGGCGATGATGTTGATGGAGGCGTTGAAGGCCGCGAGCTCGTCGCTGTTCGCCCAGCTGACCTCCACCATGCGCTCCCGCTCGGAGTTGGTGGCGTTTACGCAGTCGGCTTTGTGAACCGTCACACCGCGCCCGCGCGTGATATAGCCGACAATCTCGTCCCCGGGGACGGGGTTGCAGCAACGGGCAAAGCGCACCAGCATGCCGCTCTCCCCCTTGACGTAGATGCCATGAGTGGGCTTGCCGAGGTGGCTTTGCACCTCCTCGTGCGTCGATTCCTGCACCTTTGGCAGCGCAGGCGTCTCATTCTTGCGCTGTTCTTCAAGAAGGCGGCTGATGACATACGCGCTGGCAATGCCGCCATAGCCGATCGCGCCGTAGATATCATTGATGTCCGAAAAAGCGTAACGCTTGAGGATGCCCTCGTAATACTCGGGCTTGGTGAGTGAGGAAAGCGCCACGCCGCGCCGCTTGGCCTCCTTCTCCAGCATGTCGCGGCCCTTGGCGACATTTTCGCCCCTTAGCTCGCGCTTGAGGAACTGGCGGATCTTAGCCTTCGCCTGCTGTGTCTTGACGATGCGCAGCCAATCCGTGCCCGGACCCTTGGACGATGGCGAGGTAATGATCTCCACGCGATCGCCGGTTTGCAGCTCCGTTTCCAGCGGCACGATGCGACCGTTGACCTTCGCGCCCACACAATGATTGCCCACGCCGGAATGGATGCGGTAGGCGAAGTCGATCGGCGTCGCGCCGCGCTGCATGCTCATGATGTCGCCCTTGGGCGTAAAAAGCAGCACTTCCTCGCTGAACAAATCCGTTTTCAGCGAATCAATGAATTCCTGGCTGTCCCTTGTGTCCCCCTGCCAATCAAGGATTTGACGCAGCCAATACAGCTTGTTGTCCAAATCCCCGCCGGCCGCGCCGCCCTCTTTATAGCGCCAATGCGCGGCCACGCCGAATTCCGCCACGCGGTGCATCTCCCATGTCCGGATCTGAATTTCAAACGGAAAGGGCATCTTGCGCCCGCCGATGACAGTGGTGTGCAGGCTTTGGTACATATTACCCTTGGGCACGCTGATATAGTCCTTGAAGCGACCCGGTATCTGGTTCCACAGCGTATGCACGATGCCCAGCACCGTATAGCAGTCCTGCACGGTGTCCACCAGCACGCGCACGGCGATTAGATCGTAAATCTGATCGAAGGTTTTGCCCTGCCCCTTCATCTTCTTATAGATGGAGTAGAGATGCTTGGGGCGTCCGTCCATTTCATAACGAATTTTCTGCGCGTCCAGCTTCTCGGACAGCTCGGAAATGACCAGGCGGATATTTTCCTCGCGCTCCGTGCGCCGAAGCCCCACCTTCTGCGCGATGTCATGGAAGGCCACGGGATCGATGTACTTGAAGCTCAGATCCTCCAGCTCCGACTTGATGGAATTGATCCCCAGGCGATGCGCCAGAGGCGCATAGATATCCAGCGTCTCATGAGCGATGGCCTTCTGGCGGCTCTCCGGCTGAAAGCGAAGGGTGCGCATATTGTGCAGCCTGTCGGCC
Organism: uncultured Oscillospiraceae bacterium; assembly: GCA_964416065.1. GTDB lineage: Bacteria > Bacillota > Clostridia > Christensenellales > Aristaeellaceae > Limiplasma. The sequence goes on along the minus strand of CAYQCL010000006.1, from coordinate 35,919 downwards.
AGCTTGATGACCACGACGCGGATGTCCTTGCTCATGGCCAAAATCATCTTGCGCAGGCTTTCCGCCTTCTGCTCCTCGCGGTTGGTAAAATCCAGCTTATCCAGCTTGGTAACGCCGTCAACGAGCTGAGCGACCTCCTGACCGAATTCCTCGCGAATGGTGTCCAGCGTGATGCCCTCGCAGTCCTCGACCGTATCATGCAGAAAACCCGCCGCGATGGTGGGCGCGTCAATCATCAGATCCGTCAGAATGCTCGCCACCGATACCGGATGGATAAAATACGGCTCGCCGCTCTTGCGCACCTGCCCACGGTGCGCGTTCTCGGCGAACTCATAGGCTTTCTTGACCAGCTGGCAACCCTCGCCGGGGTGATGCTTTTCCACCCGCGCCAGCATCTTTTCCAACGGCATGCATTCGTTGGTGATATAAGTAAGCACTCTTCTGCCACCTCTTTGCCCGCATTCGGGCGGTCACTTCACATGCTTCACATAGGTATACAGCGTATCCGTAATGGTCGCGCCGGCGTTGACATAGACGCGCAGCACCTTGGCGTTGTTGCTAACGATGGTGGAGGTCAGGCGCTTGCAGTCATGCGTAAAGCAGGTATCCAGCGTCTTTTTGTGCAAAAGCGCGCCCATCCCCCGATCGTTCCTTTCATCATACAGGCCCATGAGCACGGGATCGACGGTGTTCTCGTCCTTTCGGCAGATGACGAAAAAGCCGATGGCCTTTTCTCCGGTGATGACCTCATAGAGAAAGCCGCCGTTCCCCACCATGCTTTTCAGCCAGTTGGCGTAACGGTTTCCTCCCTTCTCAACGCCGAACGCCGGATCGACGCTCACGCGGTCGCTGACAAACACGCCCTCGCGAATCCGGCCGCAGATCCGTTCCAGCTCGTCCTTCCCCGTTCTATGAACCACCTCAAGCCCTCGGTCAAAGCGGGCGATGGAGGTCGGCATATGATACTCGTCGCGGCGGATCATCACATGAAAGACCGTCTCGACAAACGTATAGCCCATTTCGCCCAGGCCGAAGAGAAGCTGCGGGCAGTTGACCGGCGTCTTTACGACGATATATTCCGCGCCTGCCGAAACGATGCGCTTCTCCTCCTGCGCCAGCAGCATCGGCGTGTCGTCCGCCTCCAGCGCGATCTCATAGGCGTCCACGCCGATGTTTTCACGTTCCCAGACTGCGTGTACTGTCCTCATGCACACCCACCTCGCTTTCCTTCATGGACGTCTGCTCTCCTTCCGTCCTCTGTTGGCCGCGTGTCACACTTCTGACCACAAACTGTGGATAGCGGTTGATGCTCAGATAGATCCGCCCGATGTACTCGCCCACCACGCCGATCAGTGCGATAATCGCGCCGCCCAAAAGCAGCATCACCGCGATGGTGCTGGCCCAGCCGGCCTGCATGTTCGGGTTCATCAGCTTGCGGATGACTGTCACGACCGCGAAGATCACACCGACGACCGCGACGAACCAGCCCGCGTAGCTGGCGAAGCGCAGGGGCTTGATGGAAAAGGCCGTGACGCCATTGAGCCACAGCGAGGCCAGCTTCCTGAGGTTGTATCCGCTCTGCCCCTCCATACGCGCGCGATGTTCCACCGGCACGTTGGCATAGCGGCTCACGCTCTGAAACAGAAGGCCCGTCACATAGGGGAAGGGATTGGGATACTGAAGCGCGCTGTCCACCACAAAACGCCGGCAGGCATAGTAGCTGTTGACATTGAGCGACTTGGGCTGGCCGAAGAAGAAATGATTGCAAGCAGCGTTGAACCGGCTTCCCAGATTGCGGAACCAATTCTGCTTCCGCCTGGGGTATTCGGCAAAAACGATGTCGTAGCCCTCCTCGACCTTGTCGATGAGCTTGAAGCATTCCTGAGCGGGTGTCTGTCCATCGTCGTCCAGGCAGATCACGATGTCGCCCCTGACCTGATGGAATCCCGCCATAACCGCACTGTGCTGGCCGAAATTGCGGGAAAGGTCAACGAACACGATCGAAGGATCCTGTCCGCACAGTTCACGGATCACCTCGGCGGTTTCGTCGGGGCTGCCGTCGTTGACAAGAATGAGCTCATGATCGTATTCCGCCTCGCGTGTGCGCAGAATGTCTGTCAGCTCTTTGACGACCGCCCCGATGGTATGCGCGGAGCGATAACAGGGAATCACAAAGGAAAGCAGGGGCTTGGTCATTTTGGCACCTCGTTTCATCAAATGACGGAAACCTGCCGACTCAGCGCGCGAATCAGGTCATAGCCGTCCCAAGTAAGCGAAAAGTCCATCGTATGACCGACGGGCGTGACGCGGTCGATGCCGCACAGGCGGTTTTGAAGCACGAAGGCGCTCAATTTTTCCCTGTCCAGCCCGATGTAGGAAAGCGTCTGGTAGCTGCGCTTAACGATGGGGACAAGATCATCCAGCGTTTGTGCGGCGTATTCCAGGAAGAAGCCTCCCGCGCAGCGGTGGGCGTCGATCTCGGGGAGCAGCGCGCTCAGCTCGACCCGCACGACCGTGTTGTCCGGCATGGGGACGATGCGCGCGCCGTCCAGCGCAGCGGCCGCGCGGTACGCGGCGGTCAGCTTATCCACCGCCACCACCGGCTCAATGGGATAGCGCGGCGCGGCATAGGCGCGCACCGCCTCCCAGAAGCGCTCCCGCGCCCGTTTAAGTGTCTCGCCCTCGCCCAGCCAGTAGACGAGCCTTGGCGAGGTGCAGGCGTTCTGATCGGTCAGATAGGTATCGTTGTAGAAATCCCGCGCCGTCTGGCTCAGCCGCTTTTCATCCATGTCCACTACGCTGCGCGCATCCACGGCGAGCAGGCTGTAGCGGTCGGCAAAGGTCACCTCGACCGCGCGAGGCGGAAGCGGGGCCGTGCGCACGCGGCGCACCGTCTCGTCCCCGCCCCAGATGACACGCACGTCGCATCCGGCGCTGAGCGTCTCGGTCATGTCCTGCCGCTCGCGCGGGTAGATCAGCACGTTCACATAGGGCGCAAGCGCCGCGTATTCACCGCGCAGAAGCGCGTCCATCGCGCGGCAGACGATGCGCGTCTGCTCAAAATCGCGGCTGGACGCCTTGACCACACAGGCGTTGCCGGCCAAAAGCGCCGCCGCAAGCGAGTAGGCAAAGTTGATGGGAACGTTGCTGGGCGCGATATGGAAGCTCACGCCCCGCCCGATGCGGTTCTTCAGCGAATCGCCGTATTCCGCCCTCATCGCTTCCAGATTCGCCCGCCGACAGAAGAACGCAAACGTGATCACGTCGGGAAACGCCTTCGCGGCGCGGTCGCGCAGAAGCGCCGCGCTCACATCCGAAAGGAACGCGAGCACATCTCCGTCAAAAGGCGCGAGCAGCCTCGCCTCATCCCAATCTGTGCCGCACAGGCGGGTGTATGCCTCATTTCTGTTCATAGGTATCGCTGCACCCCCGCACCTCGGCGCGCTTGACACGCCCCACGATTTCAAAATATTTGCCCTTGCGGCCGCAGGGGCAGTCATCCTCGCCCAGAACGCGACCCTCGTCCTCGGTCAGGAGGATATGGCCAGGGTAGCTGCGCGCAAGCAGGCTCGAAACCTGGATAAGGCCCAGCTCCCCCACGTCCGCCACGGAGAAATCCGTCCCCCGTCGGATCGTCACATCGGACCACACCGGCGCATGCAGGTGGCCGTGCCCGCACTCCATGTAAATCGTGCCCGTCTGCTCGACCATCCCATAGTAGTTATGTACGCGCCTGAGGCCGCAGGTTTCCAAAAGCTCCTGCTTGAACCGCTCGGTCGAGATGTGCTGATCGGCCAGCTTCTTCCATCCGCCCCCATGGATGAGGACGCCCCGGCTCAGATCGGGATGCCAGCCCGTGCAGCGGAGCTGTTCAAGGAAGTGCTGCCAGATCATGAAGGTAAAGCCGAAAAGGAAGATGTCCTCTCCCTCGTGCTTTTCGAGGAAGGCTTGCAGCCCCTCCACATCCAGCTCCATGTTCTCGTCAAGCGCGTAAATCTTATCGCGGGCGAACATGCTGAAGCCCAGAATGCCCGCGCCGCGCGCGGAGAAGATCGCGCGGTTTTTGATGAGCGCGCTGGTGTCCAGAATGATCATCGGCAGACGCTGCTTGCCCAGAAACTCACCCACAATCCGGCTCAGCACCTTGCTTTGCAGCGTGCTGGTCTCGCGGTCAAGATAGATGCGGCTGACCTGCTGGCCGGTGGTGCCCGAGGAGGTCATGGTCTTGTGCAGGCTTTCCTCCGGCACGCTCTTTAGGGAAAGCTCCTTAAAGAGGCGCACCGGCAGAAACGGCAGCGCCTCGTAGCTCTCCGCCAGCTCCGCGTCCGTCCCCCACGCCCGCAGCATGCGCGCGTATTCGGGGCAGCCCCGCTCGTGAAAGCGCGTCAGCTCCTTGAGCTCCCGCGTCAGGAACGCCCGCTTGCGCTCGCTCTCCCACTCGTAAACGGGCAAAGAGGGCAGCTCGTTTGCGTCATACATCGTACTTCTCCAGCTCCCGATACAGCGTTTTCCCGGAATCGTTCTTGGGAATGGCCTCCAGGTGCTTCACCGCGAAGCACGCGGCGTTCAGCCCCGTCTTTTCCGAGAGATAGGCGCGCATGGATGAAAGCGCCGCCTCGTCGGTCGAAAAAATCATCAATCGGTCGTCGTGGCCCGCGCAGGCGCATTCGCACTGCGGGAACGCGGCCTTGAGCATGCGCTCGGTTTCGTCGAGGTTGACGCGGTTGCCAAAGAGCTTCAAAAAGCGCTTTTTGCGGCCCACGATATAGTAAAAGCCGTCCTCGTCCACCTGCGCCATATCGCCCGTATCCAGCATGCCGCCGCGCTCGTCGCCCTTGATGAGATCGGCGGCGTGTTCGGCATAGCCCAAGGTGACGTTTTTGCCATAATAGCGAAGCTCGCCCGTCGTGCGCGGCTGGGTGATGGTCTCGCCCTGCGCGCCGATCAGCTCGAACCGACCGCCTGGGATCGCGATTCCCATCGCGCCGGTCTTTTCCAGGCTCTTTTCCCACGGCAGGTAGGCCATGCGGGCGGTGGCCTCGCATTGCCCATACATCACGACGAATTGCCGCCCCGTATCCCTGCACCACCCGGCAAACCTGCGGTGCAGCTCCGGCAAGAGCTTGCCGCCCGCCTGCGTCATGGTGCGCAGAGAGGGAAGCTGCATGCGGGTAAAGCGCATGCGATCCAGCATTTCATAGGTGTAGGGCACACCGCCGAAGCTGGTCGCCTCCGCCTGACGGAAAAACGTCCAGAAATCGCGCTGGGCAATGCCCTTGTCGGTGACAAGCACCGTCGCGCCCACATCCAGATGTGTGTTTATAATGCTGCACCCATAGGTGTAGTTCATCGGAAGCGTGGTGATGGGCCTCTCCGACGCATCCAGCGCGAGGTATTCCACGATGCTGTCCGTGTTCGCGCGGATGTTTTCGTAACTCTGCCTGACGAATTTCGGGCTGCCCGTGGAGCCGCTGGTGGTCAGCAGAAGCGCCAGCCCGTCAAAAAGCCGCGTTTCCATGCCGAAGGGTGTTTTGAGCAGCTGATAGCCCAAGCACCCGTACACGTGTTCGCAGCCCTCCCACGAAAAGCCGTCCGGTGCCCAGAAAAACGCCGGATGATACGCCTCGTACAGCGCCGAAAGCAGCTCGCGGTCGATGTCCGCGTTGAGCAGCGCCGGAACCACGCCGCCCTCGAGCATGCCCGCGTAGCCCAGCATACTCCCCAGCTCGTTGCGGCACAGGTTGAACGTCAGGCAGCGGCCCCCCGCCGCCTCGCACAGCGCGCGGCCCTCGCGGGCAAGCTGGGCATAGGTGAGGCTTTGCCCGTACTCGTCCAACAGCGCCGTTCGGTCGCCGAAGCGGTCAAATCTCCACATCATACTTGCGAAGAATCTCCTTCCCCTTCTCAAAAGAGCTCAGGTCGATGATATCGTCCATGTCCACCATGATGTCAAAGGCGTCCTCCAGCGCGGCGATCAGCGTCATATGGCCCACGCTGTCCCATTGCTCGCTTTCGCCGTACACCAGCGCGGGGACGTCGCTCTCGGACACCTCCAGCGCCTCGGAAAACGCCTTGATATACTTTTCAAGATTGCTCATGTTTCTGACTTCCTTTCGTTATTTTACAGGATGCCGCCGTCCGCACGCCAGACCTGGCCGGTCACGTAGCTGGCGAGGTCGCTGGCTAGAAAGGCCGCCACGTTGGCGATTTCCTCGGGCCGCGCCTTTCGGTGCATCAGGATTTTGGACAGCTGCTCGTCCACGACCTTTTCGCTGAGATCCCTGACCAGGTCGGTATCGGTAAAGCCCGGAGCGAGAGCGTTGACGCGGATTCCCACGCTTACCAGCTCCCGCGCCATCTTCTTGGTCGCCGCGATCACCGCCGCCTTGGAGGCGGAATAATCCAGGCGGCTGTCGCCGTCGAGGCCGGCGATGCTGGCGATATTGACGACCGCGCCGACCTTGTTCCGCGCCATGAGGCGGGTCGCCAGCCGACTGACCTCCACCATGGAAAAGAAGTTCACGTCAAAGATGGCGCGCATGTCGTCTTCGCCCGTCATCTGAAACATGCGATCCTCGCCCATCACGCCCGCGTTGTTGACGAGCACATGCAGCGGCTTCTTGTCCGCCATGACCCGCTTCATGGCCTCCCTGATGGCGGCGGTATCCGTCAGTTCGCAGTAAATCGGCTTGATCCAAACGCCGTATTTCTCGGCGGTCTGAAAAAGCACCGCCTCGAAACGCTCGTCGGGCCTGCGGGCAAAGGCCCACACGTTGGCCCCCTCCCGTGCAAACACCTTCACCATTGCCGCGCCGATACCGCGCGCCGCGCCGGTAATCAGCGCGTTCTTTCCGTTGAGCAGCATGTCATTCCTCCTCCGCGACGGTCACGTTTTGTTTTCCATAATACTCGGCGTAAAGGTTGAGCACATAGTCCCGATCCTCGCCGTTGAGCGCGTCGCCCATGAAGGCGTCGGGGATCGTCTCCACCGGTCTGAGCACCGGCTCCGTCTGATCAGGGTCGTTCAGCGCCTCATCCCGCTCGTCCATGGCCGCGTCGTACTCCGCCGCCTCGCCCGAAAGGAGGGAACGCAGCGCGCTGCCGCTGGCCATATTCAGCGGTCCATAGTCCTCGCTGCCTTCCGGATGGTAGCTCACGCAGCCGATCACCACCAGCGCGATCACCACCGCGAAAATGCCGATGCGCAATCCGTCCCGCTTGGCCGTCCCAATCGCGGGAAAGGACGGACGGCCCTCCGTGCGGCGAAGCCACCAGCCCAGCCAATAGAGCGCCAGTACGCATCCCATCAGCACAAAGGTGTAAAAGTAGCTGTTCAGCGCCCGCCCATCGCCCAGATAGTTGCCGGTAACGAGCGTCGGCGCGAGCTGCGCGCAGAACAGGCATACGCTCAAAATGGTCGTCCAGATGGGATGGTTGAAGCGGTACGGGCTCCCCCGAAGCGCCTCGGCCAGCTGCCATGCCACCATCGCCCACACGACAAACAGCGGCAGCGAAAACCAGCTTCCCATCAGCGCGACGCCGAAATAGAACGCCTGCAAAACCGCCGCCGGAGCGCTTACCGTGCTGTGAAGCGTCTCGGCGCGCACGAGATTCCCTGGGGAGGCCGCGCAGAACGCGAAGCATACGAGCAGGACAACCGTCGAAAGGAGCTCGGCCCAGCGGCAGGGGCGCTTTTCGCGGAAGGCGCGTACAAGCAGCAGCCCATCCGCCAGCGCCGCGAACAGAAGCGTGGAAAACTTCGCGCCGCCGACCACAAGCGTCATGCCGAGCAGAAGAACATACAGCGCGGCCTGCGCTGCGGGCTTTTGAGCGCGATCAAAGCAAAGCCACAGCCCGATGCGCAGAAGCATCGCCGACCACAAAAACGTGTACGCTATGCCCCCCGCGTACCAGAAAAACGCCTCGCTCAGCTCCGGCACAAGCTGCATCATCACAAGCGCCACCGCCGAAAACGACATCCAAAACGCGGTCGAATCGGCGTGCAGTTCCCTAACCAGCACCTGTTTCAGGAAAAACCAAAGGGAAATCAGGAAGAAGGTGATCAAAATCACCGTCGTAAGCCAATACAGATTCTCGCCGAAGAGCGCGGGCTGAATGGCGTTGAGGAACGTGGAGGCATAGTTGCCCTCCCAGGTTCTGCGCGTGTCAATGGTGTTTTGGACCGCCTCGCGCAGCGTTTCCAGCACGCTTCCCGTTTCGAGCCACACCGCGTGCGTGCGGATGGTATACCCAAAGTCGTCGTAGCAGGCGTGATTGTAAAACGAAAGCGCATACAACGGCATGAGACTTAGCAGCAGCGCCGCCACACACAGCCACATCAGCGCGCGCTCGGGGATGCGCCTCTTCATCAGAGCTCTTTTCATGGCTCGTCCTCCCCCTCAATGATGATGGCCTTCTTCCCATAGTACAGGCAGAGGGACGGACGGACGTTCTCCGACGCCCCGGGCGTGAGCAGGTCATCCATGAACACCTTGGGTACGGCACCGAGGGGCCTGAGCGTCACGACGGGCTGTGTATCGTCGTTGAGCAGACGCTCGCGCTCCGTCATCTCACGGTCATATTGCCGCGCCTCCCCCGTCAGAAGGGAAATCGCCGCGCTCGCACCATGCAGGTTCTGCACGCCATAAAGTGCCTCTCCCGTCGGCTTACATGCCAGGCATCCCACCATGAGCAGACACAGGCCCGCGAGGGTCAGCGCGCGGTAGCCCTTTGCGCCAAGCTCGCCGGCCGTCCTGCCTTCGAGCCTCCTTACGGCATGGCCCGCCAGATAATAGACCAGCAGGAACCACATCACCACAAAGCTCTCGAAATAGGTGTTGACGATGCGGCCCGCGCCGATGCCCGCGATCGAATACAGCGGAGGGACAAGCTGCGTACAGTATAGCGCCCACATGCCTCCTGCAACGAGCCAGGGGTGCCTGAAGCCGTAAGCGCTTTGCCTCGCGGCCTCAACAATCGCGGGCAAAAGCATGAGCGTGACCGCGATAAGCGGGAGGCGCAGGTAGGTCCCGATCTGCGCCGTTCCATGGTACAGCGCCTGAAGGACGGCCTTGACCGCCGAGCCCTGATAGCCGATCACATCTGCGCGCACGCCGTTTCCGGGCGCGGACATGCTGTAAGCAAAGCAGACGAGAAATAGCGCCGTCAGGCCCAGGAAATACCATCTCCTGCCGTGGCGCTTGCTAAAGAGCCATGCCGTCCACAGCGCATAGGCGCACAGGCCGAACAGGCCGCCGCCATAGCTGCCGCCGCCCAGAAGCACCATGAGAACGCCCAGCGCGAACGTATATCCCACACCGCGTCCCTTCGTCCTCGCCAGGCGGACGGAAAGCGCGAAGGAGAGCATCAGAAGTGAATAGATGAACGTATTGCCGACGCCGCCGTTGAACCAGTAAAACGCCTCGCCCGCGTCGGGCATGAATTGGAGCATCACAGCCGTCGCCAGACAGGCGAGGCTTACGCGCCCGATCTTGTCCATCCCCAGTTCCCTAAAAAAGACACAGAGGGCATAGACGAAGCAGACGATAAAGGTCGTGAGCAAGAAAACGCTGCTCAGCCCATACAGCTTTTCCGAAAACAGTCCCGGTTGAAGGTTGGTCAGAATCGTGCCCGTATAGGTTCCCTGCCAAGTCTGGCGGACGTTTCGCGCGCCCTCGATCGCCGCCGAAAGCACGGCGCCCAGGCTGCCCGTTTCCTTCCATACCTGATGAACGCCCGCGGAAAATCCGTAGTCGTCATAGTAGGGATGATTATAGGGAGCGATGAGGTACAACGGCAGCGCGCCCAGCGCCAGGGCGGCCACACTCAGCCACAAAACGGCCAGCCGCACCTTCCGCGTACCGCTTCGCTTCTCACGCATACCTTCATCGCTCCTTTCGTGCAAATTCAGAAACAGCTTACCAATTTAAGATTATATCATGTTTCTATGAAAAAAGCCATACCGCGCCCAAGAGCCCAAAACGCTCCGCGCATGAGGCCATTGTTTACGGCGCATACTTTTCGTATTTGAGGGAGGCGAGCGCTATGCGCTTTTTATGGGAGCAGGATGTGGAGAAGCCGGATTTCCCGCCGCTTGAGGGGGATCAAAAAACGGATGTTCTGGTGATCGGCGGCGGCATGGCGGGCGTTTTATGCGCGAGGCTTCTGACAGACGCCGGTGTGGACTGCGTGCTCCTGGAGGGGCGCGAGATAGGGCGCGGCGTCACGCGTGGGACGACGGCCGTGTTAAGCGCCCAGCACAGTACCCTCTACACCGATCTTATTCGCACCTTTGGAACCGTCGCGGCCAAGGGCTATCTGGACGCCAATCTCCACGCACTTGCCCGTCTGCGCGAGATGGTGCGCCGTTTTCCCTGCGAGCTTGAGGACGCGTCCTCCATTTTCTACGACCTGACCGACGGCGAACGCATGCGCCGCGAGGCCGCCATGGTTCGTGCGCTTGGCTTCGAGGCGGATTTCGTGACCGAGCTGTCCATCCCGATCCAAATCGCGGGCGCGGTTCGTTTTCCCCATATGGCCCAGTTCCATCCGCTCAAATTTCTCTATGGCGCGGCAGACGGACTTGAAATCTACGAGCATAGCTTCGTAACGCGGTTGGAGGGCATGACGGCCCACACCGGCTCGGCGAGCGTTCGCGCCCGTAAAATCATCATCGCGACGCATTTTCCCCTTACCGGCCTGCACGGTCTGTTCTTTATGAAGCTATATCAAAAGCGCTCCTTCGTCATCGCCGTAGAGGGCGCGCCGCGGCTCGGGGCAACGCTGGAGGATACCGCCTCCGACGGCCTGTACTTTCGCGACTATGGCGATCTGCTGATCGTGGGCGGCGGAGATAAGCGCACCGGTCGAAAAAGCGAGGGGTTCGAGGCTCCCCGCGCCTTCGTCAGAAGCGCCTGGCCCAAGGCGCGCGAAGTCTGCGCGTGGAGCAATCAGGACTGTATCACGCTGGACGGCGTGCCCTACATCGGGCCGTACAACGACTCTGAACCGGACATTTTCGTCGCGACCGGCTTCAACGAATGGGGCATGACGACCTCGATGGTCGCCGCCGAGCTGCTGTGCGACAGGGTTCTTGGGCGCGAGAACCACTTCGCGCCTGTCTTCTCCCCACAGCGGGGCATGCTGCATCCCCAGCTTTTCGCGAACCTCGGCTCAACCCTGTTGGACTTCTGCATCCCGACGACGCGCCGCTGTCCGCACATGGGCTGTTCTCTCCGCTGGGACGAGGCGGAGCATGCCTGGGCGTGTCCCTGCCACGGTTCGTGCTTCAGCGAGACGGGACGGCTGCGCTTCGGCCCCGCGAAGCGGGATATAAAGGTAAAATAAAGGAATGGAAAAGCCCCTGTGCGAATTCATTCATCACAGGGGCTTTTTCATTTCCTTTTCAGTGTCTCTCAGACTTCCGTTCCCTTTTCGGCGCTTTGCAGCTCGTTGTGCGTGTCAAAATAGCTGTACATCACGCGGTTGTCATGAGGTGCGAACAGGTCTCGCCCCTGGGCAACGGCAAGCTGACAGGCCATCGTCTGGATGACGGCCGCAAAGAGCAGACAATCCGCGTCGCTTTCCACCTCAAAGGCAATGTCATGCCCGTCAAGCGGATTGGCCCCGCTGATGAAGCCGTTCTGCTTTTCGTTCTTCATGAAGGCGGCCAAGGCCCGTGTCTTGTCGTTGTCAACGCCGCCGTCGTTGAGCGTGATCACGCAATGGCGCTGCGTATAGCCGTAGTTGGGCGCATGCAGCCCCTCCTCCAGCTCATACGACAGTGTAACGATCTGGGGCGTCTCCCACATCTTCACCGCCGCTTCCATCGCCACGCCCGCCAGCGCGCCGGAGCCTGTAAAGACCAGACAGTCGGAGCGCAGCATCTGCCGCCGCTCCTTTTCCAGCCAGCGCAGCGTATGGTCGATGACGTCAGGCATGCGCTCCGCCGTCCGCGCGCAGCCGGTCAGGAAGCGCTCCCTGCGCGCCTCGGACAGGCTGCCTCTGCGCGTGCCGAGCCACAGGCCCAGAAGCATCAGCGTCAGAACGGACGTACTGTATCCGATGGTGCGCATCGGATATTCCTCCCTGCCGCAGCCCATGTCAAGAAAGGCGTCCGCCTCCCTGGCAGCCGGCGTGCTTTCGGATTCCGACATGGCGGCCGTCATGTAGCCCAGCCTGCGCGCCTCGGCCAGCGCGTCCCGCGTGAGAGCGCTTGTTCCCGTCTGAGAGAGGAACACATAGAGCGCATCCGCATTGCGCACGGCCTCCTCATGCAGAAACTCGCTGGGCACCACGGGTGTGACGCGCACGCCCGCCAGCCTCTGCATGGGAAAGCGTGCCGTAACAGCGCTGGTATTGGAGGTTCCCGAGCCGATCAGAACGATTTCGTCAACCGTGTTCAGTCGGCTGCCAAAGGCCTTTTCAAGGCTGGAAAAGTTCTGCTCCCAATTTTCGAGAATGCCCTTCATGCACTTGGGAACACGGCAGATGCAGTCCTGCATGCTGACCATCGTCTCACCTCATTTATCGTCTCATCGGACGAAGTTCTTTGTCAGGAATGAAGTTCGGCAAGCTTGCCCATTTTCCTGCGCACCTCTTTGAATCGCTCGGTGTAGGGGCGATTATACAGAACGCATCCGACAGGCTGCTGGCGGATCATCAATTCCTCACAGTTCATGCATTGCGTGCAGTAATGGATCTCGTCCTCACGATCCTCCATGAGCTTGCGCGGCGTGAAGGGATCGGCGAATGACTGTCTGCCAAGGCCGATCATATCCATCATGCCGTCCTCGATGCAGCGCGCGCCCATGGCGAACATGGAAGCCTTCTCCGGCTCGACGCACAAAAGCTTGTTCTTCTTGCCTCTGAAGGAGGAAAAATGCGAGCCGATCACGACCGTCTCGGGCTTGAGCGCCTTCTTCATCAGGTTCGCGAAATAGAAATGCAGATAGGACAAATAGGGCTCGTCGCCGACGGCCTCCATATACGCCATGCTGGCGTGGACATTGCCCAGCGACTCGACAAAATACGACGCGCCGCGCTCCTCCAGCCCACGGATCAGATCCAGCGGCTCCGTCATATCCATCAGCGGGGAGCCGGGGCCGGCGCTGCCAAAGCCGCCCGGGATTCCCTCCCACATCGACATTTTGGAGCCGATCAGGAAGTCCTTGCTCACCGCTCCCCTGATGCGCTCAAGCAGGTCATAGGCGAAGCGGGAGCGGTTCTCCCACGAGCCGCCGTACTTCCAGTCGCGGTCATTATAGGGGCGAAGAATCTGGGTGCCGAGATAGCCATGGCACAGCTTCATATCAATGCCGTCCGCGCCGACATTCTCGCAGATCTTGGACGCCTCGACAAACTGCTCAATGATCCGATCGACCTCTTCATCGCCGATCAGCTCGCCGCCAATCCCGTACATGGGCTTGACCGTCACCCTGCGGGAAAAATCAGGGCTGCTGATCTCCCCTGAGTGGGTGAGCTGGAAGACGATCAGGATGTTGGGATCAATCTCCTTCAGCCTCGAAATAAAGCGCTTAAGCGCCTCTTCATTGCGCGGCATGATCTCAAGCTGCGTCTTTCGGGCGCGGCTCTCGTTCGTAACGGTAATGGCCTCCAGGTCGATCAGCGCAAAACCGCCCTTGTACAGGTTCTCATAGCGTTCAAGCGTCAGATCCGTGGGATTGCCCTCGGCGTCGGAATCGACACATTCCATTGACTGCGCGAAGAAGCGGTTCATACAGGTTTTCGTGCCGATCTGAATCGGCTTGAGCAGCGTCTCTTTATAGCCCATTATGCTTGCTCCTTTCCGCCGTGAAGCATGACGCGGTGGTCGATTTCCGGAGAAACCAGCACCTTGACAAGATCCTTGTTCTCATGCAGTTCGTTAAGCGCCTTTTCAACCTCCCAGAGCGGAACCACCATGGAAATCAGAGGGCGGGGATCAATCCGTCCATAGCGCAGCAGATCAATGGCTACCTCCCAGTCATGGCCGATACCCGCGCAGGAGCCGCTGATCTTCTTTTCTGCCAGCACAAACTCCGCGGGAGGCAGGCTCGCGCACACCTCGTCGGCGCAGATGCCAAAGCTCTCGAGCTTACCGCCCTTTCGCAGCATCCTGAACGCCTGCTCATAGGTCTCCTTGCGGCCGACGGCCTCCAGCACATAATCCGCGCCGACGCCGTTGGTAAGCCGCATGACCTCCTCCACGGGATCCGTCTTGGTAAAGTCGATCACATAATCGGCCGCCATCTCCTTCGCCATTTTGAGACGGGAGGGCTGGCTGTCGATCACGATGACGGGCGCCGCGCCGCGTAGCTTGGCCAGCGCCGTGTGGATCACGCCCAGCCCCGCGCTGATCACGACCACCGAAGAGCCAAGCTCGCAGTTCATCTTGCGGGAGGCGTTGATGGTCGCGGTCAGCGGCTCGATAAACGCGGCGGAATAATCGTCCACCTCGTCGGGAATGACATAGCAGTTCTTCCACGGAGCCTTGACATATTCGGCAAACGCGCCGTTCATATGGATGCCGATCTGCTTAAACGTCGAGCACAGCAGCGGTTCGCCGCGGCGGCAATGGTAGCAGGTGCCGCAGGTAATGCAGATATCGACCGCCACGCGGTCACCGGGGCGGATGGCCGTCACATTCCGGCCTACCTCGGTGACCACGCCCCAAAATTCATGGCCTGTCGCGATGGGCAGACAGGCGACCTCCTCGGCGTACATGCCGTTGTAGGAGCCCCAATCGGAACCGCAGATTCCGCAGTACTTTACCTTAATCAGCACCTCGTCGTCGCTGATCTGGGGCAGAGGCACATCCTGGTAAACGAATTTTCTTGGTTCAGTCAGCACCATGGCTTTCATGGCGTTCTCTCCTTTCAGCGCTGGAACAGCTTATCGTTGCGTCCCTCATAGGGGGCGTGAATCATCAGGGATTTCAGGAAGGTGACCGTTTTGTCGTCGCCGTCGGCGCGGCTCATGGTCACATCCTCATGCTCATAGGCAAGCACGCCGTCATAGCCGTTGAGGAACAGCTCGGTAATCACGCTCTTCCAATCCACCGACCCCCAGCCGGGAATGCGGAAGCGGAAGGAACGATCCCGCTCTCCCCAATCGCGCTGGAGCATCCACAGGCCGCCGCGCGCCATATTGTGCTTGACCAGCTCGCAGTCCTTGGCGTGAACCAGGACGATGCGATCGCCGATCTCATTGATGTAAGCGCCCAGGTCAATGCCGGTAAAGAGCAGGTTGGCCGGATCAAAGTTGATCGCGAAGCTCGGATGATCGTCGCACAGCTTCAGGCAGCGCTTGGTGGTATGGATATCGTAAACGATGTTGTTGGGATGCGGCTCGAAGGCGACCTTCACGCCATATTCGCGGAAGGCGTCAAAGATCGGAACCCAATTCTGACAGAACGCCTCTTCCTCCTCCTCCCAGCCGTTGGGATAGGGCCAATCGTTGAAGTGGCCAAAATTCCCGATGCCCGAGAAGGCGACCACCGCGGGAACCTCCAGCGCGTTGGCCAGCCGGGCGCAGCGAAGCATGCTTTCGGTGCCGAAACGGATCTGCTCCTCGGGCGTCCCGTCGCAGACGCTGGCCAGGTCGCGGCCGTGCGGTCCCAGCACCAGCGGAGAATCCGCATGGTTGGAGATGCCGCTGATGACCAGACCCGCGTCCTCGACCCGCTTTTTGAATTTCTTCGCGTTGTTGCCCTTGAGAAGCTCATCGGGGTCAATCTGGCCGTTACCCGTGTACGCGGGAATTTCGATCGCTTCATAGCCCTTCGCGGCAACATAGTCGATCAGCTTTTCGATGGGCCATTCGGTATAGTTGACAGTGCAGTATCCTACCTTCATTGGTTTTCCGCCTCCTTAGCGTGTTTTTCCGGCGAGGCGCCCTGTCCGATCCATCGGGCAAAGTCCCGCCTTAATTGGTCATATTTCTCTTGATGGCTTTCGTTTGGACAGAAGCGTTCGCCCGCGTCCAGCCACTCATCAAAAGCTTGATAATCCCTCACGTCCCCCAGGCCCCGCAGCGCCGCCATTACCGCGCCGCGCGACGCGGCCTCCTGTCCCGCCTCGGATCTGAGAACGTTCATGCCGTAAATATCCGAGAAAATCTGCATCCATAAGCGGCTTTTGCCTCCCCCGCCCGTCAGGAACATATCGGAGCCGAGCGGAAGCGCCTTTTTCAGCGCGCTTAGGCAGCATACATCCAAGCTCAGCGCGACGCCTTCCATCACGGCTCTGAGCAGATCCGCTCTGGTAGCCCCCATCGTGAGTCCGCCAAAGGCTCCCTTCAAGGCTCCGCTTGGCTCCTGCGGACTGGCTCCGGACAGGGTCGGATTAAACATCACGCCGTTTGCCCCTGGAGCGGACTGCTCCGCCAGCTGATTGACCCGCGCCATCCGTTCCTCCGCGCGGCAGTCGGGGCAGAGCATCTCGGAGGCCCACAGCAGGGCGTTTCCCGCCGCAAAGATCGAAACGCCCGACGTATAAAGCCCCTTCTGGGCAAAGGCGAAGATAAACGGCCTGGAAACCGAATCCAGCACAGGGGTTTCCGAGGTGACAGCGATCCACGCGGAGGAGCCCAGCGAGGTATAAGGCGTGAAGCGCCTCGCGCCCGTCGTTCCCAAAGCCATCATCGCGTTGTCCACGCCGCCGCACATCACGGGCGTACCCGCGTTTAGCCCCATTTCCAGCGCGGCCTCCCGCGTAACTCTTCCGATCCGCTCGTGCGATTCGACGATTTCGGGGAACAGCTCTTTGGTCAGTCCGGCCGCCTCAAGCAGATGGCCGCTCAGACGCTGCCGCATCAGGTCGTACACGCCGCTGCCCGACGCATAGGAATGATCCGTCGCCATTTCGCCCGTCATGCGGTAGTTGACATAGTCCTTGCTGCCAAGCACCTTTTTGGTCCGCCGCCAGATCTCGGGCTTGTTTCTTCGAAGCCACATCAGCTTCATCGCCGGATACAGCTCGGGAGGATCGCCGTTTCCCGTCAGACGGTACCAAGCCTCTTCGTCTATCGCTTCAAAGAACGCATCCGTCTCCCGCTTCGCGCGCGCGTCCGACCAGATCGGCACCCACTCCGTGAGCAGGCCGCCGTCCGCGCCCATCGGGACGGCCGTCATGCTGAACCCGCTTAAGGAGACCGCGCGAACCCCCGCCGCATCGCGGTTTTTCATCAGCATGCGCGTCGTGGCGCATACCGCGCCCCACCAATCCTCAGGCCGCTGTTCATGCCGCCCCTCCGAAAGGTAGTTCGTCGGATAGCTCTGAAAGCGCGCCTCCAGCAGCGTGCCGTCCTCCTGGTAGAGCGATGCCTTGACACCACCCGTCCCCAAATCGCAAGCAAGGATCATTCGTTTCACCGCCAATGTGTATCGTTCCACTTCTTGTTCACAGCATATCAGACTTTTCTGCATCTGTCAACCTTTTGGGCAAAAAAACTCTTCTCTCTTATTTTTCATGAATGATTTCCTTCTTTTTGCGTCCGTTTCGTCCTTTCTTCATTAGCGTTTAATTTTGTTTTCAAGACTGAATTTCTTTTTAAACGCAGAAATGTAACGATTCACACCATGCTTACGGCCGTCTTTCCGGCTCCCTCTTATAGAAAACGCGGGCGCGGCTCGCCTTATTAAGCCAAGCCACGCCCACGCCAATTCGCTTCTGGGTACGAAGCGCTTATTCCCGCGAAGCGGCGTACAGATCCACCATGAGCGAAACCCACCGCCCTGAGGGCGTCGTCCAGACCTCCTTATAGGTCGCGTTGTTCATTTGAGGCCAATAGGGTACGTCCTGATCCTCCAGCGTCTGCACGCCGACCGGCAGCTCGCCTACAGCCTCGCCGGACATCGCCGCGTATTGCTGCGCGTAGCGGATGCCCTCGCCATACATCATCGACTGGCGGAAGGGATTGACGCCGAGGTTCCAGGAAAGCTGCTTCTCGGCGGCATCCAGCAGACTCTGATCCTTAAGAAGCCGTCCGCACAGCGCCGCCGCCTTGCCCATCGACAGAAGCACCGCATTGTTGCCTCTAAAGGAGAACCAGACGGGGAACTGACGCAGATAATAGCCGTCCCCCACGTCCGTTCCGCTGCGCAGCTGGATGCCATAATGCTCATGAACCTCTTCGCCCGTTTGAAGGTGCTGGCGTTCAAAGCTCTCCCAATCCTCGATCTCCTCCATCCGATACAGGCCCGCAGGCATCATACCATACGGGCTGGCATGCTCCATCAGCCTGCGCAGGTAGTCCGCGTGGCGTTCAAGCGCCTCCCGCCACTTGACGGCCTCGGGATGCTCGGGCAGCGCCGAAAGGATCGCTCCCAGCGCCTGCGCAAAGACCTGATCGCGCGCCTGGTGGCTGAAATGAACGATGGAGGCGCGCTTCAAGTTGCGATAGAAAAATCCGCCCTTGGGGAAGCTGGGGCCGGCCGCCTCCGTGTGCTGGCACCGTAGCACATAGTCCATCCGCTCCGCCGCCGCGCGCGCGAAGCGTTCCTGCCCTGTCGCCTTGTACAGGAGGGACGCCGCGATGCAGGCCGTCGCGCTGAACGCGCTTTCCGATGTCATCCAGCTGTGTTCCCAATAAATCGGGGGCCGCTCGTCAAAGCCGGTTTGGGCAAAGCGTTCCTGCGCGAAGTCAAAATCCGCCACGGCGCATGCCAGCGCGCGAGCCGCCAGGCCGGGATCGTCGTTCAGCTGGGAGGCGCAGTACGCCTCCACCGCCGAGCAGAGATAGTTTTCATATGCGTTGTTGTGCATGCGCGCGGTGATGTCGTCCTCATCCCCGATAAAGCCCTGCGGCCACATTCCCGTGCCGACGCTGGTCGCGCGGTAGCCGTCGCCAAAGCGGCTCTTGAGCACATAATCAAGCCCCCACAGGGCCTCCTCGCGCAGACGCAGCTTCAGCGGAAGCTGATCCTCGCCTAGCGCCGCCGCCAGCTCGAACAGCGAGCCCGTCACCTCCGCGGATTGAATCAGCTGCTGGGAGAGATCGCCCGCGTCATGCCATCCGCCGTTGAAGACAAAGTTCTTCCCCTCGTGCTTCGCGACGACGTCCCGATGGCAGGTTTGGTGTACAAGCGGCACGGGATATCCGCAGCGCTCGCAGAACAGAAAGTTGATTGTCTTCCAGGCAGAGGACAGCCACACATTCTCCGCGACGGGGAAAAACGCCGTTTCGATTTCCCCGAGCGCAAGCTGATACTCGCCCTCCGTCTCAAGCGCGGAAAAGTCCAGCACGCTCAGATTTTCAAAGCCGGACGCGGCGCTTTTCCCCTCAAGAACCGCCCTGCCCTGTCTGTCCCTGACCCAAAACGCCTCGCCTGCGTGTCCAAGGACAACAGCCCGCTTTGGGGACTTCGGGCGGTAGCCGGAGAAGCAATAGGCGATCGTTCCCTCCGCGAGCTTCCATCCAAGCGCGATCTCGGCCTCCCGCACGCGCTCCAGCCGCAGCTGCGATACCTCCACCCTGAGCTGATTGCCCAGCGCCGCGTCCGTCTCACAGCCGGAGGCATAGAACAGGATGCTCAGACCGGTGATCCGGTCGCGCGGAAGCGTGGGCATTTCAACGGATATGCGGTTCGATTGGTTCAATTTGAGGTTGATGGAGTGAAAGCCGTCGCGAAAATAGCGGTCGGGAATCTTAATCTCCCCGTCGTTTTGGAAGCACAATCGCGCGCTCACAACGCGCGCCCCCTCGCAGATTGGGAACAGAGAGAAGGAGAGTCGATTGTACGCTTCCCAGTTTTCTCCCGGGATCTCGCATTTCATGCCAAAGCTTCCGTAATTGCCGCAGTCGCCATGCTCCAAATCGCCGGAGGGACGGCGCGCATAGCACAGGGGCGCGCTGAGGCAAATCGTCTCGCCGACCGTGACCGTGCATTCTCCCTCCGCCGTCCACCGATCCGCAGCGAGGGGAAGGGTCTCAAGCACCTCTTTTTCCGTCGCTTCCAAAGAGCGCTCCTCGTGAAGCGGAAGCGGCCAGTGAATCCATCCCGATGCCTGGAGTTCCCTTTGAAGTTCATTCATAAGCGTTATCCTCCTGTTGCGCAAAATTCCTTTTCTTCTTTGCCAAAATACTGTATAATCAAAGATGCTATTGATTCCGCAGGAAGGAGCAGCCCTTCATGAAGGAAAACATTACAATCTATGATATTGCAAAGGAAAGCGGGGTATCTGTCTCCACCGTATCGCGCGTTTTGAACCACAGCCCCAGGGTTTCCGAAAAAACCCGCGCGGCCGTCGAGCGCGTGATTGCGCGGCATCGGTATTCCCCGAACGCAATCGCGCGGGCCATGACCTCCCAGAGCACTCACAGCATCGGCGTCATTCTGCCCGACATAACCAACCCTTATTTTTCAGCCCTCTTCCTGGAAATTCAGCGCTACGCGCTTGCCCGAGGCTATTCCGTGCTTCTGTACAACACGCTTTTCGGAGGCTCCTCTCACGCGATCGGCAGCCCCTTTGACGAGCTGAATTATTTTGACATGCTCAAGGAAAAGCGTGTAGACGGAGCGATCGTCGTCGGCGGTCAGATGGACCTTGACCATCCCTCCGAAGCTTATATTCAGGCGCTTAACGGTCTGAATCAGTCGCTTCCTGTCGTCGTCATCGGCCAGCCGCTGGAGGGCTGCGACTGCCTGTTTATCGCCCGCAACCTCAGCGGCGGCATCTCCGCCCTGCTTCAGCACCTGGCCGCGCTGGGCAATCGTACCATAGGCTTTGTCGGCGGCCAGCCCGGCGTCTGTCAGACGACAGAGCGTCTAAAGGCGTACCGTGAAACGCTCAAGGCGCTGCAGCTTCCCGTGCGGGAGGAGTGGATCGTTCCCTCCAACTACTATTCCGAGGACGGCTATGCCGCCATGCGCGAGCTTCTAAAGAACGATCAAAGGCCGGATGCGGTCATCGCGCTTAATGATAGGGTCGCTCTGGGAGCGATCCGCGCCGCCAAGGACGCGGGTCTTTCCGTACCGAGGGATCTCGCCATAGCAAGCTGCGATTCCTTTCCCAACGGCGAGTACCACATTCCCAGCCTGACGGGGCTCGATCATCAGAACGAGTACATCGGCAAGCTTGCTATCCTCTCCCTGCTCAGCGCCATCCAGGGCGTCCGCGAAACCGTCAGCATCCAGCACGTACCGAAGCTCGTCATTCGGGAATCCTGCGGCGCTCAGCTCAAAAAAGTGTGAAACCGCTACCATTTTTGACGTTTCTCCCAAGAATGATTATACCGGCACCCCTATCAAAAATCAACCACCAAACGCTTTAAAATCATGGTTTTATTGTTGACATCCCCCTGTGGCCGTAGTATATTGATCGGGCCGTTCAATCGGAAAATTTCTTGGTAGCGGTTTCTTTTTGAAACTCGAACATGTGGGTTCACATTCGATAAGAGCGTGTTCCGTCTCATCAAAACGGAGGGTGAAATGAATATGCATCTCTTGCCAAAGCCCCGTCATCTTTCTGAATCGGATGGTTTTTTCCGACTGTCCCCGCAAACCCACATCGTGCTCTATCCCGATTCCTCCCCCGTGGAAAAGACAGCCGCGAAGCAGCTTCAGCAGGAAATCCGCCGCTTTGCCGGCGTATTCGTTCCCATTCTTTGCGGAGAGGCCCGTAAAGAAGATCTTTCTTTCGCGCATACGCCCGCGATCTCATCGGAGGCATACGAGCTTACCATTTCTCCCGCGTCCGTCGTGATTGCCGCCGGAGACGGCCTGGGAATCCTGCATGGAGTTCAAACGCTTCGGCAGATCATCCGCCAGTCGGGCGCGCTTCTTCCCGCCCTTTCCATTGAGGACGCTCCCGTCTATCCCGTCCGTGGGTTCTATCACGACGTTTCGCGCGGGCGCACGCCCACCCTTGAGGCGCTCAAGCGCCTGGCCGACGAAGCCTGCTTCTACAAGCTCAATCAGCTTCAGCTCTATGTTGAGCACACCTACCTTTTCCGCGACCTGCCCGAAATGTGGCGCGTCTCCCGTCCGCTCACGGCCGAGGAGATCCTGGAGCTGGATGATTACTGCGCGGCGCGGGGAATCGAGCTTGTTCCTTCCCTTTCCAGCTTCGGACACCTTTTTGAGCTGCTCTACAGCAAGAACCATCGCGAGCTGTGCGAACTGCCCGAGGTGGCCGACATGCCTTCCACCATGCCCAACCGCATGCACCATCACACCCTTAACATTTCCGATCCCCGCTCCTTCGATCTGGTGAAAGGGATGCTTCGCGAATTCATGCCGCTGTTTCGCTCGCGCAAATTCAATATCTGCGCCGACGAAACGTTTGATCTTGGGCGCGGCCGCAGCAGGGCGCAGATGGAGGCCGTCGGCGAGCGCGGCTACTATATCGGCTTTGTGAAAAAGCTGTGCGAGTTTGTCGTCGAGCAGGGGCGCACGCCCATGTTCTGGGGCGATATCGTCGTCCGCTTCGCCGACGCGCTCAGGGAGCTGCCCCAGGGCACCATCTGCCTCAACTGGGATTACAGCCCCACGGTTTCTGAGGATGGCACACGCATTCTGGCCGAGGCGGGCGCGACGCAGTACGTCTGCCCCGGCGTATGCGGCTGGAACCAATGGATGAACCAGCTGCGCTCCGGCTATGACAACATCTCCCGCATGGCCGCTTACGGCCGGCGCTACGGCGCGGTCGGCCTGCTCAACACCGACTGGGGCGACTACGGCCACATCAACGACCCGCGCTTCTCCTTGCCCGGGATGATCTATGGCGCCGTCTTCAGCTGGTGCTGCGACGCCGTTCCCTTCGACGAGCTGAACGCCGCCGTCTCGCGCGTCGCCTATCTGGATCGAAGTGAAAGCGTCGTTTCTCTGCTGGCTTCCATGCAGGGCTTGGACGTCTATCCCTGGTATGCTCTGGTTCGCCATAAGGAATGGGTGAACGATCGGCTGGATCGTCCCGAACCCGAAACGCCGCTCTCCGTCTGCAATCCCAAGGCTGTTGAAGAGGCGAATCAACGCCTGGGCGACATCCTTCTTCAGCTCCAGGCCCATGCCGTCGATATGGACTGCTCCGCGCGCGGAATGCTCGAAGGCTGGCTGATCGCTGGGAGCGCGATCATGCTGTGGAACCGCGTCGGCGCGGCCGTCCATCAAAATCAAAAGGATTCAGCGCTCGCCGGCGAGCTGGAAAACTGGTTCTATCTCTACGAGCGGCTCTGGCGTGAGAACTGCCACGAGTCCGAGCTGTGGAGGATTCGCGATGTCGTATGGTGGTACGCCGATCAGCTCCGCTGAACGCATTCAAAATGAGCCTGTCTCCGCCGTTTATCGCAGAGACAGGCTCATTTTGTTACAGCCCCAGCAAGCTTTGCAGAAGAAGGCTTACGCAGCTGATGGAAACCCAGCAGCAGAAGCCCAGTACAATCGGCTTCCCGCCGTTTTTCACCAGCTTGACCAGATTGGTATTGAGGCCGATGGCCGCCATCGCCATTACGATGAAGAATTTGCTCAGCGTTTTCAAAAACGAAAAAACACCGTTGACGGCAGCCAGCGCCTCGTTTTGCAGAACGCTTCCCAGAATCGTGCTCACAAGCGACGCGAGTACAAAATAAATCACGAACATCGGCAGTACGTTCTTAAGCCGGAAGGAGCCGCCGGTCTGTACGCCGGATTCTTTGCGCTCTCTGCGCATCCGCACAATCGAAAGCACGAGCGTGATGGGGATGATAGCCAGCGTGCGCGTCAATTTGACGATGGTCGCGTATTCCAGCACCGTTCCGCCCGTATGATACATAGAATCCCATGTGGAAGCGGCAGCGGTTACGGATGAGGTATCGTTGATCGCCGTACCGGCAAACAAGCCAAAGCTCTCGTTGGAAAGCCCAAGCGCCGCCCCGAGATTGGGAAAGAGAATCGCCGCGATGACATTGAACAGAAAGATGACCGAAATCGCCTGGGCGATCTCCTCGTCGTCCGCGCCAATGACGGGAGCAGTCGCCGCGATGGCCGAGCCGCCGCAGATGGACGAACCCACGCCGATTAGGGTCGAGGTCTTCGCGGGAATCTTCATAAGCTTATGCAGCGCGAACGCCACGATCAGGGACGTCGCGATCGTCGCGACAATCACAGGCAGCGAGGTCGCGCCGATCTTTCCGACCGTCGCGAGATTCAAGCCAAAGCCGAGCAGCACGACGGCGGCCTGGAGAATCTTTTTGGATGTAAAGGAGATGCCGTCAGATAGCTTTTCATTGGAAGGCATAAAGAGCGCCACGATCATTCCGATCAGGATTGCGAGCACGGGCGCGCCCACAACCTCGAGCGGCTTGACATACTCAACCAGAAACCATGACGGCAGCGCGATCAAAAGGCAAAAGCCAATGCCCGGCAATCTTTTTAACCACTTCTCCATTGGAAGTTCCTCCTTTGCTGCCTCAGCGGCAGTCAGAAAATCAGGCAAAACACGTCTCCCTCAATCCGCAGAGCTTATTCCGCTTTCGTTGCATAAGCCCTTCAGAGCTCCAGCATGGCGGCAGCTTCGGGATCAAGAATCGCTTCACAGAAGGGATGCAGCTGCAAGACCGAGGCGGGCACGTCTTCCGTCACGGGGCCTTGAAGCGCCTGACGAATGATCTCCGCCTTACGCGCGCCGCTGGCAACCAGCAGTACCCTGCGGCTGTGCATGATGCTGCGGATTCCCAGCGTCATGCCGCCAAGCTCCTTTTGCACGCCGGTTTCGCCGCGAACGCGCGCTTCCAGCGCCTCGTCCATGCGTCCCACAAAGGCGGCGCTGTGAAAGGGCGTTCCCGGCTGATTAAAGCCGATGTGGCCGTTTTCTCCGATTCCCACAACCTGCAAATCAATCCCGCCGCGCGCCGCGATGACCGCTTCATAGGCGCGGCATTCGCGGTCAAAATCGTCCACCTTCGTCTGGGGCATAAAGAAATTCTCTTCGTAGATGCCCAGCGGCCCGACAACCTCACGGTGCAGAATGTCGTAGCAGCTTCCGGCATAGGAGCGATCCACATTCGTGATCTCATCCAGGCCAAACACACACACGCGCGATACCTGGAACGGATGCGCTTCATGAATCGCCGTCAGCGCCTCGTAAATGCCCGTGGTCGTGCGCCCCGTCGCCAGTCCCAGCGTCGTGCGCTCGTTGGGCCGCTTCAAAATCTCCGCAGCGATGCGCCACGCAGCGATATTATAAAACGAAGCAAGATCCTTGGCAACAGTAATCTCCATCTCTCTCACTCCTTTAAGCTCGTCTTCAATCCGTCGATACAGACGCGGGCGTTTTCCAACTCGGGAAGGCGCGTGGACTCGCTTTCGACAATCAGCCACTCGCAGTTTTCGCCCGCGGCCCCCGCCATTCCGGCCCAATCGTTGGCGTCGCCCGCCTCGCCGATCGCCACGTCAAAGGCATCCTTGTGCGAGTACGGCTTGCAGTGCAGAAACACCTTTCGCTCGCCAAGCGCTTTCAGCACCCGCACGGGATCGGCTCCCCCCTCGATCGCGTTTCCGCTGTCCAGTTCCATGACGACATCCGTGCTCAGCGTGCCATACAGCTTGTCAAAGAGCGTGCGCCCGCCGTAGCGGATCTGAAATTCATACTCATGGTTGTGATAGCCAAGCCGAATTCCCGCCTTCTTAAGACGGGCTCTGATGATCTCCATGCGCTCAAGATAGCCGTCCCACAGCGCCTCGCATTCCTGCTCCGGCGTGTGCGCGACAGCCCACTTTCCGCCCAGGCAGGGAATGATGACGCAGGGAAGGCCGGCCTCCGCGCAGAAATCAACAGTCCTTTCGAGCGTGTCCTCCTGAAGATGCCTCCACTCGATATGCCAGCCGGTCAGCGTCAGGCCCTCCTCTCGCAGAGCGTTCGCCACGCGCGCGGCCGGAAAATCGGATGGCTCCCCATACATTTCAATCCCCTGGTAGCCCATTTGGGCGACCTGATGAATCGTTCCTTCAAAATCCTTTTGAGCGTTTTGGAATACGGTGTACATTCCCAACGCAACAGGCGGCTGAATCATTTCTTCACCTCATTGAATCAAGCTCGTGCATGCACCAGCGAATCGTGTTGTTCATCAGCGGAAGCATCGCCTTCACCATTTCGGGCGTATGTCCCGGGGTCAGAGAGACCGCACGCCCCCGTCCGATCTCCTGGGACCATCCGCCCAGCTCCGTGCCTCCGGAGGAAACCGTGGCAAGAAACGGCGTAACCCGTTCCAGATCGACGGTGCAGAAGTAGTGTTCGTCGTGCGCGCTGAAGGGCTCGATGCCCCGCATAATGGGATGCTCGATTCCAGGGATCGCCATGCAGGAGACCGTCACGTTAGGACGCGGATGGCTCGCAAAACGAGCTCCCGCCAGCCTTCCCACCGGCGTATCCTTGACGTTATAGGCGAGCCCCGCATGGACATAGATGCAGCCCATGCCCGCCTCGACCGCCTGATAAAGGCGCTGCTGCTCCTCAAGGGTCAGCGGCTCTCGGTCATCCGGCTTGCCGCAGCCTATGGTGAAGTTCACGACCAGGTCAGGTTTTGGCTCGCACAGCACCACATCACGGATATGCTCGGTTTTCACAACGTCCCAGCTCGCGTCGAACAGGCTGTCCACCATGTCGTAATACGTTTCACGATAGTGAAAGATATCGTTCCATACCACAATGACGCGCTTTTGCATACGCTCCTCCTTCATCAAAGAAGGCCGGAATCCCGTTTGGATCATCCGGGATTCCGGCCGCTGGAATGCTTACTTGGAAGCCACGAAGGCCTCCAGCTGGCTCTGAGCCTCAGCAATCACGCGATCAATACCGACGCGCTGAAGCGCCTCACGGAATTCGGTCACAGCCGCCTCGGGATCGCCAGCCTTGCCAAACATGATGGAAGGCAGGTAACGGGCGACAATCTCGTTGAGCGCAGTGTACTCAGCGGTCACGGGCGTGGTGTCAAAGGAGAAGCCAGCGTAGGGGCTGATGACCAGCATGGGCTTAATCATCTCAATGTACTTCTGCTTGTCCGGCCAGGCGTCGGCACGCTCGATATCGTAGTTGTCGTTGCGCAGAGCGTTGTTGCAGAAGTAGATGCCGTCCTTCGCGGCGGTGTAGCCCTCGGGATCGACGCGGAGTCCGTCCTCGTTGAGTTCGTACTGGACGCCCTCGATACCATAGTAGTAGAGGTTGTACAGCTCGCGGTCATAGCGCATGAGGTCATAGACCATCAGAGCGCGCTCGGGCGTGTCGCAGTTGGCGGCAATGGCATCCGCCCAGCGGGTCGCGGCGGCCTTGAAGTCAATTCCGCGGCGCTCGGTGTAGATAAAGGCCTGAGGATCGGAACCGGGAACCTTCTTGTTGTACTCAACGGCATCGTTGAAGAGCTGCTCGCACTGATGCTCCCAGCTGGCGGATTTTCCGACCTGGAACATGTTGGCGTCGGTCTGGTTGCCGGTGCGGCTCATAACGTCCGTGGGCCAGTAGCCGGCGTCGCCCCATTCCTTCATCGTCTTGGCAAAGTCGAGGAACCAGTCCTCATCCACGACGTTAATCAGCTGATAGGGATTCTCATAGCTCTCGCCGCAGATGATGGTGAAGGAGCCGTTGGAGATGCAGTTGATGGCCTCGGTCTTGTCGAACATATACATGTTAAGAATCTGGTTCGAGT
Source organism: uncultured Oscillospiraceae bacterium (assembly GCA_964416065.1). GTDB lineage: Bacteria > Bacillota > Clostridia > Christensenellales > Aristaeellaceae > Limiplasma. The sequence continues at coordinate 8,301 of CAYQCL010000006.1, read as the reverse complement.
CGCAGTCACCCGCGGTGTTCCACGGAATCACGTCAGGCTGATTGTCAACGACCCACTGCCAGTACTTGCCCATGTCGTCGAAGGAGTGGATGCCGTCCTCAAAGCCGGCTTCCTTGGCCCAGTCATTGCGATAGAACATGGCGGACAGACCGTAGAAATCGTGGTTATTCATCGGCAGCTGGAAGATGTTCCCTTCCGCGTCACGGCACTGATCCCACTCCTCGGCGGTCACGTCACGCCACAGGTTGGGCGCGTACACCGGCAGCAGTTCGTCCAGCGCGAGGTACGCGCCGCGGGAGGCGTTCTGCTTGGCATCCAGCCAATCGGCGCAGTACACGATATCCAGAGACTCGCCGGAGGCAAGACGGAGGTTGTAATTGGACAGATACTCCGACCAGCCGATGAAGGACAGGCGCAGCTCGCAGTTGAGGCGGTCGCGAAGGATCTCGTTGATCTTCTCAAGTACCTTCTCCGTCTGGCCGTTGTCCGGCACATCGCCAACCATCAGCCAGTCGATCACAACAAATTCAGAGGTGTCGATGTCGTCCACATAGGAAAAATCCGGCACGAATTCGTCCGTGGTCGTCTCGGCCAGCGCCATGGGCACGGCCGCTATCATCAGGGACAGCGCAAGGAACAGGGAAATGACTTTTCGCAGGTGTTTCATGGTAAACCTCCTTATTTTTTGCGGTTTCCCGCATTTGAATCAAACATTAGCCCTTCACCGAGCCGATTGTGATTCCTTTGATAAAGTACCGCTGCACAAAGGGATAGAACAGAATGACGGGGCCCGTCGCGATGACGGCGACCGCAAGCTTTGTGCTTTCCATGGGGATATCGGTCGTGTCAATGCTGGCGTTTTCGCCCGCTCTGCGGATGAAGTCCGCCTTGTTGACCACGTTATATAGGAAGAGCTGCAAGGGACGGTACTTGACGTTGTTATCCAAAAACAGCATGGAATTGTACCATTCGTTCCAATAGCTCAGCGCCAGGAACAATCCGACCGTCGCCAGAGCGGGCGTCGCCGTGGGCAGGATGATGTTGAAGAAGATGCGCATGTTGCTCGCGCCGTCAATCATCGCCGATTCGGTGATCTCATGCGGGATGCCCTTCATGAAGTTCTTCATGAGGATAACGTTCCACGAGGTGACCATCATCGGCAGAATAATGGTAAGGTAATTGTTCTTCAATCCAAGCCACTTGACGATGGTAATGTAGTACGCCACGATACCGCCGGAGAAAAGGGTCGTAAAGTAGATATAGAAGGAAATCACGTTTCGGTAAGCAAAGTCGGGGCGCTGGAGCACATAGCCGGTCATGGCGGTGATCAGCAGGCCCACGCCTGTGCCAATCGCCGTGATCAGAATCGTGACGACATAGCTGCCAATGATCGTATCGGGATTCTGCAAAAGCAGCTTATACGCGGCGACGGTGGGTTCATGCGGCAGAAGGCTGTAGCCGTTGGACATGATGTAGGATTCGGAGGTAAATGAGCCTGAGATCAGCAGGATGAAGGGGAACAGGCTCATGCACGCGAACAGAATGACGACCGCATAACTTACAACGATCAGCACCCGTCCCGAAAAATCCCTCCGGATTTTGTTTCGCTTTTGGGTATTCTCTGTTGTCTGCATTTCTCTCATCCCCCTTAAAAGAGCGCGTAGTCAGGATCAATGCGGCGCACGACGAAATTGGCGATCATGACGGTGGCAAAGCCGAAGACCGACTGGAACAGCGACACGGCAGAGGCGCTGGAGAAGTTGAAGTTGCTCATCATTGCACGATACACATACGTTTCGATGATATCCGTCGTCGAGAAGAGGATCTTGTTTGATCCGCCGATCACGTTGTAGAACAGCTGGAAGTTTCCCTTGAGGATCGAGCCGATCAAGAACAGAATCAGCATAACGAAGGTGGGGCGCAGGCAGGGGATCATAATGTAGCGAATGCGCTGCCAGGAGGTTACGCCGTCGATTTCGGCGGCTTCGATCATGCCCGTGTCAATGCTCATGATCGCCGCGAAATAGATGATCGTTCCGTAGCCCACGTTCTTCCAAAGGTTCAGGAAAACGAAGATGGGCGGCCACGCCTCAGGCATGGAGTAAACCGCGATTCCCTCAAGCCCAAGGCTTCTGCGAACGGAATTGAGGACTCCGTAATCCGCGTTCAGGATATTGTAGGCGAACAGGCCGACAATTACGAAGGAGATAAAATACGGCAGGAGGATAATCGCCTGAGACACTTTACGGAAGCGCTTGGAGCGGATTTCATTCAGCATGAGCGCCAGAGCGATCTGGAAGAAGTTGTTCGTCAGGATAAACGCCAGGTTATACAAAACCGTGTTGCGCACCAGCATCGGAAGATCGCCGGAAAGCGTAAGGAAACGGAAATTGTTCCAGCCGACAAAGGGGCTGGCGAACATGCCCTTTGAGTAGTTGTAATTTACAAAGGCCATGTACAGACCCGGCAGCGGGACGTAGGAGAAAACGAAAAACAACAGAATCGCCGGCAGGCACATGAGCAAAAGCGATAGATTCTTTCGGAACCGATGGCTTTTGGAAGATGAGCGCAAAGACGGATTCATCACGGCCATATGAAATGCCTCCCTTTTGAAATATTCACCGCACATTTGTGTATCGTTCCACTTCGCTAGTATCATAACATGTCCGTCGATCATTGTCAAGAAGAAATTTAGATTCACCTGAAATTTGTCGTTTTTTTTGTGCAAATGCGCTTTCCAATTCTTCTCAATCCCTTTGAAAATAACGTTTTTTATTTTTGCCTCTACTTTTTTACCCAGAAAAAATTGACTGTCCCTCCTTTTTAATATACTATAAATTCTAGGAAAGACCTATGTGGAAGGATGAATATCCATGCCAACCATCAAGGACGTCGCCGAATACGCAGGCGTATCAAAGACCCTGGTATCCAGATATATCAACAACCAATCCGGCGTCGGAAGTGAAACGGGAAAACGGATTGCCGAAGCGATTGAAGCGCTGAACTACCGTCCCAACGCGCTCGCTCGTTCGCTGATTCAGCGCCGCACCTACTGCATTGGCGTCGCGGTTGATGATCTCTCCTTCGCGTTTATCGTGCCACTTATTGATGGCTTTGAGCAGGGCGTCAGCAGCGTCTCCTCGCCTCGCGAATATAACGTGCTCTATACGAACTCTTGCGGCAACATCCAAAAAAAACAACGACAGCTGGATTTTCTTACTCAGGGACATGTAGACGGCGTGATTATCCACGGCAGCTTTATTCCGGAGGATGATCTCCTCCGCCATTTGGCTGCTTCCAATTTTCCGCTGGTTTTGATCGAGAACACCATTCAGGATCTGAACGTAAACAAGGTGCTGATTGACAACGTCGAGGGGGAGCCTTTACCGCGACGGAGCATCTGATTCGGCTGGGGCATCGCCGTATCGCGCACTTTGGCGGCGATATGAATTTGAAGGTAACGCTCGATCGTATGAACGGGTATGTAAGCGCCCTGCAAAAGCATGGAATTCGCGTCGAGCCGGAGCTGATGTACTTCCCCAACCTCAACGAGGACACCAACTGGCGTAAAAACAGCGCCGCCCGTTCGCTGTTCTATGACTGCGGATATGAGCAGATGAAGAGGCTGATCCAAAAAAACCAGATTCCGGAGGCCATCTTCTTTGCGACGGATATTTCCGCCTATGGCGCTGTACGCGCCCTGACAGAGGCGGGACTCCGCGTGCCGCAGGATGTATCAATCATTGGCTTTGACGATGAAAGCGCCGCTGCCTTTCTCTATGACGCCGCTCCGATCACCACCATGCGTCAGCCTCTGAGGGAAGCTGGTGAGGCAAGTATTGAGCTTTTGATTCAGGTCCTGGAAAATCCCGAAACGCCTGTCAAATCTAAGCTGCTCTACACTCATCTGATCGAGCGCGGCACGACGGCAAGTCGTATGATGCGGGGCGGTTTTTCGTTATGAGTCATATCATTTCAGCACCCGAAACAGAAAATTCTGCATTTTCAGAAAAACCGCAAAAAGGGCTTGACACTGTGGGAAACGGGATGATATACTCTGAACGTGATGTGTATCGTTCCACTTCTAAAGATCATGTCTACATGATAAAGTAATTGGGAAAGGCGGTAGCAGAATGAAGAACACGGCGCTTGCCGTTGATCTGGGAGGAACCAAGCTTCTGATTGGCGAGGTTGCACAGGACGGCGAGATTCTGTCGGAAAAGCGCTATCCTTCGATACTTGCCCAAGGCGCGTGCCAGGAGGAAGTGCTGCAGCAGCTTCTCTTGACGATCGACGACTATCTTACCAACAGTTGCAAAACGCAGGTTCGCGGCATTGGCATCGGTCTTGTCGGTCGGGTCGATCCTGTTTCCGGAGATTGGCTTGAAATCGAGCCTAAGCGACGCGCTACGATCCATGTGGCCTCTATCATCACCGAGCGTTTCTATCTTCCCTGCAAGATCGACAACGACGTTCGCTGTGCTCTTCGAGCGGAGGCCCGCCTTGGTCATGGACGTCATACGCAGAATTTCATGTATCTGAATGTCGGCACCGGCATTGGGGCAGGCATCATGGTTGATGGGAAGCCCGTTACCGGCGCGAGCTTTAACGCCGGAGAGGTGGGGCATCATGTCGTCGCGATGGGCGGCGACACTGTTTGTTGCTGCGGACGCCGCGGCTGTGTCGAGGCTCTTGCCTGCGGCAGCGGGCTTGATCAGCGCGCAAGGCTTCTTCGCGGTGAATATGCCTCGACCCGTCTGACCTTTCCCGAGCACGAGCGATGCTCCGCAAAAGAGATTTTTGAGCTGGCACAGCAGGGCGACGCCCTGTGCAACCGTCTGACCACAGACGCGGCCGACGCTCTTGCCGCGCTTATTATGAATCTATGCTGGGTATTCGATCCCGATACGATCGTCCTCGGAGGCGGCGTGGTTTCTGACGGCTGGCTTTTGGAGCAGATTCGGCAGCGGCTGCTGCCCGGTCCCATGCGCTTCGTCACCAATGGGATCGTCCTTACAGAGCTGAACCCGAACTATATCGCGCTGATCGGCGCCGGTCTTTCCGTACTATAATTTGAAAATTTGAAGGGAGAAATGAATTATGAAGGAATACAGGAAAGAAATTCTCACGGTCAAGGATATTGCTTATATGATGGATCCCAGCGTTCTAAAGCTGGACAGCACCCCGGAGGATGTGGACGACCTGATCGCCCTGTGCAAGAAATACGATTTCGGCACCGCCTTCTGCTGGCCCTGCAACTATCCCCAGCTCTCCGAGGGTCTCAAGGGCAGCAACACGGCCTTTGGTACCTCCTTGGCCTTCCCCTCCGGACAGGAAGCAACGCAGACCAAGGTTGAGCTTGCCAAGTATTTCCGCACGATGAATCCCGCCGAAAACGATATGGTGATGAATGTCGGCTGGCTGCGTTCCGGCCGCTACGACCTGGTTGTCGAGGATATCCGCGCCGTGCGCGAGGCCACTCCCGGCACTTCCCTGAAAGTCATTATTGAGGCGATGCTTCTGACTGACGATGAGATCCGCAAGGCATGCGAGCTTTGCATCGAGGGTGGCGCGGACTATGTAAAATCGGGCACGGGCTTTTCCGCCGCGCCCACCACGCTCCATCACGTAGCCGTCATGCATGAGGCGATCGCGGGCCGCGCGAAGCTGAAAGTCGCCGGTGGCGTGCGTTCCCTGGAGACAATGCTGAAAATGTATAAGATCGGCGCAAACCGCTTCGGAATCGGCTGGAAATCTGCCGAGAAGATCATCCAGGAGGCAATCGCCGTCGGCCATGATATTGATATGAACGATATCACTGTCACCCCTGAGGAGCTGCTGTAAGCCCCGTCTCATTCTTTAAGGAGCTGCTGCGGAAACGGTTTTGAACATTTGGTTTTCCTGCGGCAGCGTTAAAAATCCGCTTCCAGGCAGACAACGCCTGAGAGCGGATTTTTTTGATTTTTATGATTTTTGCCGAAAGCCATTTGCGACCGGCTTCTTTTCGTTGACTTTGAGGCCGTTCTCAAATGGAAGTCGTTTTCCCTTCGGTTGTTTTCAAGCGGCCCTATTTTCCAAGCCGCTGGGCCACCTCGTCGGCCACAACCATACCGCTCACACCCGCCTGCATAAGGCCGCGCGTGATGCCCGCGCCGTCTCCGGCGGCGAAGAGACCGTGAATAGCGGTTTCAAGGCTGTTGTTGACCAGCACCTTGCTGGAATAGAATTTGACCTCCACGCCATAAAGCAAGGTGTCGCGACTATACAGGCCGGGCGCGAGATGATCGAAGGCCCTCAGCGCCTCCACGATGCTGGTCAGATGCCTGGGCGGGAGGACGAAGCTCAAGTCCCCCGGTACGGCGGTCGAAAGCGTTGGGATGGTGGTGGACTTGCTCAGGCGCTGCGCGTCGGTGCGGCGGCCCTTGAGCAGGTCGCCCAGGCGCTGTACCATGATCGGCCCGCCGGTGAGCATATTTCCCAGCTGCGCGATATAGCGGCCATATTCGATCGGCTGGTTAAAGGGCTCGGTAAATTTGGTGGAAACGAGCATGGCGAAGTTGGTGTTGTCAGTGCGCTTGGCGGGATCCTCATAGCTGTGGCCATTCACCACGGCGATACCGCCCTCGTAGTATTCCTGGCTCACCTCGCCGCCCGGGTTCATGCAGAAGGTGCGCACCTTGTTTTCATAGGTGTCGCTATAATAGACAAGCTTGGCCTCGTAGAGGTCGCGGGTCAGGTGATCCATGATGGCGTTGGGCACCTCGACGCGCACGCCGATGTCGACCTCGTTGTTCTGGGTCCGCAGGCCCAGCTTGCCGGCCATTTCCGTCAGCCATTGCGCGCCGCCCCTGCCAGGAGCCGTGACGACATAAGGGGCATAGACGATTTCGGGTTCATGTCCGCGCTGATGGATTTTGACGCCCTCCACCCTGCCGTCCTCGCAAAGGATCTCCTCGGCAACGGTCAGTTCAAGAAAGGTGGTGTTGGTCTCGTTGACGAGATAGTCGTGCATCGCGCCAAGCACCGGTCCCGCGTTTTCCGTACCCAGATGGCGCACGGGACAGGGAACCAGATGGATGCTGTGACGGCTGGCTTCATAGGCGATCTCGTCCACACGGCTGTTGTTGAGGCCGTGGACGGTTTTGCTTGCGCCGAAGCGCAGATATTTTTCATCTGCCTGCGCGATATACTCCATCGCGCGCTTGTGACCGATATAATCGCTCACATGACCGCCGACCTCATCGCTCAGGGAGAGCTTTCCATCCGAAAAAGCGCCAGCGCCCGCCCAGCCATGCACAATGGCGCAGGGATCGCAGTGCTTGCATTGTCCGTCGATACGCGCAGGACAGGCGCGATGGGAGATGGCGCGCCCCGTGTCCACAATCAACACCCGACTTTCGGGGCGCTTTTCGGCCATGCGCAGCGCGGCAAAAATGCCCGCCGGTCCCGCTCCAATGATGATAAAATCAAATTTTTTGTTTTCCATGGATACCTCCCCTAACGCTTACGAAGCCCGCTTCCACGGATGCCTCGAGGACGCCGTCCCCTCTCAATCTCCATCAGCCGGACGACGATGGTTTCTAAACGCTTTCAGGTCATAAAGGCCGCGGACGGCTTTGCGTCGGTTTCCTTATTTCCCGCGCTCCGCGAAGCCTACCTTGCGCTGCACCTTGCGAAGCGTCTTTGCCGCCATGCGGTTAGCGATCTGCGCGTTCTCGTCCAAAACGCTTTGCACATAGCCCTTATCGGCCATTAAGCGCTTGTGCTCGCTTTGCAAAGGCGCGAGCGTCTCGATCACACACTCGCTCGCCCGCTCCTTGAGCTTGCCGTAGCCCTGCCCCGAAAGCTCGGCCGCCGCCTGCTCGACCGTCTGGCCGCTCAGCGCCGCGATGATGCTCAGAAGGTTGCTCACGCCCGGCTTGTTCTCGGGATCGAAACGGATCTCCGCATCGCTGTCCGTCACGGCGCGCTTGATCTTGCGGCGAATCACGTCGGGAGGATCGAGCAGAGCGATATAGGTGTCCTCCGGATCGGACTTGCTCATCTTGCGCGTCGGCTCCTGAAGGCTCATAATGCGGCTGCCCACCTTGCCGAAATAGCCGTCGGGCACGGTGAAAACGTCGCCGTACACGCCGTTGAAGCGCTGAGCGATGTCCCGTGTCAGCTCAAGATGCTGCTTCTGATCCGCGCCGATGGGCACCAGATCGGTCTGATAGAGCAAAATGTCCGCCGCCATCAGCGTGGGATAGGTAAAGAGGCCGGCGTTGATGTTGTCGGCGTGCTTGGCGGCCTTGTCCTTGA
>CAYQCL010000005.1:0-73082 GCA_964416065.1 uncultured Oscillospiraceae bacterium | reverse complement strand
CGACATGGCCGGGGGTGTCGATGATGTTGATGCGGTGGCCTTTCCATTGACAGGTCGTCGCGGCGGAGGTGATGGTAATACCACGCTCCTGCTCCTGCGCCATCCAGTCCATGGTGGCCGCGCCCTCGTGAACCTCACCCAGGCGATGCGTGCGTCCTGTATAGAACAGAATGCGCTCGGTTGTGGTGGTCTTACCGGCGTCAATGTGTGCCATGATGCCGATGTTGCGCACCTTGTCCAAAGGGTGACTTCTAGGCATAACGGAGGGTCTCCTTTCAAATTCAGCTTTCTCTCATTCTTCTTCAGGGCACGGGCGCCACGCCCGCGTCCGCGCGCATTACCAGCGGTAGTGCGCAAAGGCCTTGTTGGCCTCGGCCATGCGGTGCATCTCTTCCTTACGACGGACAGCCGCGCCGGTGTTGTTGGCGGCGTCCATCATCTCGGCGGCAAGTCGCTCAGCCATGGTCTTCTCGCCGCGCTTGCGGCTGAATTCGACCAGCCAGCGCAGGGCCAGCGTCTGACGGCGCTCGGGGCGGATTTCGATAGGTACCTGATAGGTGGCGCCGCCCACGCGGCGAGCCTTAACCTCCAGCTGGGGAGAGACATTGGCCAAAGCGGCGTTGAACACCTCGGTCGCGTCCTTGCCGGTCTTCTCCTTGACGGTATCAAACGCAGAGTAGCAGATGCGCTGCGCGGTGCCGCGCTTGCCGTCCAGCATGATCTGATTGATGAGCTTGGTGACGACCGTGGTCCCGTAAACAGGATCGGGCAACACCTCGCGCTTGGGAATAAATCCACGACGGGGCATTTGATTTCCTCCTTCGTTGCGGCAGCTTTTAGCCGCAATGTGCTGTCAGCACAACGTAAGATTTTGGGGCCCTGAATGTGTTTTCAAAGCGCGCCTGCGTACAGGTTTCTGGCGGTCTTCAGCATCGACCGCTCCCGACGCTACGGGAAAGTCACGCGGTGTGCGTGCCTGTGCCTGGCATGGGTTAAAGCCGGCAGGGAAGCACACGCCTGCGCCCACTCCGAAAGGGGCTGCATACAGCGGCGCAGGAAAACATCTTACTTCTTAGGCCGCTTGGCGCCGTACAAAGAACGAGCCTGCATCCTCTTGGCAACGCCAGCCGTATCAAGAGCGCCGCGGATGATGTGGTAACGGACGCCAGGCAGGTCGCGTACACGGCCGCCGCGGATCAGAACCACGCTGTGCTCCTGCAGGTTATGGCCAATACCCGGGATGTAGCACGTACCTTCGATCGAATTGGTCAAACGGATACGGGCAATCTTACGCAGAGCGGAATTGGGCTTCTTAGGGGTCGTAGTCTTCACGCTGAGGCACACACCGCGCTTCTGCGGGCAGCCCTGCAGGATAGGAGCCGTAGACCTGTTTTCAACCTTTTTCCGTCCCTTGCGGATCAACTGATTGATCGTGGGCATGGAAACACCTCCGAATTGATATGCTATAACAGCCGCCGCAACCCAATGGCGGCCTTATAGTCTGGTAAGGGAACCGCGCTCACCTGAGCACGGCAGCAGACGCGGCTGACACGCCCACCATGCAGAGCTTTCCAAGCTCCTGCATGCTGTCCACCACGGTCACGGGCACGCGCTTCTCCTCGCACAGGGCGTTGATCCTGTGATAGATGAAGCCGTCCGTGTCCTTGCCAAGAAAAACGTGCGCGGCCCTGCCTTCCCCGATCGCTCTGAGCACCTGCTTGGTGCCAACCACGCGCTTGTCAGGCTGCCTGAGCATTTCTTCCACCAGAACCGCCTCCTTTTCCTGTGCCTTGCCGCGGGATTCTTCGCTTTTCGCCGCCTCGTTCCCGCGCCTTTATCGCGCAAGAAGGGCACACAAAAAACGCATACTGCGGACAACCATATCATAATAGCATGGCAATCAACCAAATGTCAATGATTTTCCTGAAAAAATGCGGGCCACACAATATCCAGCATTAGATGCGTGAAAAAAATGTTGCGTAAACGCATGGTAAAATGTTGCATATAAGGTTACAAAATCCCTCCGTCACGCTGACGGAAGGCAGAGTGGATAGATTGATCCGTTTCAGTATCAGGAATGGCTGCGCCTGCAGTGGACACCGATGAGCACGACCGTTCCCGCAAGGGCAACGCCCAGCAGGATAAACATCGTCATCAGCGGGGTGCCGTCGCCGGTCTTGGGGACATTCTTGGTTGGATTGGTGGGGTTGGTGGGAGTGACAGGGTTGCCATTGCTATCCACTACAAAGACGAGAAACCCTTGACCATATTCAAGGAAGGTACTCTCGGCGCTTCCTTTATAGCCTATCTTGCACACATAATAGCCCTCTTCGTTCGATGTTACAGTCAGAGACGGATAACCACTGGTTTGTACAAGCTTTCGTTCGCCGTCATCATCATATGTATACCAGCGATATTCAAGCTCTTTCGCCGTATCTCCCGCAATGGCAACGGGCAGCGTAAGAATCGTGCTCTCTCCTTCTTTCAATGGAATTAACTCACAACCCGTGGTAAAGGAGGGCATTTTTATAGGCTTTTTCGCGTTATCTAGAAGGATATAGGATGGACTATAAAAACTCCAGTTATCGTGATCCTTTGTCGCTGCCTCCCACTCGATCATTCTTCCATTATTCTGAGCAGTCGGGGTAAATGTAATGGAAGCTGTCGTTATTGGTGCATCATCGGTCAGATACTCCACCACATCATAATACCCATCCTTTCCGGGAGTCGCTTCAAGCTTATAAAACCTATACCAAATGGATTCTCCCCCGTCTATTTCCAATATACCTTCTACCTGAATGGTCACCGGCTTACCTGCGTCAAAATAAATATATTCGTAAATGGGATGGTCACCCACCTCTTTCGGCGCATACAAACATTCCTTCAAGTGAATTGTCAGCGCAGCGACCTGACGTCCGCTCTTGAAAATATTGCAGTGCAGGACATCCTTACCCACCAGCGCTCGAATAGATGATTCTGTATCGTAATATCGTACATCGCCATACTCCCCTTGAGAGAGTGCATCCTGCTTTGCTCCCCCACATGCGCTCCATTGGAATTGATAATTCGCTGGTGATTCGGCAATATCCCACCATTTTTCATCCATTTCATATAGATCAGATGGATCGACAAAAATCTCTCCGTATCCAGTTGTATGCAAATCCGCCTCAACCTCAAGTGTGCCGGTAAGCACCTCCGCCAACGCCCCCCAGCGGCGTCGTGATTCCCAGCAGCAGCATAAGAACCGTCATGCATGCCCACGTTTTTCTTCCTTTGAACAGTGCCTTTCTCACCTTTCCCCATAATGATTCATGTCGCCGCATGAATCGGATGATTTCTTCCATAGTATAATATAACTATTAGTTATTGTTAATGACAACTAAGAAGAATTTTATTTTTCCCCCATCCGTATTCTTTTTTTCAGTCGCTAATAGCTATAAATCATAGAATCTTCGGCATTCTTTTATCGGAATGACAACTTAAGGGTGTTGGAAATAATTCATATAAGTATTTTTATTTTATGCTGTAAAGTTGTTAGACTAGCCAAAAGGAGGTGGATCGATGCTTCCAGGATTAAAAGAGCTTCGCAAGGAGTACGGCGTGAGCCAGCAACGGTTGGCGGATGCCATTTATGTCACTCAGCCATCCATCAATAAATATGAGAACCATAACATTGAACCTGAAATCGCCATTCTGGTTCGCATCGCCGACTTTTTCAACACCTCGGTGGATTATCTGATCGGTCATACGGATGTGCGGCGGCGGATCAAGCAGACAGAGACCTGCCAGCTCAACGCCGACGAGATCGCCATGCTCACCCGTTATCGTGCGCTGCGCGCCGATGAGAAGGCATGTATCCGGCAAACGGTCGAGACCTTTCTGAAAAACCGCTGACAGCGGCCCAGGCATTTTGCGGGCCGCTGTCTTGTTCTGTTTCACATTTTTTCGTCCTGATTCCTCAAACTGTTCTTCTCGACACTTTCCGCCTTTTGTCCCAGGCCGGCCAGATGTGGCAGGACTTGCCTGACGACCTCGCTCGCGCCGCTGGAAAACAGCGAACGAATCATCCTGCGCACATCACGCCTCACCTTGGGGTCGAGATCGCGAATGGCCTCCAGAATTCGAGCGGCGCTTTCGCGCCAATCGTCGATGAGATCGGTCACCAGCTCGGCCTGAGCGGCGTCCACCACCTGGTAAAGCGTGTCCACCAGCAGACGGCGGCGCTCCATATCCATTCCCTTGAGCCATGCGTGAAGGGCCTCGTCGGTGATCTTGCCGCTCATATCCAGATCGGCCAATGTGACAAAGGCGCCATTTTCCACCTGCCAGGTCATGGCGTCATGCTGCAAAATGCCCAGCGCGGTCGATCTTACCACGGTGTAGATGGGATGATAATGCAAAAGCATCCCCACCACGCTGCTTTGGGGGATGTAGCTTTCAATTCTCTCACTGACGCGCCGGTATCCCTCGCTCCCAAGCGTCTCCTCGTCCAGCCCCGGGCCGTCGAAGCTATATACGGTTCGTATGCGTGCCCGCGCGGCCTCGGACACACAGGAGCCAGCGTATACCGCGAGATTTCCGCCTTTGCTGTGTCCCGCCACGTATAATCTGTCCCCCTCCTGGGCGGCGCGCTCCACATAAGCGGCGGCTTCCTCCTGCGAAGGAACCGTCATGAAGGACATATTCAGATCCTCTTTCCAGCCCGCGATGGTGAGGTCGGTTCCCCGAAAGGCGATCAGCCGCGCACCGTCCTCAAGCTCCCAGGTGCAGGCGCAGAACTGCATTTCGCGCTTGATGTCGATGAGGTTCACATAATCACGCATCGTCCAGTCCCGATAGCGCGGAAGGCTCGAGCAAACCTCAAACAAACGGTAGCGTTTCTGCTGGAACTGATCCAGCGACTGAATATCCACATGATCCCGTAAAAAGGCCCATGCCCGCGCTATGCTGGGACGCTCATTCTCATCCATCAAGCCCTCCATGGGCATATAAACCAGCTGTGTAAGAATCAGGCTGTCCAACGCGTCAAACGGTCGCTCTATAAGCGTTTGGGTGCCGTTTGCGATCGCGTGATCCTGAATGTTGGGCATAAAGAAATCCCCTCCCATCCTCTAGTATACCGCGGCAGATTCCCGCTTGCAAGCCGCCTTCCCCGCGCGCGGCGTATGTCAATTCTTGCTGGATCTCTTTTCAAAGCTTTTGCCGCATGTTATAATATGAAGCGTTTCCATCCAGTTTTGAATTCACAGCTAGAGGGAGATTCCTTGATGATCATCGGCCAATTTTGTGAGACCTATCCTCCTGCGTTGGACGGCGTCGGCCGCGTCATGCTCGCCTATTGTGAGACGCTGTCCCGCATGGGACATCGCTGCTTCTATATTGCCCCACGAGACAAGCAAAACACGCGTACCGAGGGCTGTCGGACGCTGCTCTATCCGGGTGTCGGTATTCCCGGAGAGCCCTATCGCATCGGCATCCCGTCGCTGGCGCACAGCTACCGCAGGGCCGTTAAAGAGGAAGCGTTCGACCTCGTGCATGCCCACTCGCCCTTCCTGGCGGGGCGGGCAGCGCGGCGTATCGCTCGAGCGCGCGCCATTCCTTTGGTAGCTACCTTTCACAGCAAGTATTACGACGACTTCTACCGCGCCACGCACTCCAAGGCGCTTTCACGTCTTGCCCTTCGATATGTGGTTTCGTTCTATCGTACCTGTGACGAGGTATGGGCGGTGAATGAGAAAACCGCCGAAGTTCTGCGCGGCTATGGCTACGACGGCCCCATCGTCACCATGCCGAACGGCACCGACCCGCAGAGCGTATCCGATGAGGCATATCGCGAGGCGCTCTCCCGCTATCCCCTTCGTAAGGGCATACCCACGCTTCTTTTTGTCGGCCAGATGGATGTGAAGAAAAACGTTCACTCCATCCTGCACGCCTGTGCGATTCTGCGCGATCAGGGCGTGGACTTCCAGCTGATTCTGGCGGGCGCGGGGCAGGATTCCGAGCGTTTCAAGGCGCTGTGCGTCTCTCTTTCGCTTACCGATCGCGTCGTTTTTACCGGCTTTATCCCCCAGCGTGAGGTCACGCTTTCGCTCTACCGCCGCGCCGACCTGCTCGTTTTCCCCTCCATTTACGACAACGCGCCGTTGGTCGTGCGCGAAGCGGCAGCCATGGGCACGCCTGCTCTGCTCATCCGTGGCTCCTGTTCGGCCGAGGGCGTCACGCACGGCGAAAACGGCTTCCTATGTGAGAACACGGTGGAGAGTATTGCTGAAGGCATCCTCTCGGCGCTTCCCAGGGCGGCCGAGGCGGGCGCGCGTGCAAAGGAAACCATTCCCATTCCGTGGGATGTGCTGATGGAACGCGTCCTTGCGCGCTATCGTCTGCTTATTGACCAGAAATCCGAAAGGAGTCCTGCATGAAACCGGCGCGGCACAAGCTGCTAAACTTTCTGTTTATCATCGGCACTATGGTACTGGTCTTTGTGATCGCCTTTGGCAACAAGGAGCTGGAAAACGCCTGGGAAGCCATTTTCACCCTGAGGCCATCATGGCTGCTGGGGGCGTTTGCTTGCTGGTTTAGCTATCTCTTTTTTGATGCCGTGGGCTACCACTATTTTCTGCGCAAGCAAGGATATCCGATCAGGCTCTCCTTCGCGCTTTACATCTCCCTAATTGGCTTTTATTATGGCAACATCACTCCCGGCGCGAGCGGCGGGCAGCCCATGCAGATTTACTACATGAGCAAGCGTTCCGTTCCCATCGGCGTCGGGACGTCCGGTATTTCGATGAAGTTTATCTGCAATCAATTCATGATTGTCCTTCTTTCGTCCATCCTGTGGCTGTGGAATGCCGATTTTGTCAATCGGCAGCTCGCGGGCGTCATATGGCTGGTGGTCATCGGCTGGATCATCAATTCTGCCGCCGTGCCGCTGATTTTGCTGGTGGCCTTCCATCGTCCGCTCGTACAGAACATTGGGGGCTTCCTCATTCGCGTGGGCGCGAGGCTGCGTCTGATCAAGGATGTTTCCGTCGCCACGCTCAAGCTCAATACCACGCTGGACACCTATCATGCCAGCTTCCTGCGCTTAAGCCGTCATCCCAAGCAGATTTTCATTCAGCTCGGGCTTTCCTTTTTGAGCGTGATGGGACTGATGTCGGTTATCCTGTGCGTCTACCGCGCGTTTGGCGAAAACGGGACGCCCTGGAACCATCTTTTGGCCATTTCCTTCCTGCTGTTTCTGAGCGCCAGCTATACGCCGCTGCCAGGTGCAAGCGGCGCACAGGAGGGCGGCTTTCTGGTCTATTACCGCAGGCTTTTCACGCAGGGCTCCATCGGCCTGGCGCTGCTGGTATGGCGGTTTATGACCTACTATCTGTTCCTCATCGTGGGAGCGGCCGCCACCATTCTGACCCAATTTCGTTCGGGACGGGCGTCGCGCGGAAGCTCCCCTCCGACAGACGCGAGCTAAAGAGAAGTCTATCGCGCGCACATACGAAAGGAGACGCCTATCATGAGATTGCACACCCGACTGACCGTCATTCTTCTGACCCTATGTCTGACCCTATGCCTTACGGACGCGACGGCCGCCGAATACACGGCTTCCGGCCTGTTTACCGTCTCCTATCAGGATTATGTGATCGACGCCGTGGACTATCAGGCCGACATGACCGACACCTATCGCTGGCTGTTCTTGCTCTATTCGGATGGCATACTTATCGACGTGGGTATAGAAGCTCTTGACGGTCATGAAAATCTCAGCCTGTACGTCGCAACGGACGCAGAGACGCAATTCTATCTGGACGAGCTTCTCAGCGACGGCTCGGTCACGCTTCTGGACACGCTTGAGCCGTCCGGAATTCCCTTTTACATTTTCCATTTTCAGAATGACGATGAACCATACCTGCTGGCCGAAACCGTCGTCAAGGGGTATTGCATCGACTTCTGCGCCTATTACGACGATGAGACACTTCCGGCGGACGATGCGTTGCTTTCGGCGCTCGAAGGCGTAGTGGAGACGTTTGTACCCAGCAGATAAGGGGAGATTTGAAAAAGACGGCAGGATCAAGCCCTGCCGCCTTTTTGGTTACCTTTCCGGATACTGTGCCCGACTTCCCCCGATGAAGGGAAGGCGCGAATACGCCATAACCACGTGGGCCTGCCCCACCTTACATTCACCCTCGCCCATGCGCAGAGGCACCGCCACGGGCCGAACATGCATGCCCACCAGCGTGTCCCCTACGTCAATGGCCGCGTCCGCCTGGATGCTCGACGCCACCGCTGGGGCCGTAAGGCGCTTATACGCCGCCGCGCCCACGCTGCCGCCCGCCTTGGGGACAGGCATGACGTTGACCTGCGTCAGCCGCAGACGATCCAAAAGGGCCTGTTCCATCACCAACGCGCGGTTCAGATGCTCGCAGCATTGGAATACCGGGCAAAGCCCCAGCTCGCCGCATACCGCGATCATTGTCTCCGCCAAAACGTCGCCCAGCTCCGGCACGCTGGCCTTGCCGATATGTCCGCCCGCTACCTCGCTGGTCGAGCAGCCGAGCACCACAACCATGCCTGGGCGCAGGCTCGCGGCCTCCTGCAAATAACGCAGACAGGCTTCCAGCTGTCCCGCGGCGGCACGATATTCTTCCTTCATGATCGTTCCTCTCCTTTATTCCGATTTTTCCACGGCTTTCGTAAACGCGTACGCCCCGATTCCCACGGCGATAGAGAGATTCAGTGAATCGATGCGGTCGTTGTGTGGAATGCGCACGGCCCGTCCCATCCGTGAAAATTCCGGTGGCAGCCCGCTTCCTTCATTCCCGAAAATCAAGGCGTAGGGCATTTGCACATCCCGGCAAGCCTCCTCCAGCATCACCGAGCCGTCCAGCATAAACGGATAGAGCGCGTGCGCCGGATATTCGGCGCGATAGCTTTCAAAATCCTCATATTGCTTGATTCTCAGTGAAAACACCGCCCCCATGGCGGCGCGCACCACCTTGGGATCAAACACATCCGCCGCCGGACGGATGATCGCGATATCGCGGATGCCCAGGCCCAGCAGGGTTCGCTGGATGGTACCCAAATTGCCTTCATCCATGGGGTGATGCAAAATCACGTGCGGCGCGTTTTTCTCAAGCTCGCTCTGCCATTTTTCAAATACCACGGCGGCGAAGCAGTTTTGCTTGCCGCTCACACGGACAAGCGCCTTGTCGGCGATCTCCTCGCGCACATGATGCACGCGGCAAAGGCCGCGTAGCTTTTCCACGCCCTCGCCCTGGGCGCGCGAACTGAGCAGCAGACGCGTCGCGCGCTCGGGCGCGTTCTGCATCAGGTTCAGCGAAGGAAACACGCCAGGCGCGTAGCTGTAGGGCAGCTCCGTACTGTACGGCTTCAGAGGCGGCATGCGGCTTTCTCCTTCATGGACTCATATTCCTCTTTGAGCATGCTATAAATCAGCTCATCGCTGTCGCTACCATTCGGAAGCGTCCACGCGCGGCGGAGTGTGCCCTCATAGGTAAAGCCCAGCTTTTGGATCACGTTTTTGCTTCTCTGGTTGAACGGAAAGTGTCCGACGCTTACCACGGGGCTCTTCAGCTCACGAAAGGCATAGGACAGCACCGCGCCGCACGCCTCCGTGGCATAGCCCTGTCCCCAGTATTTCTCGCCAAGCACGTAGCCCAGCTCCCGCGCGCCTTTCACGCTGCGTCTGCCCTGCTTATGCAGTCCCACGGAGCCGATCACACAGCCGCTTTTCTTTTCCACCACGGCCCAGACGTCGCCATCCCTGCGAAACATCTCCACGGCCCTCTGGCTGTCCTCCAGCGACTTATGCGCGGCCCAGCCGGCCATGGGGCCAACATTTTCGCTTTGTGCGTACGAAAATACATCCTCCGCGTCGCCTGCTTCAAAGAAACGAAGCAGCAGGCGCTCTGTCTCCAGCGTCGGAAGCGTCTCGGCCGTCTCTGACCGTTTGCATGGATTCGGCTTCATTCACTCTCGCCTCCGTCATCCGAGGCGTTATCATCTTGCGGCCCAGCCGGATTCTCTCCAAAGCCTGCCGCGCTGATGGAATCCTCGTCCATCCCCATCTCCCGCATGCGGCTTCGCATCTCGCGCCTTGCCGTGCCAAGGCCGTCCTCACTGCTCACTGTCAGGAAGAATGCGGCGCATGAGCCGTTCATATAGGCCGAGATGGCCAGCTGCATAAACTGCGCGGCGACCAGCGCGATCACCGTGCTCATTTCCATCAAAAGCATCTGTGCCACCGAGGCCAAAAGCGACCAGCCGACAAAGCTAATCATGAGCGAGAAATATGCCATCTTCATATTTTTCATGGTGTTTTTGCTCTTTTCGATCGCCTCGGAGGCCTTTAAATCCGGATCGCATGCCAAATAATACGGCGCCATGCCATAACGAATCGCCGCCAGAATTCCGGGGACGACGAACAGAAGCGACCACAAAAAGATGCGCACCCCCATCACCACATATAACCACAGGGCCCGATGCCAGATACGCATACGGCCAAGCAGGCCGTCCCTGACGCCCAGTTCCTGACCCTCCACGCGCGCCAAAAAATAGCGATTTTCGCCGACTGTCAGCGCCGGAGTCAGCAGAAGCGCCAGCACGTTCGTCACAAGCAGCGCGGCCCACATGCCGTCCGTTATGCGCAGAAGCTCGATCGTAAACTCGTCATACAGCCCATAACTCACGTAGACCAGCGGGTCGGGAAGCCAAAGGCTTTGCAGGATATTCGCGATTGTCAGGAAAATTCCGGAAAAGAACGTGACGACCAGCGCCGTCTGCCAGTTTCCCTTCAGTGCCTCACGAGCCTTTTTCTTGAAATAAAACGGGCCCAATACCATATGTTGCCCTCCTTTTTCTATCAGTCAAACAGCGCCGATACAAATTCCTTTGCCTGAAACGACTGAAGGTCCTCGATTTCCTCGCCGACGCCCACATACATTACCGGCACGCCCAGCTCCCTTACAATCGGAAACGCGATGCCGCCCTTTGCCGTGCCGTCCAGCTTCGTCAGCACGATGCCGTTGATGCCCGCCGCCTCGCGGAACGCCTTGGCCTGCGTCAGGCCGTTCTGGCCAGTGGTGGCGTCCACCACGAGCAGGCAACGCACCGTTGCCTCGGGATATTCGCGGTCGATCACGCGGCGCATTTTTTCCATCTCGTCCATCAGGTTTTTCTTGTTGTGAAGACGTCCCGCCGTGTCCACAATCAACAGATCAGCGTTTCTTCCCTTGGCCGCCTGCACGCCGTCAAACACCACGCCGGCCGGGTCGGCCCCCTCCTTGTGACGCACGATGGGACAGCGCGCGCGCTCCGCCCAGATTTGCAGCTGGTCTGCTGCCGCGGCGCGGAAGGTATCTGCCGCACAAAGGATAATGGTGCGGCCCAGTCCCTGGAAGCGAAGCGCGAGCTTTCCGATCGTGGTCGTTTTGCCCACGCCATTGACGCCGACCATCAGGATCACCATGGGCCAATGCAGGGCGGGCTTTTCCACCTCCAGCATACCCACCAGGATCTCCTTGAGAACCTCCTTGGCTTCGGACGCCTCCTTGAGCTTTTCCGTCTTCACCCGTTCGCGCAGCTTCCCGATCGCCTCCGTCGCGCACTCCGCGCCCATGTCGCTCAGGATCAGCGCATCCAAAAGGTCGTCATAAAAATCCTCGTCAATAGGCCGGTGCTGCGCAATCGCGGCATCCATTGCGACGGCCATATGCTCACGGCTTTTGAACAGCCCCGCCCTAAGACGGGCAAACACCCCTTTTTTTTCCGTCATGGAAATCCCTCCCTTTTTATTCCTCGTAATCGGTCAGGCTCACGCTCACCATGCTGCTCACGCCCCGTTCCTCCATGGCCACGCCAAAAAGCGTATCGCAGCGCTCCATGGTGCCCTTTCTGTGCGTGACGACGATAAACTGCGTGTCCTGGCTGAATTCCTTCAAATAGTCGGCGAAATAGCTGATATTCGCGTCATCCAGCGCGGCCTCGATCTCATCTAAAATGCAAAATGGCGTAGGCTTTAATTTCAGCATCGCGAAGAGGATAGCGATGGCGGTCAGCGCGCGCTCGCCGCCGGAGAAAAGGCTCAAAAGCTGACGCTTCTTTCCAGGAGGCTGCACGATAATCTCGATGCCGCAATTGAGGGGATCGCTTGGATCGCTCAGGCTGATCTCGCCATAGCCACCGCCAAACAGACGGGTAAACGTCTCGGCAAAATAGCCCTGCAAGGTCGTAAACTGCCCGACAAACACCGTTTCCATCTGTTCGAGCAGCTGACCGATCAGCGCCTGCAAATCGCGCTTGGCCTGCTCGAGGTCGTTCTTCTGTGCGTCCAGCTGGGTAAAGCGCTCATACATCTGCGCATATTCCTCGATCGCGCCCACGTTGACAGCGCCCATCTGGCGGATACGCTCGCGAATTTGCCTTGCCTCGCCGTCCGCCGCGTTTTCCTCAAATGGCACGAGCAGCCCTTCCGTCGCCTCCTGCTCTATCGCCTGCCGGTTATAAGCCTCGAGCACCTCCATCGCGCCCGCGTAGCTGAGCTCGTAGGTGTTCCACAGTCGATCGTTCAGCTGGCTGACGTCAGCGTGAACGCGGTTCAGAGCCAGCTCCTGCCGGTGCATGCGCTCAGTCTCATGTGCGGAAAGCTGTTGGGCGGCGTCGATCTCGCTCTGGATCTCCCGAAGCCTCTGCTGCTTTTCATCGCGCTTCTGCTCGGTCTCACTCACATGTGCCCGCGCCTCTTCCACCCCGCGTTCACACGCGGCGATGTCCCCCTCGGCCGCTCCGCATTCGTCCTTTGCGTCCCCAATCTCCAAAAGGGTCTGCTCGCGCTTCCTTTGAAGCGTCTCAAGCTCGGCCTTACAGCTCTCGCTGTCCCCGCTCAGACGCTTTCGGTCGCTTCGGATGCGTTGGACGTCATGCTCGGCGTTTTGCAGGGTCAGCATCGCGTCAGTCAAAAGCTCCTGTGCCGCCTCGCGCTCACGCCTCGCCTTATCCAGCTGTCTGGACAGGAGCTCTGTACGCGCGTTGAGCTCGTCCGTGCCCGTCTCCTCCTCAGCGCCCTGTTCCTCGATCCGCTTGAGCTCCTTCTCAATCTGGGCAAGGCTCTCGTCAAGCTGTCCAATGGCCGCACGCATGGTATCCAGCCTGACGGTATGCGAGTCATATTCATTCCGCGCCGTCTTCAGCCGTTCCGTATCGCGCACCACGGCAATCTCCTGCTGATGCATCTCATACTGCGCGCTCTCACGGCGCTCCTTCTCGCCCGCGCGGCGGCTCTCCATCTCTGTGATATCGTCCTGCGCCTTTTCGGCGCGTTCCGTGACCTCCCGCAGCCTTTCCGCCAGCTCCTTCATTTCGCGTTCGCGGCCCAGAAGGTTCTGCGCCTTCTGCTGGATGCTGCCGCCGGTCATGCTGCCGCCGGAATGCATCACGTCACCCTCAAGCGTCACCAGCCGGAAGGCGTGCCCGCCCGCGCGCATGATCGCGATGCCGCTGTCCAGATCCCGCGCGACCACAGTGCGTCCAAGCAGGCTTTCCACCACGCCGCGATAGATGGGATCGTATCCGCACAGCTCGCTAGCCACACCCACGCAGCCGGGCATGGAAAGCACCTCCCGCTCACGCGCGTTGAGCGTGCGCCCCTTGACCGTGGAAAGCGGCAGGAAGGTCGCGCGGCCCAGACGGTTCTTGCGCAGGTAATCAATCATGAGCTTTGCGTCCTGCTCGGTTTCGGTCACAATGTTCTGCATCGCGCCGCCCAGCGCCATATCCATGGCGGTCTCGTACTCCTTGGGCACGCTCAGAAGCATCGCGACCACATCGTGGATGCCGCTAAGCTTGCTTCGCTTCGCGTAGGTCAGCGCGTTTTTGACGGCGTATTGATAGCCCTCATACCCATCCTGCAACTCCTTAAGAGTCTTTAGGCGCGTGTCCATAGCTCGGGCGCTTTGCAGATCCTCCTGCATTTGCTTCTGTCGCGTGAGGATGTCGGCGAGAAGCCGCTTGGTGCTCGCCTCAAAGGTCTCAAGTCCCGTACGCAGGCCGTCCAGGCGTTCCTGCTCTTCCTGAAGATTTCCCTGCGCCTCCTCCAGCGCCTCCTCCAGCATCCGCTCCCGCGCCTCCTCCTCGGAAAGCTGCGCCACAAGCTCCGCTCGGCGCGCGGTCATCTGTTGCTGCATGGCGCTCTGGCGCGCCTGGGAGGTGCGGACGTTCTGCATGCGGTTCATGCGCTCCATGATGCGCGCCTTGTGCTCGGTCAGCTCGTCCTCGAGCTTCTGCGCGCTCTCCGTGGCGGCGGCATGCGCGTTCTTTCGATTTTCCAACGCCTCCTGAGCCTGTGAAAGCAGCTTTTCCGCCTCGCTCAGGCCGCCATCGCTCTGCGTCATGGTCGCCTTGATCAGCTTCAACCGCGCACGCACGCTTGCCTCCTCGCCACCCAAACGTTCGAGCGTTTCCTCGCCGTTTGCAAGGCGATTTTTGACGGCATTGAACGCCTCCTTGGCGTCGTGAAGCGCGTCCGTCTTTGAAAGCAACGCGTCATGCGCGTCGCTCAGCGCGCGCTGAATCGCCTCTTGCTCGCGCTCTCCGGCCTCGCGGCGTGCCGTGGCCTCCTCAAGCGCGCGCTCCGCCTCGCGCACCGCGTCGCTGACCGCTAACAGTGCCTGCTCGGCCGCACTTTCCTTTTCATGAAGCCGGTCGTAGCGAAGCAGGTACAACCGCACGTCCAATTCCTTGAGCTGGTCGCTCAGGGACAGGTATTCCTTCGCCACATCCGCCTGCTTTTTCAGCGGCGTCAGGTGCGTTTCCAGTTCATCCAGCACATCCAGCACACGCACAAGGTTCTCGTCCGCGCGCTTGAGACGGTTTTCGGCCTCTTCCTTACGTGAGCGGAACCGGCTGATTCCCGCCGCCTCCTCAAAAATGCCGCGGCGATCCTCGCTGCGCTGGCTCAAAATCTCATCAATACGGCCCTGGCCGATGATGGAATAGCCCTCCTTGCCGACGCCCGTATCGCGAAAGAGGTCGACGATGTCCTTCAGACGGCAGCCGGTGCCGTTCATCATGTATTCGCCCTCGCCGCTGCGATAGACGCGGCGGGTAATGCTGACTTCATCAAAGGCGACCGAAAGCTGGTGGTCGCTATTGTCAAAGACCAGCGTGACCTCGCAGTAATTCAGTGGCTTGCGCTTTTCAGTGCCGTTGAAAATGACATCCGCCATGCTGTTGCCTCGCAGCATCTTGGCGCTTTGCTCTCCCAGCACCCAGCGTACCGCATCGCCGATGTTGCTCTTGCCGCTACCGTTGGGGCCGACAATCCCAGTCACGTTTTGCGGGAAAATGATCTCCGTGCGCTTGGCAAACGATTTGAATCCGTATATTTCCAACTTGGTCAGGCGCATTCGTACACTCCATTCACAGGGGGCCTCATTTCTGATATAATTTGAGCGCCGCCTTCGCGGCGGCCTGCTCGGCAACCTTCTTGCTGTTTCCCTCGCCGGTGGCTATGGGCTCACCCATGACGCTCACCTGTGCGATGAAACGGCGGTCATGATCAGGGCCGGACTGGGCGATGATCGCGTAGGCGGGCAGTTCAAGCCCATGAGCCTGCGTATACTCCTGCAAGGAGCTTTTGTCATCGTGACCCCTCCAGGCGATCAGGTGCTTGTCCTCCCGAAACAGCCGCGCGATGACCTCACGGGCGGCCTCATAGCCGCCGTCCACATAGACAGCCGCGAGAACCGCTTCCATCGCGTCGGCAAGGATGCTAGGTTTTTCTCGCCCTCCCGTCTGTTCCTCACCATGACCCATAAGCAGGTAATCTCCCAGATGAAGACCTCGCGCAATTACGCTCAACGTCCGCTCGCATACCAGTGCGGCCCGTCTGGCGGTCAATTCTCCCTCATGAAGATCGGGATATTTTTGATAAAGCATGTCGCTGACGCAAAACTCCAGCACCGCGTCGCCCAGGAACTCCAGGCGCTGGTTGTCGGGCAGTTTGGTGGAGGGATGCGTCAGCGCCCTGCGAAGGTGCTCCTGATTTTGAAATGAATAACCAATATCTTGCTGCAACCGCCGCATATTCTTGCTCCTTTGCCAGAGATACCGCGCCCCCAACGGGCCTGCCGCTAGGGGCGCATGGAAAGAAGAGATTACTGGTTCTTTTCGATGTAATCCACGACGTCACCAACGGTCTTAAGGTTCAGAATGACCTCATCCTCGACCTCGATGCCAAACTCACTTTCCAGTTCAAGAATCATCACCATGACGTTCGCACTGTCGGCCTTGAGGTCCTCGACAAGGCGGGTATCGCGTGTGATGGTGGAAGCCTCCACCTGAAGCTGAGACGCGAGCATATCGCGCACCTTTTCAAAAACCATGGGAATACCTCCTATTCTTTTTCGATGGATAATGGCGAAATACGCCTATCTGAAGCGGAAGCCATCTCCCGCGCAGAATCAAAATATCACTCGGATGCCTTGAGCAAAAGCGCCTCGATTTTGCCGACCACGCCGCC
Organism: uncultured Oscillospiraceae bacterium; assembly: GCA_964416065.1. Lineage (GTDB taxonomy): Bacteria > Bacillota > Clostridia > Christensenellales > Aristaeellaceae > Limiplasma. The sequence goes on along the minus strand of CAYQCL010000005.1, from coordinate 56,554 downwards.
TTCGATCATCTGGACGGCCTGCTTGACCGCGCAGGCGATCGCATGACCGTTGGACGAGCCATGCGCCTTCACGACGTTGCCCCGCACGCCCAGCAGCGGCGCACCGCCGACCTCGCTATAATCCATGGCATGCTTCACGCGGCCAAATGCGGGCTTGGCCAGGAGAGCACCCACCTTGCTTCGAGTATCGCTCAAAAGCTCCTGCTTGATGATGCCCATCAGCGTGTCGGCCACGCCCTCCATGAATTTCAGGATGATGTTGCCCACAAAGCCGTCGCAGACGATTACATCGGCCTGGTCATGCGTGATCTCACGTGCCTCCACGTTTCCCACGAAGTTGAGCCGCTTGTCCCTCTCCAGCAGTGCATAGGCCTCCTTGGTGAGCGCGCATCCCTTTTCCGCTTCCGCGCCGTTGTTGACCAGGCCGGTGCGCGGGCTTTCGAGGCCACGCATTCCCTGCATATAGGCGCTGCCCATCATGGCGAACTGATGCAGATATTCAGGGCGGCAATCGACGTTCGCGCCGCAGTCGATCAGCAGGAAATACCCCTTGCCATTAGGAAGAAGGGGCGCGAGTGCCGGACGGTCGATGCTCCGCAGACGGCCCAGGCGGAACATTCCGCCGGAGAGCACCGCGCCGGTGCTACCGGCCGATACAAAGGCGTCCACCTGACCGTCGCGCAGTTTGAGCATGCCGTCCACAATGGCGCTTTGCTTTTTTTTGCGCACAGCCATGACCGGCGCCTCACAGTTGGTGATGACCTCGGGACAGTCGGTCAAAATCAGCCGTCCACGCACAGAAGCGTCCGCGCCCTCAAACACGCGGTTCACCGCCTCCGTAACCGTATCAATAGGGCCCGCAAGCTCGATCTCCATTTCGGGATAGAGCCTCAGCGCCTCCAACGCTCCTTCGGCAGGAGCCTGCGGCGCGTTGTCGCCGCCCATCGCGTCTAGATAGATCTTCATGCTGCTTCCTCTTTCGTTACTGAATCTTGATGCAGTACACGCCGCCCGCTTCCTTGCCGGTAGTGCCGATCAGCATCAGGTCGCCATACACGGCGGGTGAAGCTGTGATGGTCAGCGTGCCCTCGGGGTTTTCGACGGGCTCCAGCGTAAGCGTGTCAAGTATCTTGCCCGACAGCGCGTCCATCAAATGGATGTTGCCGTTGCTTTCGGCCTGCAGGAGCCATGCGTCACCCGCCTCATTATACACGGCCACGGGACTGGAGATACCTTCGCTCTCGAGCGCGGTCTGCCAAACGACGGAGCCGTTTTCCTTGTTGAAGGCGAAAACCTCCGAGCCATTCTTTCCCTTGGTGACGGTAAAGATCACCAAATCGGAAATCGCATTTTGTCCCACTACTGGGCTCGCATAGCAACCGATGCTCTGTCCCTTGGTATACTTGAGCTCTGGAACCTCGTAGGACCATACCGTCTTTCCGGTCAGAGCGTTGATGCGGGAAATGGTGCAGACGCCCTTGGTCTTATTCACAATGCTGTTGCCAATATAGAGAGAAATGTCGGAGCCATCCGCAGCCACATCCAGCGCGGGCGTCGCGTCCAGGTTGTCACCCAAGTCAACGGCCCAGACGGGGGTTAGCGTGTTTACATCCACACATTGCAACACACCATACTGATCGCCATAATAGACATAATTGTTATACATGGCCACACTGGCGTCGATGGCAGTGTTCTTCTTGGACTGACCCTTGATCTGGCTCTTGTAGCCCTGGGTAGAGGTGGAGATGCTGAGCTTGTCGGAAAGGTAGTTATACGCATCCTTCACCGAGCCAACCTCCATCGTATACAGCACGCCGTTCTGTCCGCCGACAATCATCGTACCCGTTGAGGTGTCAAACAGCGCCGCGCCGGTGAAGCCGGTATAATTGCTATTCTTGTCCTTGCCATCGCCCGGGAGCAGGTATGTCTCGGCGTTGCTTAACAGATCAATAATATGGTAGCCGTTTTTAACGGTCTTGTTCGCCAGCTTGCTGTTATACTGTCCGACGCCAAGGATCGGGGTGCCGTTGGTCGCGATGGAGAGTCCGCCGCGGCTGGGCGCGCCGATGTCGATGGGATCGCGAGTGGCCTCGCCCGTAAGGAGATTGTAGAAATATATCTTGCCATCCTGAGCGGCAACGATGGCCTCCTTAAGTGCCGTAACATTCTTCATCTCATCGAAGATTCCCATCTTCTCGCGCAGCTGCGTCGGCCACTTGACGATGACCGGCTGGCCCGGCGCGGTTACGCCATAGACGCTGCCCTCGCTGATCTTCATGCTGCCTATCGGCTGGCTCCATACCACGGAGAGCTTTGCCGTGTTCACCTCAACGGTATCATAGGCTGCGTTCTGACGTAGCGGACCGCTACGGAAGGTCAGAACACCAGCCTGCGGCCAGCCCGCGTAGTCGTTGCCGCCCAACTTGGTCGTAAACGCGCCCAGCATGGAAATCGCGTGCTCGCGAGTGTAGGACGTTGTGGTCTTGGCGCCGTTATACACCGTGCTTGAGAGAGAAAGCGTCTCAGGCAGCGCGGAGTCATCCGCCGCCGCGCTCAGATTGGGCAGGGGCTCGGACGTGGGCATGGGTGTCGGCGTCGGGGAAGGCGTGGGGGTGGGGGAAGGCGTCGGTTCCGGCGTATCGGTCGGCACCGGCGTGCTGGTCATCATTGGCGTCTCCGTAGGCGCGAGTGTCGCCTCATCGGTAACGGTGGGCTCGTTGCCCAGCTGCACCTGCACCTCAAATGTCGTGGGTGTGAAATTCAAATCGCCGTCCGCAGTCTGATACTGTGCGATGTAGCTTCCTGAATACGCATCCTCAATATCCGCTTCGAGCGTCCATACGCGAAACCCGTCGTTTTCTGTCATACCTGCGTCCGCGGCGTACATGCTGACCACAGGCGTGTTATAGCTGTCCGCTACCCGAACCGCCGTCACGTCCTGGGAGGTCGTGAAAGTAAAGGTCAGGTGCGCGGGAACGGCGGAAATGGAGGTGTCACATGTAAAGCCCTGAATGGCAGACACAACGGCCTTGGGCGCGGCGATATTAACCGGCGTCATCAGCCCGACACCCACGCTCTCGCTTCCGTCCTTTTTGGTAGCATAAACGGTGTACCCGCCCGCATAGGCTTCATCAACCGTGCAGGAGGGCATCCAGATAAGCGCATTGCTGTTGGAGATGACCTCGCCCCTCGCTTCCAGTTCCTCGCTGTATGCCGCATTATAGACCTCATAGCCCAGGTCATTGACGATGCGCAGACCCGTCACGCTCTTGGCGGTCTGCACGGTAAAGATCACCTGCGTGGGTGCCGTGGCATCGGCGGCGGCCGCACTGAAGCTCTTGATCGGCTCCTCTTCCGGTACGATCATATTTTTTACATTGTTAAACGCGGAAACAACCGCGCCCTTCACCGGCGCGATCGAGCTGCCGATACCGCCCATGCCTTCCCAGTCCGGCAGGCACAATCCCGCCAGAAGGCCGCCCAGCACCAGCAGGGCCACGATAATGGGTACCAGTACGCCGCCACGGCGGCGTCCCTCCTCCTCCTCGCGGCGCTCTTCCTCAATCTCCTCAAACTCATAGCGCGGACGCTCGACGGACGCCGCAGGACGCCTGAAGGGCGCGTCGGACGCACGCGCGGAAGCGCCTTGAGGAGCCTGCCGCACACGCTCCTGAGGAATCGGGGCCTGACGGTGCACGGCAGCCTGCCCTTCCTCCGGACGAGGCTCACGATTCACGGGCTTTGCAGGACGTTGGCCCTGTTGCACGGGACGTTGGCCCTGCGAAACGTTTTTTTGCTGCACGGGACGCCGACCCTGATGGACGGGGCGGGGCGTCTGGGCTTCCTCCTGCTGTGCCTGCACGGGGCGGCGGACGGGCGCGACCGGACGTTCTTGTACGCCTTCCTTCCCGACGTGCGACGCTCCGTCGGAGGGCTGCCTCGGCGCGGTGCCGGAAGGCATGGCCGTGCGCGCGCCGGTATATCGTCCTCCAGGGACAGCCTCGCGGCGTTCCGCCAGCGCGGAGGCGGTCTCACTGTCTCCCGCCTCAAAGGGATCAAATTCGGCTTGCGAAGGAACCGGCGCGGCCTTCTCCACGGCGGCGCGTTCCGCCACACGGCTGCGGCGACGGCGCACTGGCGGCTCCGGCGGCTTCTCAATCTGCGACTCCCTCGCGGAAAGAACGCCCTCGGACTGCCCCTCCTGCGGCAGAGCATACGGCTCGCGCTCCACCGTTGTGCGTCTGGTGACCTTCTGCTGCGTCAGGGGACGGCCCACGCGCGTAGGCGCCTCATCACCCTGCGTCAGATAGTTCGACGCGTCCGAATAGAAAGGCACCCCGCTTTGCTGCATCTCTGCTCCCAGTTTCACGGGCTCCCCCGCCAAAAAGCTGGCGCCCGCGTTTTCGGTCTGCGGCCACATTGGAACGCCTGAGGAGACGAAGTTCGGCTCGGCACCGGCCATATCCCAAGGCGCAGCCTCGCCCTGTGCGTCAGGACGGTAGGGATCGTTGGGCTGTTGCTGGTTGCGGTAGTAATCGCTCAAAGTCTTGCACTCCTTATCCTTGGTTGAGAGTGATGAATGACCCCTGTGGGGCCGGAACGCCTGAGGCGTAGCATGCGCATTTCCAGTCCGCATATTCGTGCGAATGGCATACGTTTCGAGCGTATACCACTGTTTATTATACCAATAATCCGTCAAGTCTACAACCCCTGTTTTGTGTGAAGAGCGTTTTACGCGGCCTGTGTGGGCGCTTTCTCCAGCACGTTCCGGCTCAGAACGGATCTCCTAAAAGCCCTTTTAATAAGCCGCTTTGCTTTCTCCTCGCCCTTTGCACAGCCACGCCGCCTTCTGTGTCTTTTGTCCTGATCCCGGCGCAATGAATATGGCAGCGCCAAAAATGTAACATTTTATCTTTCCTCTGAAAAGATTGGTTCAAGAAGGGTTTTGGACCGTCCTCGCAGAATTCTTTGCTTGAATGAATCTGAATGGGGCTAAGCGTATGCGCCCCCGAAGGAGGCCTACATGCCTGATACCATCCTTGTCCTGAGCCGAGGCCGTGGCCTGAGCGCGCTGATCGCCCGCACGCTGCGCTACCGTCAGGTATACAGCCTGCCCGTTCCCTTTGACACATCCGTCGAGGCGTTGAACCGCTACACTCCGCTTGGTGTCGTTATCGCCACGGACGACTACGGGGAGAATGCCCTGGAGGGACTTCATATGGAGTTGCTGGACGCAGGGCTGCCAGTGCTGGCACTTGGCGGGGCCGCCGCGGCGCTTTGCCGCCATTTAGGCGGAGAGGCGGCTCCCGCCTCATGTTCCCGCGCCTCCATCACGCTTGGTCTGAACGATGAAGCGCTCTTTGAGGGCATATCCGGCGGCGAGCATATGATGCACGCTCTGTCAGATCTGACGCTGTGTGAGGGTCTTCTTCCCCTGGCAACCGCCACGGAGCGCGTCATCGGCTTTAAGCACGCGTCTCGTCCTCTTTACGCGCTGCAATACCCGATTGAGCGCAACGATCCCGACGCGGCTCAGCTTTTGTACAATTTCGCCTGCGACATCTGCGGCGCGAAGGAGGACTGGGATGAGGACGCCGTCATTGATCTCGCCGTCGACCGCATCCGTCAGGCTGCGCCCGAGGGACGTGTGCTCTGCGCGGTCTCCGGCGGTGTGGACAGCGCCGTATGCGCCAGGCTCGCCAGCCTCGCCGTGGGGGAACGGCTCGTGTGCGCCTTTGTGGATACCGGCCTGTTCCGCCTGGATGAGCCCGAATCTGTCATCAGCGCCTTCATGGACAGCCTGGGACTTGTCGCCGCGCACGTGGACGCGAGCGAAAGCTTTCTTCACGCCCTCTCCGGCGTCAGCAGTCCAAAGGACAAGGAGCGTATCGCCTCCCAGCTGATGACGCAGGTTCTTCTCAAGCAGCTTTCTTACGACCCCGGAATCCATACCGTTGTGATGGGCACGAATTTTAACGATACCCTCTATGGCGTTTCACCAAGCGCCTCCATCGGCGGCGAGGGCTGGCCGAACATCGGTTTGTGCGAGCCTCTGCACGACCTGTTCAAGGATGAGGTGCGCCGCCTCGCTGTCGCGCTCGGCCTTCCCGCCTCCTTTTCGCAGCGCCAGCCCTTTCCGGCCAGCGGCCTCGCGCTGCGCATCATGGGCAGCGTCACGGAGGAACGTCTCAATGTGCTTCGGGCGGCGGACGCCTGCTTCCGTGAGGAAATATGCGCAGGAGGCTATGACAAGCGCCTGTGGCAGTATTATGCCACTCTCGTGGACGATCCCGACCGTCCCGGAAGCTACGCTGTCTGTCTACGGGCGCTTCAGGCCGCGCAGGACGCCGCCAATGCCGCCCGCCTTCCCTTCGACGTTCTGGAGCGTGCCACAGAGCGCATCCGTGACGAGGTGCATGGCGTGACACGCGTCGTCTATGACCTGACGCCCAGCACGCATTATGGCGAGCTGGAATAAGCCGGAAAGGGGAACTTTCCATGCTGATATGCGACACACATGCCGATACGCTCTATGCCATGGCCATTGAGGGCCGTCCGTCCGGATTGCCCTTTGACGTAACAAAGGCGAGCTTTTCTTCTCCGGAGGATACGCGCGTGCAGGCGATGGCTCTCTTTGTCTGCACAGGGGGCATGACGCTCGCGCCCACCATCGTCGAGCGGGAGCTGAAGGCTTTGGAGCTTCTCAAGGCGAACGGTTTCGTTCCAATCACGGAGATTTCTCAGGCGCGTCCCGGCACGCCCAACGTGCTTTTGACCATCGAGGGCGGCGAGGCCTTCGAGGAAGATGCCGCGAACGTGGAGCGTTTCGCCGCGCTCGGCGTGCGGGCCGCCGCGCTAACTTGGAACCATGAAAATCGCCTCGGGTTTCCCGCCGTCAGCGGAAGTCGGGAGGGACTGAAGCCCTTTGGACGAGAGGTTGTGGAGCGTATGCGTGCCGCCCATATGGCGGTGGACATCTCCCATCTGAATGAGCGCGGCGCGGATGAGCTCATGGATGCCGACGTTCCACCCATGGCCTCCCACAGCTGCTCCTACGCCCTCTGCCCACATCCTCGCAACCTGACTGACCGTCAGCTGCGCGGGCTCTTCTGCGCGGGCGGCTACGTGGGCGTCAACTTCTATGCCCACTTTCTGAGGGAGGACGGTGTCGCGGACATCGATACCGTCATTGATCATGTCACACATATGTGCGAGTTGGGCGGCGAGGACTGCGTGGGATTGGGCAGCGACTTCGACGGCATCGACGAATATCCTGCGGGTTTGCTCTGCGCCGCCGATCTGCCCAGACTGCTGAACGGCATGCGCCGACGCGGCTTTGACGAGGCTCTGGTGGAGAAGATCGCGGGATTGAATTTTAAGCGTTACTTGGAACGGATATAAAAAAGAAGGGCCTTCAACAACAATTAAAAAATCCGCTCTCAGGCATTGCTTTGAGGCGGATTTTTCAGGCTATCCCCCTATTTACGCAAAAAGCCGAAGGGCCGACTCGGGGGCGGCGCGTCTCTCGTTCGAAAAGTGTTGCGGCGTAAGGCTTTGGGTTGGCGGAGGAAAGCGGGGCCGCTGTGCTTCCTTGCCCCGAAGGGGCAAAGAGGCCCGAAGGATATCAACCTCAATCGTCGTATAGGGTATGGTTAATGCCCTACACGACGATTGAGGTTGCGGGTCTTTGCCCCAAACCCCAGCAAGGGACTGAGTCCCCTGCACCCCCGCACTTTGTCATCGTTACGCTCAGGCCGCGTATTCAAAACTGTTTGCAGTCCGTGCTTTAAAACACCCTTTCCATATCCGCCGCCGTTACATAGCCAAGGGACGTGTAATCCAGGCTATCGTCCTTCGCCACGCGGCGCTCGGTTAGCGTATACCACCCCGGCTCCAGATAAAATGCCTCTCGTCTCACCCAGCACGGCTCAAACGTCGTAAGTACCTCATAGGTGGCGTAGTTCGTCATCTCGCCCAGAAGATCGTCTTCATAGGTGATATCCTCCGTGCAGGAGGCGGGCCAGTACGCGTTGTCCACCCAAAGCCTGAGCGTTTCCTCCCAGGAGCGATCCGGCACCACGCAGGGTGTGCTTTCCTTGACGATCGGAAGCCCTTCTATGCGGCATTGCTCCAGCGTTCCGTCATCACGCACAGCGAGGGATGCCCCAGATACCGCGCCGTGCCGTTCTCCGCTCCGCGTCCAATAATATTGAAACATCACCGGAAGCCCGTTCAGCTCGTAAAAGGCATGGACAAGGGTGAGATCATCCTCGCCACTTCGCCCGTATTTTCTTTCTTGCGCCAGAAAGAACCTCTTGCTCTTCTCAAACATCTCCTGGGCGCGATCAAACTGCGTGAGGCTGTAATAGAGATTTTCCTCGAAAAGATTGCGCCGAGCGGGCAAGAATGCCTCGCTGGCCTCGATGCCCAGTTTCCCAAGCAAGCCGCGCAGCATATCCCTGGCGGCGAGCATTTCGGCCTGATGAGGATGTCTGCTCAGATCGTTGGTCGTCCACCGCGCCCATGAAGAGCTTAACTCGTGCTCACGCTCAAAGCTGACCGTCTGATTCAGCGGATCTGTGACATACTAATGCAGCGTGCCGCCCTCAGCGCTCTGTCCGATGGCCTCGATCGCTTTTTCAAGCATGTCTTTAGTGATCTTTTGGTATTCCACCGTCAGTCTTTTCTGCATATTCTCCGGAAAGGGCTGCGGCACGGGACAATCAATCAGCAGTCTGGCCCTACCAGCCGTCCGTTTTCCTCTTTCACCTGGGACAGGTTCACCTCATCGGGGGGAACAAAAACGCTCGTCCTCCGCCATCGCCGCCGAAAGGCCGAAGGTCGCGCACAGCGTCAGGCCCAGCGCCAGTATCCGTTGGAGCTTGTTTCTCATTGCTCATTCCTCCTCTAAAAATCCGTCGGGTACGGGAAGCGTTATGGTAAGGATCGACGTTTCGGTCCCCTCCTCGCCATAGATACGGCTCGACACCAATATGCGCACGCTGAGCGTTCCGTCCTCATTCAAAAGAGCCGCGCGGTTTTCGATTTTCCAAAGTTCCGTTTCAAACAGAAACATCTCGCCCTGTTCCTCTGGCAACCAATCCACGCTCATCCCCATGCGCTCGCCGCCGACCTCCATTCGTCTGGGCGAAAGCACGAGCATTTCTTTGCCCTCTGGCAGCCACTCATCAAAGGTCAGGATTTCGCCGTTCCACCAGATGCGGTCGAAGGTCTCGCCATCCGTGCCGATATCCGTCTCGCTCAACAGACGGAAGCCGTCCCAATCGACCGGTTCAATATGCACGCACACGGCCAGGCTCTCCCCATCCATATAGGCTTCCCGTGCGCTCATGAAAAGTGACTTGCTTTCGCAGGACTGTGAAACCGGCGTCATCACGCCTTCTTCGACGTCCGCACGATCCGGCCCGTCTGCGACCCTCTCCGTCAGGAAATGAAGCACACCCATTCGGCTCAGAGCCAGCGCCGTGCCGCCCAAAATCACGATGATCACAGCGAGTACCGCCGCTCAACGCACCGGCCTGCGCAAATACGCCCCCGCGCCCGAAGGCGGACGAGCTCACACTCCACCTGCCCATGAAAGCGTTCGGGGGTCGCCTCAAAGGCATCGTCCAGTCGTTCCCAAGGCTCTTTTTTATTCTTCGCGCTCCTCCCATTCGTCTTTCAAGCGCTTTCTCGCCTGGTACAGCCAAGATTTCACGGTACCCTCCGGCACACGCAGAATCCGTGCCACGTCCGAGACGCCAAAACGGTTCGCTATCAAAAAATTTTCTTTACAACAAAGGGCGGCAGCGTCATCCTCTGAGCGCTGCCGCCCTGATCCTCTTTTCTTATCTTTCGTTCAGTTCATCCGCCAAAAATCCCGCGCACGCCTCTATGTACCGCGCGCAGGGGCGCTTCCTGTAATACTCGGGCGTACGCTCGCTCGGGGTGTTTTTCACCTCGATGCCCGCGTTTTTCAGCAACACACGGCAATGCAGGTTTCCGTATGCCTCGGTAAAGCGCGCGATCATGTGCTGGATGGCGGCATAGGTCTCTCTTTTACCCGCCATGTCGTCCGCCTCGTCATAGCCGCTCAGCATGCCGTACACCATTACCATGCCGCTGATCGCGCCGCAGACGCCGCGCATGCCGCCCATACCGCCGCCAAAGCCAGAGCTGAGTCTGAGCGCCGTGGCCTCATCAAGACCCATTTCCGGTGCGTACGCGGCGCAAACCGCCTGCGCGCAGTTATATCCCGCAAGGAACCGTTCTCTCGCGCGCCTGACCTTTTCTTGCCTGTCAACCATCCGTCTGCCCCCGGCGCTTACGCCCGATCCTTGGGCACGAGATCCGCAATCGCGTCGGCGATCTCATCCAGCCACGTGCCGTTAAACAGCTCGATCATGCCTTTATCGACGCCGCCTGCCAGCTTGGAATCAATGGGCAGCTTGGCCGTGAGCGGAATGTTGTAGTGTTGGGCGATCTCCTCCACATGGCTTTTGCCGAACAGCTCAACATGCTTTCCGCAATCGGGGCAGGCTACATAGCTCATGTTTTCCACCAAGCCCATAATCGGAATTTCCATCATTTCCGCCATCTTCAGCGCCTTTTCCACAATCATCTCCACCAGCTCCTGCGGAGTGGAAACGAGGATTACGCCGTCTACGGGGATGGTCTGGAAAACAGTCAGCATGACGTCGCCCGTTCCCGGGGGCATGTCAATAAAGAGTACGTCCTTATCGCCCCAGATCACATCCGTCCAGAACTGTTCGACCGCGCCCGCGATGACCGGCCCGCGCCAGATAACAGGATCGGAATCGTTCTCTAGGAGAAGATTAAGACTCATCACGTCGATGCCGGTCTTGCTCTTTACTGGAAAGATTCCCGCGTCCGTTCCCATTGCCTTTTCCTTCAGGCCGAACGCCTTGGGGATGGAGGGGCCGGTGATATCCGCGTCCAGGATGCCCACTTTCAGACCCTGGCGCTTCGCCAGCACCGCCAGAAGGCTGGTCACGAGGCTCTTGCCCACGCCGCCCTTTCCGCTGCAAACGCCAATGATCTTTTTTACATGCGAAAGCTCGTGCGGCTTGGTCAGCAGGCTTTCCGGCTGACGCTCCGAGCAGCTCTGACCGCAGGTGGAGCAATCGTGCGTACATTCGCTCATATGCCGAGATTCCTTTCTATTATTCTTTTCCATCCTCAGGATATCCGCAAAGCGCGGCGGCCATGCGCGACGCCTCACGGATCAGGCTGTCCAGGGGCTGTTTTCCCACGCCCGCGATACACAGTCCGCACCGTTCCAGCGGCACAAGCACCTTCTTGGCCTCGCTCAGGCTCACCGCCGCTGCGATTCCGGGCGAAATTTCGCCCATCATGGCATTGGCGTGCAAAATGCCCGTCACGCCCACGATCACGTCGGCGCTCCGGCACTGATAGCGGATGGCGCTTTCTCCGGTCGCACCCGCGTCCGCGCCCGCCTTGAGCATGGCGGAGGTTGCCTGTACGTTGGTACCCAGCGCAATGATCCGCTGCTGCGGCATACGCTGCTTCAGGGCTGAAACAAGGCTCTTACCCACGCCGCCGCCCTGTCCGTCGATGACCAGCAGCTTCATTCCCGCTCTTCCTCCGCTTCCCATGGATGGCTTTGCAGGACGATATCCGCCCTGCCTTGGATATCATACGCCTCAAAATACTTTTTTTCAAGAGGAATCCATAAGCTTTGAAAGCTTTCGAGGCATTCGGAGGTCCTCATGCGCAGACGTCTGAGCTGCTCCTCCGCGTCTGTCCATACGAAAACACGCAGCGCGCGCAAGCGCTCATAAGCCGTCCAAAACGCCGGATGATGCGCATAGCTTCCTTCGATGACGGTCAGCGGCGCCCGCCTATGAACGCGCGGGCAAAATGCGCCCGAGTGGCAATCAAAGCGCCGGTAGGCTATGTCGCCTCCATCCACGAGTGGCCTGATCACCTCGTCAAGAAAGCGCTCGTAGTGGACGTTGCCGCCCGCCTGATCCAGGCGCTCCCGCGTACGCATTGCAGAGGGGAGAAAAAAATCGTCCATCGCGATGGGTTGAAGATCGTACAGATCACCGAGCACATTTGCCAGCGTCGTTTTTCCCGAGCCGCACGGACCGTCCAACGCCACCAGCGCGCAGCCGTCCTCTTCCAGCCTGAGCTCAATCTCCCCAATGACGGGCCCAAGCAGCTCCGTGCTTTTCAGCCATAAGCGAGTCAAGCCAGGCTCGCCTTGGCGCGCGAGCCTGGCCATATTTTCGGGCTCCGTTCGCGAAGCCTCTTTTATACGCTTTTTCAAAAGCGGATCAGTCATCCGAACCTCCCCAAATTATTTGTCCTCAATCGGGATGAGCTTTGCGCGCTCAAGCGCCAGCACAATCAGGGGCACCAGCAAAATCTGCAGCACGATCCCCGGCCAGGCGTTGGCAAAGCCGCTCATCCAGAAGGCCGCTATGGTAAAGGTCTTTTCGGTCAGCAGCGCATAAACCGCCCAGCTTGCGATCCCCCACACGCCGCGACCGAGCACCATGGCCCCGATCAGCGCGATATAAACGCTGTTCCTTCTCGCCGGCAGCTTTTCATACAGCAGACCGGCAAACGCACCATATGCGGCCAGCTCAAAGGTCATGGTCAACGCGCTGGGGATCATCGGAGGCATGCCAAACAGGAGGCTGCGTAAAAGCGGGGTTACAAAGCCCACCACAAGGCCCCACGGCCAGCCACAGACGAAGCCGCAGATAAGCACTGGCAAATGCATGGGCAAAAGCATGCTGCCAAACTGCTGAATCTGGCCGGTTAGAAACGGCAGCACCAGTCCCAGAGCCAAAAACAGTGCCGAAAGCACCATGCGAAGAATTTGCGATCTTTTCAAGATTCCAACATTCCTTTCCGATAATATAAGTACATAAAGCCCTTCCCTCTTCTTCAGAAGAGGAACGGCGCCTTCATGACACCTCATATGGAAAGGGGCTATAGCACAGAATAACACAGCCGCCTTTGTTTGTAAACCCCCGGAAACGCGTTTTGCTCCCGCGTCCGAGCTTCTATTGCGGCTGACTCCGTCCGATACCTGCATTTCTTCATGGCGTCATGCAACGGAGAATTTCCCAATATTACGCAGTCTGTATTTTGAAGTCTTCTCTATACAGACTGAAAATCGTCATTTTTGACACAGACAGAACGGATGCCTGCCGGATCAAACATGGTGACAAAATCCTCCCCGCCAAACTGCGCGCTCGATTTTTCGGCGCCCAATGCTTTCGCTTTCTGAACCATTTCCATGACGTTATCCACTTGAAAATCAAAATGCATTTGTTTCTGCTGCGTTCCCGTTTCCTCCGGCCATACGGGACGGACATAATCCTTCTCCTCGATAAACAGAAATACAATTCCAGAAGAGCTGTAAACAGCCGGTCTTGCGAACAGTTCGCACATTTCCCAATTCAACAGTTCACCATAGAATTTTTGCAATCTCTTTTCGTCATCGCAATCAACCATAATGTTCCCCAGCGCAACTTCATTTCCCATATGGTATCCTCCCATTCCAAAACAAAAATTCATGCTCGGGCTTTGATTATATATTGCTATTGAAGAAAACACAAGTCGCACATCAAGCGCTGCCCCTGATATGCTCATTTTTCTTGCTTGACAGACTGAAGTGATTTGCCCAAAACGTTTTTCGCAACTTTGGTTTTCGTCCTTCCTCCGTTTTGATTGTTTTGCGAGAGCAGCGTCCTTTTTTGATTATTTACGTCAGAGCATCAAAACCGGCTAAGAGGGAAACTTACAAGCTTTTTTCTCGCGGATGATTGACAATCCCGCCGAAGTATGGTATAATAATCAGCGTCGTTAAGACGTGGTCTGTTGGCTCAGTTGGTAGAGCACATCGTTCACATCGATGGGGTCACTGGTTCGAGTCCAGTACAGACCACCAAAATCCGTCTCAAAAGAGATGGATTTTTTATATATCGGATGACAAAAAGCACGCAAAACACCAGCAGGGTGATTTTGCGTGTTTTTTAGTTGACACAATGATTGTATTTTTTTAAACCTTTAAGTCTTCTCCAGGTTTTGGATTTCATTTGCAGAGCATGTTGACGTAGGCAAGAATTGTAACTTTTTTTATACGTTATATCCTAGTGAGGCAGACAAAAGCCGCGCCTGCCGACATACCTCTTGCGCTACGAAGGCCAGCTTTGCGTCAGGCAAGCGAAAGGCTAGTGCTGACACCCCCAGCGCTCCCTCCAGCCGTCCCCCAATAGAAAAGATAGGCGCCGCTACACACTTGAGCCCCAGAACCGATTCCTGCAAGTCCACGGCATATCCCTGTGTACGTACTTGCAAAAGCTCACGGCGTAGATCATCTGCGGATGAGATCGTATATTCGGTCACCTTAATAAAGGTGACGCGCGCGAGATAATTTTCTAGCTCTGGCGTACTGAGGTAGGCCAGCATAGCCTTGCCCATAGCGGATGAGTAGGACGCATACTCCAATCCCACGGTGGAAATGAATTTGATGGGCTCGCTACTAATCTGCTGGTCAACAATCAAAGTGGAATAATTCTGACCGAATGTCGTCAAAAGCGTTGTTTCGTGTGTTCCCTCCCGCAATCGGGTAAGGAAGGGATAGGCAGAATTCTTCAATGAAATGCGAGAGCTGAGTGAGACACCCAAATAATAAAGCTTGGCTGTGAGCGTGTAGGTGCTATCGTTTTCATTTTTTGTAATATACTGAAGCATCTCCAATTCTTTTAAAATACGAAAGACCGAGTTGACCGTTACATCCAAACGCATTGCCAGTTCCGTAACAGAAAAGGGTTTATCCTCCGTTGCCATCAACTCTAGCAGGCAAATTGCCTTACGGGCAGCGGGTGCGCTGTAGGTCCGTCCCATGTCAAACAGCCTCCAATACTCTCAATAGATTATGTATAGCATAACACACAAAAAAAACATTTTCTACACTTCATGCGAACCAATTTAACATATTATGTATACACATAAGGTCAGGCGATTAGGTAGGATACCCTGACAAAGCGCGACTATGGATGATTTGGAATTCTGTCCATAGCAGAATTGATTAGCATCATTTGAAATGTAATTTTCAGGAATATATTTCTATTTATCATCACATGGGCCCGCTCTATTTTGGCTAAAGCCAATCTGATTTGAATTTATAAAAAATCACAAACTTTAGGTCTTGACACTTGTCGAATCGTCCTATATAATGATAAATATAAAATCACTTATTAAATATAAAAGATAAGGAGTGATGAAAATGACCGCTATTCCTTCCGTTAGAACACAGCGCCAAAAGCACGAAGCCAGAGTAGCATGGGTATTCCTATTGCCATGCCTTTTAGGATTTTTGGTGGTACGGCTATTACCCACGCTGTTTACCTTTGTGTTAAGCCTGTTCAACTGGGATTTGATTGGAACGCCAACATTTGCAGGAGTGTCACTGCTAGCAAAAATGTTCCGGGACAGCACATTTTACCGTGTGCTTTCGCAAACGTTCTATTATGTGGTAGGCTGCATGATATTCCGTCTGACGCTTGGACTAGTGTTGAGCTCATTATTTCACAAGGGCTTGAAAGGTGCCGAGCTATACAAATCCATCTACTTTATACCGGTTATCATTCCATGGGCAGCGGCAGCCGTTGTGTGGAGCTTTCTGTTTTCGCAGGACGTGGGACCAATAAACTATCTGCTCAATCTTGTAGGCTTATCTTCAGTACCATGGTTAACAAGCAAAAGCATAGCCATGCTATCTTTGATTATTGTTTCGTCTTGGAAACAGCTTGGTTATACCACGCTTCTTCTGCTTGGCGGCATGACTGCTATTGACCAGTCACTCTATGAGGTAAGCTATTTAAATGGTGCTAGTGCTTGGCAGCGTTTCCGTTACGTAACATTTCCTCTTCTTTCCCCCACCATTTTGTTTGTCATGATTACAGAGGTCATTTTCTCCTTCCAAATTTTTGATCCCATCTACATCATGACCAAGGGTGGACCGGCAGGAGCTACGCGTACCATCGGCTATTACATTTACTCCAACGCCTTTAAGCGCTTTGACTTTGGATACGCGGCGGCATTGTCCACGGCGCTGTTCGTCATCATCATGCTGTTAACGCTGTTGCAGTGGTATGGACAAAAGCGCTGGGTTTATTATGATTGAGGAGGTGCGCCATGAAACGTCAAAGATCTCCACTAGCCACGGGCCTCATTCATCTTGCGTTAATCCTGGGCGCTGTAGTGATGGTCTTCCCCTTGTTTTGGATGCTAGTCACGTCCATTAAAACAATCACGGAGGCTACCATCATTCCGCCCACTCTTTGGCCAAGTGATCCGCAATGGCAAAACTGGACGGATGTGCTCATTGGCGACGGCGTTCTTCAAACCTTTTTCCATACGCTGTGTATTGCGCTTCTGGCTTTGGTTTTGCAGCTTTTTACCTCTTCCACGGGTGCCTACGCCTTCGCTCGTCTGTCCTTTCCCGGGCGCGATAAGATTTTCCTTCTGTTCATGGCTTCGCTGATGGTGCCCACCTTTGTAACACTAATTCCAACCTATTTGATTGCGCAAAAGCTATCGTTGCTGGATTCGTATACTGGTATTCTGTTGCCCTACTTTTTTACACCCTTTGGCGTGTTTTTGCTTAGGCAGAGCTTTATGCAAATTCCACGCGAGCTGGAGGAATCCATTATCATCGACGGTGGTGGCTACATGACCCGATTTGTGTCATTGATGCTGCCATTATGCCAATCTCAGCTACTGGTATTGGGTGTATTTTCCTTCACTGCCCCTTGGAACGACCTGCTCTGGCCTATGATTGTGGTGGATTCGCCTGCGCTGCGCACGTTGCCTGTGGTGCTGTCCATGTACAAAACAACCTTTACCGTGGACTTGCCTCATCAGATGGCGGCCGCCTCGGTAGGGGTCATCCCTATGCTTGTGTTTTATATTTTCTCGCAGCGTTACTTTATGGAAAGCGTCGTCTCCTCAGGCGTGAAAGGCTGATCGTTTTCCTGACGAAAAAATTTGACCGAAATGCAACTGCCGCCAAATACAAGGAGGTGACAATGCCAATGCAGCGGCAACGGAATGACCGATCTTCCATCAATAAAGAAAAGACTAACTATTAAAAGTCAAGTCTTTGGGAGGAGGGAAACGAAGAAAATTTCGTTAACCACTAAACTACTACTCTATAATATGAGGAGAATGTATTATGAAAAAAAAGCTGGCTGTTCTACTTGCCCTAATCATGCTTTTGGGCTTGTCGGGTTCCGCTCTGGCACAGTCCGATGAACCCGTAGTGTTAGAGTTTATGGCCATCTCGGACTGGTGCGACGCAGTTTACCCCGCGATTGCCGATGCGTTTAACGCTACGCATGACGATATTAAGGTGAAAATCACCTTTACCGCCTCTGATGAGCACCACGAAAAGCTTCTTACCCGCATCGCCTCTGGCAACGCTCCTGACCTAGCACATGTGAACGATTACAATATCAACGTGTTTTCCTCAAAGAATGCGTTGATGGATCTGACCCCTTACGTGGAGACCACCTATGACATCAGCCAGCCCGGCTGGAATCATTTTTATCCCCATCTAACCGAGACACACAGTCCCATGGGTTATCCCACCGGTATACCCGCCGAAATCAACGTGATGTGTATCGGCTACAACATGGAGATGATAAAAAACGCCGGTCTCGAGGATCCTTACGACCTCTGGCAGCGCGGCCAATGGACCTGGGATGTATTTCTGGAATATGCCCAAAAGTTGACTACGGGCGAAGGTACCGACAAGGTGTATGGCTTTACCTCTGAAGAGGGGATCTGGTGGACTGCCAACTGGGTATGGAGCAATGGCGCTTCCTTTTACAACGAGGATAAGACCGAAAGTCTGCTGACAGACAGTGCGTTTGTAGAGGCTGTGGACTTCATGTTTAAGCTACACACGGAGTATGGTGTGGCGCCGCTATGCATCGCCGCAGAAAACTATCCCACCTCAATGGTTCCTGCGCAACGTGCCGCTATGTGGGGCGATTGCCTGTACTATCGCGCCTCCTTCCGTGATCTTCCCTTCGAATACGGCATTGTGCCTTGGCCTGTAGGCCCACAAGGCACACAAACCGGCAACTGGGGTTCCGGTCTGGCCTATACCATTCCCGCTAATTCCGCCCATCCTGACGAGGCATGGGAAGTGATTCAATTTTTCAGCAACTACGAAAATGCAAAATCTATGATGGCAAATGGAGGCGGCGGCATTCCCGTGGTAGAAGCCTTTGAATCCGGCGTGCTGGTGTATGATCCTCCCGTTCATTCTGAGGTCTACCAGGCCTGTGCTTCCACCGCAGTCGCGGCCCCTTGGATCCCTGACAACGACCTGTTTATGGAAGTATGGAACGAGGTACGCGACCAGATTGCCGTAGGTGATATGACGGCTGCGGACGGAATGGCCTACGTAAAGGATGAACTGGATACCCTGCTGGCTTCATACCAATAAGCATGCCGAGCCTATCAGGGGACGGGGTGGTTGCCGCCCTGTCCCCACTATTGATCAACTGCCAAAGGAGCCATAAGCATGAAAGCAACAGCATTGTCCCTGAACGGAATATGGCAGGTTGTCATTGATGATAAGCTGCAGGGCAAATCTCTGCACTGGGAACGGCACGATGTACTGCTGGCCCGTCCTGACGTGCGACAGATATGCATTCCCTGCTGTTTGGAAACCTACGTGGAGGACTTTGAAGGCGTGGCCTGGTTCCACCGTGCGTTCGTGTATGAAGGCGGAATGGATGGCGGATGCGCACGGCTGCGCTTTGGTGCGGTGAATTACCGTGCTGAGGTATGGCTCAACGGGCACCCCATTGGCTACCATGATGGTGGCTACACGGATTTTGAATTTGAAATCAGCGACCTTGTGCTGCCTGGCTCCGAGAATCACCTTGTCGTGCGCGTAATTACGCCTCTCATAACACGCCGCGAATCTATTGATGGACTAGGCTACAATGAAATGCCGCACTGGCGCGGCGCTATCGCCGGTGGAATATGGCAGGATGTGACCCTCCTGCTGACGGGCGCCCTGTACCTTACCCATCCCTTCGCCTGTCCTGATCTAAGACTCAGCCAGACTATGATCTATTTTTCTGCACACAATACGTTGCTATGTGAATCCAATGCGACCCTGGAAACGCTGATCTCTCAGGAGGCCGATGGCGCAATCGTCTTTGAAGAACGCAGGGAACTGCGTCTGCGCCCAGGGACGTCTGATTTGGAAGTTAAGGCTCCAATCCATTCTCCACTTCTATGGTCTCCTGACGCGCCGAACCTTTACAGAGTTTGTTTGAAGCTGCAATCAGATGGGTGTCAGCAGGACGAGCTTAGCTTTGTGTTTGGCATGCGGGAATTTACCGTATGTGGTCGGGATTTCTATCTAAACGGAAAAAAGCTGCTACTCAAGGCCGCATTTTACGAGGGGTACTATCCCAACACGCTGGCCTTCCCCGAAACGCCAGATCTGATTGAAAAGGAGCTTCGGCTGGCCAAAGAAGCAGGACTCAACCTGCTGCGTCCCTGGCGCAAACCTCAACCTCCTATCGTCTATGAGAAGGCCGATCGCATGGGCATGCTGATGGTAGGCGCCATTGCAGTAGAATGTATGCGATTCTGGCCGCAGTCCTCCCCTGCTATGGCAGATCGCATTGAACAGGATTTACGCGAAATGATTCTGCGAGATCGCAATCATCCCTGCATTGTAATGTGGGAGGTGTTTAACGAGGTCCATCGGCAGGATCTCAAGCGCCTGCGCCACCCCATGGCGCTGGTCGCTCGCGGATTGGACGAAAGCCGCATGATTCTGGACGAATCCGGCGGTTTTTACGACGGTGCCAGCGTATATCTGCCGGGAAAATGGTCCCCCTCTGTGATTGCGGACGTACACTTCTATCCTGGCGCTCCGGTGAACAACGACACCTATGCTGAATTGTATTGTTTGGGTCACAATCAAGCAGAAATGGAGCGCATTGGCCTGACAAAGGGCAGCAATACCGAAAGCTTGGTCATTCCAGATGTGCTGACCAACGTAACAGAACTGGGATATGGCAGTGTTCCCGATCTGTCCGCCGTGATGCAAACCTATGCATGCGGCGCTAACCCTCTGACCCCAGATTACAAAATTCATCGTCGGCTATACTCCACCTATCAGCGGTTGCTGCGTGATACTGGTATATTAGAAGAATTCGGATCATTGGAGGCATGGTGTCAGGCGGAGCAAGAGCGTCATGCGGCCGCTAACAAGGATATGCTGGAGGCATGTCGTGTCAATCCGCGAGTGGCGGGTATTGGCATTCATGCCTTTGTGGATGGCGACTGGGTTGTTGGAGCGGGCATGCTTGACATTCATCGTCGCCCCAAGGCGGCATATTCCGTCATGAAGCACGCGTTTGCGGCAACGTTTACATCAGTCCGTCCGGACAAGGCCAACTATTACCCCGGCGAGTCTCCAGTTTTGGCCTGCCATGTGGTGAGTGACGCAGAAGATCTAAGTGCATCTCTACAGATAAAAATCACAAACGAAAATGGAAATGAATTCTTTCGATATGAGCACATGGCACGGGCTGACCATACCGCCGTACGGTTAGAGGACGTTTGCCTTGGCCCTTTACCAGAGGGACAATATCGGATAAATGTTACATGGGGTGCGGCTCAGAACGAGACATTCTTTTCCGTGCTCCGACCTGTTTGTGACGTATCGAGCCCACTTTCCCTGTATGATACGTGCGGTACGCTTCGCCAGCTGATGGATCGTGCAGGCTTGTCCTCGCGAGAAGCGGATAGCAGCTCCCGAGTGATTTATGTACTGGGCAACCTGACTCCCACAGACGGTGCAAAGCTTGCATCCTTTGCACAGGCCGGAGCGACAGTAGCCGTGCTCGAGTTGCCGTTGGGCATTAGACGCGTTGTCAACGAAATGGAGCTTCCGGAAGGACTGCTTCCTTTCCCGTTACGCACTTGTGAGAGCTTTGGATATTGGACCCCCAACAATCACGTGATACGTCGAGGACACCCACTGTTTCGCGGTTTGCCCGACGGCATGATGGGCGAGATGTATCAAAACGTTTGTCCGCGCCGCTCCGTGCGTAATCAAGGGCATGACTGGGAACTGGGCATGATCGGCTACGGTTGGTGGCAGGACGAGATGGATAAGCAGAACTACACCGGCGTATCCGGAGCGTATGACGCGGCCGATGTGTTTTTCCGCTCCTATGGAAAGGGACGTTACCTGCTCTCCACTTTGCGGCTAACTCAGTCGTTGGGGCAGGATCCTGTGGCCGATCAAATCTTTTTCAACTTGGCCAGGTGGCTGGAGAAAGAGGCAACCGATGAGAATTGAACGGATCAGGTTACATGTTGTGCGTCAAGAATTGGGCAGCAAGCGGTTTTGTTACTCGCAGGCGTGGTATGACGCGCGAACGATGCTTCTGCTGGAGATGACCACAGATACCGGTATCACAGGTTGGGGAGAGGCGTTTGGCAACCCATATGTCAATCATGCGATTCTGGAACAGGTGTACATTCCAATGATTCTGGGAAAGAATCCGTTGGATCGTGGGGTTCTTTGGAGACAGATGTATAATTCTTTACGCGATCACGGTCAGAAGGGTGCGACGGTAGAGGCCATTAGCGCCGTGGATATCGCTTTATGGGACATCGCGGGAAAGGCGCTAAACCTGCCTGTATACCAGCTCATGGGTGGCGCGGGACGGACAGATGTGCGTCCCTATGCCACCGGCTTTTACCGTATGGCGAACACTACCGACTCCGACCTTGTGGACGAGGCACAGGCTTATGTGTCGCAAGGCTTTACAGGAATGAAGATCAAGGTGGGCTTTGGCGTGGAGCGTGACGCAAGGCTTGTAAAAAGTATCCGTCAAGCCGTGGGCGGAAATGTTGCCTTGATGCTGGACGCCAATCACGCTTACAATGCCACGGATGCATTGGCCTTGGCCCATCGGGTGGAGGAATTTGATATTTTCTGGTTTGAAGAACCTGTGCCGCCAGAGGACATTCGCGGTTACTGTGAAGTACGGAATAAAACCAACATTCCCATCGCGGGCGGGGAGGCAGAGTTTACACGATATGGGTTTGCTCGGTTGTTAGAAGCCCGCGCCGTGGACATCGTGCAGCCTGACTGCTGTGTGACCGGCGGCCTGAGTGAGTTTGCCAACGTGGCAATGCTGTCCACGATTCATAACATTCGCTGCTGTCCTCACATCTGGGGAAGCGCTGTCGCTCTGCAAACGGGAATTCACGCGGCGTTTAGCCTGCCAGATTATCCGGACAGCCTCAATCCCGCTCCTGTGTGGCTGGAATACGATCGCAGTCACAATTTGCTACGCGAAGAACTCAACCTCAATCGACCCTCCCTTGCTGAAGGGTTGATAGGTCTGCCTAAGGGAGCGGGACTGGGCTTTGAGATCAACCGTGAGATTCTTGAATACTACCAGATCAGCGAATTTGAAAGGAGCTTAGGATAATGAAACAGTACATCAACGGCTCGCTTGTAGCCGGTGCCGGAAACCCGATGCACGTGTATAATCCTGCCACGGGGCAGGAGATTGTCTCATTTGAAGGTGCCAGCTCCGCGCAGGCCCTGGAGGCCTTGGAGGCCGCTCAGCATGCTTTTGAAGAATGGTCGACGCTTTCCATTTCCCAGCGTGAAAAACATATTTTGCGTTTGGCCGATGCCATCGAAAGCCATCGAGATCAAGTAGTGGATACCCTCATCGCCGAAACCGGCAAGCCCATGGCCACCGCTCTGTACGACTTCAATATGCTGGTGGATTGCTTGCGCTATTTTAACGAGGAAATGAAACGCATGCATGGCCAGATCATCAATGATTATGACAATAGCCACACCAATCTTATTTTTCGCAGACCCATTGGAGTAGTGGCCGCCTATTTGGCGTGGAATTTTCCATTGCTCAATGTAGGCTACAAATTAGGGCCCATTCTAGCTTCAGGCTGCACCTGTGTGCTCAAACCGGCATCCATCACGCCGCTGAGCACCCTGCTGATCGGCCGTATAGCTGCCGATATCAATTTCCCACAGGGCGTCATCAACATCATCAGCGGTTCCCGCGATATCTGTGAGGCCATGAATCATAGCCCTATTCCCAGCATGCTCACGCTGATCGGTTCCAGTACGACAGGGAGGGAAATCATCTCCCAATCCGCTTCAAGCGTCAAGCGCTTCTCGCTGGAGCTAGGCGGTAATGCTCCGGTGATCATTATGGACGATGCAGACATTGACACCGTGGCGCGCTTAACCGTACGACAGAAATTTGACAACTGCGGCCAAGTTTGCGTAAGTCCAAACCGCATATATGTACCGCGCGCTCAATTGGAGACTTTTTTAAGCGCCGCTGCAGACGAGACATCCAATCTGACCCTAACCTGTTTCGAGGGTCACGGTCAGCCCGTAGGTCCTATGAGTTCCGCCGACGCACGGGAGCGCGTGGAGGCGCTGGTAACGGACGCTGTTGAAAAAGGAGCACGTCTGGTGATAGGCGGACGGCGACCGGACCATTCAGGATATTATTACTATCCTACCATTCTAGCGGACGTGACGCGTAGCATGCGCGTATATCAGGAGGAAATCTTCGGTCCAGTAATGCCGGTGATTGCCTATGGTCCCGAAGAAGATGTGGTACGTTTGGCCAACGATACAGAATATGGGCTAGCCGGATACCTCTACACGCACAATATGGAAAAGGCACAGGAAGTGGCATCTGGCATGCGCTTTGGATCGGTATGCATTAATGAGCCTTTTTACGCCTTCAATCTCCCCCATGGCGGCGTGAAAGAGAGTGGAATCGGAAAGGACTGCTCACACTTTAGCTTAGAAGAATATTTGGAGGTACGCCGCGTGTCTATCAAGCATTGAGCTTTTTTCAATAGCTTATCACTGTAAAAACTTTTCATGTCCTTAGAACGATCAAGGAGATACGAGTGTGAAAGCATTAGAATGGGTTTTGGCTCACAAAATCATCGCCATTGTACGGGAACTTCCGACACAATATATGGTGAAGCTTGCGGAGGCGCTATACGCAGGTGGAATCGACCTGATAGAGGTAACTTTCAGTCAGTCCAAGCCCGAAAGCTGGAAGGATACGGTCATGGCAATCAGGACGATAGAAAAGCACATGACCGGAAAGATGCTGGTGGGTGCCGGTACAGTGGTTACGCGTGAACAACTGGAGATGGCATACGACGCAGGCGCGAAATATATTGTTACGCCACATACCAACCCAGATCTGATAGGCAGAATGAAAGAATATGGCCTCCCATGCTTTCCCGGCGCGCTCACACCTAGTGAGATCGTTGCGGCGTACGAAGCTGGCGCCGATAGCGTAAAGATCTTTCCAGCCGCACAGCTTGGACCGGCGTATATCAAGGCTATCAAGGCCCCGCTGAACAATATTCCGCTGATCGCCGTAGGTGGTGTGAATGAAAAAAACGTTGTAGATTTTCTGGCCGCAGGCTGCTGCGGCGTAGGGGTTGGCGGTAACCTGGTAAACAAGTCATGGATTGAATCCGGAAGTTGGGATAGGATTACCGCATTGTCGGCAGAATATAGAAAGGCAGTAGGCTAAAATGAGCAAAATTGTAACCTTTGGTGAAATTATGATGCGTCTAAATCCTGAAGGCTACCTCAAATTTCTTCAGGCCGACCGGTTTGAGGCCACCTATGCGGGCGGTGAGGCCAACGTGGCCGTATCGCTGGCCAATTTCGGTGATGACGTTGCCTTTTGCACCAAACTCCCCGCACACGAGATTGGTCAATGCGCGGTCAATAATCTGCGAAGCTTCGGCGTGAATACTGAAAGTATCATTCGCGGCGGTTCACGTCTAGGCCTGTACTTTGTAGAGAAAGGGGCAAGTCAGCGAGGCAGCAAGGTAATCTATGACCGTGCCAACTCCGCTATCGCACTAGCCGGCAGGAATGAATTTGATTGGAATAGGATTCTGGACGGTGCAAACTGGTTTCACTGGACTGGCATTACGCCCGCATTAGGTGGTGAGCTACCTGAAATCACACTAGATGCGCTGAAGAAATGCCGCGAGAGAGGGATTACTGTAAGCTGCGATCTCAACTATCGGAGCAAACTATGGAGTCGCGAGAGAGCAGGGGAGGTTATGGCCCTGTTGGTGCCGTATGTGGACGTGCTGATCGCAAACGAGGAGGACGCTAAAGACGTATTCGGCATCGAGGCTGTAGGTACTGACCTTGCGAGCGGCAAGCTTAACTATGGAGCTTATGTAAGCGTGGCAAAGCAGCTTACCAAACGCTTTGGATGCAAAGCAGTAGCAATTACACTGCGCGGATCCATCAGCGCCAGTGAGAACAACTGGGCGGGGATGCTATACACCGGCGAGAAGGCATATTTCTCCAAGAATTATCTTATTCGTTTGATCGATCGTGTAGGCGGTGGTGACAGCTTTGGCGGCGGTTTGATTCATGCTATGCGCAAAGGCCTGGATGAGCAAACCACAATTGAGTTTGCGGTAGCAGCGAGCTGCCTCAAGCAAACCATTGAGCATGATTTTAACCTTGTATCGGAAAAGGATGTGTATGCTCTCATGGGCGGCAACGTCTCTGGTCGCGTACAACGCTAATATATCCTACAAATTCATGTTCTAGGCAGATAAATGCAACATCCATAAATCAATATAGTGTGAATCATCAATCTGTCGAGTGGTTTTTCCATGAGACTGCCGGTTTATCTTCTCAAAAGGAAGGAAACCGGCGATCTTCTTTAAAGGGGAAATCGGGTTTAGTGCCGGCGGCGATTTCCAGGAAATCCGTGAGGCGACCGCTCTGTCCGTCGTCCTGGTCATCGTTGTGTCCATCGCGCTGTTCGTATAGCGGAAGCTTCTCAAGACAGAGCGTTATGATATCATCAAAGGAAAATCCATGCCTCCGGCCATGATCAAGCTGTGCGCCGCCAAATTTCCGCTGCTGATTTTCCCAATCATTTTCATGATGCTCGTGGTGCTGCCCCTGGTCATTATCGTTTTGGTCAGCTTTCTGAAGGCCTACGGTCTGCCTTTTGCATTTGAAAACTTCTCACTGGTCAATTATCAAAAAATTCTTGTCGACAGCATTGCCGTTACCGACTCTATTAAAAATAGTCTTTTCCTTGGTTTTGTCTCCGGCATTGTATGTCTGTTCCTGGGGGTAATGCTTTCTTACGTCATTTACAAGGTCAAGCCCAAGGGAAGCGGAGCGCTGGAAACGCTGGCCGTACTTCCCTATTCCCTGCCCAGAACGGTCATGCCATCGGCTGTATTCTGGCATGGAGCGGCGCCGTATTTGGAATTACGTTGTACAACACCATCTGGATTATCATGGTAGCTTATATCGCCCGTTATCTGAGTTACACGCTCAAGTCCTGCTCCGCCTCTCTATAGCAGGTGCATTTATCGCTAGAGGAGGCTAGCCGTTCTTGTGGGGCGACCCATATGGAATTGCTCCTGGATATCGCTCTGCCACTTATCAAGCCCGCGATGGTATCCAGCTTTTTCTTCTGCCCGCCATGCGTGAGTTGACCACTTCCGTTCTGCTTTACGGTTCCAATAGTCGCACGCTGGGCGTTCAGATCCAGCAGCTACGCGTAAACGGCTATATGACCCAAGACGCGGCGCTTTCTATGGTTGCCATCGCCATCATTATGAAATAGTGTCGTCAAGGCCATCACAAAGGACAGAAAGGGTATTTAAAATGGATTAAATCGTACTCAATCATGTCACCAAACATTTTACTACCAAAACGCTTGGGACAGTCACAGCCGTTGATGACTTCTGTCTAAATGTCAAAGAGGGGGTATGCTTCTTCTTTCTCGGCTCATCCGGCTGCGGCACGACCACCACGCTACGCATGATCGCAGGCTTCGAGGATCTTTCGGAGGAGGAAATCTATCTTGGCGGAAAGCTGGTATCCATCCGTACTAAAAATCTTTATGTACCGCTGGAGGAGCGTGGGCTTGGGATGGTATTTCAGGCCTTCGCCGTATGGCCTCACATAAATATCTTTGAAAATGTGGCGTTTTCCCTCAAGGTACAGAAATGTCCCCCGCGCCGAAATGAAGGAACGTGTTTCCTAGACGCTCAAGCATTGCAGCTTAGACGGCATGGAGAATGTGTTCCCTTCAGATTTATCCGACGAACAACAGCAGCGCATTGCTCTTGTCTGTGCCATTGTGACAAATCCTAAGGTTAAGCTCCTCGGTGAGCCTCTTTCCAATTTGGATCCCAAGCTGCGTGAAAGCATGCGTTTTGAAATCAAGCGGTTGCAAAAGGAATTCAACTTTACCATCATCTTTGTGACTCACGACAAATCCAAGGCTATGGCTCTATCAGACCGCATGCTGGTCATGGATATAGACAACGTGGTTCAGATCGGAACGCCAACGGAGTTATACAACAAGCCGACCAGTCGATTCGTACATAGCTTTCTGGGCCAGTCCAATTCACCGATGCTGATTTCGTGGATGGACGAGTCTATCCCAAAGGCGACCATCGTCAGCCTCTGGGCATTTCAACTGCCGCTGAAGACGCGTCCACGATGGTGCTGGCCACCCGTCCTAATACGATTGACATCAATCATGAGGAAGGGTTTAAAACCATGGTGCTCAAGCGTGCGGTTTTGACGGATTTCGCCGAATACATCGTTGCCGTCGGCAGCCAGAGTCTTCGCGTGCAAGCTCCGCATCGCAATATGTTCCGCACGGGTGACACCCGCTATCTTCGCTTTCCCAATCCCATTTGGTATGAAAGCGGAAAGGACGCGACGGACGCGGAGCGCGAGCGCAGGACGCTGGTTCGATGGGAAATCCAATGGGGCTTCCGCTTTGCTTGAGGCAATGCTCATAAATGTTAAGGGCCAATCTGTGTGGGCCTGTCCGCCGTTTTCTTTGCGCAATTACAGCCCTTTTTTGCGCCATGCGGCTTTTCGATATTCGCCATAAGAACCAGCGCAGGGCTCCCCCACATGATGAGAGGATGTGCCGATGCTTGCCAGGCGTTTCATTCGGATTCATCTGTTTGCATTGATCCCCCGCAAATCCGGTCAGTAATCCGCTTGGCATATTCGCACAGCTTGGGCCCAAGCTCCAATTCATAGCGCATTTGCGACATGCGGGAAACAGGACCGGACAGACTGAGTGCCCCAATCGTCTGTCCGCCCGCGTCGTATATAGGTGCGGCCAAACAACGCATCCCTATTTCGCACTCTTCATCGTCAATCGCGTAGCCACGCTTGCGGGAAAGCTCCAGTGCATAGCGCAATTCATCAGGCGTGGTAATGGTATGGGACGTAACCTGCGCAAGTTCTTTTTCCCGTACGTAAGCATCCAACTTCTGATTGCAATGATCGGTCCGATTCGACAGAACAAGTCATTGACACTCCCAGATGAGGGTTTACTATATCGTTAGAAAATGAACGAGGAGGCTTCTCTCATGCAAAAAATCAAGGTTGTGCAGTATGGCTGCGGTAAAATGAGCAAATACATTCTTCGCTACCTCTATGAAAACGGCGCGCAGATCGTGGGCGCGATCGACGTCAATCCCGCCATTGTGGGCCAAGACGTGGGCGACTATGCCGAACTGGGCGTCAAGACCGGGATCACTATCTCCGACGATGCCGACAGGGTGCTGGACGAGTGCGACGTGGACGTGGCGATCGTCACCCTGTTCAGTTTCATCAACGACATTTACGATCATGTTGAAAAATGCGTCGCACGCGGCATCAACGTCATCACCACCTGTGAGGAAGCCATTTATCCCTGGACCACCTCCGCCGCTCAGATCAACCGGCTGGATGCCCTGGCCAAGGAGACCGGCTGCACCATCACCGGCTCCGGCATGCAGGATATCTTCTGGATCAACATCGTCGCGCTTGTTGTCGGCGGCTGCCACAAAATTACCAAGATCAAGGGTGCATACAGCTACAATGTGGACGAATACGGACTGGCCCTGGCCAAGGCGCACGGCTGCGGCCTGACGGCCGAGGCATTTGAGAAAAGCATCGCGCATCCAACCGAATTTGAACCCTCTTATGCCTGGAATGCCGCCGAGGCGATCTGCAACAAGCTCGGCCTGACCATCAAGTCCATCGAGCAAAAGCATGTTCCCTGCGTGATCGACAAGGACATCCATTCTTCCACCCTGAGCAAGGACATCAAGGCCGGAAACTGCATCGGCATGTCCGCCGTTGTGACCATTGGGACCATGCAGGGCATCACCATCGAGGAGGAGACCATCGGTAAGGTATATGGCCCCGAGGACGGCGATATGTGTGACTGGTGGATCACCGGCGAGCCCAACACGGAATTCCATGTGGTCAAGCCCGCGACGGTCGAGCACACCTGCGCCACCATCGTCAACCGTCTGCCCAGCCTGATCAACGCTCCGGCGGGTTATGTGACCGCCGATCAGCTGGATGAGATCAGCTATCTTACCTACCCCATGGAATACTATTGCTGAAAGGGCGGGAACATACGCGGTAAGAAAAGGCTGATAATGACGGCGCCGGCTCGATTGAGCCGACGCCGCTTCCGTATCTCGAAGCTGTTTCCCTATCGACGCGCTTGACCATACGTGGTATAATATGAAAAAGCGCGGTCTGCTCACAAGGCATACGACTGAATCATGGATACCAGGCCACGGGCAGATTGGTGTTTCATACAAAGGCGGAGGATCAGGATGGGGCAGCCATGCGGCGCGGCGCGGCAATGCGCCCCCGATGACCGGGACGTGCTGGAAACAGCGATGGAGGCTGGTCATATTTTGCTGGAAAACGGAGCGGAAATTTTCCGGATTGAGGAAACCATGGAGCGTATTTCTGCCTATTTCGGGGTAGAGCGCAAGGATTTTTTCGTTCTTAGCAACGGCATCTTCACCACGGGAAACTGCCTGCCCGGTGAAAAGGGTGGACAGTTTGCGCGAGTGCAGCACATTCCGGTCAAGGGCACGCGGCTCAATCGCGTGGTGGCAGTCAATCAGCTCTCCCGCGAGATCGAGGAGGGGCGCTATACGCTTGAGGAGGTGCGTCAAAGGCTGCGCGAAATCCGCCAGATGCCTTCCGAGCCGCCCTTCATGCAAATGCTTGCCTCGGCCGTGGGAAGCGCGTGCTTTTGCGGCCTGTTTGACGGTAGCGCGATCGACTGCGCGGCGGCGTTCGTAGCCGGCTTTTTATTGTATGTGTTCGTGCTCTGGGCGGGCACGAGGCACATGAGCAAAATCGTGAGCAATATTCTGGGCGGCATGCTGGTCACGCTGATTTGTATTCTATGCTACCGTCTCGGCTTTGGAGCGGACATGAGCCATATGATCATCGGTTCCATTATCCCGCTCGTTCCTGGCGTTCCCTTTACCAACGGCATCCGCGATATCGCGGATGGGGACTATATTTCCGGGGCCGTTCGTCTTTTGGACGCTATGCTGGTTTTTATCTGCATCGCCATCGGGGTGGGCGTCATGTTTACCGTTTATCAGCGCCTGATGGGAGGCGTTTTACTGTGATTGTACAAACGCTGCTTGCAATCGTTGGAACGGTGGCCTTTGCTTTGCTTTTCAGCGTTCCGCGCAAATACTTTTTCTTTTGCGGGGGAATTGGCGGCGCGGGATGGCTGACCTATGCCGCGCTGATGGACGGTATAGGCGCGACATCCGCGACCTTTTTTGCCACGGTGCTGGTGATCGTGCTCTCCCGAGTCTGCGCGGTCAGGCTGCGTTGTCCGGTCACCGTTTTTTTGATTTCCGGCATTTTTCCCCTCGTACCGGGCGCGGGTATCTATTGGACGTCCTATTATCTGGTTACAGGGCAAATTGGTCAGGCAGCCGCCAGCGGCTTTGCCGCGCTTAAAGCCACCGTGGCCATTGTGCTGGGAATCGTATTTGTCTTTGAAATTCCAAACGGAATCTTTCACCTGCTGGACAAAAAATCAGCTCCGCCTGATCACTGATCGATATATAGAAAGGAGATGGTCGGATGAACGTAACTTTTTCCAACCCCGGCGCCGATTCTATGATTGAGAATATCCTATTGTTTCAGGGGGACGGCGAAGCACCGTATGGTCGGACGGGCTGTACTATTTTTTCCCGCAAATCAAGGAGAAAAAGGCCAAGAGCCTCTGTTTTGAGGACAGGTGCGCCTATATCCGTGATTCTCTCAGGGAGATCTATGAGGAGCAGAAGGAAACGCTGGATGAAAAAGTCAAACGCTACAACGCGCATTTTCAGGCTCATAAGTCCCAGATCGAAGCGGCGCTGTCCGACGCCTTTCAGACCAGCACGGAATGCCTGTTTAACGACCTGCGCGCCTTTATCTCTCTCAACCCCGTATCTCCGCGATTTCTGGATCGCCATACATTCGACGTGTTTTATCTGAACAGCGAGCGCGGTGCGCTCGGTCTTTCCATCCATGAAATTATTCATTTCATCTGGTTCCATGTCTGGAACCGTCTGTGGCAGGATAGCTACGCGGAATATGAGCGGCCATCGCTGAAATGGATTCTGAGCGAAATGGTCGTTGAAAGCGTCATGCGCGACGAGCGCCTCAGCGCTATCAACCCCTACTTTCCAAGGGAGGCCGGAGGCTGCGTGTATCCCTACTTTTTTGACATGACGGCCGACGGCGTGCCAATTCTTGATACGCTTGATCAAATGTACCATTCGCGAAACATCCAGACGTTCATGAAGGACAGCTACGCGTATTGTCTCGCGCACGAGCGTGAGATTCGAGCCCATATCGCGCAATCCGAGAAGCGATTTTGAATCCCGCCACAAAAGCAAAAGCCGTGTGATAAGCTTCATCACACGGCATTGCTTCCTCGTCTTTTCGACCTGCCGCCGCAGAATACGCAACACGCAGGTCTGCGGCACGGCTCAAAATTACTGAGCCTTGGCCAGCTGCTTCGCCAAGCGAGCCTTTTTGCGGTTCGCGGCATTCTTATGCAGGATGCCCTTGGCGGCGGCTTTATCGATAGCGGAGGTGGTGAGGCTGTACTGCGCACCAGCATTCGCGGGAGCTGCGGCGACCTCCGTCTCAAACTTCTTGATGGCGGTCTTGACCTTCGACTTCACCATACGGTTACGAAGATTCTTTGTCTCGTTCACCTTCACGCGCTTGATGGCGGACTTAATGTTCGGCAACGTCTTTCACCTCCTTGGGTTCATAAATCGCAAGGATGATTGTACCATGGTTTTTCAAAAAATGCAATACCCAGGCCGCATTTTCTAATTTCCTATACGAAAAAGCCCGCGATATACGCCACCACGCAAGCCACGGCGGCGACGGTAAGCAGGCTTTTTTCCATCCAGCCCAGTATCAGCGCGGCGATCGTACCCAGGAGCGCCGTCACCCAATTGCCTGTCGCGGAAAACACCGCCGGAAAGGTCATCGCTCCGAGCACGGCATAGGGCACATAATACAGGAAGGATTGAAGAAAGACGCTCCGCACCTTGCCCCGGACAGCCGCCAACGGCAGCATGCGGATGAGATAAGTCACACCCGCCATCACCACCAGATAGATCAAGAAGGTTCTCCACTCCATCAGCGCCGCGCCTCCTCATCATCATTCTTTACCGGCCGAGGCATCAACCACGCGCCCAATGCCGAGGCGACCACCGCGCACAGGATGATCCGAAAGCCGTCCGAGATAAAATGAAACAGCGGCAGAAGCGTAATCAGGCAGCTCATCGCCACGGCGATGAGAATCACGATACGCACCTCGCGCACGCGGCGGAAGGGTGGCAGGATGATCGCGATGAACATGCCGTAGATAGCAATACCCAGCGCGTCTGTGACATCCTTGGGCAGAAGGCCGCCTGCCAGCGCCCCCAGGAGTGTTCCCAACGTCCAGCCGAGAAACGGCCCGTTTGTCAAACCATAGAGGTAGGCCCTTCCGATCTTGTCCGGCTGCTGTGACGCGACGGCGAACACCTCGTCCGTATTGCAAAACGACAGGAGCAGCCGATGAGGGAGCGTCATGCTCTCATCCAGTTTCTGGCTCAGGCTCAGGCTCATCAGCGCGTAGCGCAGATTGATCGTAAGCTGGGTCAGCGCCATTTCCGTAAGCGACGCTCCCGCCGCCATGAGCTGCAAGCCCGCAAGCTGACCGGCGCTGGTCACATTGAAAACAGAGATCATGACCGTCTGCAAGGGGCTCAGGCCCAGTGAGGTGGCCTGAATTCCAAAGGCGAACGCCACGGACAAATACCCCAGTGCGATGGGTATTCCATGCCGCAAGCCTCTTTTGTAATCCGCGAGCATTTGTTGCCTCCCTACCGCTTCCTGTGAAACGCGTTGATAAGCGCGTTTATGCCAAGCAGGCTCATCAGCCCGCTGATGGGCGAGCAGCCGCAGCCACGGTTCCCGCCGCTGCCGCGCCGCTTGCGCACGGGGCCGCTCTGACTGAAAACGATGGCGACGAGCACCGCCAATACGATCCAGCCGCCCGCGCTCAATCCGTTCTCGGAGGAACGCCGTGTCTCGTGGTAGGCCTGGTAATCCTCGCTGCTGTCACGAACGGCCTCCATGACCTCCTCCCAAAGCTGGGAGCTATATTCCCTCGGACCGGTGGTCGGGCCTAGGGCGGCAGAGGAAATTCCGAGGCTGCTCAGGCTGATCTCCGCGCCCGTTTGTTTTTTCAGCAGGCTGTTAAAGCCGGAGAAATAGCTCCGAAACGCCTGATCGTACGCCTGCGCCCGAAATTGGGTGCTGAAGCTCGAGGAGGTGAAGAGCAGGTTTTCCGCGTTCTTCTCGCCAAGCAGACTTTTGGCCTCGTCTCCCATGGCGGTGGCGAAGCTGTCCTCGCCCGCCGCGCCCAGAAGCAGAATATCGTCCTCATCCAGCTCCCACTTTTCGAACA
The DNA here is from genome assembly GCA_964416065.1 of uncultured Oscillospiraceae bacterium. Taxonomy (GTDB): domain Bacteria; phylum Bacillota; class Clostridia; order Christensenellales; family Aristaeellaceae; genus Limiplasma. The sequence continues at coordinate 22,604 of CAYQCL010000005.1, read as the reverse complement.
AAGCGTTAGCATAGGCCTGCGCGTCCAGACCGTCAAGGAAATGCACCAGCGCCACATGAATTCCCAGTCCGGTCTCATCCTCAACCTCAGACGCGTACTCCGCGATGCCCTCGACCAGCTCGGCGCTGAGCACATCGGCATCGTCCGTCACCACGCCGCGCTCGGCGGGCAGGCGCGCCGCGCCTAGGGCCCACAGGGGCGTAAGGAGCAGAAGAAGGCACAGGGCCAGGCAGATTGACTTTTTCATCCTTAGCCGCGCCTCCTTACTCGTAAAGCGGGCAGTACGCCACGCCAAGCAGTCTCGCGATCATACCGACAATGGGCGTGTCCAGCTGCGCGTTAAAATCCAAGGCCGCCTGATTATAAGTACCCACTACCTCGCTGGCGGTCAGGTTTTTCAGATCCGTCGTGAGCATATCCAGGTACTTTTGGTCGCGCTCGCTCGCCCGAAAGCTTTCGGAGGCGTTGAGCTTGCGGCTCACCGCGGCAACGGCGGCGGTGAGCCGCTCGTCCTCCTCTTTTTTCTCATCCAACGCCTCGTCCGCCGCCTGGAGCTTCTTTGCCGCCGCGTTGAGCGCAAGCAAATCCTCGTCGTCTCCTGGCAGATGTCTGCCGGCCACCACGCACAGATTCAATCCGTCCGCGCCGCGGTAGCTCAGCACATCCAGCAGGCCGTTCTCCCCCTCCAAAAGCGCCGTCACCTGCCGACGATCATCGGAATAGCCGCGCACCGTGCCAAACGCAAAGCCAAACACAACCAGGGCAAGTGAAATCAGTACACACACGCCCATCGGCAATTTGAATTTCATCTGTTCAAACGATCCTCTCGGTCAGCTTAGTGTTTCAGCTCCAAAAGCTTCTTCTTGAGCTCGTCTTCCATCGTCAGAAGCTGCTTTTCGGCCTCCAGGCGCTGCGTGCGGCCCTCATCCTGAATTTTCATAACCTCGTTAATGGTATCGATCAGGCTCTGATTGGTTTCGGTCAGCGTCTGAAGATCAATAATGCCGCGCTCCGCCTCTCGCGCCGTCTCGATGGTGCCGGTCTTGAGGGCCGCCGCGTTCTTCTTAAGCAGCTCGTTGGTCATATCGGTTACGGCGGTCTGCGCCTTGAGCGCCTCCTGGCTGCGATGCATGCCCAAAGCAATCACGATCTGGCTCTTCCACAGGGGAAGCGTGTTGGAAAGGGTGCTTTGGATGCGCTCTACCAACAGACTGTCGTTGTTTTGCAGAAGGCGAATCTGCGGAGCCATTTGTAGCGCCACCTGACGGGTGAGCTTGAGGTCGTGCAGCTTCTTCTCAAAGCGGTCACAATTGGCGGCAAGATCGTTGGCGCGCTGCGCGTCCATAGCGTCTCCGGTCTCGGCGGCCTTGGCCTTGAATTCCTCCAGGGTGGTCTCGCGTACCTCCTTGAGTTTCTTCTCGCCCGCGAGGATATACATCGTCAGCTCCTTGAAATACTGAGTGTTCATATCATAGAGATGGTTGAACATGCTCACGTCCTTGAGCAGCTGCACCTGATAATTTTCCAGCGACGTAGAGATGGTATCAACGTTGACCTCGACCTTTTCATACTTGGTCTGCATATCGCTGACGGCCTTCTTGGCGTTCCAGAACAGCCCGCCGATGCCCTTGGGCTTCTCCGCGCCGTCGCCAAAGCCCTTGATCTCATTGACGAGCTTGACCAGCATATCGCCGACCTCACCGGTGTCGCTGGTACGGACCGTCGCCAGCGCGCTGTCGCTGAAATCGGCGATCTTCTTCTGCGCGTCCGCGCCATAGAGCAACACATGATCGGTATTGTTGATATCGATCTTGCTCACAAAATCCTCGATCACCTTGCGATCCTCCTCGGTGAGCATGGACGTGTCCATCTCCTGAACGGCGGCGCTCGCCGCCTCAGCGGCCGCCTTGGCGCTGGGCGCGGCCTGCGCCTCCATCGACTGAGTGACTTCCTCGAGAACAGCCTTATCCTTCGCCATAGAGGTGGGGTTGAGGGTGAGCGTGGGAACCATGGATCCGATTGTACTGTTCTGTTTGTTGATTTCCGACATAATGACAGCCTCCTGTTTTTTTATCCATATTGAGTATGTTTGTTTTTTATTGACCGTCCGGCTTCTTAAGCTGCGCCGCCTGATCGCCATAGGCCGGATACATGCCGCCTTCCAGCGTGGGCGCCTGAGGAATATGCGTCTGCGCTTCGTTCCGCGCGTCTTCTACCTCCCGACGCACGCCGCTGTCCCAGACGGGCTTTGCCTCCTCCGCCTGTTTCGCGGCCTGCTCGCGCTCGCGGGCAACACGCGTTGTCTCGACGTCGATGCGCGCGGCCTCGCGCGCCTGCTCGGCAGCGCGCTTGAGCTCGCTCTCCGTCAGGCCGTCCCGCTTAAGCATCTGCTCCAGCACGTCGATATCCGTCGTGATATCAAGCACATCGTCCTGATAGAGCTTATCCAGCATCTTTTCACAGCCCTGAAGCACCACGCCCAGCGCGTCGTCAATGCGGCCCCGCGCCGCTCGCGCCTCCGCGCCGGAAACGTTGCGCTCATCCAGCATCCGATAGCCCTTGACCATCTTCAGAGTGGTCGGCAGGTAATACTCCATGAACTTTCGAATCTGCGGGGCTTTGGCAGGCTTATCATACACCGCGCGGAAAATCTCGGCGCACAGGTTTTCCAGCCGGTCCAGCTTTTCAGACAGCGACGAGTCGGGAATCTTGTCGTTTTCCGAACGAATCTCCGTAATCATCTCGCGGCCCTTTTGCAAAAGCGCGTCCACGTCTGGATTGCCGGTATCGCCCTGCACCTTTTGAAGGCTTTCGGGCGTCTTCTCCTTCACCGTCAGATCCAGGCCCTGCGCCATGGTTCTCACGATCGCGCCCGCAAAGCCGCTCAAAGCGAGAGCGAGCACAAATCCGCCCAGGCTGTGGGGATGAAACACTGTGGAGAACAGCGCAAACACCACGCCGAAGGCAAGGATACCGGCTTTCAGGCCCTTGGTTTTCTGGGATTTCTTCTTGCTCATCTCGTATCTCCTTCATCGGGCCAGCGCCCTGCTTCTAAAGCGCGCCGTCCGCGCTTCATCGGGTTGAATTATATCATAATTTTCCCTCCCTGAAAAGGATAACGCGGCTCAAAGCCACTATATGAACGCTGAAAATTACATTAGAATTAACTTAGAAGCTGTCAAAGGAGCGGATATGGCCCAGCTCGTCTGAAAGCAGGCTCTCTACCGGCTTGTGAACGATAAGCGGCGTCCTACTATGACACATAGATCAAAAACGTTTGGCCCGCTCGCCTCTCCTCGTCTTTCGAGGCCGTGCTTTCCCGTTCCTTCCCCTCCTATATGTCGTCTGATTTCCAAAGTTTTTCTTTCTTGTGGCATCCGCTCCTTCCTGGTATAATAAACAGCATCGCCGCATACATCACTACGGCCGACCAAAGGAGGGCTTCCGCTTGAGCACATGGCTGATTCATCTTTTTATCAAGGACTACGCCAATGTGGAGGATCCAGAGGTACGGGCCTCCTATGGTACGCTTGGCTCTGTCACCGGCGTCGCGGTCAACCTCCTGCTCGCGGGTGCGAAGCTTTTCCTGGGCCTGATCAGCGGCTCCCTGGCCGTGATGGCGGACGCAGCCAACAACCTTTCCGACGCGGCCGGAAGCATCGTCACCCTCATCACCACAAGGCTTGCAAAAAAGCCGGTCGACCACGAGCATCCCTTTGGACACGGCCGCATGGAATACATCGGGTCGCTGGCCGTGGGCGCGCTGATCGTCGTGATGGGCGTCAATCTGCTTCGCGACGGGATCTCCGCCATTCTTCATCCTCAGCCTCTGGCCGTTTCGTGGATTGTGGTCGTCATTTTATCGGCCTCTATTCTTGCCAAGCTTTGGCTGTTTTTCTTCTATCGCCGACTAGGCAACGCGATTCATAACGGAACGCTGCTAGCCGCCTCCAAGGACAGCCTGGGCGATGTCCTCTCCACCGGCGCCGTGCTTATAAGCCTCCTGATTGCCCTGCTTTTTGACGTCTCGGCAGACGGATATATCGGCGTTGTGGTGGCGGCCATCGTGTTCAAATCGGGCGTGGATGTCTGCCGCGACACGGTGGACAGTCTGCTGGGCGGCAAGCCCGACCCCGAAAAAATTCGCCGAATTCGCGAGCTGCTTCTAAGCCACGAGGGGATCCTCGGCATCCATGATCTTGTGCTGCACGATTACGGCCCAGGCCGCTGCATCGCATCCGTGCATGCCGAGGTAAGCGCCGACAGCGACATCGTGGCGATTCATGAGGTCATTGATGACGCGGAACGCGAGATCAGCCGCAAGCTGCACATGGCGATCTGCATCCATATGGATCCCATTGTAACCAACGATGAAAACGTCAACCGTGTGCATCGTCAGCTTTCGGAATTTCTCACGAGCATCGACCCTGCCCTTTCTCTGCATGATTTCCGCATGGTGCCTGGGCAAGGACATATCAACGTAATCTTTGACTGCGTGCTGCCTCCGTCCTATGAGGGGCGCGACGAGCTGCTCAAGTCGCTCAACGCCTATGCCCATTCCCTGGACGAACGCTACCATCTCGTGGTGCAGTTTGACACGGACTTTACCTGATGCTTCCAGGGGCATGAAATCCGTCCTCCCTTGCGTTTTCTCATCAGAAACGCAAGGGAGGGCTTTTATGCGTTCTTTTTTCACCCGTGCCGCCGCCCTTTTGACGGCGGCCCTGCTTCTTTTTACGGCGTCTCCCGCGCTTGCGCTGGAGGACATCAATCTCCTCCTGATCGGCGTGGACACGGACGCGGCCGACGAGGCGGGCCGCAGCGACGCCATGCTGCTTGTGCGGATCGCACCCGAAAGCGGGGATGTGCGAATGGTCTCCTTCCTCAGGGATTTGTATCTTCCCATTCCCGGGCAGGGGAACAACCGGCTGAACGCCGCCTATTTCTACGGCGGTGAGGATCTGCTCAAAAGGACGTTTGCGGAAAATTTCGGCGTGAGCGTCGATCGTTTTGTAACCGTCCATTTCTCTCTCGTGGCTGAGCTGATCGATCTGGCGGGCGGCGTGGAGCTTGAAATCAGCGAGCGCGAGCTTAAGCCGTTCAACGACATTCTCAAAAGCTACAACAAAAGCGTTGGCGTCTCCGTCACAGACGGGGTTCTGGACGCAGCGGGAACCTACCGGCTCAACGGCAGGCAGGCGCTCAGCTTTAGTCGCATCCGCAAGATCGACAGCGATTTCCAGCGCACCGACCGCCAGCATCAGGTTGTCACGGCGCTGCTGGAGCAGCTTCATACGCTGGATTTCTTCAGCCTGGCAAAGCTCGTTCTCACCGCCATCAATCAGGCGGAGACCGATCTCTCCCTCGGGGAAGCGCGCTCGCTTCTTCCGCTCATCACCTCTGGTGAGCCGCCCGTGATCCGCACCGCGCACGTCCCCTTTGACGGAGCCTATACGGATAAGACGATCGACGGCATGATGGTGCTTGTTCCGGATCTGCAGCAAAACAGGAAGCTACTTGAGGACTTTCTGACGGAGGAATAAAAAAGAGCGGCGGGATGAACCCGCCGCCCCTCTGATATGTGAATTTCAAGGATTACGGCCAAAACTTTTCAAACGACATCATTTCAATGCCGTCCCCGCTGAAATAGAGCAGATAATCACAGACCGGCTCGCTCTCCTCCATATGTCCCAGCTCACAGTACCAGCCCTCCTCCCGACGGTACATACCGATATCAAAATGCTGGAGAAACATGCAGGGCGGGATTTCCAAATTCGCGGCGCGCAGGACATTCCGCGCCGTATCGGCAACCCTTTCAAACGCGGAGGAATCCTCGATCGGATAATGGGAAGCGTCGAAAAAGCCTCCGTTGATGATCTCTTTGAACGCATCTGCCCCATTCACCCCATCAAGCACGTCGATTACCTCCGTATTCGTCGCCATGCCGATGCCGTCGAATATGCAATGGAGGGCATAGCGCTCCTGATCGCTCAGATCCGTTCCGTAGCGGTTCACCAACGCCTTCCATTGGCACTGGGCTTCAACCAGCCGTTCCTCATCCACCTCCGCCCGCGCCGTGCAAAGCGTTCCCATGAGACACAGGGCCACCGCGAGCACGGCCCAGCCCCATCTTATGAAGTCATAACGGACTTGTTTTTCGAACATGGCGTATTCCTCCCCACGATTATCAGTCCGTGACGCTAATTGTGCCGCCCACGCTATAATCCGTATAATCGCTCTTGCTTAATCCAACATAAAAGGATGACCCGCTAGGTAAACCCGAAGCAGTAAAAGTATATGATTGAGCGGTATTGCTCACACTAAATTTTGATGGACTTACAGAGACACTTCTCCAAGTAGATCCATTCCAGTAACATACTTCAATATAACAGGTAGCCGTTCTGTTTATTCCAAGCTTTGTATTGCTTAGTGAAATCGTAATTTTGCCATCCGATGGAGCCTTTATGGACTTAGTGTATGTATACTTGGCGAACGCAAACCCTTTTCCAGAATAAGGAAGGGAATCAGGAGAATTCACATTATCGTTGGGATCAGCGCGTGTTATTGATGCACTTTCCGCAATTACACAAGCAGGCAAGAGAACGATGCATATGAAAACTATGACAGCACGCAAGATTCTTTTCATTATAGATTTCTCCTTTCAAAAAGCAGATTGCGAATGATAACAAAAGACAAATGGGCCCATTGGAATCTCCTCCTTTTTCTTTATTATATAGTATTTTTATTAAATATAGTATTTTTATTAAAAAGTAAATCCTTTTAAAATATATATATTATAAAATAAAAGTAAAAATATAGAATTCTATATGCTTGTTTTTTGTGCCGCGCCGCTCAAGCGTTATGAGTATTTGAAAAAAATATACGACGGCTCATTTAAGCGGCTTTAGCTATGCTTCGATTGACCGACGACGCGTCGGCGGCAAAGAAAAAGGCCACTCTCTTCGCGTTCTTGGATGTTGAGCAAAAGACGTGGGGAAATGTCCCCACGCCCCAGACTGTCGATAAACCCTATAGCTATGCGATGAGCCGCAGCGGCGGCCCAAATGGACCGCCGCGTCTCTCGCTTGAAAGCGCTGCGGCGTAAGATTTCTGGGACTCTGTCCCAGACCCTGGCAGGGGACTTAGTCCCCTGCACCCTATCTTTTGCCGATACCCACGCCCTGGTCTATACAAATGACGCCGCCTGTGCTTATTTGCTCTCCGCTTCCACCCACCGTTTCCATTCCGCCTCGTCCGCGCCGACGGTAACCTTCGCGCCGTTTCTGACGATGGGGCTTTTGAGCGCGGAGGGATCATTGAGCAGCTCGGCAATGATGAGGCTGTCCGTGGACATGTGCGCCACGGGCCTTTCCAGCGCCTTCTTGCCCTCGCGGTCAACCAGCGCCTTCGCTCCCACGGCGCGCACGAACACATCCAGCTCCTTCTGCCCCAGCCGGTGCTTTTTCAAATCCATCATCTGATAGGGGATCCGGCGTTCCTTGAAGAAGCGCTCGGCCTTGAGCACGTCGGGGTTCTTTTTGTTGACGTAGATTTGTATGTTCATCTTACTCCGCCCTTCTCTTCAGGCTGGCACGCACATCCCCGCCGGTAAACGTCAGCCTCGTACAGCCCGTCGCGTCAAGAAAGCGCGAGGTGATGCGCTCGGTGTAGCGGTCGCGAAGCTCGCTTAACGTCAGATTGGTGCTGATGACGGTGTGTCTTCCGGCAAGCTGGCGCTCGTTGAGAAGGTTGAAAAGCTGCGTCACCGTCACGTTGTTCATCAACGGCTCCGTTCCCAGATCGTCGATCAGGAGCAGCGTCGCGTTCATGAACGGCACGAGGCTGTCGCCGTTGTTCTCCATATATGCGCGGCGCGCGGCTTCAAACAGGCGGTACGCGCTGGTATACGTGGGCAAATAGCCGCGCTCAGCCATGCGGTGCGCGATGCTCTGCAAAAGGAAGGTCTTGCCCAGGCCGCTTTTGCCCATCAGAAGCAAATCTCGTGTCTGGGTATCGGGGAAGCTGTCGGCATAGCGCTGGCAGATGTTGCGATTGCTTATCGCCACCTTGCGCTGGATGACCCCGTTCTCATCCGGCTCGTTGGAAAAGAGCGTCTCATCAAACTTGTCAAATGTGCCCGTCTGTTCGTTCAACCCGCTTTCGGCCATTATACGGCGGTCCAGCTCCTTTTTCATGCAGTCGCACATACGGCGGGAAGGATCGTAGACATAGCCCTCGTCACGGCAGAGTTCGCAGGTATACACCGGCTGAAGAGCGTCGGCGCTCAGTCCGCCCGCCTCGAGCGTCTGCGCGATTTTGTGATTCAGCTTTTCTATCCGCACAGGCAGCGTGGCGTTTTTATCCGGCGCTTTATCCTGAGAGAGCAGGCTGCTTCGCACGCCGTTCATCACCGCGTCATGGCGTGCCTGAAGCAGTTCTCGAAGCCCCGGGCACTTCTCACAGGCGGCTTCGCGCCGTTCCTCGAACAGGCGTAGGTTCTCCTCTCGCCTGAAAGCATATTCCTGCTGAAGCCTTCCTAAAATCTGATCGCGTGTCATAGTCGGTTCATCTCCTCTAGCTGTTCAGGTGACAGGCCGTCGTATTGCTTCGGATCATATTCGCGCTGTTCATACTGCTGCTCAATTACGCGCTTGACGCCGCTTTTGGGCGCGTCGCTCTTTGACGCGAAGCTCTCCGCGAATCGCGCGTGCGCTTCGCGCGCCTCCGCCTCGGTGGAGACGCCCCTATCGCGCCACGCGCCCAGCAGCTTGTCCATATAGGGCAGCGGCCGCTCCGCCTCCGCCGCGTATTCCGCCGCGAGGTTCATCAATCCGTCGCTCATATGCCATTCGTTCAGCCACTTGCGCATCAGCGCGCGGTTGGACTGTGACAAGCCGCCCTTACGACCCATGCGCTGCATTAGCGCCTTGATTTTCCCATCCACCGTCTCCAGCTCTCTTAGGTACTCCTCCACGTCCTTTGCCGTATGCAGACCCTTATCGCCCCATGCGTCCAGCAGCCTCATCACATTGTCCAACGTATGCGACTCGCGGCTCAGGGCGACCCTGCGAGCCGCCAGCATCATCACGTCATGTCCGCTTTGCGCCTCCATGGCGCGATAAACGCTTCTGACGCCCCCGTCGATCACCGTCATGCTGATACCAAGCGCCTGAAGCAGTTCACGGATGCGCGCGGTTTCGTTCTTTTCCTCGGTGAGCGCCGTTTTGACCCTGCGCTCGCTGGTGGCCCTCCCGCCGCTGCGCTCATGAATTCCCTGCAAAATCTTATCCAAATAGGCAAACGTAGGCGAGCTGCTCTTCGTAGTCTCCCTGCATGCCTCCAAAATGGCCTTGGGCTCGAAACCCCATTCCCCTGTCCACTTAAGATACAGGTCGATCTCGTCCATCGTCGGCTCGCGATACATGCCCAGGTGATTGAGCACCTTCTTCGCGCCCCTCATAGCGGCCTCCGAACGGCTGAACACCGCCTCCGCGGCCTCGATGGTCACGATCTTCTTTTCGCTCAGCTCCACGGCCAGCTTTTCAGCCGACTTGAAGCTGAAATTCACACCTCTTGTGGAAATCATATGCTGGACGAGCATCAATACCACCTCGGCGGGGAGCTTGAGCTGCTCCACCCACTCATACGCATACGCGGTATCGCTCCCATGAATCTTACGCCTGTCTCCAAAGGCGGCATATAGCGACTGGGCAAACGCCTCATAGGCCTCGTCCGCCGGTGCGAGCTGTCGCTGAGACAGAGCCTGCTGTACGCTTAAAAATCGATAGCGCGGCGGCGTATCCTGAATTCTTTCCACCAGGCGGCATCTTTCCCAATAGCGCATGGCATGCTCCACCTCGGCGCGCGACATGCCCAATGTCTGCGCCGCGTCGTCCAGGAGCTCTTCCCCTTCCGCCGTGCCCGCGTGCGCGCACATCAGTCCATATAAATACACCTTCACATGCCCTTCGGGTGCGGCGGGCATATACTCACACACAAAGGCGTTGGACACGGCGGTCGCGTCCCATAAAAGGGCGGAACGGTCTGCTTCAAAGGTTGGCATGCGCTATGGGCTCCTTTCCTGTTACCTGGTCAGTATACCACAAAAGGAACGGCGGGTACAAGGCGCATAAGGAAACGCACGGCCGCAAATGGCCGTGCGTCTTGTACCTGTTCCGCTTTTACAACAAATGCGCGCAATCCTTGCCGAAGCTGACCGCGGCTTCCTCTCCCACCTCAAACACCCGCTTGTTAATGGGGCAGTTATCCGTAATTTTGACCAGCGTACCATCCTCAAGACGGACATGGTAATTCTGATAGCTGCCCATGAAGCAGCTCAACTCCACCTCGCAGGGCAGCAGGCCCTGAGGTGCGATCTGGATTGCCTCGGGTCTGAGGACAATCTCGGCTTCCTCCCCGGCGACGCGGGGCACATCCGTCTCGACCGTCACATTGCGGCCATTGACCGCCACGACACAGTCCTTTTCGCCCTCCATAGACGCCACGGTTCCCTTGATGAAGTTGGCCTCGCCGATAAAGTCCGCGACAAACTCATCCGTCGGATGATAGTAAATGTCCTTCGGGCTGCCCATCTGAGCAACTACGCCCTTCTTCATGATGATAATCTGGTCGGAGATCGACATGGCCTCAGACTGATCGTGCGTCACGTAAATCGCCGTAATCCCCAGCTTCTGTTGGATGCGGCGGATTTCGGTGCGCATGGTTACACGCAGCTTGGCGTCCAGATTGGAAAGCGGCTCGTCAAACAGCAGCACGCCAGGCTCCACCACCAGTGCGCGGGCCAACGCAACGCGCTGCTGTTGACCGCCGGAAAGCTGGTTGGTCATACGGCTTTCCATACCGCCCATCTCCACCAGATCCAGGATGGTCTTCACGCGCTCCTCAATCTCGTGCTTGGGTACCTTGCGCAGCTTGAGTCCATATGCCACGTTGTCGAACACATTATAGTGCGGGAAGAGCGCGTAGCTTTGGAACACCATAGCCGTATCGCGCTTGTTGGGCGTAAGCTCGTTGATGGGATCGCCGCCCAGATAGATCTCTCCCTCGTCGGGGCTTTCAAAGCCCGCGACCATGCGCAGCGTGGTGGTCTTTCCGCATCCGGAGGGGCCCAGTAGCGTCACAAAGCTGCCAGGCTCGATATCCAGCGACACGTCATGCACCGCGTAAAAATCCTTTCCCGTCTTCGGGTCTTTATAGATTTTAGAAATATGATCCAGACGAACGCCTTTGCTCTCCTTAGGCATCTTCGCTGCCTCCCTTTATCTTTCTGCTGGTTCCGAAATACTTGGTCACGAGATTCATAATCAGGATAGACGCATACACGATGGCGATCAGAATCGTCGCGTAGGCGCAGGCGACGCCATACTTGCCCTTTTCAGCAAACTCATTGATCTGCGTGGTAATGAGCAGATACTGGGGCGTGACCAACAGGATAATGGCGCTGATGGCGGTGATGGAGCGAACGAACGTCGTCACTAGTCCGCTTAGGAAGCTATCCTTGATGAGCGGAAGGGTAACGGAGGTAAACACCTTGCCGCTTCCGGCCCCCAGATCATAGGCGCTTTCCTCAATGGACTTATCAATCTGCCGAAGCGCTGATATGCCGCTACGCGTACCGACGGGAAGACTGCGCACGATGAAGACAATCACCAGAATCGCGCCCGTGCCGTAGAGCCCCTGAAGAAAGCCCGTATGAAAGACACCGTTGGCAAAGCCGCGGATATAGCCCACGCCAAGCACCGTTCCGGGCACGGCCATAGCCAGCATGCTCGTAAATTCGATCAGCCCCTTGGTGCGAAATTTCTTCTTTACCACCAGATAGCTGATAATCATAGAAAGTAGCGCCGTGATGGGCGAGGCAATGAGGCTCAGGACAAACGAGTCGCGGAACGCCTTCAGGCCGCTGTACTTGAACATATACTGAAAGTGCTTGAGCGTCAGGGAGTAATCCCTGCCCCAGAGGTTGAACAGCGCGCCGAAGGGAATGCTGATATACATCAGAATGACGAAGGCAGAAACCAACGAGCACAGGATCGTCAGAGGACGGGTCACGCTCTTGTCCGCGATGAGCATTCTTTCACGGCTGGCCTTGCCGGTAAGGGTCGCATAGGTGCGCTTCTCCAAATAATATTTCTGAATCAGAAACAAAAGAAGCGTCAGGCACAGAAGCACCACGGCCATAGCGCTCGCGCCGGCCTTGTCATACGCACCCGTCACCTGTAGATAGATGGTGGTCGCCAATGTATCATAGCTACCGCCGATCATCATCGGGTTGGCAAAGTCCGCCACAGATTCAATAAAGGTAACCAAAAAAGCATTGCCGATGCCTGGCAGCATCAGCGGAAGCGTTACGGTCGTAAACACCTTCCAGCGGCTCGCGCCCATGTCGCGGCTGGCCTCCTCCAAAGAGGGGTCGATATTTTTCAACAGACCCTTGAGCATCATGTAGCAGACGGGGAAGAACGTCAGAATCTGCACAATCGCGATGCCATGAAGCCCATAGATGTTACTGTCATAAATGCCGAGCAGACTGCGCGTAACGATGCCGGCGCGTCCGAAGAGCAGGATCATGCTCAAAGAAAGCACGAACGGCGGCGATACGACCGGTAGCATGCTGACGATGTTGAACATCTTGCGAACCACGCGCAGACGAAGACGAACATACACGTCCACATAGGCAAACAGAAGACCCAGCAGGCTGGAACCGATACCTACGATCAACCCCAGCACCAATGTGTTACTGAACGCCTGGCGGAAGCGTCCCATGTCGAGCACACGCGAAAAGACGTCCAGCGTCAGATGCCCCTCTGATACCACGCTGTCGATCAGTAGCATGGCCAGCGGATACAGGATAAACAATGCCAAAAAGATCAGAAGCACCACGATCGTGGAAACCATGACCGGATCGCCAAAAAGTTTTTTGCGATCCAGCCTTGCGCTCTGCGCTTTGACCAAGCAGACCCGCCTCCTTTATACAAGAGCCTGAAAAGAAAGCGCGGGGAGGATGACGCTCAGTCATCCTCCCCCGCCGAAATAGATCATTCGATTATTCGGTCTGGAAGCGGTCGTCCGCTGCGGCGCCGAGGGCATTGAAGAAATCCTCGACGTACTTGGAGGTGTTCGCCTTGGCGTCCTCAAAGTCATAGTCGATCACGTTCTCGGGATCGAGGCCAAACGCGGTCGCTTCTTCCGGCTGCTCGGCATTATCAATAACCAGGAATTGGAAGCTCTCGTTCTCCTTGGCGATGTTCACGCAATCGGGGCTGAGCGCGAACTCGATCCACAGCTTGGCGGCGTTGGGATGCTGCGCGCCCTTGAAGATGGCGGTCGCGCCGATCTCAAAGCTGGTGCCGCTGGAGGGGATCACAAGAGAGATATTGTCATAGCCGTCAAGAATCTGGGTGATGCCGTCATGCAGGAAGCCGATGCCGATCACGCACTCGCCAATGCCGACCTTCTTGGAGGGGCCGGAGCCAGACTTGGTGTACTGGGCGATGTTCTTGTCCAGCGCCACGAAATACTCCATGGCCTCGTCATGACCCTTCATCTGAACCATGGTGTTGATGACCAGCTTGGCGGTGCCGGCGGTATTGGGGTTGGACATCCAGATCAGACCCTGATATTCAGGCTTGATCAGATCGTCCCAATCCTTGGGTGCTTCCAGACCCAAGCGCTCGAGCTCCTCGGTATTGCACATGAAGCCCAGAATTCCCTTGTAGATGCCGTACCAATAGCCGTCCGCATCACGGTACATATCGGACATTAAATGGCTGGCGTTCGTAGCGTCATAGGCCTCCAGCAGGCCCTTCGCCGCGCTCTCGTTGTAGGGATCCGTGGTGCCGCCAAACCATACATCTGCGGAAGGATTGCCGTTTTCCTCTTCGATCTTGGCGGCAACCTCACCAGTCGACAGACGCTGGCGGTTGACCTTAATTCCGTAAAGCTCCTGGAACTTATCGCACGCAGCGTTCAGGTAGGCCTCTTCGCAGCTGCCATATACGGTCAGTTCGCCCTCAGCCTTCGCGGCGTCGATCAGCGCCTGATCAATTTCCTCAGCGGCGGCAAAGCTACACATGCCCAAAAGCATCGCTACTGTCAGGAAGATAGCTAACAACTTCTTCATAAAGATATCCCGTCCTTTCTGTTATGGAACCATGGATTTTGGGGAAACTGTTCCCTGTTTGTTTATTATAACACATCGAGCCCCGCTTGTCAATTGTTTACTTTCTTGTTTTCCTTTTATGGAGAAATCCTGGACGTGTCAAAAACGCCCCCGCACTCCAGCTGGCTGTCATAAGGCTCCTCTTCCACATGCCTTTGATTGCATACCCTGGCCTCCACGCGTCCCATCGCTCTATAAAACTCCTCCAGGGCTGAATGGGCGGAAATATACAGCTTGCGTGTGCCGCGCTTCCTCGCTCATTCCCTGGCATTAGAGAAAAGCATCCTTCCGATCCCCTTGCCGCGCATCTTCTCCGATACGTGGATGGCAAACAGGTCAAGAAGCCGTCCTCTGATTTCTCCCCTCAACAGACACAAAGCCCGTGAGAACGCCTTCCAGGGAGGCGGCGTATACAAGTCCGCCCGTGACGGCCGTATGCTTTAGACACAGAAGCAGCTTTTCATAGTCCTCCCCCGTCCAGTCGTCAACGAACGGGTCGTCCTTGATCACCCATTCTCCGTTTCCCTTCCTCCAGCATTTTGTAACCGTCTAACGGCGGATGAATCCGTCAAACAGCCCCTGTTGATTTCGCCAGCGGTTAGCCTTTTATATTTGATCGTGACCACGCCTTTCCGCTCTCCTCATAGTCCTTTTGAGCGCCTGTTTTTGTTTTCGGAAAGTACTATACCTTGCATGCATCTAAAATACCATTGCTGGAATCTCATCATCGGCCCTTGCCCGATTGGCAAGCTGTGTTATAATAGAAAGAGGAAAAACAGGGGTACGACCGTCCCCTTTGAATCGAAGGAGGAACGTCTTATGTGGAAAGCAGTGGATGAGCTTCTTTTGCGCGGCATCGCGGATGGCACGTTTCCAGGCTGCGCCATGGCGGCCGGACAGGGGGCTCGCGTTCTGTATACCGGTGTGCATGGAAAGCTGGCGCAGGATGACGCACGGAATGTTACGCACATCACCCGTTATGACGTAGGTGTGCTCACGGAGGTCGTCGCGACGGTGCCTCTTTTATTATGCGCCCTGGAGCGTGGGCTTGTGAGCCTGGACGATCCGATCTCTCTCTGGCTTCAGGACGTCGTGCCGGACAAGCAGGGCATCACCCTTCTGCACCTGCTGACACACACGGCAGGTATGGTGCCGCGCTTCCTGCTTCCTCAGGAGGCCGAAAACGACCGCGACGCTCTCGGCGCGCTTCTCAGGCACCCTCTATCAGGCGCGTTGGGCGGCAAGGTTCGCGACTCGGCCATGGGCTTTGTTCTTCTGGGCTTTGTACTAGAAAAGGTATTCGCCATGCCATTGGACGAGGCCGTCAAGCGTTTTGTCACAGTGCCCCTTCACATGGACCGCACCGGCTATCTTCCCACCGGCGATGACATCGCTCCCAGCGGTGCCGAAAGCGAGGACGGAGAGTGGCAGCCCGGACAGCCGCAGGACGGCAACGCGCGCTTTTTGCACGGTGTGGCTGGACACGCGGGGCTGTTCACCGATCTGGAGGATATCAGCCGCTTTGCCGGCATGCTGGCGGGCGACGGTCGCACCGAGGAGGGCGTGGCGTTTTCTTATCGATCCATCCATCTCGCCACCACCGACCGCACGCGCGGGCTCAACGAGGCGCGGGGCTACGGCTTCCATATCACCAGGCGCTCCGATCCCTTCCTGGGACATCTCTGGCCCAGCGACGGCTATGGCCTCAAGGATCCCGCCAGCGGCTCGTTGATCGCGGTCAGCCCCGAGGACGGCTTTTTCGTCGTCCTGCTTCTCAACGGGCACAGCGCGCCGCATGACCGCCAAATGATGGAGCGCATGCACAAGCTTTTGCTTAACGCCGCGTACGCCGCCTTCCAGCATGAGGATTAAGCGTTGCTCCCCTCACCCTGTGGGCTGCTAGGAGAGTGGACGCGGAAGAGCCAAAAAAATCACAAAATCCGCTTTCACGCATTGCTTGGAAGCGGATTTTTGTCGCTGCTGCGCTAAAATCGTATATTCGAAAGGGCTTGTGGTCCCGTCCTTTTAAAGTGATTGTTCCTTAACCGCGCAGGCATGCTCCCTCTTGATCGCCGCCAGCTTCTCCGGACGCTCAATCAATTCAAGCGCTGTCAACGCCAGCGCCTTAGCCCCCAGCGGGATGGAGTCAAGGCCCTTTTTCGAGCAGGCTGCCGCCTTGAAACTCTCGCTGTGCCCCGGCACAATCTCGTCGGAAATGCTGATATAGGGCTGAATGGTCGGCACCACCTGCGAGATATTGCCCACATCGCTAGAGCCGACCGGCTCGTCGGGCTCTGGCGCTCTGACCTGCTCGCCAAGGCTCTCCATCACACGACAATAAATGTCGTCCATGGAGGGAGTGCG
This sequence comes from uncultured Oscillospiraceae bacterium, assembly GCA_964416065.1. Lineage (GTDB taxonomy): Bacteria > Bacillota > Clostridia > Christensenellales > Aristaeellaceae > Limiplasma. The sequence goes on along the minus strand of CAYQCL010000005.1, from coordinate 6,058 downwards.
AACCATGTTTTCCACGCGGTTCTGATACAGCCGCATGCGGCCCTTCGCGCCGGTCATCAGCGCCGCACCCTCGACGATGCGCTCCACCTTCGCGTAGACCTCGTCCAGCATCGGAGCGGTCGCAGCGCGAAGGTAGAACTTCGCCTTGGCATACTCGGGTACGGTATTGGGCGCGTCGCCGCCGTCGACGATAATGCCGTGGATCCGCACATCGCCGGTCAAATGCTGACGCAGGGCATTGATGCCGTTATAGGTAAGAATCAAAGCGTCCAGGGCGTTGACGCCGTCCTGCGGCGCGCTGGCCGCGTGAGCCGCCCTGCCCCAGAATTCGATATCCACCGGCGCGACGCCAAGAAGCCTCGGCGTGCGCATATGAGGGCCGGAGCCAGGATGGGCGCACAGCGCCGCGTCCACATCATCCAAAAGCCCCTCGCGCACAAAGCTTCCCTTCGCGCTGCCGTTCTCGCCGCCCTCCTCCCCTGGCGTACCGTAGACGCGCACCTCGCCTCCGGTCTCGTCGATCACCTGTCTGAGGGCCGCGCCCGCCAAAGATGACGTCGCACCAAACAAATTGTGACCGCAGCCGTGACCCAAGCCGGTCAGGGCGTCATACTCCGCCAGGAACACGATGACGGGGCCGGGCTTTTGAGCGCGATAGGTCGCGGTAAAGCCCGTGCGGTGTCCCGCCACGTCCAGTTTGATCTCAAAGCCCTCCCTCGCCAGCTGCTCGGAAAGGGTCTTGGAGGCGAAAAACTCGTAGTTGCTCACTTCCGGACGCGCGTGGATATCCAGCGCGATTTGCTGGTAAACCTCCGCCTGCCGGTCGGCGTAGGCGATGATCGTATCACGAACAGACATGTTGATTCTCCTTTGGCTTAATGTCTCTTGCTGAATAGTGCGCGGTTGGTCGTGCGCTTGGCCAGAATCGAGCCGATTCCCTGCAAAATGCACACGAAGATCAGCAGCACGATCACGCAGACATTGACGATGTCCTGGTGGTTCTGGTTCTGACCGTAGTTGATCGCGAAACTGCCGATGCCGCCCGCGCCGACCGCGCCCGCCATGGTGGTCAGGCCGATCATGCTGATGGCCGTGATGGTGGTGACGCGAATCAGATCCGGCACGGCCTCATGCAGATAGACGCGGAAGATCAGTCCCATGGCGCCGCTACCCATGCTGCGCGCGGCCTCCACCTTTCCGGGGTCAACGCCCGCGAGCGCCGCCTCCACCTGACGGGTGAAGAAGGGCACCGTTCCGAATACCAGCGGCACAATCGCGCCGGTGACGCCGATCGCCGTTCCGACCAGAAAGCGAGTAAAAGGAATCAGGAAAATCAGGAGGATGACGAACGGGATGGCGCGGAACACGTTAATGGCGATGTCCACGATCCGATACACAAGGCGGTTCTGACGGATGCCGTCGGGCTTTGTCACCGTCAAGAGCACGCCAAAGAAAAGACCCAGTACGAATGAAATGACGCCCGCGATCAGAAACATTTGCAGCATCTGCTCCAGGCTGGTAAAAAAGCGGGTACGATAGGCATATACGTTGGGCATGATCTGCTTAATCAGCTCTTCCATCACTCGCGCCCTCCCTCACTCAGAATCTGAATATCCACGCGGCTTTCTCTCAGAAACGCAAGCGCGTTTTCCACGTTTTCCGGCTCGCCGTCGATGATGGCGATCATGCCGCCCAGGGGCATATCCTCCAAAATTTCGACACTGGCCAGCACGATGTTGAGATTGACGTTATAGGTGCGCGACACGGACGAGATAAGCGACTCGCCCACGCTGTCACGGTTGAAGGTCAGGCGCACAAGCTTCTGAGCGTCGCTCACCTGCACCAGCTCGGAGCCGTCCTTGATCAGCTTGTCCACCTTGCTCAGCGTAAACGCGGAGTTGACAAAGCGCCTGGTGATCTGCTCCCTGGGATGGGAGAACACGTCGTAAACGCTGCCCTCCTCCACCACGCGGCCGTCCTCCATCACCGCCACGCGATTGGCGATGGTCTTGATGACCGCCATCTCGTGGGTGATAATCACGATGGTCAGACCAAGCTTGCGGTTCAAATCCTTCAGCAGGTTCAGGATGGACTCCGTGGCGTCCGGATCGAGCGCGCTGGTGGCCTCGTCGGAAAGGAGCACCTTGGGGTTGTTGGCCAAGGCGCGGGCGATCGCGACGCGCTGCTTCTGTCCACCGGAGAGCTGGGAGGGATAGACGTCGATCTTATCCGTCAGGCCGACCAGCTCCAACAGCTCCGTCACACGCTCGTAAATCTCCTTTTTCGACCTTCCCGAGTACTTCAGCGGATAGGCGATATTGTCAAAGACGGTGCTGCGGTCCAGAAGATTGAAGTGCTGAAAGATCATGCCGATTCTGCGCCTAAGCTCGCTCAGCTGCTTTTCCTTCATCTTCGCGCCGTTCTGGGTCAGAACGCCGTTTTGAATGGTGATCGTGCCGGAGCCGCCCACGCTGAGCTCGCCGGAATCGGGAATTTCCAGCAGGTTGATCAGGCGCACCAGCGTCGATTTGCCTGCGCCGGAATAGCCGATCACGCCGTAGATCTCCCCGTCGGCGATAGACAGGCTGACGTCCCTGACAGCCTCCACATTGCCCGTTTTCAGATAGAAGGTTTTGTTCAGATGGCTGATTTCGATCATGAAGGCAGACACTCCTTGCTGTTTATCTTCGCAGAAAGACCGGCGCCGTCGGCCTCTTGGGTCAGGCGGCACCGATCAGATCGGTTGTACCGGCTTACTCCAGAAGGCCGGCGGCCTCCTTGAGCGCGTCTAGGGAATCATACTTCTGGGAATACAGGGACAGCGGAGCGATCAGCGTGTCGCCGATGACGGTCAGTTCATAGCCGTTGGCCTCGATCTCATTGTTGAGATACGCCTTGTGCTGGAAGGCATTCAGGTCAATATCGCCGCTGTTGAGCGCCTCGTTGGGCAGGTTGTAGGCGTCAAATTCCACTAGCTCGATGTAGATGCCCGCGTCCTCCTCGTCCAGTACCTTCTGCACGGCCTTCCACTGGTCGTTGTTCGCGCCGCACACGCCAACCTTGACCACGGTCTTATCGCCCTTGTCGGACTCATAGGCCACGATGGCGTCCGCTTCTTCCTTGGTCAGCGTGATGTTGCTGTCGTAGGGGAAGGCGGGAAAGAACGCCTCTTGGTAGTTGATCAGCAAGAATTCGGCGACCAACTGGGTGTTGTACGCCTCGACGATGGTCTTGTAGGTCTCGTTATCCACGTCGGCGGTACGGGCCACGATGATGTTGACATAGGGGTTGTCGCCCTCTTCGCTCTGGCTTTCGATGATCAGCGCGTCGCGGGAGGGAACCAGACCAACGGGAATCGCATAGGTGCCGTTGATGGTGCTGGCAGCGTAATCTCCCAGCGTTGAGGGCAACGTGTTAGCGGCCACAGGGGCAACCTCGATATCGTAGATATACTTGGTGATGTCCTTAATCTCAGGGCTATAGCCCGCCTCAGGGTCGACCTCGATCAGGCCGCCGACCTCCAAAAGCTTGATGGCGCGGGAAAGGTTCGTGCCGTCATCGGGAATGCCGATCAGCTGGGTCTGGGCAAAGGCGGCGGAAGCGGTCAGGGCAGTCAACGTCGCAAGGATCAGGGCCACGGTCTTCTTCGCGAAATTTTTCATAAATGGTACGCTCCTTTTCATTCGTCAATACTAGGAAGGGCCGACAGGGTTTCCGGTATCCCGAGCAACGGCCGCATTCGGTCGATCGCCCCTCCGATTCGGTGCTTCATGGGTCTCGCTCCTTCCCTACAAAAAATGGAGAGTAGCCGTGCGCTACTCTCCGCTTCCTTTTTGTGAAGTCCTTTAGCGGCGACAGGCGCATGGGAAACAAGAGCACATGCTCATGCACATGCCCATGCACATCATCATAGCCCGATTTGCCATAACGCCAGCCTCCTTAGAAATAAGATGGTTGTAATTATAGCACGCAAAAACTGTTATGTCAATAGGTTTTATAGAAAAACGATCAAAATGCAATCCGTTCTCTCACGGTTGACGCCACACGCAGCCTATATGCTATAATAAATGGGCACGGCTGATGGCATTAGGAAGCGACTCAGGATTTCCGTCAGGATAGGGATCGCCGCTATCGCCACGGAAGCGACTGTATTTCGCCAAAGGGGGATTGGGCGTGAATCAGCTATTTATCCGAAGCGTGTCCATTGACTGGGACGAGGTGGACGAGCGCAGCTATTTGAGAAGCATCAGCGCGATTCGCACGCTCAACGTCCTGGCCTTTCAAAAGCCCGTCACCCTTTTTGTGGGAGAAAACGGCAGCGGAAAATCCACAATGCTGGAGGCGCTCGCCATCGCCTCCGGCTTCAATCCCGAGGGAGGCACAAAAAACTATTGCTTTTCAACCTATGATTCCCATTCGGAGCTGTGCCAGGCCATGAGGCTCACGAAGGGCTACCGTCAGGCCAAGTGGGGCTATTTTCTGCGCGCGGAGAGCTTCTATAACGTGGCGACGAAGGAAACGGAATATGTGGATGCTCTTCATCCCTCGCAGAGGTTCCATGAAAAATCCCATGGCGAGAGTTTTCTTTTGATTATGCAGCGTCAGCTGCGGCCAAACGGGCTCTACTTCCTGGACGAGCCGGAGGCGGCGCTCTCTCCTCAAAGGCAGCTGACGCTTCTCGCGGAAATCGACGGCTGTGCAAGGCAGGGCTCGCAATTTTTCATCGCGACCCATTCGCCGATTTTGCTGGGCCTTCCAAACGCCGAAATTCTCAGCTTTGACGATGGGCCCCTCCATTCCTGCCGCTATGAGGAAACAAGCAGCTATCAGGTGACGGAGATGTTTATCAATCGCAGGGAGCGGCTGTTGGGACGGCTGATCGGAGAATCAGCGGAAAGCTAAGAGCGTTTGACGATCACGCGACGCGTCTGTCGTCCAGCCGTGTCAGCGATAAATCGAAATTTTATGGCGATGTAAAGTCATGTTGCAGAAATGTAAGGCTGATGTGATGGCATCAAAAGGAGCTTTTGGCTACAATGAAATCACCAAATCAAAGGAGGATTTCATTATGAGGTTATCAGATAAGATAGTAAAACTTAGAAAAACGAATGGTTGGTCGCAGGAGGAATTAGCAGAAAAACTAAATGTATCCAGACAAGCTATTTCCCGTTGGGAAGGAGCAACTGCACAGCCAGACGCTACAAATATTCTGCAACTTAGCAAGCTGTTTGGAGTTACAACAGACTATCTTCTAAATGACGAATACGAAAGCGATAACGACTTGCCCAAAGTTAAAGAAATAAAAAGTGATGGTTTCCATCAGATTATGATTTTTATGGTCACACTTGAAGTCATGGTATTGATTATTCAGTTCACGACGACCATTATTCTTCAAAATGAGTTCTTTGGTGTACTTAGTTTTTTGCCATTTGTTGCAGTTATAGGTGGATTTGAATATGCATATCAGAAAAAATTTCAAGAGGCAAACGAAAGAATGAAGCCATTTCGCAAAAAGTTTTATAAGATTTCAGCTTGGTTAGGAACATACTTCCCTATTCGGTTTGTAGTGGAAAAATTGGCATTTTTTTATCCTCGTCCATATAGTTCGATAGTATTAGAATGTGTGATACTTGCAATTTATCTGATAACAATGACGCTTATAACCCTGCTGATAGAGAAGAAGGATTTGAAGGAGAAGTAAGAAACTTCCCGTTTGTCGAATTGATAAACGAATAAAAACTGAATACCAGCCGCCCACGGTTGGCGCCATCAAGCAGGAAATCTTTGATTAGGTTCCCTGCTCTTTTTATGCCCGGACGTCGGCTTGTAGCTTTCGTAAAAAGAAGTGATGTAAATTATGATCTTGATATGATACAATAACTATCATATCAAAGCTTGAAGGCTTATGAAGCCCCTCCAGGAATATCTGATGCGCAGTAAGTGTGCAAAATGAGGAAAGGATATAAGAGACATGATAAAAGTATTATTCGTCTGCCACGGCAACATTTTGAAATCCCATTAAAAAGCCCACAAAATCAATGTTTTCAATGTGCTGGAT
>CAYQCL010000004.1:26536-79432 GCA_964416065.1 uncultured Oscillospiraceae bacterium | reverse complement strand
GGGTGCGGGCAATGGCCACGCGCTGCTGCTGGCCGCCGGAGAGCTCCGAGGGATAGCGTTTCTCAAACTGCGTGATCTTGAGCAGAGCGAGCAGCTCGTCCACGCGGCTGCGGATGCGGGCCTTGTCCCACTTGAGCATGTCCAGGCCAAAGGCGATGTTCTCATACACCGTCATGTGCGGCCAAAGCGCGTAATTCTGGAACAGAAAGCCGATGTCGCGCTTGTTCGGCGGGACGTTGACGCCCTTGGAGGAATCAAACACGGGCTTGCCGTCGATGAGGATGCGGCCGGTTGTGGGCGTCTCAAGGCCCGCGATCATGCGCAGCGTGGTGGTCTTTCCGCAGCCGGAGGGGCCCAGAAGCGTTACAAAGCCTCGGTCATCAATATTCAGACAGAGGTCGTTGACGGCGGTAAAATTGTCGAATCGCTTGGTTACATTTTCCAAAATGATTTCGGGCATGGTCTTAGCCTCCGATTCCTTTGTCGAACGAGGCGCCGGTCAGCTTGTTGGTGACGGCGTTGATCAACATGATGATGAGGATGATGAGCAGCGTAACCGCGCTTCCATACTGGGCGTAGCCTGTCTCGTTAAAGGAGAAGAGCATGGTGGTAAGCAGATAGCGTGCGTAGGGAACCAGAAGCGTGAACAGCGCCACCTCGCGCATGACCGAGATGACCGGCAGAAGGTAGCCGGAGAGGATGCTGCTTTTCTGGATGGGGAAGAGGATGCGCGTCATGCGCTTGCGCCACGGCACGCCGAAGATGATGGCGGCCTCCTCGATTTCCGGCGCGATCTGAAGCATGCTGTTGACGCCGCTGCGGGAAGCGAACGGCAGGAACTTGACCGCCGCCACGATGATGAGCAGCCCGAACGTGCCGTAGAGGAAGTTGAAGCTCTTGGTGGTGGAAACGGCAAGATAGATCGTGCCGAAGGCCATCGCAGGCATCAGATAGGGGAAGAAGGCGAGGCTTTCCACCGCGCGGGACAGTCTGGAGCCGCGGCGGCGCACGCAGGCGTAGCCGATCAGCATGCCGCTCGTGCCCACGATCAGGGCGACGCTCAGCGCCAGCAGCACCTGACGTCCCAGGGCCTTCCACATGGTCGGGTTGAGGAGGATACCGGAGATCATGCCGGTTTCATAGGCCGAGGCCTCCGTGCCGATCCAGAATTGGAGCGTCATGTTGGAGAGACTGTAATTGCCGGGCTGGCGGATGACGCTCTCCAGCGCGAAGGAGATCAGCGGCATGATGGCAAAGAACACGATGCAGAGAATCAGGACGATGGCGATGGGCCAGTTAGCCTTCTTGAGCTTGACCAGGGAGACCTGGCCGCTCTTGCCCGTCACCGTCGTAAACGACTTGCGCTTGCCGGTGAACCATTGATTGATGCCCAGGATCAGGCAGCCCAGCAGAATGGACACGAAGGCGATGATATAGCCCTGTCCCTGATAGCCCGCCTGAATGAGCGCGCGCATCTTGGTTGACAGCGTATAGCACTTGACCGCCGAGCCGAGGAAGACTGGCACGGTGTAGGAGCTGAAGCCGCTGGAAAAGATGAGAAGGAAGGTTGACAAAATCGCGGGCATAACGATGGGAATCGTGATGCGGCGGATGATGGTAAGACGGTTGGCCTTGAGAATGGTTGCGCTTTCCTCGAGCGTCGCGTCCATGTTTTTCAAAATGCCGCCGATGAGCAGATAGGCAAACGGCGAATAATGCAGGCCGATCACGACGATCATCGGGAAGAGGCCGTATACGAACCACTCCGGCATGCACACGCCGAAAATCGCCTCGATCATGCCGATGTTGCCGCCCCCGACCCTGCTGTTTTGGAACATGTTCGTCCAGAACAGGGCCAGCGTCCAGGCGGGCATCATATAAGGGAAGACGAAGACCGAGGTGATGAATTTTTTGCATTTCAAATCCGATCGGGTGATGAACCAGGCCACCGTGCCGCCCACGAGGATTCCCAGAAAGCCCGCCCCAAACGCCACGATAAAGGAATTCAAAAGGGGTTGCCAAAAGTTGACGCGGCTCCAGTCGTCGCCCTGAAAGAGCTTGGAAAAGTGCCACAGCGTCCACGTGCCCTCGCTCAGGCGCGTGAGCTTTTTCTCCGTGCCGATATGAATCGTGAACATGTTGGAAAGCATCATCACCATCGGCAGAAGCGACAATACGATCAAAACCACCAGGAAAAAGACCAGCAGCAGATTCGCCGGCTTGGAGGTGAACGCGCGGAAGCGGTAATACAAGGGCTCGCGCGTTAAATCGGGCTGCTTTTGTTTCATTTCGTACTCTCCCGTATTGACGGGTCGCTTCAAAGAGCGGGGAAACGGATAGGGGAGAGTCCCCTATCCGTTCTCTCAAAAACGTCCCGTGGTGTAAGATCAGCCCACGCGGGTGGCGATGAACTCGTAGACGTCGACGTAATGGTCATAGATGTAGTCGAGATCCTCGACGACCAGGCGAGTCGTCCAGTACTCATAGGGCTCGTCCTCGATGCCCTCAGGCTTTTGAATGGAGGTGTTGGGAGAATAATAGCCCTGGCTGGAATTCCAGGAGTTTTCGCCCGCGAAGCCTTCCTCGCTCAGAAGGTAGTTGATGAACAGGGCGCAGGTGTAAGGGCATTCGGTGTCGTTGCAGACGGTGGCGTATACCGAGTACATGAAGCCGCTGAAGCCCTCGACCTCGTTTTCGAACTGAACCACGGTCAGGTTGCCGCGGTCAGCCTCATCGACCTTGCGCAGCTTGGAGAATACGAACAGACCCATGTTGCCGGGAGCGCCGGAGGCAATACCAGCGGCCATCTTGGAGGCGGAGGTGTAGGTGTAGTTGACGTTCTTGAGGAAGCCCGCGATCCACTCATAGGAGGCGGATTCGTACTCGGTGCTTTCCCAGGGCTTGCCATAGCGGGCCTCGTAGGCCTTAGCCATGCGCTCGGTCCACTCGTCGCTGGTCAGCATGATCAGAAAGTTGATGTTGACGGTCTCGTTGGTGGGATCCTTGAAGAAGATCTTGCCGGCCCACTGCTCCTCGGTCAGCTCCCAGACGTTGGTGAAGTTGATGGAGCCCTCGCCGTTGTGATAGATAAAGAGGGAATTGATGAAGGTGATGACGGCGGGATCCTGGTTCTCAGGGTTCACAACATCCTTCAGGGAGTCGGGGAAGTAAGAATAGGTAAGGCCCTCGTTGAGCAGATAGGTCTTGAGATCCGCGCCATTCTGGGTCAGCGCCATGTCGGCGGAGTCCTTCACGCCGGAGCCGATGGTGTTGGTGAGAATGGTGTAGGTTTCAACGTCGTCGATCTCGGCATAGACCACCTTGCCGGCCAGCTCAGGATACGCCGCCATGAAATTGTCCGCCGCTTTCTCGGCGAAGCTCGTGGTGGAGTAGAAGTTGAGCTGCGCGCCTGCGGCGATTTCTTCCTTCGCCTTTTCGTACAGCTCTTCATTGGTCATGCCTGCGGCGGCGGCGAGCGCTTCTTCCACCGTTTCGGCGGATGCGGACGCGCACACGGCAAACATCAAGGTCAGGGCAACCAGCATAGACAGGATCCGTTTCATGATGTTCCCTCCTGAAGTGTAATAATATAGAAAAGCAAGTGCTTCTATATTTTTTTGGAAACGAAAATTCATATTAAATGCATAACATATTATATCGCATTATGTGGGAAAGTCAAGCGGTGGTGAACACTTTCCGCCGGACGCGGGAGGACGCGCCGTCGCGCGCTGGGTGGAAGGGAGACGGGCCTTCTTTCACCGTTTTATGCGAAATTTCTCCTGAAAATGCAAGCATCCGCAGGTTGTAAAATCGAATTTTGTATATTATTATATAAGAAGCGGGTTCTTGAACCGCTTCAGGGAATAGCCGGAAAGGAACTATTTGATGCTATCTACCATGTATCGCGCCGGTATTGATATCGGCTCCACAACCGTCAAGCTGGTTTTGCTTGACGAAAAAGATCATATGATTCACGGCGAATATATTCGCCATCGCGCGCATACGCAGGAGGCGGTATGCGATTTGCTTCGGCAGGCGCGCGAAAAATTTGGCCCTTGCGAAATGCGGGTGAGCATGACCGGCTCCGGCGCACTGGAATTGGCGGACGCGCTGGGCGTTTCGTTTGTACAGGAGGTCGTCGCGGTCGCTGCGGCGCTGGAAAAGCAGGCCCCGCAGACGGACGTCGCAATTGAGCTGGGTGGCGAGGACGCGAAGATCATCTATTTCACCGGCGGGCTTGAGGAGCGTATGAACGGCGTCTGCGCGGGCGGCACCGGCTCCTTTATTGATCAAATGGCCTCTTTGCTCAAGACCGACGCCGAGGGGCTGAACACGCTTGCCGCCGGCTATAAAGAAATTTATCCCATTGCCGCGCGCTGCGGCGTGTTCGCGAAGTCCGACATTCAGCCGCTCATCAATGACGGCGCGTCTAGGGAAGACCTGGCGGCCTCCATCTTTCAGGCGGTCGTCAATCAGACGGTGTCGGGGCTGGCATGCGGCAAGCCCATTCGTGGGCATGTCGCGTTTTTGGGCGGCCCGTTGCACTTTTTGCCCGAGCTTCGACAGGCGTTCATCCGCACGCTTCGCCTGACGGACGAAACCGCCATCGTACCCGAAAACAGCCATCTGTTCGCGGCGTTGGGCGCGGCGCTGTCCTCCGAGGGTGCGGCGCTCCCGCTGGATCATCTGATCGACCGGCTCCAGCAGGGAGTGACGCTCAAGACGGGCCTCAAGCGTCTGCCCGCTCTGTTTGAAACCCATGACGAATACGCCGCGTTTTTGAAGCGTCATGAGCGGGCGCGGGTTCGCCGAGGCGAGCTGGAGGGCTACGAGGGCGATTGCTTTTTGGGCATCGACGCCGGCTCCACCACGACCAAGCTTGCCTTGATCGGCACGGACGGCGAGCTGCTCTATTCCTATTATGCCGGCAATCAGGGCAGCCCGATTGAGACGGCCCGGCAGGCGATCCGCGAGCTGAGCGTGCGCCTGCCCAGGGGCGCGCGCATCGCGCGCTCCTGCTCCACAGGCTATGGCGAGAACCTGCTCAAGGCGGCGTTCCGCCTGGACGAGGGCGAGGTCGAGACCATCGCGCACTGCACGGCGGCGGCCTTCTTTGACCCGCAGGTGGACTGCGTGATGGACATCGGCGGGCAGGATATGAAGTGCATCAAGCTCAAGGACGGATCGGTGGATACCATCTTGTTAAACGAGGCCTGCTCCTCTGGCTGCGGCTCCTTTTTGGAGAATTTCGCGGCCTCCCTGGGCTACACCGCCGATGGCTTTGCCGCCGAGGCGCTTTTTGCCCCGGGGCCGCTGGATCTGGGCACCCGCTGCACGGTCTTTATGAACTCAAACGTCAAGCAGGCGCAGAAGCAGGGCGCGGATGTGCAGGACATTTCCGCCGGACTGGCGTACTCGGTCGTCAAAAACGCGCTGTTCAAGGTCATCAAGCTGGCGGATGCCAAGGAGCTGGGGCGCCACATCGTGGTGCAGGGCGGCACGTTTCATAACAAGGCCGTGCTCCGCGCCTTTGAACGGCTGACGGGCGTCGAGGCGGTCTGTCCCGATATCGCGGGCATCATGGGCGCGTTCGGCGCGGCGCTCCTGGCGCGCGACCGCTACGAGGGTCAGCCCTCCACGACGCTCTCCTTTGAGGAGATGCTCTCCCTCACCTATCAGACGCGCACCACGCGCTGCCAGGGCTGCACCAACCATTGCATGCTCACCGTCACCGGCTTTGAGGGCGGACGCCGTCACATCACCGGAAACCGCTGCGAGAAGGGCCTGGGCGGGACGCAGGGCGCCGTTAAGGGTATAAACGTCATGGAAAAGAAGCTCAAGCGCCTGTTCGGCTATGAGCCACTGGATGTGAAGGACGCCCCGCGTGGCGTGATCGGCATCCCGCGCGTGCTCAACATGTACGAAAACTATCCCTTCTGGGCGACATTCTTTCGGAAGCTGGGCTTCCGCGCCGTGCTCTCGCCGCTTTCCTCCCGCTCGGTCTATGAGCTGGGCATGGAGTCCATTCCCTCGGAAAGCGAATGCTATCCGGCGAAGCTTGCGCACGGGCATATCCAATGGCTCATCAATCAGGGCATCGGAACCGTCTTCTATCCGAGCGTCTTTTACGAGCGCCAGGAGGATCCCGCCGCTCAGAACCATTATAATTGCCCGATGGTGGTCGCCAACCCCGAGAACATCGGCAACAATGTCGAGGACATCACCTCCGGACGGGTGCGGCTGCTCAAGCCCTTCCTTGCCTTCAGTGACGAGAAGGCGGCGGCCTCCAGCCTGAGCAGGTATTTTAAAGGGCAATTCGATATTCCGGTTCATGAGACGCGCGCCGCCGTTTCAGCTGCCTGGGCGGAACAGCTGCGCGCCAAGGAGGATATCCGAGGCTATGGGCGCGAGGCGCTCGCGTGGATGGAGGAAAATCACCGCCGGGGCATCGTGCTGGCGGGACGTCCTTATCACGCTGATCCCGAAATCAACCACGGCATCCCCGAGATGATCGCGGGCTTTGGGCTGGCGGTGCTCACCGAGGACAGCCTGCCCAACGAGCTTGAGGACGAGCACTCCCTGCGCGTTAACGACCAATGGGTGTACCATTCCCGCCTGTATCGGGCGGCGGAATTCGTGCGGGGGCGAGAGGATCTCGAGCTGATCCAGCTCAACTCCTTCGGCTGCGGCCTGGACGCCGTGACAACCGATCAGGTGAGCGACATCCTCAACGCCTCGGGCAAGCTGTATACGCTGATCAAGATCGACGAGGTCAATAACCTGGGAGCCGCCCGCATCCGCGTCAGGAGCCTGCTTGCCGCGATGAACCTGCGCAGGAAAAACGGCGTCCACGCGCACGCCGAGCCGACCGACTACCCTCGCGCGGAATTCACCAGGGAGATGTTTGACGAGGGGTACACGCTGCTCGCACCCAAGATGAGCCCGCTGCATTTTGACCTGCTGGAGCCTGTCCTGCGCAAATACGGCTATCATCTGGTCATGCTGGACGGCGACAGCCGCACCGCCATCGATACCGGCCTCAAATTCGTCAACAACGACGCCTGCTATCCCTCCATCATCACCGTGGGTCAGCTGATGGAGGCGGTGCTTTCCGGAAAATACGACACCAACCGTCTGGCGCTGGTCATGTCACAGACCGGCGGCTGCTGCCGCGCCAGCAACTACGTCGGGTTCATCCGCCGCGCGCTGGACAAGGCGGGGCTCTCCCATATCCCCGTTATCTCGGTCAACGCCAACGGCATGGAGAAAAACAGCGGCTTCAGAATGTCCGTGCCTATGCTGCTGGCGGCCTTTAAGGCGCTGGTGCTGGGCGATCTGCTCATGCGCTGCTCCTATCGCGTCCGTCCCTACGAGGAAAAGAAGGGCTCGACAAACGAACTGATCGACAAATGGACCAGGCGCTGCGTCGCGGCGCTGACAGGCGAGGAAAAGGACGTATCCTACCGAAGCCTTTGCTCGGATCTGGTGCACGCGTTTGATACGCTGCCCATCGACGAGAGCCTCTCCAAGCCGCGCGTGGGCATTGTGGGCGAGATTCTGGTCAAGTATATGCCGCTGGCGAATAACCATCTGGCCGAGCTCCTGGAGGAGGAGGGCGCGGAGGCCGTCGTGCCTGACTTGATGGACTTTTTCAACTACTGTGTCTACGGCGGGAATTTCAAGCATGAGTATCTGGGCAAGCCCTGGACGTCCTCGGCTATCGCGCATGTGGGTGTGGACGCGATTTTCGCGCTTCGCAAGCCCGCGATTGACGCGCTGAGGGAGAGCCGCCGGTTTGAGGCGCCCATGCCGATCAAGGACATCGCCGGACTGGCGGAGCCCCTCATCTCCCTGGGCAACCAGTATGGTGAGGGCTGGTTCCTGACCGGAGAAATGGCTGAGCTGCTCACCACGGGCGTCCATAACATCGTCTGTATCCAGCCCTTTGCCTGTCTGCCCAATCACGTCGTGGGCAAGGGCGTCATCAAAAAGCTGCGGGCGCATTACCCGCAGGCGAATATTGTTGCCATCGACTATGACCCTGGCTCCAGCGAAGCCAATCAGCTCAACCGCCTGAAGCTGATGCTCTCGGCGGCGCGAAAGGCGATGTAGGGGAAGAGGTCGGAAACAAATAGGGCAGACTGTCGACAAACCCCTTATTTACGCAAGAAGCCGCAGCGTCGGCCCGGGTGGGTCGGCGCGTCTTTCACTTGAAAACGCTGCGGCGTAAGGCTTTGGGGCTTTGCCCCAAACCCCAGCAGGGGACCGAGTCCCCTGCACCCGCACTTTGTCGATCCCCTGGGGGACGGCTCGTTTGAGCCGTCCCCCAGTCCTATCCGCTCTTTGAAGCAGGTCACTGGTCTCGGCCCTCTCCAGAACGTTTGCCGCGTCTGCGGCGTACGATCAGCCAGACAACCAGCGTGATCAGCGCGACGGGAATGACGACCGGCAAGGTCATGACGATGAACACCAGCATGTTGCGCAAAAATTGTCCCAGCCAGCGAACCGACGCGCTCAGCGCCGAGCGGACGCGATCGCCGAGGCTCACGTCTTCATTGGCCGCGCTCTGCGCGGGCGTTTCCTCGATGAGCGTCACGTTGACCGCGCTCATGTCCACGCGGCGGTCGATGCCGCGCTGCGCGGTTTCATAGCTGTCGATCTGATACTGCGTGTCGGCGATGGCCCCCTCGATCTCGACGAGGTCGGAGACATCCTCGGCCTGGGCCATCAGCTCATTCAGGCGCGAAAGCTTATCATAGAGGGTTTTCAGCCGCGCCTCGTTGTCGGCGTACTGCACGGTCATGTCGGTCGTGCTTTCGGAGCGGTTCGTCAGACGCCCGATCCCTTCCACGCCGTTCAAAAAGATGTCCAGCTTCTCCTGGGGTACGCGGAGACTCAGGGACAGCGTGCGCGAGCCTCCAGTTTCGGCGTCAACATATTCGTAGAGATCCTCAACATAGCCGCCCAGCTCGTCGATCAGCGCTGTGAGCCGCTCCGCGTCGTTGTCGTAGGCCGTGGTGCGCAGGGTAAGGCTCGCCGTGCGCACAAGCTTGCGCCCGTCCGTCGCGGGATCAGAAATGCCCTCCGTACCGCTGAGGGCGGCGCCGGACGTGACGCCATAGTCCGCGTCGTCGGAAACGGCGGTTTCCCATTCGGCCGTCGTGTCCTTCACCGCCGATTTGGCGGAGGAAGAATCGCTCGCGGACACGCGCGTCGTCATAGGTGCGGCCTGGTTCGCGTCCTGTGTCAGGCGGCCGTCCTCGAGCGTTCCAGCCCACAGGCTGCCCGCCACCAGCACCACCGCCGCGAGCGCGGGCACGAGAATTCGTCCGATGGAGTGCTTTTTGGATGATTTTGTCATTTGACTTTGCTCCTCCCGTCTGACGGAGGCGCGCCAGCCCGTCTCAAAGGCCCGCGGCACATCCTCCGCTCGATACAGGCGGCTCAGCGCTTGCTCGAGTGCGTCGTCAGGGGGATTGGGGTCATTGTGCATGCGCGAGCCTCCTTTCATTAGGAAGAGACGAGAAAAACGTCAAAGGGTTCCCACTTTTAGAAATGTTCCAGCGCCTTTTTGAGCAGACGCTTGGCGCGGCTCAGGCGGCTCTTGACCGTTCCCAGACGCAGTCCCGTCGCCGCAGCGATCTCGTCGTAGCTCAGTCCCTCGGCATAGAACAGGGTCAGCAGTATTTGCAGGTTCTCGTTGAGCGTAAGCACCGCCTGCCACAGCCGCGCGTCCTCCTCCGAGCGCTCATAGGATGCGTCCGGCGGGAGGGAAGGGTCGGCGGGGTCGCCGTGCTCCTCGCGCCAGGGATCCAGCGTGACGCTTTCATGCCGGTATCGGGCGCTTTTGATCACGTCCAGGCAGGTGTTGTGCGCGATGGTAAACAGCCAGGACGCCACGCCGTCACCATGGAAGCGTTCGAACGCGCGGAACGCGCGTAGCATGCTCTCCTGCGCCGCGTCCTCCGCGTCGTGCGGGTTTTTGAGCATTTTCAGGCAATGGCGGTAGACCATGCCGGAATAGGGCGCGCAGAGCTGCTCGAACGCTTCCGCGCCGGTGCGATTCTCCCTCATGCGCGCCACTTCCTTTCTTTCCCTCGACGTTATTATACGTTGAATATCGCGGCGGCGCAAGGGACTATCTCGCGCGCCATGTCCCCTCCACGCCAAAGCAGACCTTCTCGTCGTTGAGGCCCTGAAGCACGCTCACATCGCCCTCCTCGCACAGCGAGAGCGTAAGGGGCTCGTCGGGCGTTACCTCAAAATTGTAGTGCACCAGCAGATCCGAAAGCGTCTGGCTCCGGTGACGCTCGATGGGGAATTGGTTCATGAACCAATCGACATATCGGGTGTTGTTGACATGCTCGTTCATGTCCAGATCGGAATACACGGGTGTGTATTCGCGCGTGACGGTGGGCGCGGCGGGCGTGGAGAGGTTGCCTGGGAAGGGCAGCGGCGCGGGAAGATCGTACAGGGGCAGAGGGTTGGGCAGCCGCGAGGGCAGCGCGATCTTCCGCGTTTCAAGATCCAAAAGCACATATAACGTGGAGGCGCGGCCCAGCGTCCGTCCTTCCGACTCAAAGAGATAGTAACGCGGGAAGAACATGTGGCGTGTGGGGCCGGGCCAGGTGCGCACCGTGACCTTCTGCCCCAGGACGGGATACTCGTCCATCCGCAGATGTGCGCGGGTGATTACCCAGGCCACGCCCAGCTCGCGGAGACGCTCAAAGGAGAGATCTAGAAATTGGCAATGGCCGTTTCCGGCCTCCTGCATGGCGCGGAAAATAGCGCCGGGCTGCCAGCGGCCGGTAAAATCCACCGAGCACATGTCCAGCGTAGGAAGATAAACAAAGGGTTCAGTTGGCATCGTCGGGTTCCTTCCTTCTTTCACAATAAAAAGCTTGTTGGGCTAAGACCCCTCATAGTATATCACAGTTTTGACTGTAAAGAAATTTTCCTTGGGAATGATTGACGGGCCCTCTCTTCTTTGCTATGATGTGTGCGGAACAAGGGATTCCATTCGTAAGACACGAAAGGATAAGGAAAGGATTGAGGAATCACATGAAAACCAGGAAGCTTTTCTCCCTCGTCATGGCGCTTGTTCTGGCGCTGTTCACCCTCGTACCCGCATTTGCCGAGGAGACGCCCGCGAACGCGCTGGACGGCAAGCTGGTCATTCTGCACACAAACGATGTCCATGGCCGCGGCATGGCGGCTGACAACGCGCTGGGCTACGCGCGTGTCGCGCAGCTGAAGAAGAACGTGGAAGCGCTGGGCGCCAGCGTCCTTCTGCTCGACGCGGGCGACGCCTCCCAGGGCACCCCGCTGGTCAATCTGAGCACCGGCAAGAGCGCGATGGAATTCATGAACGCCGCTGGCTATGACGCCATGACCGTTGGCAACCACGAGTTTGACTGGGGCCTGGACAACCTGCTCCAGAACCGCGAGGTCGCCGAATTCCCGATGCTTGCCTGCAACATCACCGATAAGATCAGCGGCGAATTGACCTTCGAGCCCAGCAAGATCTTCGATATGCCCAACGGCCTGAAGGTTGGCGTGATCGGCATCGCCACCCCAGAGACCATGACCAAGGCGCATCCTGACAAGGTCAAGGGCATCACCTTTTCCATGGACGAGGCGCTTTACGCCGACGTTCAGGCGCAGGTGGACGAACTGACCGAGGATGGCTGCGACGTGATCGTCGCGCTGGGCCACCTGGGCGACGCGGATGAGAGCGAGCCCAACCGCTCCGTTGACGTGATCGCCAACGTGACCGGCATCGATGTGTTCATTGACGGCCACAGCCACACCACCATCGACGGCGGCAGCGTTGAGGGCGAGACCCTGCGCACCAGCACCGGCGAATACAGCCAGGCGGTCGGTTATGTGATCGTGGATATCGTCAAGGACGGCGAAAACGTGACCAAGGACATCACGGCGGGGTTGTACACCCTCGCAGAGGACGATGTGGAGACCCTTCTGGCCACCGGCGCGGGCCTGGGCGAGGACGAGGAAGTCGCCGCCTTTGTCTCTGCCACCAACGACGCCGTGAACGCGGAGCTTTCCACCGCCTTCGCCACGACTGAGGTACTCCTCAACGGCGAACGCGACCCCGGCGTGCGCACCATGGAGACCAACCTGGGCGACTTCGCCTGTGACGCGATCCTCTGGGCGGCCAAGCAGGCGCTGGGCGAGGATCAGGTTGTCGCGGCCGTCACCAACGGCGGCGGCATCCGTGAGTCCATCGCGATCGGCGACGTGACGATGCTGGATATGAAGACCGTGTTCCCCTTCGGCAACGAGGTGGCTGTCGTGACCGTAACCGGCGCGGAGCTGCTTGAGGCGCTCGAAGCCGCGACCTGCACCACGCCCGACGCGATCGGCGCGTTCCCGCAGGTGGCCGGTATTGTGTTTACCGTGGACACCGCCGTGCCCTACGAGACCACCGAGAACTATCCCGATTCCACCTATGGTAAGCCCGCCAATCCCGGCAGCCGCGTGACCATCGAGACCGTGGGTGGCGAGGCGTTTGATCCCGAGGCGCTTTACACCGTCGCGACCAACGACTTCACGGCGGCTGGCGGCGACACCTACTACGCCTTCAAGTACCCCTATCAGACCTCAGGCTACAAGACTGGCGTGGCGCTTGAGGACGCGCTGGTCAACTATACCCGCGAGGTGCTGGGCGGCGTGATCGGCGAAGAGTATGCCGAGCCGCAGGGCCGCATCACCATCAAGTAAGCTTTCGGCCTGAAACCGGCAGATTCAACCCGGGCCCCGCGTACTCTTCGAAGCGCGGGGCTTTTCTTTGCTTTTGGATTGACACCCCCACTTCTTTTCTCTATAATACAATAGCATCTGTATGCCGCGCAAAACGGCTTGAGATACGGCTTTACGCACATCATATAGAAGGAGAGACCCACCGATGAAGACCTATTCCTCTGCCGAGCTGCGCTCGCTGTTTCTGAAGTTCTTCAAGGATCACGGCCATGCCGTCATTTCCAGCGCGTCCGTCATTCCCGAGAACGATCCCACCGTGCTCTTTACCACCGCCGGTATGCATCCGCTGGTCCCCTACCTGATGGGCGCGAAGCATCCCTCCGGTACCCGCCTGACGGATGTGCAGAAATGCGTCCGTACCGGCGATATCGACGATGTGGGCGACTTCAGTCACCTGACCTTCTTTGAAATGCTGGGCAACTGGTCGCTGGGCGATTACTTCAAGCAGCAGATGATTCCATGGAGCTGGGAATTTCTGACCAGCCCCGAATACCTGGGACTGCCCAAGGAAAGGCTCGCCTTCAGCGTCTTCGCGGGCGACGATGACTGCCCCCGCGACGAGGAAAGCGCTCAGCTCTGGCGCGACTGCGGCGTGGCCGACGATCATATCTTCTTCCTGCCCAAGGAGAACAACTGGTGGGGCCCCGCTGGCATTACCGGCCCCTGCGGTCCCGATACCGAGATGTTTATCATCACCGACAAGGAGCCCTGCGGCCCTGACTGCTCGCCCGCCTGCTCCTGCGGCCGCTATCTCGAAATCTGGAACGACGTGTTCATGCAGTACAACAAGAAGGCCGACGGCACGTTTGAACCCCTCGCGCAGAGGAACGTCGATACCGGCATGGGCCTTGAGCGCACGATTTGCGTCCTCAACGGCAAAAAGAGCGTCTATGAGACCGATCTGTTCGCCGGCATCCTCGAAAAGATCAGCGAGCTGAGCGGCAAGACCTACGGCGCCGACGACGAGACGACCAAGGCCTTCCGTATCATCGCCGACCATATGCGCACCGCAACCTTCATCATGGGCGACGACCGAGGCGTCAGCCCCTCCAACGTCGATCAGGGCTACGTGCTTCGCCGCCTGATCCGCCGCGCCGTGCGCTATGGCATGGGCATCGGCATGTCCGATGGCTTTACCGGCGAGGTGGCGAAGGTCATCATCGAGCAGTACAAGGACGTCTATCCCGAGCTCAGCCGCAACGCGCATTTTGTGCTTGAGCAGCTTTCCCTGGAGGAGAGCCGCTTCGCCAAGACGCTGCGTCAGGGTGAAAAGGAATTTGACAAGCTTTATCACAACGTCTGCCAGACTCGCGAGACGCTGGAGGCGATCCTTGCCGCCGAAAACAAGGCCGCTCTCGCGCGGGAATATGCGCAGACGAAGAAGCTGCGTCCCTCTCCCGACATGTTGCCCATCATCGAGGCCGCGAAGGCGGATGACGAGGCCGCGCTTACCGAGGCGGTTAAGCAGCGCCTGTCCACGCTGTCCGTCATGGATGGCCGCAGCGCCTTCAAGCTCTACGACACCTACGGCTTCCCGATCGAGATGACCATCGAGCTGGCCACCGAAAAGGGCATGACGGTGGATCAGAACGACTTCGCCGAGCGCTTCAAGCAGCATCAGGCCACTAGCCATGCGGGCGCTGAGCAGCGCTTCAAGGGCGGATTGGCCGATCACAGCGAGCAGACCGCGCGTCTGCACACGGCCACGCACCTTATGCATACGGCGCTTCGCAAGGTGCTGGGCCCCGAGGTCGCGCAGAAGGGCTCCAACATCACCGCCGAGCGTCTGCGCTTTGACTTCTCCTTTGGCCGCAAGATGACCCAGGAGGAGCTGGACGAGGTGGAGCGCCTGGTTAACGAGGCCATCCAGTCCAACACGCCCGTTGTCTGCGAGGAAATGACCGTGGCTGAGGCCAAGGCGCAGGGCGCGATCGGCCTGTTTGAGTCCAAGTACGGCGAAAAGGTCAAGGTTTATACCATGGGCGAGTATAGCAAGGAAATCTGCGGCGGCCCGC
This sequence comes from uncultured Oscillospiraceae bacterium, assembly GCA_964416065.1. Lineage (GTDB taxonomy): Bacteria > Bacillota > Clostridia > Christensenellales > Aristaeellaceae > Limiplasma. Next base: position 64,637 of record CAYQCL010000004.1, on the reverse strand, counting down.
ACGCCTCCAACACCGGCGAGCTGGTCAGCTTCAAGATCAAGAAGGAAGAAAGCTCATCCGCCGGCGTGCGCCGCATCAAAGCAGTGATTGGCGCGTAAGGGCGTGGCTCCGCGAAGCCATTAAAAATGAACGCAGCGCGGGAGATTCAAGTCTCCGCGCCGCTTTTTTTGCGAAACAAGAGAAAGCCCCGAGGCCATTTCCGGCCTCGGGGTGTGTGAATTCTATTTCTTGATCGGGTACTTGCGCATATCGATGGCGCACGCGACCAGAACGACAAGACTCTTGATGATATAGGTAGTGTTGCCGCTGATGCTGAGGAAGGTCATGCGCTCATGATGAGCTGCATGAGCAGAACGCCCAGCACCACGCCGCTGATCGTACCAATGCCGCCGACAAACGATACGCCTCCGATAACGCAGGCCGCGATGGCGTCGGATTCATAGTTCAGACCGATGGTGCCGGTGGAGGCGCCCATGCGCGCGGCCTCGATAAAGCCGGTGTAGCCATAGGTCGCGCCGGCCAGCATGAACACGCAGATGATGGTCATGGTCACGTTGACGCCGGACACGCGCGCCGTCTCCTCGTTGGAGTCGACGGCGAACATGTTCTTGCCAAAGGTCGTCTTGTTCCAGATGAACCACATGATGGCCGTTACAATGACGGCAAAGGCGACATAGCTCATCACGGGCGTGTTGCCCAGGCAGAACAGGGGCTTGATGACCAGGTTGGATGTGCAGCTCTCATCCAGACTGGAAATCTGCGCCGCGTTGCTCAGCGTCAGATACAGGCCGTAGGTGATGAGTTGCGTGGAAAGCGTTACGATGAAGGGATGCAGATTGAATTTCGCCATGCCGAAGCCGTTGAGAAGACCGATCAGCGCGCGGTCGCCAGAACCACGATTAACACGATAGAAATGGGCCAGGGGCCCATGCCCGCCAGGAAGCGATTGTCCAAGCCGGATTTTTGCAGCAGGATGGCGGCGACGAACGCGCCCAGGCCTACGACGCGGTCGGCCGAAAGGTCGGTGCCCGTCAGGATGATCGCGCCCGCGATACCCAGAGCAATGGGCAGACGCGTAGCCGTCAGCTGAATGATGTTGATGATGGAAGCGTTGCTTAGGAAGACGGGCACTGAATCTGGATGTAAATCACCATCAGCAGAAGGATGATGATCATCGCGTGATCCAGAAGCCAGTTTCCGACCGAACGCCACTTGTCGCGCGTCTCCAGCGCGTTGAAGTCGTTGATCTTTTTTGAAATGCCGTTTTTCTGCGGATTGATTTCAGACATGATATTCGGCCTCCCTTAAACGTATTTCGCAGCCAGCGTCATGATTTCTTCCTGCGTGGCTGAGACCGCCTGAACCTCGCCCGCGAGCAGGTCGCCGGACATGACCAGAATCCGGTCGCAAACGCCCAGCAGCTCGGGCATTTCGGACGATACCATGATGCCCGATTTACCCTCCTGCGCCATGTTCATGATAAGCTGGTAGATCTCGTACTTCGCGCCGACGTCGATGCCGCGCGTGGGTTCGTCCAGCAGGAAGATGTCCGGCTCGGTCAGCATCCAGCGTCCGAAGATGACCTTTGCTGGTTGCCGCCGCTGAGGGAATGGATCTTGGTCTGCTGGTTTGGCGTTTTGATGCGCATGGCCTTGATGGACCAGTCCGTGCGCTCCTGCATCCGTCCGTTGCTTAAATAAAGCTGATGGTTGAGATACTTCTTCAGGCTGGAAATGACCGTATTGTCGCGGACGCTCAGGATCGAAAAAATACCCGTGGCGCGGCGCTCCTCGGTCACCATGGCGAAGCCGTTTCGGATGGCCTCCCGATTGTCCTCTCAGCCATTGAACATGACATAGCTGATCACGCCGTCGCCGTTGAGGTTATAGGAATCGTAGTTGGCCAGCAGATAGTCGCCGACCATGTTGCCCTGCATGATGCCGGCCTGCTCGTAGTTGGTGCCGACGAAGCAGCAGTTTTCATAGTTCTTGACGACGTCTGCGGAAAAAGAGCGGTTGAAGAAAACCACCGGGACGCCTACGTTCTTCGCCCGATCGACCACGTTCCGGGCAATGCCGTTCGCGCTGGTCTCGACGATGTTGCCGTCCTGATCGGTATAGCTGATGCTGGCGGCCTCCAGCTTCGCGTCCAACGCGGCGCGCACGCTGGCAAGATAGGTATTGCTCAGGGTGTACCAAAAGACCTGGGTGTCGCCCTCGTCCAGAGCGGTGCTGGCAAGACCAAGAACCAGGGTCAGAGCCAGAATCACAGACAAAAGCTTTTTCATGGGAATCAATCTCCTTTTTCGTTTTTTCTCGTTCGTGGTAAAGACCGCGATCAACTGAGTTTAGTATACTTTCGATACTCCTCATCCCAAGTAGGATCCGAGGAGAAATTTTGTATAAAATAAAAAGAAACAGGAATCTGAATTCAGATGCTTCCTACAAAAAATCTCGTTTTTCCTAACTGACCATTGCAAAATAAAAGTTTTCTATTGTATGGGTTTTCATACTCCTCTCCCAGTGCTGGAAACCCGCGTCTCATATCAATTTTGTATCAAATTCGAATAGAATTCATGTGGGAATTGAACGACTTTCACAAAGAATATAAAGAATATTTTGCATTTTTCGGAAAAAACCATTGCAAAACGCAAGTTTTATATGGTATACTATTCTCCACCAAGGAAAGTTGCGCAAACCAACCAAATAAGGAGGATTTCACGATGAAGAAACTTATCGCGATTCTGCTGGCTACCCTGATGCTTCTGTCTATGTCGAGCCTTGCGCTTGCTGAGGACGAGATCACGCTGGACGTCATCATCTGCCAGTACGGCAACAACACCAACGATTGGTTCTTGGGTACCGGCATGGACGGTAGCAACTTCGTAGAGAAGTTCGAGGCCGCCAACCCCGGCATCAAGCTCAACCTGGAGGTCGTGTCCTGGAACGACGTATACACGGTCGTCTCCACCCGCATCTCCAACGGCAATCCCCCGGACATCCTTAACATCGACGTCTTCGCGAACTACGCCAGCGAGGGCCTGCTCCTTCCCGTGAGCGATTATTGCCCTGAGGAGCTCTATCAGGACTTCTTCCCCTCCTTCATCGACCAGTCGGTGCAGGACGGTGTCGTATGGGCGGTTCCTGACCTGGCCAGCGCCCGCGCGCTGTACTACAATGTGGACATGTTTGAGGAAGTCGGCATCGAGGTGCCCGAGACCTGGGCCGAGCTTCAGGATGCCTGCCAGGCGATCCTTGACTACTACGGCGGCGACGTGTATCCCTTCGGTATGGATATGACCACCGACGAGGGCCAGGCCGCGTTCGCGTATTTTGCCTGGGGCAACAACGGCGACTTCGTGGATGCCGAGGGTAACTGGACGCTCAACAGCGACGCGAACGTCGAGGCCGTTGAATTCGCAATCAGCCTTGTCAACGACGGCTTTACCAATCCCAACCCAGCCACCCAGACCCGCTATGATCTTCAGGATATGTTTGGCGCGGGCAAGCTGGCGATGGTCATCGCCCCCAACTCGCTTCCCACCTACCTGGCCGAGAAGGACTATAAGGACGTTAACTTCGCGACCGCCGGCCTGCCGCACAACGAGGGCGCGACCGGTTCCAGCGTTGGCGTTATGGACCGCGTGATGGCCTTCCGTGATGACAGCTACGCCGATCAGGACGCGCGCAACGAAGCCATCGGCAAATTCCTCACCTTCTTCTATGATCCCGAGAACTATGTTGGCTGGGTCAGCATGGAAGGCTTCCTGCCCGCCGTGAACTCCGCGGTTGGCGCGCTCATTGAGGCCGATCCCTCCTTCGAGGCCTGGCTGGATGTGCTCAGCACCTCCAAATTCTATCCCAGCAGCAAGACGGAATTTGATCAGGTCAAGCAGGGCGTCATCTCCGTCGAGCAGAACGCCTTGACCGGCGGCGACGTCAAGACCCTTCTGGATGAGCTCCAGGCTGAAATCACCAAGTAATTTTCATCAGGGGCCGGCTAGGCCGGTCCCGTCGGGCCTCTCAAACAGGCTCTGGGGGCCGGTATTGACCGGCCCTTCTTTTAATAGGGGGTCGTGCCGTGAATTCTATTCTTGTCCGCCATAAGTGGGAGCCTTACCTGTGGATCCTGCCGAGCATTCTGCTCATGGCTGTCTTTGTCATCTTCCCCATTGGCATTGTTTTTAAGGTCGCCTTCAGCGAGGTTTCCAAATCCGGTTCGGTGGGCGCCTTTAACGGCATCGCGAATTTTGTCGCCGCCGTGCATGAGCCCGCCTTTGGGACGGTCATGCTCAACACGCTGATCTGGGTGGTATCGGTCGTTGGCATATCGACCGTTTTGGGCTTTGTCATCGCCATGATGTTCAATCAGCAGTTTCACGGTCGCAAGCTCGCCAGGTCCATTCTTGTTTTCCCGTGGGCCGCTTCGCTGGTGATCCAGGCGTCCGTGTGGAATTACATCATCAAGTTTGAATATGGAAATCTTAACAACATTTTGCTGAATCTAGGCATCATCAAGGAGGCGATTAACTGGCGCGCCTCCTATCAAATCGAGTTTATTTGGGAATGCGGCGTGGGCATCTTCGTGACCATCCCGTTCGTTACCTTCTGCGTGCTCAGCGGCCTGCAATCCATCGACGCGGCGTATTACGAGGCCGCTACCGTGGACGGCGCGGGCTTTTGGAAGAAGCTGCGCATGATTACCATCCCGCTGGTCAGGCCATCGCTGACGGTCAGCACGGTCTTGAATATTATCTACGTGTTCAACTCTTTCCCGATCATCTATACCATCACCAAGGGCGCGCCCGCCAACAAGACGGATACGCTGGTCACCTATCTGTATATGCTGGCGTTCTACGATTCCAAGAAGGGGCCGGCGACGGCGCTGTCCGTTATTGGGTTTGTCATTCTGTGCATCGCGGCCGGCGCTTATATGCTGGTGACGATGCGAAAGGAGGAAGAGCTGTGACGCATCTGGCAACGTGGACGCCTGACCGCAGGAATCGGCTCGGGCTCGTCATCTGTGCCATCGCGCTGGTGCTCGCGCTTGTTTTTCTGAGCCTTCCGGTCTATACCTTCTCCACCGCAGTGTATACCAAGCGCTCCCCCAATACCTTTGTGGGCGATGAGAAATACGTGGAGGCGCGCGCCGAGGCCGAGGCCGCGGCGGCGGAGTACGAAGGCGCGTTTATCGAGGAGAGCGTGACTGAGCGCGTCAACTCCAAGGGTGAGACCACCTCGCTGGTCGTACTTAATGTGGTTTCCACACAGAGGATGAACGCCTGGCGGCTTATGGGCGAGGGCTTTATGCCCTCGTGGGTGCTCGCGGGGCTTGCTCTGTGCGCGCTCCTGAGCGCCGTGCTGAGCGCAGTGAGCCTTCGCGGCGCGTTCTCGACCGAGCACCGCCGTCTCAGACGGGGGACAAGAGCGCTTCGTGTCGCGGCGTGCTGGCTGGCCCTGATCGCGCTCATCCTGACGCCCATCTTTGTGATGACGGCGAATTACACCTTCTCCCGTCAGATCACCCTGATGCAGGGCGGCTTCGATCTGCCTAACGCCGAGACGCTTCGATCGGGGCTGGACCGGATGCTCTATGACGGCGCGGCGGGCGACGACCTGGATACGCTGCTCAAGTCGATGAGCACGGGCGTTCCGGCGACCGTGCTGGGCCTCGCGGTCTCACTGTTTGCACTCCTGCTGGGACAGGTGCTTCTCCTCAAGGGCGAGCTTGGGCCAACGCTGGCGCGCGGACTGTTGTATGTGTGTGTGATTGCGCTGTGCGTGTTCATTCTCTATCCATTCTTCGTCATGCTCATCACGGGCTTCCGAAGCAACGCCGAAACTACGGATATGTACTTCACACACATTTTGCCCACACAATGGGTTTGGCAAAACATTCCGGATATCATTAATCGCGGCGTGCTGCGCTATCTGGGCAATTCCATCCTGCTGTCTACGGGCGCGACGCTCATCGCCATGCTGTGTGGGATTCCCGCAGCCTACGCGATGGCGCGTATGAATTTCAAGGGCAAAAAGGTGTTTTTGGGCTTTGTGATCATGAGTCAGATGTTCGCGCCAGTGGTGCTTTTGGTCGGCATCTCGCAGCTAATGCATACGCTTAAGCTCAACGATACCATCACGGGACTGATGCTTATCAACGCGGCGTTCAATCAGGCGTTCGCGATCTGGCTGCTTCGCGGCACGTTCGTCTCGATCTCCTCAGAGATGGAGCAGGCCGCCTGCATCGACGGCTGCAATACCGTCAGCGCCCTGATCCGCATCCTCCTGCCGATGGCCGCGCCCGGCATCGTGACCACGCTGATCTTCGTATTCATCAATGCTTGGAACGAGTACACGATTTCCACCGTCCTCATCACTACGCCCTCCAATAAGCCCATCACCGTGGGCATTACGCAGTTCAGCTCCTTCAACATGATTGAGTGGCAGTATCTGTTCGCATCGGCGCTTCTGGCGACGATCCCCGTCGTGATCCTGTTCATGTGCATTGAGAAGCATCTGGTAAGCGGGCTGACGAGCGGCGGCGTCAAGGGCTGAGAGGCGTTCCTTCTTTGGGGCGGCAAAAAAGAATAGAAGCCTGAATCGGTTTGAGTTTTCAAAATCCGCTTCCCAGCAATGCTTGAGAGCGGATTTTTTGTGCATGAATTTTGTTGCAATTCCTTCTGCAACAGGCCTGCTTTCGCCGGAGACAAAAAGCATGCGTTCCAAATCGAAGATTTGACCTCCATCGGCCTGTGCCCTACGCTTGAGGTTGAGTCCTCCGCGCTTTGCCCCACTCCATCTATCCCCTCGGCGGCGTGGAAAGGAGCGCCTGGCCCTCGCCCGTCAGCGTCATCTCGGGGCAGGTGGCGGGCAAAAGCACGCTATCGCCGGCAGTCAGCTCCATGGCGCCGCCCTGCCAGCTTATACGCAAACCAGACAGCGCCGTCAGCATACGGAAGCCATGCCGTGCGGGGGAAAGGCCGCATTCACCGCTGACACAGGCGCAATCCAGACGGAACGCGGGCACGTCAAGCAGGTTGATGATCCCAGTTTGGCCCGCCTCGGGCAAACGCGCGCGCTGTCCCCTCAGCGTGGGGTCGATCACGTCCAGCGACTGACGGATGTGCAGGGGGCGCTTTTCGCCCACGGCGTTGGTACGGTTATAGTCCCATAGACGATAGGTGACGTCGCTGGATTGCTGAATCTCATACAGGACGATGCCGCCGCCGATGGCATGCACCATACCGCTGGGCATGTAGTATACGTCGCCCGCCTTAACCGGCACGCGCGCGATCAGCGGCTCGATATCCTCGCCGCTCTCCAGCCCCGCGCGGAGCCGTTCGAGCGTGACGCCCTCCTTGATGCCGTAAAGAATGCTCGCGCCCTCCTCGGCCTTAAGGATGACCCAGGCCTCGGTCTTGCCCAGCTTGTTTTCGTTTTCGCGCGCATAGGCGTCGTTCGGATGCACCTGCACGCTCAGGGGCTGCTTGGCGGCAAGGAGCTTTAGAAGCAGCGGAAAATCTTTGCCCGCGTAATCGCCCGCGAGCCGCGAGCCGTCGCGCTCAAGAAGCTCGGGAAGCGTCTCGCCCATGCCTGTGACGCTCTCCAGACGAGGAATGGCGCTGATCTCCAGCGCCTCACCGGTGCGCTCGTCAGGGATGTCGCGGCGGAAGGCCGTGCGCAGACCGTCCCCGCCCCAGGGGGTCATCTCCCCATACCGGTAGGCGGGATACATGCGGATGGGCAGCATAGGGCAGGCCTCGCTCAGGGGCGCTTCAAAGCAGACGAGGGAGCGATCCCCGGAGGAGACGGAGACGTGGTCGGCCTCGCGCGCCATTCCGGCGCGGAAAAGGGGGAGCGCCCGTTCGTCCCCGCCGCAGGCCTCCGCACGCAGACTGTCATAGCCGAGACGGAGCGCCTCCTCCCTGGCAAAGGCAAGCACCTGCGGGATAAGCGCGGCGTCCGTCACGGCGAGGCCGCTCAACACGGCGGGCCGCACACCGTAATGCCAGGCGATTCGCGCGTTTTCTTCGTCCGCCGCGCGGAACGTGAACGTGGCGCACAGACGGCCGTCCGCCCAGGCGCAATAGAGCCGCTTCAGCTCCGCGTCCCTTTCCAGCCGTGAGAGGGCTTCGTCCAAGCCACCGGAAGGGCGAACCTGTTCATAAAGCGCGCGTACCTGCTGAAGCTGCGCCCGTTCAGCCTTGCCGAATTGAATGCTCATCAGGCGTCCTCCGTATACATTTGATAAAGGTGATAGTAGATCCCCTTCTTCTCCATCAGCTCGTGATGGCTGCCCTTTTCCTCAATCCCGTTTTCCGTCAGCACCCAGATGGTGGTCGCATTGCGGATGGTGGTCAGGCGGTGGGCGATGGTGAACGTGGTGCGCCCGACGGACAGCCTTTCCAGCGATTGCTGAACCAGGCGCTCGCTCTCGTTGTCCAGCGCGCTGGTGGCCTCGTCCAGGATCAGGATCGGCGGATTTTTGAGGAATACCCGGGCGATGGAAATGCGCTGCTTCTGCCCGCCGGAGAGCTTTACGCCGCGCTCTCCCACAAAGGTTTGGTAGCCGTCGGGCAGCTCCGTGATGAATTCATGCGCGCCGGCCAGCTTGGCGGCCTCGATGACCTTGTCCTCGGTCGCGCCGGGCATGCCGTAGGCGATGTTGTCAAAGATGCTGCCGGAGAACATATACACATCCTGCTGCACCATGCCGATGGCCTCGCGCAGACTGCGCTGGGTGAGCGTGGTAATGTCCTGGCCGTCGATGAGGATCCGTCCCTCCGTCACGTTATAAAAGCGAGGAATCAGGTTGCACAGCGTGGTCTTGCCGCTGCCCGAGGGGCCGACCAGCGCCACGCGCTCGCCCGCCTTGACCTCCAGGTTGATATCGGCCAAAACGGTCTTGTCGTTGTCGCTGTAATGGAAGCTCACATGGTCGAAGGCCACGTCGCCGCGCACGTTCGTAAGCTCCTTAGCGTCGGGTGCATCCTCAATGTCCGGCTGAACGTCCATGATTTCGCAGAAGCGATCGATGCCCGTCATGCCGCGCTGGAACTGCTCGGCGAATTCAACGATGCGGCGGATGGAGGTCAGAAGCGTACTGACATAAAGCAGATACGCCATGTAATCCGACACCGAGATCGAGCCGTTGATGATGAATAGCGCCCCCGCCACGACCACCACGATGTACATCAGGCCGTCAAATATGCGGGTAGTGGTGTTGAAACCGCTCATATAGAGGTATTTACGGCGGTTGATGCGCAGAAATTCCTCATTTCCGCGATGAAATTTCTCAATTTCCACTGGCTCGTTGGCAAAGCTCTTGACCACGCGGATGCCCAGAAGGCTGTCCTCCACCTGCGCGTTGATCTCGCCTACCTGATTGCGGCTTTCCTTAAGGACCGCGCGCATGCGCTTGTTGAAGAAACGGGTGCAGACCAGCATGAGCGGCAACATGGCGAAGATGATCAGCGTCAGCAGCGGGCTGGTTCCCAAAAGAATGATGAAGGGAATTACGATTTTGATCGCCGCGATGAAGAATTCCTCAGGGCAATGGTGGGCGAACTCGGTCACGTCGAACAGATCGCTGGTGATGCGTGCCATGATCTGGCCGACCTTGGCGTTGCTGTAATAGGCAAAGCCGAGCTTTTGCAGATGGGCGAACAGGTCATCGCGCATGTCACGCTCGATCAATGTGCCCATGATATGGCCGCGGGAGCTCATGTAGAAATTCGCCAGCGCGTCAATGACGCGCAGGAGCACATAAACACCGCCCAGCCTGAGCACATATTGAACCGTCAGAGAGGCCAGATCATTAGAGGCCAGCTCCGTTATGTTCCTCACGATCAGCGGTAGCACCAGGTCGCATGCGGTGGTGAGCGCGGCGCAGACGAGGTCAAAAATCAGAATCGAAATGTATTTTTTGAAATACGGCAAAAAGCGGCGAAGCAGCGTTGAGACTCTCATCACCTGCTTGTTGGAACGCATCATTGAACAGGCTCCTCCATATCATTCATCCATTTTCTCGGGACGGATCAATACCGTTTGCCTGAGCAGCGCGGTCAGATCTTCCTCATGGTCGTTGGGACAGGTAATGGCATAGACCGCCGTCTCGCTCTGACCAAAGACCCTGATCTGCTCCCCGTTGTCAAGCCTGGCGGCGCTGACGCCGCCCAGCGTGTACAGGGTCCCCGCATTAAGGTGGTAGCCATCCTCATCCAGAAGCGTGACCGCCGACGCCGGCCGAATGCTTTCCACGGTCAGGAGACTTCCGTCCTCAAAAGTATAGGTAAGGGTCACACGGCGCGCGAATCCGCCGTCAAAGGCCGTGTCGAAAATGCGCGCCTTGCGCATCTCAAGCCCCCCGTAAAGCGAAAGCACTGGCTGACCGAAGGTATCCGCGAGGCTTTCGACATTGGCCGCCCCGGGAACCTCCAGTGCGTTCATGGGTATGGTGATCGCACTTTCCTCGGGTGCGGAGACATCGCTCTCCTCCTCGTGAACCGGCTCGCCCAGAAGCAAAAAGATGTAGGCAAACGCGAGCGCCACGATCAGAAGAATCCCCAGCCCAACGCGCGTCAGCACGCGTCGGAGTCTCGAGGGCGGTCTCTTTTCCTCGGCGTCAGTCACGGGCTTTTGCTCGGGAAGGATGTCCTTGGGCTTTTCGCGCCCGTGCAGGGCCTCCTGGGCGGGACGCGGGGCTTCGTGAGGCATGCCGTCCGGCGGCGTGCGACGCGAAGCGTCTGCGACGTTGGAGTGTTCGTTTTTTTCCAAACCCGTCTCCTTTCTCAGGCCTCAGACCGGCCCGGAGCGCTTTGCCCCATCTGGGCCAGCTTCTCGTCCAGCCAATGGCTGTCTCCACCCGTCTGCTTCAAAAAGCCCTGATAGAGCGCGGCCGCCAGCATGGCGCGCCGCTCCGGCGGGAGGGAAAAGTCCTTGCGGATGTTGGAGAGCATCCTTGCGACCGGTGCGGCAAGCACCTTGGCCGTGCGCCCGTCAAAGCGGATGCCGAAAAAGGAGGGCATATAATGGCTGCTGCTTGAGAGGAAGATGCGGACAAATTCCATCGCAAGCCGCTCCAGATAGCCCCGCAGGAAGGCGTCCGCGTCCGGCGCGAGCTCCAGGCAGCGTTTGAGATCGGGATGCTCAAAAAGCTCCGTGCGCATGGCCTTCTTGGTAGCCTCGCCGAACTCCTCCGGCGTCAGGTACATATGCCAAAGATACGATTTGATAACCGAATAGTCGGGCCTTCGGGAATCGCGCTCGTATAGCCGTCCCAGATAGAGGATCGCCTCGGCCACCTCCAGGCAGTCGGGGAACCTTTTTTGGGCTTCGAGATAGATCTCATGCTTCTTTTTGGGATCACGCTGCTTTTCCGCCTCTGCGAGCATCCGACGCGCTTCCTCGGGCGTGCCGACGGCCGCCTGAACGCGCGTCGCAGCGCCGCAATAGGGACAGAAGGCGGCGTCGGCCAGCGGCAGAGTCTTTCCGCAGCAGGGACAAACGGATGGACTAGACATGCTCTGAAACCTCCTTATTTTATGATACGACGAACGGGGGAGAAAAGTCAAGGCAGAAGAAGAAGGGTCTGCGGGCCACCGAAAAAAGACGCGGGGCGCGAGAAAATGAATTCCCCGCGCCCCGCGTTCCCTGGGACGCCCTGTTATTCTCCGCCGCCATAGACGCGGGGAGAGAGAATGCCGATGTCCGGCAGGTTGCGGTACACCTCGTTATAGTCCAAGCCATAGCCCACGACGAAGGCATCGGGAACCTCAAAGCAGGAGTAATCCACCGTCAGCGGGGCGACACGGCGGGCGGGCTTATCCAGCAACGCCGCGATACGCAGGCTCGCGGCCCCGCGCGAAATGAGCGATTTTTTGAGGAAATTAAGCGTCATGCCGCTGTCCACGATGTCCTCGACGATGATGACGTCGCGGCCGTGAATGCTGCGGTCGAGATCCTTGACCAGCTTGACCTCGCCGCTGGACTTCGTGCTTGCGCCATAGCTGGACACAACCATGAACTCGATCTCCAAAGGGAGATCCACCTGGCGGATCAGGTCGCAGAAGAAGACGCTCGCGCCCTTGAGGATGCAGACGAACACGGGCTTCTTGCCCGCGTAGTCGCGGGTGATGCGTTCGCCTAGCGCCTTAACGGCGTCGGCAAGCTGTTCCTTGGTGTACAGAAGGCTGTCAAGATCCTGATACATGGTGCGTTGGTTTTCCACGGTACGTTCACTCCTTTGGTGGATGAGGAAGATATGGCGCGTCGTCCGCGAGGCGCAGACGCACGGAACCGCTCGGGATGCGGCTGAGGCGCAGTGCCTCGGCGGTACACATAGAGGGGATCCAAAGAATATCGCTTTCCACCGCCACAACGGGGAGCAGATGACGAAAGGCGGGGTCAATCCCGCGATCCGTCATCCACCGGCGAAGCGGCTTTGATCCGCCGGCCCCCAGGGGATGGACGCGGTCGCCCGGGAGCGGCCGACGCAGCACGGGACGAAGGGCAAGAATGTCAGGCGAAAGCACGGCGCAGTCGCTGGACGAGGGAAGCGGACCGTCCGCCGCCTCCTGAAGGACGCGGATGTCCGAGAGAAGATACTCGCGCGTACCCACGGACAGGGGAAGCTCCGAGGGAGGGGGCAGAGGACGAAGCGGCTCGCCCGACATCAGGCGCAGGTGCAGGTAACACGCTCCCGCCACGGCCACAAGCCCGCCGGACAGGTTGCGGGTTTCGCCGGCCTCCCCGTTCAGAAGGCCGACAAGCGTCAGCGTTTCCTGATGGGACAGCGCGCGCTCGTCAGGCGGCGGCCCCCCGAGCGACATGCCCTCCAATGCCCAGCGCCTGAGCACGCGCCTTGCGAGCGCCTCCGGTGCGGACAGAAGCGGCGCCTTGCGAAGCGAGAACAGTCCAGGCGCGTCGTATAGGGCGGTTTCATATAGCGCGTCGGATAACGCGTCAAGGCAGCTTTCGTCCGCCGAAAGGGACTCCGCCGCCGAGGCGATATGCGCTCCGGCCCCGGGAAACAGCGCTTCAAGCTCGGGAAGAACGCTGTTTCTCAGCGCGTTTCGCGGCGTAAGAGGGAGAAGGTTGCTCTCGTCCTCGCGCCACAAAACGCCCTCGTTCCTAAGCGCGTCCTTGAGCCGTGCCTTGGGGATGGAGAGGAACGGGCGAAGCATCACACCGCGTCCGAAGGGGACGCGTGGACGCATACCGCACAGCCCCGTGCCGCCCGCGCCCCGAAGCAGATGCATCAGAACGGTCTCGGCCTGGTCATCGCGGTGGTGGCCCAAAAGCAGGGCGTCCGCTTCAAGCGACTCCATGAGATTCTCAAAGATACACAGACGGCGGCTACGCGCCCGCGTTTCCACGCCCGCGTCCTCCATGCCGCCCGAAAGACCCGCGTTTTCCACGGTTAGCGGGATATGGAGCGCGTCGCAGAGCGAGCGGACAAAGAATTCGTCGTTCAGCGAGCTTTCCCCGCGAAGTCCGTGCTGCACGTGGCAGGCGTGGAGCGAAAAACCGCCCTCGGAGCGAAGACGGGCGAGCGAGAGAAGCAGCGCCACGCTGTCCGCGCCGCCGCTCACGGCGCACAACAGCCTGGAGTCGGGTCTGAACAGCCCGCTTTCCCGAAGCGCGGCGCGCACGATGGAAATCAGCTCCGTCATGGCCGCGCGCCCTCCGATAAAAACAGCGATGTCAGCTTCGCGGCCAGCGCTCCGCCCCGCGCGTCTGCCGCCAGGCACCAGCCCTGCGCCGTCTCGCGCTCCGTAAGCAGCAGCAACGCGGTATAGGCCGACTCCGTCCCTTTCAGGGAAATCGCCGCGCCGTATTCATTCCCGCCGTAGGTGCACAGCGCGGGACGGCCACCCTCGGCCAGGGCGAGCGCCTCCTCCTGCGAGGCCACCGTGGGGAGCGGCTCGGCGGACGGGATGAAGGGCAACGTGTAAAGAAGCGTGAGAATACGCGGCGCGCGGGCGGGAAAGCCCTTTTGAACCGCTTCGGCCAGCGCGCGCTCACGCGTGCAAAGCCTCAAAAAAAGCGTCGGCACGTCGCCCTCGCAGACGGTTGAGGCCACACACAGCTCGCCGTTGCGGGATCGCTCATAGACGGCGCGCGTCTGACGCCGCTCGTTGAGCCGCGCGGCGTAGGCCGCCGCCTCTCTTTGGATGCGCTCCTTGTCGGCGGGCAACACCTTTGAGGAAAAGAGGGAAAGCGTTTGCTCACCCTCCCGCGTCAGAAAGAGCATGCCCTCCATCGCGTGACGGCCGGCCGCGATCGCGCCGTCCTTTTTCAGCTCGTCCACAAATACGCAGAACGGCATGTATTCCATCAGCTCCAGACGGGCCACCAGGGGCCAGAGCTGCTCGGGCGTGGCCATGCCCAGCGCGCCGAGGCAAAACAATATGCGCAGCTTGTTTTCCGTGTCGGATATCTTGCGCTTGGGGGAGAAAAACGTCATCATGGCCTCCGGATCCGGCGGTGGGCCGGAATGAAAGAATGGGCAAAGCGGTTCGCTTTGCCCAGATTGAATGCCGCAAGGGCATCGTCGTTTTGTAGGAAACCTGCCGTTGGCAGGCGGTGCATCAGGCTACGAAGGGCTTAATGTCGGCGAGGAGATCATCGCAGGAATCGGTATAGATCTCCATGGTGATGGGCTTGCTCAAATCCAGACTGAAGATACCCAGAATGGACTTGGCATCCACCACATGACGTCCCGCGCGAAGATCGACGTCGTAGGGATAACGGTTGACGATGTTGACGAAGGACTTGACATTCTCCGCCAGACTGAGCTTGATGTTTACAGACTTCATGCTGAATAGCCCCCTTTCTTCTCAGTACGAAGCCATTATACACCAGAGAGAAGAAAAAAGCAAGGAAAAACACAGGGATTGTTGTCGGAGACGATCCATGATATAATACAATAGGTGATGGCTTGCGCGTCACACACATGAAGGCAGCAATGGAGATGGATGGATGACGAATCTGACCTCGCGGGAGATCACGGCTCTGGCTCAGCTGTTTTCACCCAAGGGCGTGGATGGCACGCCGAAACCCTTTGGGGGCGGCCATATCAACGATACTTATTTCTACCGCTGGACGGATGGAAGCGAGTACATCCTTCAGCGGATCAGCAGCGCGGCGTTTCATCATCCTGAGTGGGTGATGGAGAACATGTTCCGCGTGACGGAGCATTTACGCGCGCACATCGAAGCCGACGGCGGGGACGCGCAGCGAGGGACGATCCGGCTGCTGAGGACGTCCGGCGGGGAGCTCTGCGCGATCGACCGAAACGGCGATGTCTGGCGCTCCTTTCGCTTTATCTCAAACAGCATAAGCTATGAAAGAAGCGACGATCCGGAGATCATGCGAGAGGCGGGTCGCGCGTTCGGGCGTTTCCAGCGCATGCTGGAGGATTTCGACGCCGCGTCGCTTCACGAGACAATCCCGCGCTTCCACGATATGCCGGACCGCTATCGGGCACTTCACAGGGCGGTGGAGGAAAATCCGGCGGGGCGTCTGAGGGACGTCGGGGCCACGCTTGAGGAGCTGATGGCCGCCGAACCCTTCGCCTCCGCGCTGACCGGCGCCCTGGAAAGGGGCGAGCTTGCGCTGCGCGTCACGCACAACGACACCAAGCTCAACAACGTCCTCTTTGACGCCCGAACCCGTCGCGCGATCTGCGTGATTGATCTGGATACGGTCATGCCGGGGCTCGCAGCCTATGACTTCGGGGACGCGATCCGCTCCGGCGCGAGCACGGCCGCCGAGGACGAGCCCAACCTCGAGCTTGTGCGCCTGAGCATGCCGATGTTTTGCGCCTACGCGGAGGGCTATTTGGGGGAGGTAGGAGAGACGCTGAGCGAGAGGGAGCTTCTTTCACTGCCGGTGGGTGCGAGAATGATGGCGCTGGAAACGGCGGTTCGCTTTCTGACAGACTATCTTCAGGGCGATACCTATTACAGAATTGCGTATCCCGGGCACAATCTCGTGCGCGCCCGGACGCAGCTGAGGCTATATCAGGATATGACCTCCCGTCACGGCGAGATGGAAGCACGCGTTATGGAGATCAGAGGAAGGAAAGGATGAACGCTTGATTATGAATAAACCCGTACTTGTCATCATGGCAGCCGGCATGGGCAGCCGCTACGGTGGACTGAAGCAGATCGATCCGGTCGGCGCGCAGGGCGAGCTGATTCTGGACTATTCGCTGTTTGACGCGCGCCGCGCGGGCTTTGAGCGCGCGGTCATTATCATCAAGCGCGAGAACGAGAAGGATTTCCGCGAGGTGCTTGGAAACCGCGTCAGCCGCCATATGCGGATCGACTATGCCTATCAGGATATCGCCATGCTCCCCGAGGGCTATTCCCTGCCGGAGGAGCGAAAAAAGCCCTGGGGAACGGCGCACGCGGTGCTCTGCGCCGCCGGGCTGGTGGACACGCCCTTCTGCGCCATCAACGCCGACGACTACTATGGCGTGGAGGCGTTCCGCCTCTGTTATGAGCACCTGGCCCATCTTGAGGACGATAACGACCTGTGCATGGTCGGCTATCTGGTTCAAAATACCCTGAGCGAAAGCGGCTATGTATCGCGCGGCGTGTGTACGCTGGACGGGAACGGCTTTTTGAGCGATATCGTGGAGCGCAAGCATATCATTTCCACCGTGGACGGCCCGATGTTCAGCGAGGACATGGAGAATTACCGCCGCATTCCGCCGCAGACCGTGGTGAGCATGAATATGTGGGGCTTTCCGACCGGCATGATGCGCCGCATCAGAGAGGGCTTCCCGCGCTTCCTGGAAAGGGCTCTGGCCGAAAACCCGCTCGGCGCGGAATACTATCTGCCCTCGACCGTGGACGAGGCGATCCGCGACGGCGGCGCGCGGGTGAAGGTGTATACGACGTCGGAAAAATGGTACGGCGTCACCTACGCTCAGGACAAGGCCCAGGTGATGGACGCGCTGGCCCGACTCACAGAGGAAGGCCGCTATCCGTCGCCGCTGTGGCGCGCGGAGTAAGCCTATGAAGCAGAAGCCGCGGCTCACGACGCTTCTATTTTCGGCGCTCCTTTTGATCGCGGCCGCCGCGATCGCCATCCTCATGCCGCGCACGCTGGAAAGCCGCCGTGTGCTGGAGACCGAGCGCGCCGCCACCCCCACCCCCACGGCGGACGTGCGCAGCATGCTTCTGGTCACGATTGATCCCAACAACACGCCCTCTCCCACACCCCTGGTGCTCAAGTCCGGCGTGAAGGGCGACGCGGT
This sequence comes from uncultured Oscillospiraceae bacterium, assembly GCA_964416065.1. Lineage (GTDB taxonomy): Bacteria > Bacillota > Clostridia > Christensenellales > Aristaeellaceae > Limiplasma. Next base: position 47,369 of record CAYQCL010000004.1, on the reverse strand, counting down.
CACGCGCCTCCAGCAGCGCCTCAGGGAGCTGGGCTATTACACGGGAGACGTGGACGGCCAGTACGGCCCGGGCACGGCGGAGGCCGTGAGGCTGTTCCAGGCCCAGCACGGGCTGGACGCCGACGGCGTCGCGGGCGAGGCGACCTTGGGCCTGGTGTACGCGGAGGCGGCACAGACCTACATCCCCACGCCCACGCCGAAGCCGGAGGCTTCCCTCCTCAAAAAGGGCGACAGCGGCGAGGCGGTCAGCGCCATGCAGGAGCGCCTCAGGGAGCTGGGCTATTACGAGGGCGAGGTGGACGGCGCCTTTGGCGGAGGCACGGAGGAGGCCGTGAGGCTGTTCCAGAGCCAGAACGGGCTGGATGTGGACGGCATCGCCGCCGCAAAGACCTTTTCGCTTCTCTACAGCGAGGACGCCAGGCAGGTCACGGTCACGCCCACGCCTGATCCCGCGCAGATGCCCATTCTGGTCAACAAAACGCATCCCGTGGACGAAAACTACAAACCGAACGACCTTGTCGTGCTCGTAAACGTCCTGCCATCCTCACTGGTCACTGTCAAGGACAGCGAAACCGAGGGCGACCGAACCGCCGTGAACGCGCTGAAGACAATGCTTCAGGCCGCGCAGGACGAGGGCATCGGCGACTGGCAGATCAGCGCGGGCTACCGCAGCTATGCCTATCAGCAGAAGCTGTTTGACCGGCAGGTGCAGGAGTATCGCAGCCAGGGATTCAGCCAGGAAAAGGCCGTCTCCGCGACCCGCAACACCGTCGCCGACCCAGGGACGAGCGAGCATCATACCGGCCTGGCCTTTGACATCACGGTTCCCGGCACCACCTTCAAGGGCACCAGGCAGCAGAAATGGCTGCATGAAAACTGCTGGGATTACGGCTTTGTCATCCGCTATCAGGAGAACAAGGAGAAAATCACCGGTTTTATCGCCGAGTGCTGGCACATTCGCTATGTGGGACTGCCGCACAGCACGGTCATGCACGATCATGATTGGTGCCTGGAGGAATATCTGGGGGAGACGTAAAGGAGCTCCCCTTTTTCGGGCCTTATTGCCCTTCATCATCCGTATTTTAAAGAAGGAAGCTATATGTACGACCTGATCATTATCGGCGCGGGCCACGCGGGCTGCGAGGCGGCCCTGGCCGGCGCGCGCATGGGCGTGAGCACGCTTCTGCTCACGCTCGACCTAAACAGCGTGGCCCTGATGCCCTGCAACCCCGCCATCGGCGGGACGGGCAAGGGCCACCTTGTTCGTGAGCTGGACGCGCTGGGCGGGCAGATGGGCCTTACGATCGACCGCACCTTTCTGCAGAGCCGCATGCTCAACCGAGGCAAGGGCCCTGCGGTTCACAGCCTGCGCGCGCAGGCCGACAAGCGCCGCTACCACGAGGACATGCTGGGCACGCTCTTTTCCACCGAGCATCTCACCGTCCGTCAGGGCGAGGTCATGGATATCCTGACCGAGGGCGGCAGGGTTCGCGGCGTGCGTACCATGACGGGCGAGACGATCCCATGCCGCGCGTGCGTGGTGTGCGGAGGCGTATATCTGAAAAGCCGCATCATCATCGGCGAATACACGAAGCAAAGCGGGCCGCAGGGCCTTTTGCGCGCGGAGGGCCTGAGCGCCTCCCTTGAAGCGCTTGGCTTTTCGCTCAGACGCTTCAAGACCGGCACGCCCGCGCGCGTGGACGTGCGAAGTATTGACTTTGACGAAATGGAGCCGCAGGCGGGGGACGATCCCATCACCCCCTTTTCGTTTCTGACCGTCGCGGAAGAAGAGGACATTGGCGTGAGCTATCCGTTGAAAAACCGCGCCATGTGCTACCTCACCTATACAAACGAGGAAACCCATCGAATCATTCGAGAAAATCTGCACCGCTCGCCCATGGTGCGCGGCGAGATCAAGGGCACGGGCGCGCGCTATTGTCCCTCCATCGAGGATAAGGTACGCCGCTTCGCGGACAAGGATCGGCATCAGCTCTTTCTGGAACCGGAGGGGCTCTCCAGTCCCGAGTGGTATGTGCAGGGGATGAGCTCCAGCCTTCCCGAGGAGGTGCAGTGGGCGATGTACCGAACGGTGCCGGGGCTGAGGCGCTGTGTGCTCACGCGGCTGGCGTATGCCATCGAGTACGACTGCATCGATCCAACGGAGCTGAGGCTGACGCTGGGCAGCCGGCGCGTCGAGGGGCTTTACTTCGCGGGCCAGGTCAATGGCACCTCCGGCTACGAGGAGGCCGCCGCTCAGGGCCTTTTGGCGGGGATCAACGCGGCGTGCTTCCTTCAGGAGAAGGAGCCGCTGATTTTGACGCGCGATATGGGCTATCTGGGCGTGATGGTGGATGACCTGTGTACCAAGGGTACAGACGAGCCCTACCGCATGATGACCAGCCGAAGCGAATTCCGCCTCCTGCTTCGCCAGGACAACGCCGACCTGCGCCTGACCGAGCTCAGCCACGCGCGCGGCCTCGCGAACGACCGCCGTATGGCCCTGATGGAAGAAAAGCGGACGGGCACGGCGCGCCTGCTTAAAACGCTTGCGGCCTGCAAGCTGCCTGCCTCGCCGGAGCGCGACGGATGGCTTGAGGGTCACAGTCAGCCGACAACTCCCGCGACGCTTACCGCCGAGGAGCTTTTGCGCCGTCCCGAAATTGATATGGCGGCGCTGGACGCGCTCTGTCCCGCACTTGCGGACTTCGCGCCGGACGTGCGCGTCCAGGCGGAGCTAAGCGTCAAATACGAGGGGTATCTGAAAAAGCAGCAGGCGCAGGTCGCGCGCGCCCGCGCCATGGAGGACTGGCGGCTCCCCGAGGATATCGACTACGACCGGATCGAAAGCCTGCGGATCGAGGCGCGGCAGAAGCTCAAGCTCAAGCGCCCGCAAAGCCTGAGCCAGGCGGGGCGCATCCCCGGGGTCAATCCCGCCGACATCGCGGTTTTGATGGTGTATTTGAAGCGCCTGCGCGGTGAACAGGCGCGTCAGGAGAACTGAAAAATGGCGAAACCCCTGGCGCGGCTGACACTGTAATCCGAACCCAGCGACATGTGCGGTGGGTTCTGAAGCCTTGCGTAGCAAGGTTTCAGACTGTCGACAAACTCCCTATTTACGCAAAGAGCCGCAGCGTCGGCCCGTCTGGACCGGCGCGTCTCTCGCTTGGAAAACGCTGCGGCGTAAGGGTTTGGGGCTTTGCCCCAAACCCCAGCAGGGGACTCAGCCCCCTGCACCCCGCACTTTGTCGATACCCTGACCGTGCCGCCAGGCACGGTTTGCCCCAATTGACTGTTGATTTAAAGAGGGTACGGAGGATGAACAAAAGCCGGCGCTCTTCCATGGCGCTGATTGTCTTTGCGGTCTGTATGGTCAGCTATTCTGGCCCCATGATCAAGGGCGCGCTGAACGCAGGCGCTTCCCCCGTTTCGGTGGCGATGGTGCGTATGGCGGCGTCCGCGCTGCTTCTTTTACCGTTTGATATGTACAAATGCGCCCACCGGGGGATCCCGTTCCGCGCCTCCGGCAGGGAATGGGCGCTGACGGCGCTCTCGGCCGTCTTCCTGGCGGGCCATTATACCACCTGGATTACCTCGCTGACCGCGACGAGCACCTTTGCCTCGGTCGCATTAGTGTGTACACAGCCGCTGTTTGTGGCGCTGCTGGGTTACCTGCTCTTTCGGGAAAGAATCCCGCACCATGCACTTCCGGGCGCGCTCCTGGCGCTCGTGGGCGCGCTGACCATCGCTCTCGCGGGCATGGCGGGTCAGGAAACGCGTGCGGCTGCGGACGAGACGCTCAAGAGCAGTCTTCTGGCTCTCGCGGGCGCGGCGCTCATGGCCGCGCATTGGCTGACGGGAAGGGAGATTCGCCGGACGCTGGCGGCCGAGGTCTACACGCCCGTGCTTTATGGCGTGACGGCGCTGCTTTTATGCCTGTGCCTGCCCTTGTCGGGAGGGTTTCAGATGCCGACGGAGGCGCTTGTGTATATGGTGGGGCTGGTTGTGGGAAGCACCCTCTTGGGGCACGCGGTGCTGGCGTACGCGCTTTCCAGCGTGTCGGCAACGGTTGTGAGCTTTTCTCTTCTGGGCGAGCCGGTCGGCGCGATGCTCTTCAGCATGCTTCTTTTTGGCGAGGTGCCCGCTTGGCCGGTTCTGCTGGGCGGCTTGCTTACGTTGATGGGCCTGGGGCTGTATTTGGGATTCGCGGGAAAGGAGCCGTCATTGGAGGGGACTGGGCCGTCCGAGTGATGACGAAGAAAAAATGAGATTCATGTATTGACAATTATGGTTAGCGGTGATAAACTTACTGTGGTTAGGGGTTAAATCATCCTAACTATCTTCCGAATACATGGTTAATCCAATCTAACAAAAGAAAGCGGGGTTCCTGATGATGCCGCTGGCGATGGCAGGCGTAGGCGATGTAAATGTGATTCGTAAGATCACGGGCCGCGATGAGGTAAGAAGGCACCTGGCTGAGCTAGGCTTCGTGGTCGGTGAAACGGTAACGGTGGTCAACGAGCTGGGAGGCAACATGATTCTCAACATCAAGAACAGCCGCGTGGCTCTGGACAAAACCATGGCGATGCGCATTATGGTGTAAGGAGGACAAAGGAATGAAAACGCTTCGGGATGTCAAAATTGGAGAAACCGCGACGATCAAGCGTCTTAATGGCGAGGGCGCGCTCAAGCGCCGCATCATGGACATGGGCCTTACCAAGGGAACAGAGGTTTACGTGCGCAAGGTTGCCCCTTTGGGCGATCCTATGGAGTTGACCGTGCGTGGCTATGAGCTTTCCGTTCGCAAGGGCGACGCGGAAATGATTGAAGTGGAATAATTCCGTTTGCCTGTGAATTAGTCTTGACGAACTTTTGAAGGAGGAGAAGCTGGTATGGCAATCAAAATTGCCCTCGCGGGCAACCCGAATTGCGGTAAAACGACCATGTTCAACGACCTGACAGGTTCCAACCAATACGTCGGCAACTGGCCGGGCGTTACGGTGGAAAAGAAGGAGGGCCGCCTCAAGGGAACGGGAAAGGGCGAGGAGGTCATCATTCAGGATCTGCCCGGCATTTACAGTCTGTCCCCGTACACGTTGGAGGAGGTTGTGGCCCGCAGCTACTTGGTCAACGAGCGCCCCGACGTAATCCTCAACATCGTGGACGCGACCAATATCGAGCGCAACCTTTACCTCAGCACGCAGCTGAGCGAGTTGGGCATCCCGATGGTCATGGCACTGAACATGATCGACGTGACCCGTAAAAACGGCGATAAGATCGATCTCAAGAAGCTAGGCGCCGCGCTTGGCTGCGAGATCGTGGAAACCAGCGCGCTCAAGGGCGAGGGCAGCCAGGCCGCCGCTCAGAAGGCCGCCGAGCTGGGGGCGAAGAAAACCACCAACGAGCCGCCGCACGTCTTCGCCGGGAGCGTCGAGCACGCGCTGGCGCACATCGAGGATCTGATCACCCATCGCGACGGTCAGGAGGGCGTGCATCATCATCACGCCGACGGCAGCGTCCATGAGGGAAGCATCGTGCCCGAGCATCTGGCGCGCTGGTACGCCATCAAGCTGTTCGAGCGCGACGAGAAGGTCGTGGCCGAGCTCAACCTCCCTCAGGGCATCAAGGATGCCATCGAGGAGAGCATCCGCGCCTGCGAGAACGAAATGGATGACGACGCGGAATCCATCATTACCAACCAGCGCTACGCTTACATCAACCAGATCATGTCCACCTGCGTCAAGAAGGGCAAGCCCAAGGGCGCGCTGTCCGCTTCGGACAAGATCGACCGCGTGGTGACCAACCGCTGGGCCGCACTACCGATTTTCGTTGTCGTCATGTGGCTGGTCTATTACGTCTCCGTTACGACGATCGGCACCATTGTGACGGATTTCACCAACGATGTCTTTGTGGGCGAATGGATTCAAGCGCCGGTTATGGACTGGCTTACGGGCATCGGCTGCGCGGATTGGCTGGTCGGCCTGATTGGCGACGGCATTATCGGCGGCGTCGGCGCGGTTATCGGCTTCGTGCCGCAGATGTTGGTTCTGTTTTTGCTGCTGGCTATTCTTGAGGACGTCGGCTACATGGCGCGTATCGCCTTCATCATGGATCGTATTTTCCGCAAATTCGGCCTCTCCGGCAAGAGCTTCATTCCTATGCTGATCTCCTCCGGTTGCGGCGTTCCCGGCGTCATGGCGTCCCGTACCATCGAGCAGGACCGCGATCGCAAGATGACCATCATGACCACGACCTTTATCCCCTGCGGCGCGAAGATGCCCATCATTGGCATGATTGCGGGCGCGCTTTTCCACAACAACGGCCTGATCGCGACGTCCGCGTACTTCATCGGCGTGGCCGCTATCGTCGTCAGCGGCATCATGCTCAAGAAGACCAAGGCGTTTGCCGGCGATCCCGCTCCCTTCGTTATGGAGCTGCCCGCTTACCACGCGCCCTCCGTCAAGAACGTCCTGCACTCCATGTGGGAGCGTGGTTGGAGCTTCATCAAGCGCGCGGGCACGATCATCTTGGTATCCTCCATCGCGATCTGGTTCCTCTCCGGCTACGGCTGGGCGCCTGAGAAGGTAGAACTGCCCGAGGAGACGGCGATCGTTGCCGAGGCTGAGGGCGAGCCCGCCGCAGAGGAAGCCGACAAGGGCCCCGTAGTATTCGGCGCTGTGGAGGATATGGATGAGTCCATTCTGGGCAAGGTCGGCTCCGCCGTCGCACCCGTGTTCTCTCCGCTGGGCTTTGGCAATTGGCAGTCCACCGTGGCGACCGTCATGGGCCTTGTCGCCAAGGAAGAGGTTGTCGGTGTATTCGGCGTGCTCTATGGCGTCGATAACGAGGAAGAGGAAATCGCCGCTGCGGACATTGTCGACGACGAGGAAATGAGCGATGACGAAAAGGCCGAAGCGCTTTCTCCGATTAACGCCGCCTTTGAGGAAAGCAGCAACGGGCATGGTCAGCTGGCTGCCTACGCCTTTATGATCTTCAATCTCCTCTGCGCGCCCTGCTTCGCCGCCATCGGCGCGATTAAGCGCGAGATGAACAGCGGCAAGTGGACCTGGTTCGCGATCGGCTATCAGTGCGGCTTCGCCTACGTGATCGCCCTGATCGTCTATCAGCTGGGTCTGCTCTTTACCGGCGCGGGCTTCGGCCTGGGAACCGCCGTCGCGATCGTGCTTCTTGCGGCGCTGGTCTATATGGTGGTGCGTAAGAACCCCTATGACGAAAACCATCTCACCCAGAAGGTGAAGATGGAGGCGTAACGCCGGACAAGAAAGGAGCAAGCGATATGGCAACGTGGATTGTGGGCGGCATTGTCCTGCTGGTTGTGGCTGCGGTCATCTGGAAGATGATTCGCGACAAGAAAAGCGGCAAGGGCGAATGCGGCTGCGACTGCTCAAAGTGCTCCAAATGCCATTATTGAAAAAGGGTCTGGGCGCGGACGCCGCGTCCCATGCCGAACGACTTTCCCTAAAAGGGTCGCCGCGAGCTTCTCGCGGCGGCCCCTTTTTTTTGACCCTGTCGGCGGGGAACGCCCTGTGTCGGACGCGCGCATTGACAGAGAGTACAAAAAAAGCTATGATAGCAGTACTCTGACGCACAAAAGGAGGAGGAAGAATGAAAATTGCGGTTGCTGGAACGGGCTATGTCGGCTTGGCCATGGCGGTGCTGCTCTCCCAGCATCATGAGGTGACAGCGGTGGACGTGATCGCCGAAAAGGTCGAGAGGATCAACCGCCGCGTATCGCCCATTCAGGATAAGGAGATCGAGGAATACCTCGCCGGTCGCGAGCTGAACCTCACCGCCACGCTGGACGCTTCCTCCGCCTATGCGGAGGCGGAGATGGTCATCATCTCCACGCCGACCAACTATGATCCCAAGCTGAATTACTTCGACACCTCTTCCGTGGAGGATGTGATCCAAACCGTGCTCAGCGTCCATCCCGAGGCGGTGATGGTGATCAAATCCACCGTGCCCGTGGGCTTTGTCCGACGTGTTACACAAACGCATCCCAAGGCGCGGCTTCTGTTCAGCCCCGAATTTCTCAGGGAAGGCCATGCCCTCTATGACAACCTCCATCCAAGCCGGATCATCGTCGGCGTTCCCAAGGGGGACCAGACGCTTGAGGAAGCGGCGCGCCGCTTTGCCGACGCGCTTGTGGAGGGCGCGGAGGACAAGGACGTTCCGGTTCTGTTCATGAATCCCACCGAGGCCGAGGCGGTGAAGCTCTTTGCCAACACCTATCTCGCCCTGCGCGTGAGCTATTTTAACGAGCTGGACACCTACGCGGAGGTGCGCGGCCTGGACAGCCGCGCCATCATTGAGGGCGTCTGCCTCGATCCGCGCATCGGCACGCATTACAACAATCCGTCCTTTGGCTACGGCGGCTATTGTTTGCCCAAGGATACCAAACAGCTTCTGGCAAACTACGACCAGGTACCCAACAACATCATCGGCGCGATCGTAGACGCCAACCGTACCCGAAAGGACTTCATCGCCGAGCGCATCCTCGAGCGGGCGGGCTTTCCCGAAAATTCCACGGCGGTGGTGGGCGTGTATCGCCTGACTATGAAGAGCGGGAGCGACAACTTCCGCCAGTCCAGCATCCAGGGTGTCATGAAACGCATTAAGGCCAAGGGCGTAGAGGTCGTGGTCTATGAGCCGACGCTGAAGGAGAACCGCTTTTTTGGGAGCCGCGTCATGCGCGATCTGGACGCCTTTAAACGAACATGCGACGTCATCATCGCCAACCGCTATTCCGAGGAGCTTGCGGACGTGGCGGATAAGGTGTATTCGCGCGACCTGTTTGGCAAGGACTGAGAAATATGGCTTTTTTTCTGACACTGCTGCTTCTGCTTTCGTTGCTGGGCTATGCGCTGGCGTTTGCGAGGGGATTTGGTGCCTGCCACGCTCCCCTTTTGACCATGTGCTCCGTTTCGCTGGGCCTGTTTTTCTTCGCGATCGTGGGAGGGCTGACCTGGGGCGCCTGGCTGATGCTCGTTTTGGGGCTGGCGGCAGGCGTCGCCGCTTGCCTGCGGCCTCTCTTCCTGCTTCTTTTGACACGCTGATTGCCTTCCAAAGCTATCCGCCCGGCGCGGCGCTATGGATTTACTGGATATGCCGCTTCACGGGCGGAGGCGGGGGGACGATGCTCGCGGCGCAGGCGGCGCTTACGTTCGCGGCTATATAGCGAAATATACCTTCTATTCCGATCGGATTGAAATCGGCACGCCGGAGGCGCTTGAAGGCGATCGTCGTTTATCTTTGCCGACCTCCGAAGAACCAAAGTTCGCATGGAGAATGAGTTAAGGAAAGCGCGCTTTCATTGACAGACTGTACGAAAAAAGTTATGATAACTTTGGGTTGATATGCAAAGGAGGAATGGATGTTGAAGCTGCTCATTGCACTTCCTTGCTATAATGAAGGCGAGAAGATACAGGAGGTGCTTGAATCCATCCCGCGGGAATATGAGCACGTGGATCAGGTGCGCCTTTTGGTGGTGGATGACGGCAGCGGCGACGAAACGGCGCGGCTGGCGCACGAGGCGGGCGCGACCGTAATCCGTCACAAGCAGAACAAGGGACTGGGTCAGGCGTTTCGCAGCGCGGTGGATTTTGCGATCGAGCACGGCTATGATCTGATGGTCAACATGGACGGCGACGGCCAGTTCGACAGCCGCGATATCGCCCGCCTTATCAAGCCGATTCTTAATAACGAGGCGGATTTTGTGACAGCCTCCCGATTTCTGAAAAACAAGCCCATCGAGCACATGCCGGTCATCAAACGCTGGGGCAACGCGCGCATGAACCATCTTGTCAGCCGCCTCTGCGGACAGAAATTTTCCGATGTGAGCTGCGGCTTTCGTGCCTACAGCCGCGAAACACTCTTGAAAATCAACTTTTACGGCCGCTTTACCTATACGCAGGAAAGCTTCATCAGCTTCCATTTTAATGGAATCGCCATGCGCGAGGTTCCTATCGACGTTACCTATTTCCCACAGCGCAAAAGCCGTGTGGCGGGCAGCATTGGCAGGTATCTGAAAAAGACATCCGGCATTCTCATCGGCCTCATGCGCGACTACTATCCCATGCGGTTTTTCGGCCTCATCGGCGGCCTGTTTATGATTCCTGCCGTGATCTTTGGGCTCATGTTTCTCATCCATTATATCAAAGTGGGATATTTCAGCGGGTATTTGTTCGCCGGTCTGATCTGCGCGTTTTGTACGCTGGTCGCCGTACTCATGTTTTCTTTTGGCATTGCGATGGAAAGCATGGTTCGAATCAATCGAAACGAAAATCGGATTCTTTATCAGGTGCGTAAAAACGCGCCCGTAACTCCCGATGAGGAAGGGGCGATCCTTTACCAATGAAAGTGATGCTTTCGATTGATCATCCTGCGTGGGCGCATCAGTTTCACCACATTGTCAAAATGCTTAACGAGCGCGGCGACAGGGTGCTGACCCTTGCGGTGAAAAAGGACGGGGACACGGAGCTTTTGAAGAGCTTTGGCATTCCCTATGTCCTAAGCGCGCGTTCCACCGGCAAAAACATTCTTGAAAAGGGCCTTTTGTTTATCGGCCTGTGTATAGAACATACCTGGCGGGCCCTGCGCTTCCAGCCGGATGTAGTGATCGGCCGCGCCTCGCCGATGCTCGCCGTCGCCGCGTGGATCAGCCGCAAGCCGCATATCATCTATGAGGATACGGAGGTAAGCAAGTTCAGCCTGCGCATCTGCAAACGCCTGTCCACCAAGATCCTCACGCCCCGCACCTTTCTGACCGATCTCGGCCCCCGCCAGGAGCGGCTGGATACCTATAAGGAGCTGTTCTATCTCCATCCGTCCGTGTTCACACCCGATAAGCAGAAGCTACGCGACGTGGGCTTTAACCCAGACGAAAGGTATATCCTTGTGCGCTTCGTGGCGTGGAACGCCAGCCATGACATCGGCAAGCACGGCCTGGACGATCAGGGCAAGATCGAGCTGGTGAAGCGGCTGTCCAAGTACGGGCGCGTCTATGTGAGCGCGGAGGGGGAGGTGCCCGAGGCGCTTCGGCCCAACCTGCTGACAACGCCCTATGAGCTGATCCATCATGTGCTGGCTTTCGCCCAGCTGGTGTATTCGGAGGGTGCGACCATGGCCAGCGAGGCCGTGGTGCTGGGCACGCACGCGCTCTATGTCAACACCATCGTGTCGGGCAGCACGCGCGAGCAGGCGGAGCGTTTTCATCTGCTGTATAACTTCAACGAGGGCGACGACCGCTATGAGCGCGCCACGGCACAGGCCGAGGCGCTGCTTGCCATGCCCGATCTCGTGGAACGCGGGCAGGAGAAGCGGGCGAAACTGCTCAGTGAAAAGGTGGATATCAACAGCTATTATATGGCGGAGATGGACAGGCTGGCAAAGGCGGGGAGGAAGGGCTGATGACCTGGCTGGATATCGGCAACGGCTGGCGCAACCTCTATCTGTTGTCCTCACTTTTGCAGATGGGGGCGCTGGGGCTTTTGTTCGCGGCGTACCGGTGGTTCAGCCGAAGGAGCCGTCTGGCATGCTTTCTGACCGGCGTGGCGGCCACCCCGCTGTGCCAGTATCTGTGGATGCTCCTGCTTGCGCTTGTGTGGCCCCAAGCGCCAAGGCTCGTCTATATCGGCGTGCCGCCCGCGTTCGCGGCGGCCGCGCTGTGCGTCATGGCGGTCAGGCGCGCGCGGCGGGCGAGGGAGCTCGCGAAAAAGGCGTGGCTGTTCGCAAAGAAGCTCTGCCGGTTTGACAAGCCCTCGCTGATAGCGCTCTGCTTCGCCCTGTGCGTCGCCATTCTGATCGGCCCCGCGTGCGTGCGGTTCATGTCCAGCATGGAGTGCGTCCAGGGCGGCGACGCGGGCGAATACATGGCGCTGGCCCAGCGTTACTGCGAGGATCGCGACCTGTCGGAGCTTCTGGAAAAGGACGACACGACCGGCCACTTCCGGGGTCACAGCCATTTCCCCTCGCTGGAACTGTACATGAGCTACGGCCTGTTCCACACGGGCGGCGAGGTCGGCTATCCCAACGATAAGGCGGCATTCACCGGCCTTGGGATGCTGACGTTCTATCTGGCGGCGGCCTATCTGGCGCTGCTGCTCACCTTCTGCCGCGAGAAGAGGATGTGGGTGCTTCTGGGCGCGATTCTTTTTAACCTCGTGCCCAATTTGTATGATTCCGTGGCGACGGCGCCCAGGGATCTGTGGCGTATGCTCGCACTGCTTTTGGCGCCGCTCGTCTTTTGGGGGATTTCTCCGAGAGGAGATTGGAAACGCTATATCGGGAAGCTGCTTCTCTCCTTCACGGTATGCTTTACGGTGATGAGCACGCATGTGGTATGCTTTGTGGTGCTGCCCTTCATCGTGGCCGCGTGGGTGGCCTGGCGCTTCCTGGAGGCGGGCATGACGCGGCTTCGGGGCACATGGAAGACGCTTCTGGGCTCGTTGGGCATCGCGCTGGCGGGCGCGGCGGGCACGCTTACCGCATTTTCAGGCAATATCTGGTGCTATCTCAAATGGGGAGAGCTGTCGCCCTGGCGCCTGATGACCACCTATACCGACGCGCCCTGGTACGACACGTATATGGAGATCGAATATAAGCTGGAGGAAACCACGACGCACCTGAATTTCTTTCAGGCCAAGGACGCGATTTTGCAGTCCTATTCAACCTCGATCGGCGTCTGGGGCCTGCGGCTGGCGCTGATCGCGCTGGCGGGCGTCGCCGCGTATATCGTCGCCTCCCGCGTGCGGATGCGCAGAAAGGCCGAACGGCTCCTTCAGGAGGAACCACGGAGCGACGGCCCCGTTGCCGTTTGCGTGGTCAATCGCGGCGGGGAAACGGAGCTGGCCTCATCGCTTTGCTTCCTTTCTCTCGTCACCCTGCTCACTCTCGCGCCCATGACGGGTATACTCGACAGCCCCCTGTACAGCTTTTCCGGCTCCTTCCTCAAACTGCCGCGCTATACGCTGCAATGGTTCCTCATGGCCAACGTCATGTCCTGCGCGGCGCTCTCGGCGCTGAACGCGCTCTGGCCGCGCGTGTGTGCGCGAATGAAGTCCCTTGCGCGCCTGCGCTCGCTTCCGGCGCTCTTGTGCGTGCTTTTGTGCGTGCTGGGCGTGGTGAAGGGCACGAATCAGACCGGCTACACCAACACCTTCTACCGCTCCAGCCGAGGCGTGATAGAGGATGAGAGCATCCTTCTGGATAACGGCTTTCTCAAGCGCTATGGGCTGCTGATGGACGTGGCCGCCCATGTGCCCGAGGAGGAGAAGATCCTCATCACGAGGGTGGGCTATCAGTACGCGCTGGACGGGCGCGGCTACGTGCTCACCTCCAACCCCATCGTGCCGCTGATGAACCTGCCGCTTGAGGAGGTCGGGCCGGAGCTGGAGAGAATGAATGTCGCCATGCTCGCGACCGAGCCGGATTTCTGGGATGAACGCTACTATGTTCTGTCTACGCTCAACGATTATCTTGAGACCCTGCCCGACGATCAGGTGGTCGAGACGGAGAATATGCGCCTCTATCTTATCGACCGCTCACTGATTCCTTACGCCGACCTGTCCGAGGAAGCCTCTGAAGGAGGGACGCTATGAATTGCCCAAAATGCGCAAGCCCACTGCCGCAGGGCGCGGCCTTCTGCCCCGTCTGCAACGAGCCCGTGAACGCCTATGCGGCGCAGTCCAACGCCTATGTCTATCCACCGATTTATCAGGGCTATGAGCAGCCCGCCGTCCAATCCTATGCGCAGCCCATGGGAGGGCAGACGGCAAACGCCGCGCCCCAGCAAATGATGGGCACGGCGCCCCAGCCGCAGGGCTACGCGCAGCAGACTGTATACCAGCAGAGCTATGCGCAGTATCAGGGCTATCCGCCCGGATATCAGCAACCCTATATCTACGGCCAGCAGCCCGTGCGCGAAAGCTCCGGCCTGATGAGCGTCCTGAGCGCTCTCCCGCGCGCCTTCCTGGACAGCTTTACCAGGCCCGCCGAGCTTCTTCGCGGGCTGGTGGAGCGGCATGACCTGCTCACGGGGCCGATTGTCACCGGCGTCGTCCTATTGCTCAGCTTCCTCGGCGGCATGGTGGTGCTGCGTAGCTTTATCGGCGTCATCTTCTCGATTATTTCGGCCCTGACCGGCGTGAGCTTCGCAAGTACCTCCGCTTCCATGAATCAGGGCATCAGCTATATCGCGGGGCGCGTCGCGCCGACGGTGGGCGGCATCGTCGTTCTGTGCCAGCTGATCGCCATGCTGATCATGCTGGGTGTGTTTCTGGTGTATGTCTGCGCGGTTTGTAAGGTGCGCTTTTCCCTGGATATGGCGTTTGGCTTTGTGGCCGTGACGACGCTGCCCACGGCCGCATTCGCACTGCTCGCGATGCTTTTTTCACTGCTTTCACCATGGCTCGCAGTGATCACGATCCTGTGCGGCATGGCGGTGAGCGAGCTTCAGCTTTGCGGGCTGCTTCCCATGCTGACGGGTCGAAGCGACGCGCAGCTGCTTCCGGCCAAGATGCTGTGTGTGGTGGTGTCCCTTTTGCTCATTCTCGTGTTCGACGGCCTTGTGGGCGGCACGCTGATGGGTGGCGTGATGCAGCAAATCATGATTCTTCTGTCCAATGTGGGGTCTTTGATTTGAAAATGAGAAAAAAATGGATGATCGGCGGGGCCGCAGCGCTTATCGCCATCGTTTTGGGGATTCTGGCGCTGTGCGGCGCGTTTTCCCGCACGCTTGAGCCCGATCCGCCCTCACAGAGTCTTATTCAGGCGTGGAACAGGCTGGACGCGAACACGATCGAGGCGGAGCTGGACGTGGAGAACGCCATGCTCACCGTTTCGCAGGAGCTGCGTCTTTTGAACCGCACGGGAGAGACGCTGGACGACTCGATTCTGCGCGCCTGGCCCAACGCTTTTCAGACCGCCGATACCTCACCCGCGGCCGTCGAGGACGCGCTGTATGAAGACTGCTATCCCGACGGCTTTTCAGCGGGTTCCCTCACCATGCGTGAGGCGCGCGTCTCTCTGGACGATTCAGACGGCGAGCCTGTGGCCTACCGCTACCTGGATTCGGCCAGGACGGTGCTCAGCATTCCCGTGAAGGACGGCTGGCTCTCGGACGAATGGCTTACGATCCGGCTCTCCTATACGGTGCGGGTGCCCCGCATGGCCTACCGCTTTGGCATGAATAACGGCATCTGGGCGCTGGGCAACTGCTTCCTCATTCCCGCCGTATGGGAGGACGGCGAGTTCCGCACGGATGAATATGCGCCCGTGGGCGATCCGTTTCTCAGCGACTGCATGAACTATACGGTGAGCCTGAGCATGCCCCAAGGCTATGTATGCGCGGGCAGCGGCTGGCCGACTGTGGAGACGTCGGGGGAGATGAGCGTATGGCGCTTCACCTCGTCTGCCGTGCGCGACTTCGCACTGGTCGTGAGCAACCGTTTCCAAATGGCGCAGGCCAAGGACAATGGCATCCTCGTCACCGCCTATGCCACGGACACGGCGAAGGCCAAGGAAATGCTGGAATACGGCAGGAGAGCTCTTCAATCCTATTCCTCGCGCTACGGCGGCTATCCTTATCAGAGCTACACCCTTGCCGAGGTCGATTTTCCCATGGGAGGCATGGAGTATCCCGCCATGGCGATGATTTCTTCCGCGCAGTTGCTTTCCGGCGGCGAGACGCTGGAAAACGTCGTGGCGCATGAAACGGCGCACCAATGGTGGTACGCCGTGGTAGGAAGCGACCAATGGAACCAGGCATGGCAGGACGAGGCACTATGCGAGTTCAGTGTTTTGGAATACCTGGAGGACGTCCATGGACTCTCAAGCCGTGAGCGCTACGAGCAGAGCCATATGGAGGCGGCGATGCGCGTGACCGTTCCGCGCGGCGTTACGCCGGGCGCGCCGCTGGATTGGTTTGACGGCATGTCACAGTATTCCCTGGTGGTCTATGACCGTGGCGCGGCGATGCTGTGCGCGCTTGACCGTATGCTGCCCGAGGGCCTCGATCCTTTCCTGCGCGCTTACTACGAGCACTTCGCCTTTCAGCGGGCGAGCCGAGAGGATTTTGAGACGCTCCTAGGGGAGGTGACGGGCGAGGATCTCGCCCCTATCATCCGTGATTATCTCGATACCTATATTGCGAATTGATACAGAGGCCCCATACGAAAGGATGAGCCAAATGGAAAGAAACTGTGCTCAGCGCACGGCTGTGATCATTCCCGCCTATAAGCCCGACGATCGCCTGCCGCCCTATGTGCGGGCGCTGAGGGAGGCGGGGCTTGGCAGGATTGTGATTGTTGATGACGGGAGCGGCGAGGAATACCGGACGCTGTTTAAAAAAGTTTCACAGGACGACGCGGTCCACGTCATCTCCTATACGCCCAACGGGGGAAAGGGCGTTGCGCTGAAACGCGGCATGGCCTACGTCCAGGACGAATGTCCCGAGCAGGACATCATCGTTACCGCCGACAGCGACGGTCAGCACACCGTTTCGGACGTACTCCGCATGTGCGAGGCTCTCGCCGAAAACAGCGAGGGCCTGCTGCTGGGCAGCCGCGACTTTTCCCAGCTGAACGTGCCGCCTAAGAGCCGCATGGGGAATCGGATCACCTCGGTGGTTTTCAAGCTTCTTTACGGCCACTGGGTGGGCGATACGCAGACCGGTCTGCGCGGCTTCCATCGACGACTGCTTCCCACGATGATCGCCGTCAGGGGCGACCGCTATGAGTACGAGATGAACGTGCTGATCGAGTGTGCGATGCTCAAGGAGCCCATGCGTTCTCTGCCGATTGAAACGGTCTACGAGAACAACAACGAGGGCAGCCACTTCCGCGCCTTTCGCGACAGCGTCCGCATCTATGGAGTGATCTTCGGCGGCTTTTTCCGCTTCATCAGCGCCTCGCTCATCAGTTTTCTGGCGGATTACGGTCTCTACCTGCTTTTGAACAACCTGCTCAAGCTGGCGGACGCCCAGCTTGACCGTGAGGTTCGTTTCCTGCTGTTCACCATTGTGCCCCGCATCTTGCTGGCGACTGTCATCGCGCGCGTGGTCTCTGGCGTGATCAACTTTTTCTTGAATCGTCGGTTCGTCTTCAGCGACAAGGGAAAAATAGGCCGCTCCTTCCCGCGCTATCTGTGCGTTTTCTTCCTCATCATGCTGCTTTCCGCAGGCCTGACGAGCAGTCTGCACATCTGGCTTGGCTGGAGCGACAATACCGCCAAGATCCCCGTCGATATCGTATTGTTTTTCTTAAGCTATTATCTCCAACGGCGCTGGGTGTTCCAGAAGAAGGCCGTGGAGAAGTCAGACGCTATCTGAGCGCCTTGGGCGCGCATTCGTCGGTGCGATGGTCACAGCCCTCGCAGTTGCCTCCGCAATGGCTGAGCCGTACAGCCTCGCCCCGAATGGACATGCCCACCGTGCCGCTTTGAGGCTCTCCCTCAGGCGAAAAGCCATAGCGGGCGAAGAAGGGAGCGGCCGTCTCGGGCGCCGCGAGGCGAATGAGGGACGCGCTGTGGGTAAGCGCCTTGAAAAGAAGCAGCCGCACGAGCAGATCCCCGAAGCCTCTGCCGCGAAATTCCTCCAGGACGCCCACGTCACCCAGCCGGAAGGCACCATCGTCCCACCAAAGGCGGGCGGCGCCGACAGGCTTTTGCGCGTCATAGACAACGACCTGCCAGGCTTGTCCATCCAGCGCGTCCTCCCCGCGGCCGAAAATGGCTTTGCGAAGCGAGAGGGGCAGCGTGATATCGCTGCCCATTGGAAACCATCTTCCCTGTACCATTCAAAAAAACCTCCGTTTTGAGGAAAGGATGAAACGCTATGGAGCATGAAAAGATCGAGCGTATCAGCGAATTGACGCGCTTAAGCCGCGTCCGCGAGCTGACAGGCGAGGAACGCGAGGAGCGCGAGACGCTGAGAAAGGAATACCTGGACGGCTTTCGTCAGAACATGAAGGATGTTTTGGAAAGCGTGCGCCTCAAGCGGCCCGACGGCACGCTCGAACCTCTCAAAAAGAAACAGGACACGCCCTGACAGCGGCCCCAACAGATCTATAATACCATAAAAATATACAAAAATCAAGCACTTTATTTTCGCAAAAAGGCTTGTTTTCCTTTTCGCTTTCGGTTATAATAAAGCCAAGCCAAGAGGGAAAGAAAAAAGCAAGGCGATTGCTTCCCCATCGCGGCGGAAATCGCATCACCGCATGCTGTGATGACACGGCGGGAAAGCCACGCGGCGATGGAAATATGGCAAGGAAAGAAGGGTGATACCGTTGTACTGCGATGATCAGCCGATGGGCGGCGTGAATGCCGCCGAGGAAGAAACCAGGGATCTCATCGAGGGTGTCGATGAGGACGGGAACAATGTTCTGCTGGAGGTCGTTCGCTATTTCTTCTACAACGGTGAGGAATATGTTGTCTTGGGCGATGCCCATGATAGCGACTGCGACTGTGGATGCGAGCATTGCGACAGCTACGGGGAGGAAGAAGCCGTCAACCTTTATATCATGAAGGTGATTGAGAAGGAAGAGGACGGCGAGGAAATCGAGGAATTCGAACCCGTGGAGGACGAAGGCCTGCTCGAAAAGCTCATCGAGGTTGTCCAAGCTGATTTTGAGGCTGACGAAGAACTTGACGACTGACCACATTTTGAGTGGTCTTGTACACGAATCTTTTTATCGATTGGAACCCCATTCACGGCCAAGCGCCGATTTAGATAGATGGTTGGTATTCCAAATCGAGCAGGCGGAAGGCCGCGAGAACAAATCGAAGCAAGCGGCTCAAAACTGAATAGGTCAAAATTTCCCGCACGGCATTGCCGTGCGGGTTTTCCGTTTCCCAAATGACGCCCCAGACCGCCGCGTCGGCCGCCTGAGCCGGCGCGAACCCACGGTTGAAAGCCCCGTTATTTTTTGAGCTTGAGGGTGTAGGTGGGGTAATTTTCCCTTATATGCGTTTCCACAACGCTGCCCTCGTAGCAGATCACGGTGGTCTTTGGGGCAAAGGAGAAGAAGGCGCCAACGCCAATATCCGTCAAGGAGTTGGGCAGAGTAAAGCTGGTGATACAACCCAAGAAGGCTCCTTCACCGACGTTGGTCAGGCCCTCGGGAAGAACAAGCTTTTGCAGGTCTGTAAAGCAAAAGGCTCTGTCATCAATGGAGGAGATTTCTTTGGGAATCGTTAGACCTGTGAGAGACGTAAAGGAAAAGGCTTCCTTGGGAATTTCCGTCAGCCCTTTGGAAAGCGTTACCTTGGTGAGGCCGGAGCAGCTGGAAAAGGCGTAGGGGCCAAGATTGGTGATGGTATCGGGTAGCTTGACAGAGGTGAGAGAATTGCAATCCTTGAAGGCATACGCGCCGATGCTGGTCACATTTTTGGGAAATTGAATTTTTGTCAGCCCCGATGATTCGAAAGCCCTTTCGGGGATGGCTGTCAGCCCGTCGGGTAGCGTGACCTGGCTTAACGACGCGCAACCCTGAAACGCGGCTTCGGGGAGGACGGTCAGGCCCTGAGGAACGCGGGCCTTTTTCAGCGATGTGCATCCGGAAAACGCCGCCGCCCCAAGCGTGGTGATGGTATCGGGAAGAGGCGCCTCCGTCAGGTTGACGCAGCCCTCAAATGCCTTTTCCCCGATTGTCGTCAGAGAGGCCTCCTTGCCCAGCGTGACGCTTTGCAGCGCCAGGCATTGCGCGAAGGCGCCGTCCCCGATGAAAGTGACCGTATCGGGCAAAGTGACGGAGCGCAGGTGAGAGCAGCCCTGAAAGGCTCCCTGCGCGATTTCCGTAACGCCCTCGGGAACGACAAGAACGACCTCCTCCTGATAGGGAGCGACCGCGTCCGCCGTAAGCACGCCCATCCGCGGCAGGGTGACGGGCTCATACTCGTCCAGATCGGGGAAGACGCGCTTGGCCTCCAATGGCCCCGCGAGATCGAGCGGGCTGCCCGCGTCGCAGTAAATGGTGAGGTTCTGATAGGAGGGCGTATATCCGTTGTCGCTGGGAAAGGAGAAGGCGCCTTCCTCGATTGTGCAGTCATTCGCGTAGCAGGTCAGCTTGGTCAGGGAATTTTTTAAGCTTGAAAGCTTACAGAAGTAAAGCGCGCCCCATTCGATATGTGTAAGGGTGGACGGAAGCGTGAGGGATTTCACATTTCCACAGTATTCAAAGCAGCCCTCGCCCAGCGTGAGCAACCCCTCGTTCAGCTCGACGCGGGATAAGGCTGAACAATACAAGAAGGCAAAACCGCCAAGGGACCGAACGGTAGAGGGAATCTCGATGCTTTTGAGCTTAGAGCAGTTTGCAAAGGCTTTTTCCCCAATGGTCTCAAGCCCATCGTGAAGGGTCACAGAGGTCAGGCTTTCGCAGAATCTGAACGCTTCCGCGCCGAGGAACCGAGCGGTGGAGGGAATCTCGATGCTTTTGAGCTTTTCGCAGCCGTAAAAGCACGAATCGCCGATGGTTTCAAGCCCCTCGGAAAGCGTGACCTTGCTCAGCACGGAGCAGGAAGAGAACGCGCGTTCACCAATGGAGCGGACGCTGGAGGGAATCTCGATGCTCTTGAGTTTAGAGCAGCCGTCAAAGCAGGAATCGCCAATGGTCTCAAGCCCATCGGGAAGGGTCACGGAGGTCAGGCTTTCGCAGACGATGAACGCTTCCGCGCCAAGGGATCGAACGGTAGAGGGAAGCTCGATGCTCTTGAGTTTAGAGCAGCCGTAAAAGCAGCAATCGCCAATGGTCTCAAGCCCATCGTGAAGGGTCACGGAGGTCAGGCTTTCGCAGACGATGAACGCTTCCGCGCCAAGGGA
>CAYQCL010000004.1:0-26436 GCA_964416065.1 uncultured Oscillospiraceae bacterium | reverse complement strand
TCGAACGGTAGAGGGAAGCTCGATGCTCTTGAGTTTAGAGCAGCTGGAAAAGCAGGAATCGCCGATGGTCTCAAGCCCATCGTGAAGGGTCACAGAGGTCAGGCTTTCGCAGCGGCGGAACGCTCCCGCGCCAAGGGATCGAACGGTAGAGGGAATCTCGATGCTCTTGAGTTTAGAGCAGCTGGAAAAGCAGGAATCGCCGATGGTTTCCACGCCCTCGCCAAAGGTTATGGAGGTTAAGGATATACAACCGATAAAGGCACTGTCGCCAATGGTTCTGGGACCACCCGCAAATGTGACGCCTGTCAGCGCGTTGCAGTTTATAAATGCTTCCATTCCAACGGATTCAAGCGGGCCGGAAAACGTGACCGTCTCCAGGGTTTCGTACGCAAAAAACGCGAAATCCGCGACGGCCGTAACGGGATGCCCGTCCAGCTCGGCGGGGACGATCAGCTCCGTCGCGTCTCCTAGGTATTTTTGAAGCGTGACGCTTCCATCCTCGGAAACGGTATATTGCCAGTCCACCGTCCGATAAGTCATCTCCGCTATGGCGGGGACGCTTGAAAGCGCCAGAAGGATTATGACAAGAAGTGTGGTGAGCATGGTCTTTTTCATGGGGCATCCTCCCTTAAACTGGATCATTCGGATCATAATTGGATATTCCTGTGCTTATCCTATCAATCGGGATTCCTTCTGTCAAGTCTGTACGCACCTGATGATTGACGAAGCATGCGGATCATGGTAAACTAAAATAACCACTACTTGGAAAGGAAGTTTCTGCCTGAATGAAACTGCTCAACCAGCTTTTGCGCGGCGCTGTCATCGGCGTGGCGAACATCATCCCGGGCGTCTCCGGCGGCACGATGATGGTTTCAATGGGAATTTATGATACGCTCATCCATTGCATCACCCATCTGTTCAGCGAATTCAAGCAGAGCGTCAAGACGCTGCTGCCCTATGCCATCGGCATGCTGGTGGGCATCGTCGCGCTGGCCAGCCTGCTGAAGTTTCTCTTTGCCAACTATGCCCTGCCCACCTCCACCGCGTTTATCGGCCTGATTTTGGGAGGACTGAACCCGCTTCTGCGCAAGATCAACAAAAAGAAGCTGGACTGGGTAGCCGTCGCGGTATTTGTGTTCTTCTTTGCAGGCATCATCGTGCTGGCGCTTACCGGCGACGTTTCCAACCCCGAGAGCCTGACGATTGATTTCGGCCAGGTCCTCATCCTTCTTGTGATGGGCGCGATCGCCGCCGCGACGATGATTATCCCGGGCGTTTCGGGCAGCATGGTTCTGATGCTCCTGGGCTACTACACCCCCGTCCTCAACGCAGTGGATGCGCTGAAAAACGCGGTTTTCGCGCTGGATTTCCACGCAATGGTCAATCCCGTGCTGACGCTCGTGCCCTTTGGCATCGGCGTGGTGTTGGGCATCTTCGGCGTCGCGAAGCTGATTGAGTGGCTGCTGGACCGCTTCCCGACGCAGACCTATTGTGGCGTGTTGGGCTTGGTGATCTCTTCTCCCATCGCCATTCTTCTGCGCACGGACATGACCGGCGTTAACGCGGTGACGATCGTGATAAGCCTCGTCACCTTCGCTCTGGGCTTCGTAGCCGCGGTGCTGCTGGCGCGGGGCAGCGTGGAAGGCGCGGAGCAAAAAGAATAACGAAAGCGTATCCGCGTCGATACCCCTTATTTACGCAAAGAACCGTAGCGCCGACCCGGGTGGGTCGGCGCGTCTCTCACTTGAAAACGCTGTGGCGTAAGGTTGTTGGGGTTTGCCCCAAGCCCCAGCAGGGGTTGACGGAGGGAAGCGGGGCCGCTGTGCGGCCTTGTCCCGAAGGGAGAAAGCGACCCGAAGGATATCACCGAAACGAGTGTAGGGCACGGCCAGTGCCCTACACGATGATTGAGGTTGCGGTCTGAGTCCCCTGCACCCCGCACTTTGTCGATACCCTGACCCTCCGGCAGACGCCGGAGGGGTGCGTTTGACTTATGCCGACGGATTCAGCTCCCTATGCAGCGGTATGGCCATGACCGCCGAAGGGATGTCGGCAATCGGCTGAGCATATCATCGAAAAAGGCATACAAGCGCTCAAAGCCACTTTGGAAGAAAATATCGCGCGAAAAAAAACGCCGCCGCCGTTCCGTTCATGGGCATGGCGGTTTTGCGGCAGCAGCTTCTTTTGACGCAAGCCATTGAGGAATGGATTGTGACGCTTTAAAAGGAATGAGGCGAGAATTCAGGACGAAAAGAAAGACTCCAGGTAGACAATGGGCCTGATGCCAGCCTTTTGGCCTGGCGTCAGGCCCGTTCATCTCTTTGGTATAGATCAGTACGTCTCCTTGAGAGAAATGACCGTCTGCCCCGCCTGCTCTGGAAAATGGTTTCGGATAAACGCGTCCACCGCCGGATAATGATCCGTAACGATCAGATAATCATAGTCTTGCCATACGTTCTCATACCAGGCCTCGGTGTAAACGCCCTCGTATACGTTCGCCGTGGTAACATGGGTGCTCCACAGGAGATAGCGGGCGCAGTAATGGCTGTCAGCCCTGAAATCCTCCGAGGAGATGGCCTGAAGATAATGATAGTCCTCCCCCCGGGGACAGCTGGATAGGATCGCCTCCATCCGCACACGCAGCGTGTCGCTTTGGTCAGCCGGGGCAAGGTCACTTACAGACGGTTTTCCTACGAGTACGGCCCCCAGCATCGCGCAAAGCAGGAGTGCGGAGGCGGCGGTTCCGGCCCGAGGCCGTTGTGCGCGCACCGCGCGCGCGCAGCCAAAGCCGTAGATCACAAGCCAGCCGGTAAGCAAAAGCACGATGCTTCCCTCGTAGCGATCATACTGCGCCAGATGCGACGCCTCCGTCACATGCATGCTGATGATATACATGCATAGAAGCCCGAATTGATACAATCCGTAGCATAGCACGTTCAGCCAGGGAATCAGGCGCGTGAGCGGATCGAGCCTGATCCTGAGAAGGCGAAGCATAAGGGATGAAAAAAGCGGAAGAGCCAGAAGGAAGCCCACGAACGACTCCCCCAGGGTACGCCTTTTCATCAGGGAGATGGTGTCCAGCACATCCATCATGGTCTTATCCGACAGAATGCGTTTGAACCATGCGCCCGACATGGAATGAAGCGTCCGAAACGCGTTGGGAATGGCCCGCGCGGTATGCGCCCGCCAGAGCAGAAGAATGGCCATGGGCGCAAGCAAAATCAGGGATCGAAGCCAAGCGGCCGCTTTTTTCGGCCTGAGCCACGCCAGATATAGGAACCACACAAACAGCACGAAAACCAGAGCGCTGTTCTTTGTCAATGTGAGCAGACACAGAGGCGGCACCAGCGCCCACTCCCAGAAGCCGTCCTCTCTGGAACGGCCCGCGATCAGCGCGCAGCAACCGACCGCTATCAGCGGCATCACGCTGTCCACCATCAGCTCATATAGCTTGACGTCATAGCTCAGGGCAAACCACGCGGCCGTCAGCGTTACGGGCAGGGCACACCAAAGCGGCTTTTTGAAAATCGACATCAGGGGTATGAGGCAGCTGAACACAAGCGCCGCCTGGGCCATCATCATTCCCCATTCGCATGTCGCGGTGCCCGTTACCACGCGGCAGACATAATAGAGGAGACAGGCCGTTCCCGGAGGATAGGAGGGGAAGGTGATGAGCGTGTCGGCGGCGGTGGGGAAGGTGTCGTTTTTCAGCATTACCCGCACGATCAGCGCCCAATGGGAAAAATCATCGTTGTAGAGGACGACCTTTCGGTAAAGCAAAAACGCGGCGTAGACCATCAGCCCCATCAAAAGCCACAGGCCCACCGGATAGCGCGCCTCATTTTTGCCAAGGAAGAAGGAGACCGCCAGCGCCGCGACGCCACCGCCGTAGATCAGATAGGCCATGGGAAGCAGCGCGCCGAGCAGTCCGGCGATGAAAATCAGCAAGCCCTGGACGCTCAACACAAACAGCGGGATGAACGTGCGCTCCAGCTTTGTCAGGCGGCAGAGCAGGCGATAATAGCCCCAATAGGAAAGAAGCAAAATCACAAGGCGGACATAAGTCATCATAGGCATGCATCCCGCTTTCCCTGCGTACTCAAAATAGGATGATTTCAGTATACCATCCTATCCGGCGTCTGGCAAGGAGGCCTCGTCGGCCCGAGGCATCTGCCGCTCCCCTGTCAGTCCAGCCTCTTCCCGTCGACGGAGAGGGTGACGATCTGCCACGGGATGAATTTCCCGCTTGCCTGAAGCGCGCGCTTTGCCGCCATCTCGATCCCGCCGCAGCAGGGCACCTCCATCCGAACGACCGTCACGCTCTGAATGTCGTTGCCTGCGATAATCTGCGTCAGTTTTTCACCGTAATCCACGCCGTCCAGCTTGGAACAGCCGATCAACGTCACCCTTCCGCGCATTAGCTCATCATGAAGGCCCGCGTAGGCGTATGCCGCGCAGTCGGCGGCGATCAACAGCTTCGCCCCGTCAAAATAGGGCGCGTTTATGGGGGCCAATTTGATCTGAACCGGCCAGTTGCGAAGCCGGGATCTGATCGCTGTGGGAGACGCGGACGGCGGCTCGTCCTCCACATTCATTCGGCGAACCCGGCTTCCCGGACATCCGGACGACGCAGCGCCATGCTCGCGCGTCTGCATCCGTTCCAACCCGCGCCTTGTCTGGTTTTCCTCAACGGCGGCTCGATCGTATCCGGTGGCCTCCCTGGTTTCAAAGGTGAGCGCGCCGGTGGGACAGCTTGGCAGGCAGTCCCCCATGCCGTCGCAGTAATCGTCTCTCATAAGCCTTGCCTTGCCGTCGATCATCGCGATAGCGCCCTCATGGCAGGCTTTGGCGCACGCGCCGCAGCCGTTGCATTTTTCCTCATCAATATGAATGATCTGTCTGAGCATAAGCCCCGTCCCTTCTGATAGAATTTGACATTCCGGCTTTATTGCGCACGTTCCCAGTCATCGGTTCGCCGCCGTCCTCGGACGGATCAAGGAACAGGCACAGAAGCGGCCTCGCGAACGCGGCCACCAACGCCGAGGCCGCCGCGCAAAGGCCAAGCGAAAGTCCGGCGGCCTCGCGCATCCCTTGCCGCACGCGGTCGAGGCGTCCGGCGTCGGCGTTCTGCGCCACAAAGGTGGCAAAGCCGTTGCCGAAATCCTGGGCGGGCGAATACGCGAAGGCATCGATCTTCACACCGGCGGCAAACGCCGCCATGACCGAGACGCCGTAGCTGTTGACCAGGCTTTTGATCATGAGAATCCCGAAGTTTATAATGGATTGCTGCGCGCCGGTCAGGACCGATACGCCCGCGATTCGCTTCAGAAGCCGTGCGTCCGGCCGTAGATGGCGCATTGAGGGACGAACTGCAGGTACGCGAAGGAGACAGAAGGTGGTGATGCCCACGGCGGCAAGCGCCACGTTGCCTAGGAACCGTCCCACCACCCAGGTGTCCACGATGTTATACAGCTGTTGAAGCAGGTTGCCCGCGATGAGCGGAAGGCTGAAGAGGATGAGACCTCTGCGGATGCCGCCCTGCGTCAGATCGCGTTCCAAGGGGATGCCTCCTTGCGTCTTGTGTGCCGTTCCAATATAGCATAGACGGCTGAGAAAGGCAAGAAGAAGGGAGGCGAGGCGCGCCGGAGCTTCGATTGAACGAAGGGCGGAGCCCAATAGCCCCGCCCTCAGCGTGAATCATACCGCGAACAGTCAAAGCGGCTTCTCTTACACCGAGATATCCTTTCTGCCGGTGAGCTTGAAGAACAAAAGCAGCGAAAGCACCGAGGTGACCGTCAGCACCGTTGAGTAGGCCGCCGCGTTGCCAAAGCAGTCGCGGATGACCTCGGTATAGATGGAGACCGTCAGGGTTTGGGTGCTGGCGCGGTAGAGCATGATGGAGGAAGAGAGCTCGCTGATAACCGTTACCCAGCTCATGATCGCGCCGGACAGCACGCCGGGCATCATCATCGGCACCATGATCTCGCCAAAGGAGCGAAGCTCGGACGCGCCCAGGGAAACGGACGCCTCCTCGATGCTGGGGCTGATCTGCCCGATGATGGCCGTTGTGGAGCGAATCGTGTAGGGCAGACGGCGGACGGTCAGCGAGATGATGATGATCATGGCCGTGCCCGTCAGCGCCAGCGGCGGCTTGGCAAAGGCATAGAGGAATGCGATGCCCAGTACGGAGCCGGGGATGATGTAGGGGAGCATCGTCAGGGTATCCACCGTTGAGGTAAGCGCCGAGCGCTTGCGGACGGCCAGATACGAGATCATCACGCCCAGCAGCACCACCAGAGCGATCGCGCACAGACCGAAGAGATAGGTGTTGCCGATCACAAGCGGGTTCTTGGAGAAGATCGTCTGGTAGTTGATGAAGGAAAATTCGTTGGTGAACATGCCAGGCGTGGATTCCTTGAGGAAGGAGGTCACGATGACCGTGATCTGCGGCAGCATTGCCAGAAGCACGACAAGGTACACGAAAACGTGGCACAGGGCGCGCGGAAGCGGCTTGGGTGTGCGAGGCAGCATGGGCTTGAGCGCGGACATGGAGTAGCTGTGACGCCGCGCGATCCATCGCTGGAGGAAGAAGAACACCAGCGTGATCGCCATGATGATGACGCACAGGGCCGCCGCGAAATAGCTGTCGTTGGTGACCTCGCCCATGAATTGATTATACAAAACCACGGGGAAGGTGCGGTAGCCCTCGCCGATGAGCATGGGCGTTCCGAAATCGGAGAATACGCGCATGAACACCAGCAGCGACGAGGCCAGAACCGTCGGCATGACCAAGGGCAGAATGATTCCGGTTACCCGCTGGAAATTGCTCGCGCCAAGGCTTTCCGCCGCCTCGTTGAGCGAGTTGTCCAGATTTTCCAGCGCGCCGCAGACATACATGTATACCAGCGGGAAGGATTGCAGCGAAAACACCAGCACAATGCCCGCGAAGCCATAGATACCCTGGAATTCTATACCAAACAGCGCGTTGATGACCTTGGTGATGAGACCGTTGCGGCCCAGAAGCTGAATCCAGGCGTACGCGCCGATGAAGGGCGGCGAAAGATAGCTGACAACGATCAAAATGTTGAGCCATTTGCTGCCCGCGATGCGCACTTGCCGCGTGATATAGGCCATCAGGAGGCCCAGCGTGGCGGAGATGAGCGTGGCAACGATCGTCACCTTGAAGGAATTGGTCAGCGTATTGACATAATATTTACGGGTAAAAAAGCGGGTGAAGTTTTCAAACGTGAGGGTGTTATCCGCCGGATTGATTACGGATTTATACAGGATGAGAATGAGCGGGTAAACCACGAAGATCAAAAAGACCGCTAAGATCAGAAGTGTGAAAAAGGTCCAGATCGGGGCGTTTTTCTTGCGCATGGCTATACCCCCTCGCAAATCAGGGATGCCTGGCTCTTGGCGTCAAAGATGTTGATCTTCTCCTTTATGACCTGCAGGCGTACCTCGGTGTCGTCCGGAATGATCTCGCTCAGATCCGAAGGCGTGATGATCTCCAGCTCGTTGCCCTGCGCGTCCTCCATGAAATAGTGGAGATTTACGCCTAAAAACACGCTGGAGCGAACCATGGCGGGAATTCCGGGCTCTTCCCTGCCCGCAATTTGGAATTCCTCTGGCCTCACGGCCACAAGAACTTCTCCCGCGTCTCGGCTCTCGTCTTTGAGATAGACACCGTTGACCGAATAGCCGTTTCCGAAATCCACCCTTCCGTTCTCCACCTGCGCCTTGAGAATGTTGCTCAGGCCGATAAAGGTGGAAACGAAAATGTTCGCGGGACGCTGATAGATCCGCTTGGGCGTGTCGATCTGCTGGATCACGCCGTCATGCATGACGGCGATGCGATCGGAGATCGCCAGAGCCTCTTCCTGATCATGGGTGACGTAAACCGTCGTGATACCGATCTGCCGCTGGATGCGCTTGATGACGTTGCGCATCTCCACGCGCAACTTCGCGTCCAGGTTGGAAAGCGGCTCATCCATCAAAAGTACGTCCGGCTGGATGACGATAGCGCGCGCCAGCGCCACGCGCTGCTGCTGGCCACCGGAGAGTTGGGCGGGCATGCGGTCAGCGTACTGGTCGATCTTGACTAGCTTGAGCATCTCGTCGGCCTTTCTGCGGCGCTCGGCCTTGGCGATCCGGCGCGTCTTGAGGCCGTAGGCCACGTTGTCGCGCACGTTCATATGCGGAAACACGGCGTAATTCTGGAACACCATGCCCATATTGCGACGGTTAGTGGGAATGCTGTTAACGACCTGCCCGTCGACGCGAATTTCCCCGCCCTCGATGGTGTTAAAGCCTATGATCATACGCAGAAGCGTGGTCTTGCCGCAGCCCGAAGGGCCCAGCAGCGTGAAAAACTCGCCCGGACAAATGTCCAGGGACAGCCCGTTGATCACCGTGTGATCCCCATAGCGTTTGATTACATTGTCGATTCCAATGGCAACGCCCATATTGACACCTCTTTCATGAAGCTTCATCAAAAAAGCGGCCCCGCTTCTGTGCGGGGCCGGAGGCTATAAACCCCATGGGAGACGTGGAGGGGTATCGGGTTCCTCCGTCGGTTTCAGGTCATTCCATCATCATTTCCACATGCTCGAGATAGGTGTTGACGATCTCGGTCTTGTTCTCGGCAATGTAAGCAGCGCTATATGTGTCAAACAGCTTGATGTCCTCGTTGGGAACCATCTTGTCATTGACGGGGATGTTAGCGCGCAGGGGACGGAGGTTGAGCTCCGCAGCCACGGCGGTCTGCACTTCCTCGCTGAGCACATAATCCACGAACTTCTGTGCGGCCTCCAGATGAGGCGCATCCTTCACGATCTGGATCGACTGGCCCGGGAAGATGGTGCCTTCCTTGGCATAGACGACCTTTACGGGATATTCGCCAGCCGCCTCGAGCTCCACACAGGGATCCTCATAGCTCAGTCCGACATAATATTCGCCGGAGGCGACGCCGTTGTATACCTGGGACGAGGAGGAAGCAACCTTGCCGTCCAGATTGACGAGGAATTCGTCGATGAACTCCCACGCCTCGGCAGACATCGGGTCTCCGTTGCCCATGCCGTAGAGCATGCCGATCAGACATTGGAAGGCAGAGGAGGAGTTAGCAGGGTCGGCGGAGATAATCTTGCCCTTGAGCTCGGGTTGGAGCAGGTCAGCATAGCCCTCAACGGTGATGCCCAGCTCCTCAAGCTTGGCGGTGTTGACGATCATGACGTTGGGCTCGGCAAACGCGGCGTTGAAAACGTTCGTGCCGTCGTTCTGGAACAGAGGCATCATGGCGTCGTTCTCGCTGGAGACATAGACCTGGAACAGATCGCGGTTGGCGGAAAGCATCGTCTCGTCGGCCGCCCAATGGATATCCACGGTGACCGCGCCGCTTTCGACCTCAGCCTTGATGCGCTGATTGACCTCGCCCGTCGAGCCGGTGATCATTTCAACCGTCAGGCCGGTCGCGGCCTCAAAGCCGGGAATCACAATGTTGTTCAGTCGTTCGTTGCGCGCCGAATAGATCACCAGATCGGCGGCCATCGCGGCACAGGCGCAGGACAGGGTCAGAACCAGGGTCAGAAGCAAACAGATCCACTTTTTCACGAAAGTTCCTCCTTATGCGTTTGTTTTCCAGAGCTACCTATATTTATTTTACTATTGATTTTACAACTCTGTCAAGCATTTTCGCCAATTATTTTATTCGCTTTTTCCGCAAATTGAATCATTTTCCGTTTTGAAGCAATCTATGTCCCAAAAGGAGCCGCCTTGCAAATATAGTGGGCCCGGCCCTCTTGAGACCTAGTCTCCCGATTCGTCCGCCAGTTCAGCCGTGGCCGTCAGCCACAAAAGGAACGGCGCGCACAGATAGAGGGGCATTGCGTAGCGAAAATAGCCGTTGACCGCCGAAAGCAGACATCCCGCGAGGGTGAACAGGGCGGGCACGGCACAGAGCAGATCCCGACCGCGCCTCTTTTTCAGCAGACAGGCCGCCGAGAACAGCGTAATCCAGCCATATAGTCCCGGCGCGATGAGCACGCGGTAGAGCGAGCTTTGAGAAAGACGATCCGTGAGAGCCTTCAAACGCGTGCTCAGCGGATTGACCGAATAATCGTACAGGCCCTTGACGCTCGCCGTTCGCGTGCTCTGATCGCCGATGATAAGCGTGGGTTTGATGGCGCTCATATAGCCTGGATACAGATAGCCGTAGGTGTTGTGAAAGGTGGCACTCAGGGCCGTCGCGGGGTTGGAGAGCACAATTTCGGGCCATGTCCGCCAAAATGCGCGCTTGTCCTCATCCGACGCGTCCGTGCGCCAGAGAGCCTTGACGGCGTCGCTCAATTCGCCGTTGTAGGCCTCTTTGATTTTCTCAAGCGGAAGCACCCGCTCGACAATCTCGGCCTGTTCAGGTGTGAGACCGTCCGAAAGGACGATGCGCGCCACCTGCTGGAGCGGGACGGAATAGTTTTCCGTCTCGGGCGTAGGCGCGATCTCAAGCGCGGGAATGACCGCCAGATGCAGCGTGGCATAAACCGCCAGTACACAGCCGAAGCCAAGGGCCGGCGCGTGCCATAGCCTGAGGCGTTTGTCCGCAAGCGTCCATAGAAGCATCAGCACGAGCGCAAGCCCCGCCAGGAACACACCCACGTTTCTCAAAAGCGTACACAGGACGGCTGACAGGCACAGGCACGCTATCCGTCCGGCGGGCACGCGCTCTCCGCGCGGCGTATGAACGACGCGCCACAGCATGAGCGAGAAAAACAGCACCGCCATCGCGAAATTCGTATCCTTCCCCACACAGAAGGCAAAGACGGGAAAGATGGGGCAAAAGGCGTAAAACGCGGCGCTTGCCCACAAAAGCCAGCGCGGGGCCGCGCTTCGCCCGATCTCCTCAAGCACTGCGCCTAGGAGCCAGGCCATCATCACGGCCTGAACGATCACATACAGAGCCACGCCTGCGTCCGCGCTGTGGACAAGCAGCCCCATCCAGCGGAAGAGGGCCAGAATCGCGGTCTGGAAAACGGGGTTACCGTTGGAAAGCGGGATGACGCCCATGATCTCCTTAAGCTGGGTGATGCTGTCGTTGGAGACCGTGCCAGGGAAGAGACAGGCATACCATGGCAGCCAGCACAAAAGCAGGAGACCGCCCCAACGCGTCGCGCGCCATGCGCCGTTCCCCTTTGCTTGCACACGGGACGAACGCAGGGCGTGAAGCAAAAGCCGCATCGCCGCGTAATACAGCGGAAGTCTCCCCAGGAAAATCACAAGGGAGAGCGCCTTTTGGCCTGTGACCAGTTCCGCCGTGCCCACGGACGCGAAGCTCGCGCCCAGCGTCATCACGGCGGAAAACAGCGCGGCCAGCACCCAAAGCCGCACGGAGCGCAGAGGCTTCTCGAGCCTAAAAAGCGCCCTGAAAAGAAGCCACACGACGACTGCCGCCAGCGGCCACACCGCCGTGTTCAGCCGTACCGCCAGGCTCGCCAATACGAGTAGACACAGGAAGATCCGCAAAAGGAGCTGTCGGATGGAGCTTTTCACGCGCTCCCCTCCCTTTTGTTCGATATTGGAAATATCATAGCGTCTTTTGGAAGGGATGTCAAACGAGAGGCTCTCGTCTCCCCTTTTCGATCGCGCTTGACTTTTTCCCGCGTGTCTGCTATACTTGCTTCCATCAAATCAAGAAACGGAGCTGAAAGGATGCGCAAATAATTCCGCCGGTTATCCCAAGCATGAAAGAGGGGAAGGGGATTCGCTTCTCTTTTGAAAAGGAGAAAGCGTCCTTTGTCATGGCGGAAAAGCGTGGCCTTGAAGGGCTCGTTTTTTGTTGCGAAAAAACGGGATATCTCTCGGGACGCGGGGAGCGATTCCGCGGGCCTTCCGCAGGCTCACCGTCAATCGCCTCTTACGATCAAAGGCCATGCCATTTCCCTTTCGAAAAGGTTTAAAAGGGAGGAATGGCTTATCCAGCTATCCATCAGAAATGTGACGTTCACCTATGAGGGCAGCTATACGCCCGTATTTGAAAACCTGAGCCTGAGCCTGGACACGAGCTGGCGGTTGGGTCTGATTGGTCGGAACGGACGCGGGAAGACGACGCTGCTCAAGCTCCTGCTGGGACAGGAGGCATATCAGGGCGCGATCGACCTACCCGCGCCCGCCGCGTACTTCCCCTACGAGCCTCAGGATCCCGAGGAGCTTACGCTCTTTGTCCTTCAATCCGCCGCGCCGGACGCGCCCGAATGGCGGCTCAGGCGGGAGCTCGGTCTGCTTCGTGTGACGGAGGACGCGCTCTACCGCCCCTTTTTCACGTTGAGCAAGGGCGAACAGACCAAGGCGATGCTGTGCGCGCTGTTCGCGCGCGAAGACATTTACCCGCTGATCGACGAGCCCACCAACCATCTCGATCTTCACGGGCGCGAGCTGGTCGCCGGTTATCTGCAAAAAAAAGATGGCTTTCTGCTGGTCAGCCACGACCGCGCCTTCCTGAACCGCTGCGTGGATCACGTGCTGTCGCTCAATCGAAGCGACGCCTGGGTTATGCGGGGAGGCTATAACGTTTGGGAGGAGCGCTTCAACCGGCAGAACGAATCCGAACGTCAGCGCAACGAGACGCTGAGACGCGACATCGACCGTTTGCAGGAAAGCGCCCGCCGCACCGCCGCATGGAGCGCCCGCGTGGAAAAGGAGAGATTCCATGTGCCGGATAGCAAGGCGGCCGTGGTGGATCGCGGCTATGTGGGCGCGCGCGCGGCCGCCATGATGAAGCGCTCGCGGAACACGCTGAAACGCCAGCAGCGCGCCATTGAGGAAAAAGAGGGCCTTATGAAAAATGTGGAGCGGGTTGGGGAGCTCAGGCTCACGGTGCTCAGGCATCCCAAGGACGTGCTGGTGAGCGTGCGCGACGGCCTGGTACGCTATGGCGGGCGAACCGTCTGCGAACATGTGACGTTTGAGGTCAGGCGCGGCGACCGTGTAGCGCTCTCCGGCCCCAACGGGGCGGGGAAAAGCAGTATATTGAAGGCAATTTGCGGCATGGGCGGCGCGCTGGAGGGCGATGTGAACGTCTCAAGCGGGCTTGTGATCTCCTACGTCCCGCAGGAAACGGACGGCCTGACGGGCGATATGCGCGACTTCATCCGGCAAAACGGCGTGGATGAAACGCTGTTTAAGGCGATTCTGCGCAACCTGGACTTTGACCGCGAGCATTTTGAGCACCGGCTTGAAGCGCTCAGCCAGGGGCAGAAGAAAAAGATACTGCTCGCCAAAAGCCTCTGTACGCCCGCACACCTGTATGTATGGGACGAGCCGCTCAACTATATCGACGTTTTGAGCCGCGTTCAGGTTGAAACGCTCATCAGGACGTTTGAGCCGACGCTTCTTGTGGTGGAGCACGATGGCGCCTTCCTCCAAAACATCCGCACGCGCGAGGCAATCGAGCTCAAAGCGCCTTGCGAAGACGCGATGTGCATGCTACAATAGGTTGAGCGCCAATTGATCGGAGGTTAGCCCCTATGACGGAGGAAGAACGTATCTTTGCGGGCATCCTGTTCAGCCCGGGGAACGAGGATCTCAAGAAAATCAAGCTTCGCACGCACAATCTGTGTACGCGCTACAACCAGACCCTTGAGGATGAGACGGAGCTCCGTGCCCAGCTGCTTTCCGGCATGCTCGGCGAGCTGGGCGAGGACGGCTTCATTCAAGGGCCGGTCTACCTGCATTACGGCTCCCATACCACGATCGGCAAGCGCTTCTTCGGCAACTTCAACCTCACCATCCAGGATGACGCGTGCGTGACCATCGGCGACGACGTAAACCTCGGCCCGAACGTGACCATCGTAACGCCGGTGCATCCTCTGCTCGCGGACGAGCGCAGACAGATGCACGGCCCTGACGGCAAGCCCGCGCACCTGTGCTATGCCAAGCCGGTGACCATCGGCTCTAACGTGTGGGTTTGCGCGAATGTCGTGATTTGCGGCGGCGTGACCATCGGCGACGGCTGCGTCATTGGAGCGGGCAGCGTCGTCACGCGCGATATCCCGTCGGGCACGCTCGCGGCGGGCGCTCCCTGCCGCGTGATCCGAGAGATCACCGAGGCGGACAGCATGAGAAATCTGCCCGAGATCATGGCCGACTGCCGCCCGCTGTGAAAGGAAGGAGAGCTATGCCCAATCCCACTAACGGCCGCCTGTGGGTACGTCTGATGAAAAAGCACCGTGTGGAAAAGGACGCGACCGTTCCCTGTACGCGCGACGACCCTGAGGAAGCCCTGCGCGAGCTTCTTCCTAAGCTCGATCTGAGCCAGCCGGTGTGGCTCGCGCGCCATCGCACGGACTGGGAGGAATACGCACTGACCGTTTTTAAGCCCGAGCATTTCATGGAACCGGTTTGGTTTGACCGTATGGAGATCAGCTACATTTTCCCTGAGGATGAGAAGAAGCCAGGGAGACGGCGCAATCCGCTGGAGGACGCGTGAGTCCAAAGGGCGGAAGGGAATCGAGTAAGCAACAAAAAAGCTCCGCTCTCAAGCGTTGCTTGGGAGCGGAGCTTTGTAAACCGCAAAATTGCTTTAGCGCCAGGCCCTTTTCCGCGACATTGCCGACGAGCCGGTCACTTGCTTTTATGGAACAAGAGCCGCTCATAGCGATCGGGATCGGCATCACGTACCATGACCTCCAGCTCCTCCTCGCCCATGACCGTATTGCGGCCCTCGGCATAAAGCGCGTCCACCGCCGCCTTGACCGCGAGCACCAGCGGATCCTGCTTATCCACAACATGCTCGCCCTTGAGGCGGAAGTAGCTGTTCAGCCAATGCGCGATGCCCGCCAGCCCGCTGTGGCTGTCGATGGCCACTGAAGCGGGGCGATTCAGGATGGCGGTGGTATCAAAGATGTTGTAAATCTCCTCGTCCTTGAGCATGCCGTCGGCGTGAATGCCGGCGCGGGTGACGTTGAAGTGACGGCCGACGAAGGGCTGGCGCGGGCTTATCTCAATGCCAATCTCGCGCTCCATGTATTCGGCGATTTCGGTAACCGCAGTCAGATCCATGCCGTCGTCCGTGCCGCGAAGGGCCTGGTATTCGATCGCCATGGCCTCCAGCGGACAGTTGCCGGTGCGCTCGCCGATGCCCAGAAGCGAGCAGTTGACGCTGGAACAGCCATATAGCCACGCGGTGCCCGCGTTCGCGACAACCTTGTAAAAGTCGTTATGACCGTGCCATTCCAGCTGCTCGGAGGGAATCTGGGCGTAGTGGTTGAGACCGTAGACGATGCCGGGAACGCTGCGGGGCAGGGCCGCGCCCGGGTAGCTGACACCATAGCCCATGGTGTCGCAGGCGCGAACCTTGATGGGCAGCCCGCTGTCCATGGAGAGCTTCATCAGCTGCTCAGCGAAGGGCAGGACGAAGCCGTAAAAGTCCGCGCGGGTGATGTCCTCAAAGTGACAGCGCGGCACGATGCCTCGCTCCAAGGCCGCCTTGACGATGCCCAGGTATTGTCCATGGCCTGGGAGCGGGTCAGATGCATCTTTTTGAAGATATGGTAATCCGAGCAGGAGACGAGGATGCCCGTCTCCCGCACGCCCGCGTCCTTGACAAGCTTGAAATCGTTTTCGTTGGCGCGGATCCACGTGGTGATCTCGGGATAGCGAAGCCCCAGCGCCTGGCAGCGCTCCAGCGCCTCACGATCCTTCTTGGTGTAAAGGAAAAACTCGCTCTGCCGGATGAGGCCCTTGGGCCCGCCCAGGCGGCTTTCCAGCTTGAAAAGATGCTCGATCTGCCATGGTGTAAAGGGGCTGACGCTCTGCTGACCGTCGCGGAAGGTGGTATCGGTCATCCAGATATCAGTCGGCATGTTGATGGGCACGAGACGGTTGTTGAAGGCGATCTTGGGGATGGACTCATAATCGAAGATCTCACGGTACAGATTCGGCTCGGAGACATCTTGAAGCTCATACTGGTACTTGGCCTGCATGAGCATGTTCGTCTTTTTGCTTAATTCAAGCATTTATTCTAGCTCCTTTACAAAGACGGCGATGCGCCTGAGCCCTTCGTGAATATTCTCCATGGAGGTCGCGTAGCTTAAGCGGCAGAAGCCCTCGTCCAGGAACGCCGCGCCGGGCACCACGGCCACATGGGAGCTTTCCAGAAGACATTGGGCAAAGCTGGTGCTGTCGGAGATAACGACGGCGCCATGATGCTTGCCAAAGAGCTCACGAATGTTCATCATCACGTAAAACGCGCCGTGCGGCATGCGACAGCTCAGCCCCGGAATCTCGTTCACCAGGCGAACCATCTCGTTGCGGCGTGCCTCGAATTCCAGCCGCATCGATTCTACCGCGTCCTGCGGCATGGAGAGGGCCACGGTGGCCGCGTGCTGGGCCGCAGTGTTGGGCGCGGAGGTGGCGTGACTCTGGATGCTGCACATGCCCTTGATGATCTCGCGGGGGCCGGCGGCATAGCCGATGCGGAAGCCCGTCATCGCATAGGATTTGCTGACGCCGTTGATGAGGATGGTGCGCTCCCTGACCTTCTCGCCGAAGGTGGCGATGCATATATGCTTTTCGCCGCTGTATACCAGCTTTTCATAGATCTCGTCGGCGATGATATAGAAGTCATGCTTGACGGCGAGCTCGGCCAATTGATGAAGCTGTTCGGAGGTCCACATGCAGCCGTTGGGGTTGGAGGGGGTGTTGAGAATAAACGCCTTGGTGCGCGGGGAGATCAGGGCGGCAAGGTCGTCCATGGAGGGCAGGAAGCCCTGGCTCTCGGGGCAGTCCAGGAAGATGGGCACGCCGTCCGCCATGCGGATCATCTCGGGATAGCTCACCCAGCACGGCTTATCCACGATCACCTCATCAAAGGGATCGAGAATGGCCTGAAAGGCAGTATAGAGCGAATGCTTCGCGCCATTGGAGACGATGATCTCATCGCGCGTATATTCCAAGCCGTGATCCTGCCTGATGCGGCTGATGATCGCGTCGCGCAGTTCAAGGGTGCCCGCGACCGGCGTATAGCGGGTCATGCCCTTGTCCATGGCCTCCTTCATCGCGTCGCGGATCAGGACGGGAGTGTCAAAGTCCGGCTCGCCAGCGGCGAAGCCGATGACGTTCACTCCTTGGGCGCGCAGCTCCTTGGCCTTCGCGTCCACCGCCAGCGTGGCGGAGGGGGCGATGGCACGGCATTTTTTTGAAATACCAAGCGGCATGGCGATCATCCTCCCTGTCTGGTTTTTACCATGAAATTCAAAAAATCAATTCCTGCAAAATGAAGGGCCGATCGTCCGCTTTCCCGACACGGGCATCCGGCACGATCTACATTATATCATATTTACCTTCTCGCGTAAAGTGCGGCTGTTGGCGTTTTTTGTGCTTTTGCTGAAAAATGAATTTTTTCAAATAAGATTGTGCATTTGCTGATGGGAAAAACCATCGTGTCTCTGCCGTTGTTTCAATGGGCCTGAAATATGGTATGATAGGTATATCACGACAAGGAGGAATCGGCATGAAAAGGAAATGGCTGTGCCTGATGCTGTGCGCGCTTGTGCTTCTGACGCCCGGCGCGCATGCGCAAAGCGCTCCCAATGTAACCGCGCTGATGCGGCAGCATACCTCGCTTGACCTGACCCCCTATCTTGGCAAGACGGTCTACCTCAATTTCTTTACCGAATGGTGCTACTACTGCATGCAGGAGATGCCCGATATTCAGCGAATGCATGAGACCTATGACGAAGACGGACTTGAGATCGTGCTCGTCCATGTCTGGGACGGCGAGGATGAGAGCAATACCGAAAACGTCAGGGAGACCTACGGCCTTGAGGACGTTACTTTCTTTGAGGATCAGGATTTCGCGGTTGCCTCGATGGTAGGTCTCCAGGGCTATCCGGCTAGCCTGTTTCTCCATCCCGACGGCACCCTGGCCTCGGGCGCGAACTACCTGCTGACCTGGGAGCAGATGAGCGCGCAGCTGGACGAGATGGGCGTCGCGCGAAAGGCGGATGAGGAATGAACAGCCTGTTTGAGGCCGCGCCGCGAGCCGTGTCGCTGTGGGCGATGCTGGGCGGTGGGCTACTCGCCTTCGTCTCGCCGTGTGTCCTGCCGATGCTGCCGGTCTATGCCATGTACCTCATGGGGATGGGCACGCGGGGCGGACGGGGACGCTTTCAGGTGGCGCGTCGCTGCCTGGGCCTTCTTTGCGGCTTTGTCCTCCTGTTTACGCTGATGGGCGCGGGCGCGGGCGCGCTGGGCAGTCTGCTCAAACGCGCCGACCGTGGCACGCTGAACATCGTCACAGGCGTTCTGATGCTGTTTTTTGGACTATGGATGCTGGATGTCGTCCATCCGAGAGGGATCGCCATGCCTGCGTGGCTTGGTGGCCGTCAACCCACCATGGACGGCTTTTTCGGTTCTTTTCTGTTTGGACTTGTCATCGCCATATCATGGACGCCCTGCCTGACGCCGGTTCTGGCCAACGCACTCCTTCTGGCCGCCAGCGCCGACAACGCCACCATGTGGACGGGCATCGCTTCGCTGGCCGTGTTCGCGCTGGGACTGTGCCTGCCGATGCTGGCGGTTATGCTCCTGTATCAATGGCTTCAGGGCGCGCTGCGCTGGCTGCGCAAAAACCAGCGCGTCATCCGCCGCGTGGGCGGGGCCATGATGATCCTCTACGGAGGCTATCTGATTCTGAGCGCCGTCCTGTAAAGCGGGAAAGGGTTCAATCGGCGGCGGGGCAACGCGCGGGGCGCAGGGGAGTGAGACCCGTAACCTCAATCGTCGTGGAAGGCACTGGCCGGTGGAGGCAAAATCTTTGATTTGAAATGCGCGATTCTCGCCTCTGGCGAAAACACAGACGGGCCTGTTTCAGAAACAACTCGAACAGTTTTCGTGCAGTCCCAACAAAAAATCCGCTTTTAAACGTTGCCTAAAAGCGGATTTTTTGTTGCATATTTTTTGGGAGGGGCTTTTTGCAACACCCCCGTCTGGCGGACTTTTTACCTTTCCAATCCGTCTAGAAAGGCAGTAAGCCGATTCACGTCCCCGTCCTGATAGCAGTAGCCCCGCATGCCGACGCGCTCCGCGCCGTCGATGTTGCGCTGAAGATCATCCACAAACAGGCACTCCTCGGGTCTTAGGTCAAATTTCTCGCACAGGCGAAGATAGATCGCGGGGTCGGGCTTGCACAAGCGCTCCTCAGCGGAAAGCAGAGCGCCGCTGAAACGGTCGAAGCAGGGAATTTTATAGGAAAACTCATGGAAGCGATAGCCCACGTTGCTTAGTACATATAGCCGGTAGCCGCATTCAAGCAGACGCTCAAGCACCGCCCGCATGCCACTCTTGGGATAGATGCCGTCCAGCGGCCAGTCCGCCAGCGTTTCCTGGGCCAGCCGCTTCATTTCCTCGCCCTCCAGCCGCGCCTGCGCACGCGGTAGGTATTCCGCCTCCGTCAGCTCCCCGCTGTCCAAAAGCTCGCACCATTCGGGATGATTGAAAATCGCGTCCATCAAAAGCCGTGCCTTTTCGGGATCCCTGGCGTGCCGGATACAGGTCAGGAACGGGTCATAGTCCAAAAGCACCATGCCCATGTCAAAAACGATATTGCGGATCATTCCCTTGCGCCTCCTTCGTGATTCATCAGCTCATACATAAAGACAGCGGCGGCCACCGCCGCGTTAAGCGATTCCGCGCCGCCGCGCATGGGCAGACGGAAACGGTGCGTGCAGCGGCCGAGCGCCTCTCTCGTCAGTCCCGCGCCCTCATTGCCGATGAGCACGCACAGCTTCTTTGGCAACGGGCGGCGCTCGTAAAACGGCTCGCCGTCCAGCGCCGCGCCGATTACGGCATAGCCGCGCGCGCCAAGCGCCTCCGCCGCCTCCGCCGCGCTTTCGCAAAGGGCGAGAGGCACCCGAAAAACACTGCCCATCGTGGCTCGAAGGGCCTTGGGGCCGTAAGGGTCGGCGCAGCCTGGGGTCAGAACACAGCCGTCGAAGCCCGCCGCGTCCAGGGTTCGCAGGATCGTGCCCACGTTACCCGGATCCTGGACGTTTTCCAGAAGCACCAACCGGTCGCCGAGCGTCTCAAGCGGACGCGCCTCGGGCTTCTCGCACACGGCGGCGATGCCCTGAGACGTCTTGACCTGGGAAATCGACGCCAGGATATGTTCAGACGTCAGATATTGCTGGGCGTTCCCCGGCGCGAGAGACAAAAGAGGCGCGAAGACGTCCTCCCGCTCCTCGGCCACAAACAGCGCGCGAACGCGCCCAGGGCAGACGTGAAGCGCCTCCGATACCATGTGCTCGCCGTCGAGCAGAAAGGCGTTTTTCCCCGCACGTTCCTTGGCGTCCCTCAGGGCCCGCGCCGCCTGCACGGCGGGATTTTTCAGACTGGTTACGGTTTTCATCACATGCGCTCCGGCGCTTCCATGCCGATGAGCATGAGGCCCGTTTTGATGGTATTCTTTACCGCACGGGTCAGCCGCACGCGCGCTTCGCGCACGCCGTCGTTTTCATCCAGAATGCGGTTTTCATAGTAGAACTTGTTGTACGCCTTGCACAGCTCCGTTACCGCGCGGGTGATGATGCTGGGCTCATAGCGGCTCGCCGCTTCGCGCACCGTCTCGGGGAAGCGGCTTAGCTGCCTGAGCAGATCCTGGGAGAAATCGTCCGCAAGCGCGGTATAATCCGGCTTCGCCGCAGGAAGACCCTCGGCCTTACGAAGCGCCGAGCAGCAGCGCGCGTGCGTATACTGCACATACGGGCCGGTCTCGCCGTCGAAGCTCAGGGCCCGCTCCCAGCTGAAGTCGATATCCTTGATGCGGTTGTTCTGCAAATCGGCGTAGATGACCGCGCCGATGCCCACCTGGCGCGCGATTTCGTCCTTGTTCTCCAGATCGGGGCTCTTTTCCTCGATGATGGCGCGCGCCTTTTCGATCGCATTCAGCAAAAGCTCCTCCAAAAAGACCACGTGGCCCTTGCGGGTGGACAGACTCTGCCCCTCGTAGGAGATCATCCCAAAGGAAACATGGACGAGGTCCTTGGCCCATTCATA
Source organism: uncultured Oscillospiraceae bacterium (assembly GCA_964416065.1). Lineage (GTDB taxonomy): Bacteria > Bacillota > Clostridia > Christensenellales > Aristaeellaceae > Limiplasma. The sequence continues at coordinate 5,391 of CAYQCL010000004.1, read as the reverse complement.
GCCCATCTTCTCCACGACCTTGAACCATTGGCGAAAATGCAGATCCTGCTGATAGGCCACCACATAGAGGCATTTATCAAAGTCGTATTCGTCCTTGCGCCAGAGGGCGGCAGCGATATCGCGCGTGGCATAGAGCGTCGCACCGTCCTTTTTGAGGATGAGACAGGGCGGCATGCCGCTGTTCTCCTCGTCCAGATCGACGATGGACGCGCCGTCGCTGATCGTAAGCAGGTTCTTGGCCTTCAGCTCGTCGATCACGCGGCCCATCTTGTCGTTGAAAAACGCCTCGCCGTTGTAGCTGTCAAAGGTGACGCCCAGAAGATCATAGACGCGCTGGGTATCGCGCAGCGTCAGTTCCTTGAACCAGTTGAACAGCTCGAGCGCCTCCGCGTCGCCGTCCTCAATGGCCTTGAAGTAGCGCCGTCCCTCGTCCTCCAGGCTCTTGTCGCTTTCGGCCTCCTCGTGGAAGCGGACGTAGAGACGGGTCAGCGCCTCCACTCCGTCGCGCTCGACATCCTCCCTGTTGCCCCAGAGCTTATAGGCGCAGATGAGCTTGCCGAACTGCGTGCCCCAGTCGCCCAGATAGTTGATGGCGACGGTTTTGTAGCCGAGAAAGTCAAAGATGCGCCGAAGGCTCTGACCGATCATGGTGGTGCTGAGATGGCCGATGTGAAAGCGCTTGGCGATGTTGATAGAACTGAAGTCCAGACAGATCGTTTTGCCGCTGCCCTCGTTCCCGCTGCCGTAGCGTTCGCCGGCGTCGAGCACCGTCTGAAGCGTCTTTTCGGCAAAGTTGTCGCGATTCAAATAGAAATTGAGGTACCCGCCCATCGGCTTTGCCTCGCAAAGCTCGCTCGCGTCGACCGCCTCGGCCAGCTTCGCGGCGATGACCGGCGGGCCCACGTGCAGGACGCGGCTGAGCTTAAAGCAGGGGAAGGCGTAATCGCCCATCTCCTTTTCGGGCGGAATTTCCAAAAAGCCTGCGATGTCCTCCTTGGCGGGTACGCCCTCCGCGTTGGGAAAGCTCTTTTTGATCGCCTGGAAGATCAATTCCGAAAGGCTTTGCTTCATATCCATTGGTTACAGGCTCCCTTCCATGGTATTATCGAGGGTCAGCTGCCGCTTCCATTTGCCGCGGCAATAGAAGAAAACGCTCATCGCGCAGCCCGCCAGCCACGCCACCAGCAGCGAGCCGTACAGGCAGAGCGGATCGCCCGCCGGATTGGCGGGGGAACGGGTGAGGTAGGCCCACAGGTAGGCGATCGGCATGCGGATGATGACAGTCGTGATGACGCTGATCCACATCGGAATGACCGTTTCGCCCACGCCGCGCATCACGCCCTGAAGAGTCTGGGTCACGGCAAAGGCGACGTAGCCCACGCCAAGGATGCGCAGCATCCCCACGCCGATTTCCACGATCTCCGGCGTCTGGGTGAACACGCGCATGAGCTGCTCGCCGAAGAGCAGCATGCTCATGACCAGCACCGTCGCCGTGGCGACAGCGATAATGAGCGTGTCCTTCGCGCCCTGATGCACGCGGTCAATCTGTCTCGCGCCCACGTTCTGACCGGTAAAGGTGGTCGCCGCCACGCCGAAGGTGAAGTTGGGCATCATGGCGAAGCCGTCCACGCGCATCACGGCCGTCACCGCCGTGACGACGCTGGAGCCTAGCGAGTTGGTCAGGGATTGCACTAGGATGCTGGAGAGCGAAAAAATCATCTGCGTCATGCCCGCGGGCATGCCCAGACGCATGATGCGGTTCATGATGGGCTTATCCAGCCGAAGCGCGGAGCGGTCGAGATCAAGCGTCGATTTCATGCGCCACAGCCTGCGCAGGCACAGTACCGCCGAGACCCCCTGGGCGATGATCGTCGCCCAGGCAACACCGTCCGTCGTCATCCCAAGGAGGGTGATGAAGGCGATGTCCAGGACGATGTTGAGCGCCGAGGCCACCAGCAGGTAAAGAACGGGGCTCACGCTGTCGCCCAGCCCGCGGAGCACGCCGCTTAGGATGTTGTAAAACGCCATGCCGGTCATACCCAGCATGATGATCGTCAGATAGGCCGACGACATATCCAGCATTTCCTCCGGCGTGCCCAATAGCTCCAGCAGCGGGCGGGAGAGCACGGCGCCGACGGCCGTCATGAGCACGCCGCTGATGAGCGTAAGCGTGATCGTCGTACCGACGGCATGGCTCAGACGCGCGCGGTCCTTGGCACCGAAATACTGCGAAACGACGATCGTTGCGCCGGTGGAGATGCCCATGAAAAGGACGATCATCAGGTTGATGATTGGGCCCGCTAGGCCGACCGCGCCCAGCGCGGCGTCGCCGACGTACCGGCCGACGATGATCGCGTCGACCGTGTTGTACAGCTGCTGGGCAAGATTGCCGATCAGCAGCGGAATCGAGAAAAGAATGATGCCCGTCATGGGCGTGCCCTGCGTGAGGTCGCGCGGGGCGAACAGCCTTTGAAGCGCCTTAAGCATAATCAGTTCCTTTCGTCCGATGTATACGAGAGGGGCTTTGCGCAGACGCAGCAGATCCCTGCTACGGATGCAGAATGGTTCCCATCGGGTCACCCATAAGAACCCTGAGAACATTTTCCGGTGGTTCGAGACCAAAGACGCGCACCATCGGCACGGCGTTTTCACGCAGCATGATGAAGGCGGAGGCGTCCATTACGCGCAGGTCGCGCTCGGCAGCCTCGGCGTAGGTGATCACGGGAATCAAAGTCGCGGAGGGGTCGACGCGCGGATCGGCGGTATAGACGCCGTCGATGTTTTTGGCCATGAGAATGGCGTCGCATTCCAGCTCGATCGCGCGGAGCACCACCGCGCTGTCCGTGGAGAAGCAGGGATTGCCCAGCCCGCACGCGAGGAAGAGAATCTGGCCGCTTTTCAGATAGTCGATGGCGCGGACCGTGTTATAGCTCTCAGCGAAGCGCGGGATGTCCACGCCGCTCATGACGACGGCCCGCGCGCCCATGTGATCGAGCGTGTCGCGCATGTAAAGGCAGTTTTGCAGGGTACCCAGCATCCCCATCTGGTCGGCCGCGACGGTTCCCATTCGCATGGCGGCGCCGCGCCGTCCGCGCCAGACGTTTCCGCCGCCGATGACCACGGCCAGCTCCACGCCGATTTTCTGGATGTCGATGAGCATTTGCGCGGCCTGTTCAAACTTCTCGTGGCAGAAGAGCTTTCCGTCCACGCCCAGCGCCTCGCCGCTGAGCTTGAGAATGACGCGCCTGTAGGCAGTCGCCATGGTATCCCATCCTTTCCAACATAAAAGCGGCACGCAGGCAAAGCCCGCGTGCCACAAGGTCATCAGCATGCCCTGCCGGGGAGTAAAGGGGCGTCTCCGCGATTCTCAGGCGCTCACGCCGTCGTTAACCGCCGCCTCGACGATCCTGCCGGTGAGTGGATCACTTCTTCGCGGCCATCTGCGCCGCAATTTCCTCGGCAAAGTTGTCCTGACGCTTCTCGATGCCCTCGCCGCGCTCGAAACGCTCGAAGCTCACCACGTCGATATTCGCGCCGATTTCCTTGGCAACCTCGCCCATGAGCTTGACGATGGACTTGTCGCCGTCCTTGACGAAGGGCTGCTCCAGAAGGCAGACCTCCTTGTAATACTTCTCGATGCGGCCCTCGACCATCCTGTCGACGATCTTTTCGGGCTTGCCCTCGTTGAGCGCCTGGGCGCGCAGAATCTCGCGCTCCTTCTCCAGCGCCTCGGTGGGCACCTGCTCCTTGCGCACATAGGAGGGACGGGCGGCGGCGATCTGAAGCGCCACGTCATGATAGAAGGTCTTGAAGGCGTCGGTGGAGAAGGTGGCGGGGGTGTCGTTGTTGACCAGCAGCAGCACGCCGATCTTGCCGCCCATGTGGATGTAGCTCTCCACAACGCCGGTGGAGGTCTCATAGCGGGCAAAGCGGCGGATGGAGATCTTTTCGCCGATGGAGACGGTTGCGTCGCTCACCAGGTCGGTGATGGTCTTGGACTCGTCGTCTACAAACTTCTGGCTCATCAGCGTGTCGATATCGGCGGGATTGGCGATGGCGACATGCTTGGCGATGTTTTTGCAAAAATTCTTAAAGTTATCGGTGTTGGCGACGAAGTCGGTCTCGCAGTTGACTTCGACGATCGCGCCCACGGTCTTGTCCTCGTTCACATAGTCGATGACGGCGCCCTCGGCGGCGATGCGGCCGGCCTTCTTGGCGGCGGCGGCGAGGCCCTTCTCGCGCAGCCACTCGATGGCCTTGTCCATCACGCCCTCGGCCTCAACCAGAGCCTTTTTGCAGTCCATCATGCCGGCCTGGGTCATTTCACGCAGCTCTTTGACCATTTGCGAAGTGATATTCGCCATACAAATCTCTCCTTCAAAACTCGATTGAAAGGGTCTCAAAGGAGGGCGCGGGGGCCCTCCTTTCAAGTTCACTCTTCGACCTTCGCGGCTTCCTCTTCGGGAGCGGCCTCGCCCTCGGCGTCCTGCTCTCCCTGACGGCCCTCAAGCACGGCGTCCGCCAGCTTGCCGGCGATCAGCTTCACGGCGCGGATGGCGTCGTCGTTGCCGGGGATGACATAGTCGATTTCGTCGGGATCGCAGTTGGTGTCGACGATGGCCACGATCGGGATGCCCAGCGCGCGAGCCTCGCTCACAGCGATGTGCTCCTTGCGGGGATCAACGATGAACAGCGCGCCCGGGAGCTTCTTCATCTCGCGGATGCCGCCCAGGTTGGCCTCGAGCTTTTCGCGCTCGTGCTGGAGCTTGATGACTTCCTTCTTGGGCAGCACTTCAAACTGGCCCTGCTGCTCCATCTTGTCAATTTGATTCAGGCGTTCCACGCGGGTGCGGATGGTGCGGAAGTTGGTCAGCATGCCGCCCAGCCAGCGGTTGTTGACATAAAACATGTTGCAGCGCTGGGCCTCATAGGCGATGGACTCCTGAGCCTGCTTCTTGGTGCCCACGAAGAGGATGCTCTTGCCCTCCATCGCCAGGTCACGCACGAAGTTGTAGGCCGCGTCCGCCTTGCGCACGGTCTTTTGCAGGTCGATGATGTAGATGCCGTTGCGCTCGGTGAAGATGTACTGAGCCATTTTGGGGTTCCAGCGGCGGGTCTGGTGACCGAAGTGTACGCCCGCTTCCAGGAGCTGCTTCATAGAGATAACTGCCATTTGGGTTTACCCTCCTTGTTTTTTCCACCCTTTGCGTCGTCCCGTTGCGGCCACCGCGTCCGGCGCGGCACAAGCGCACGATCGACAAAGGTGCGTAATCGTCTGAATTATAGCACAAGGCGCGCTCCCTTGCAAGAGGAAGCGCGCCCTTTTTTGCCGGCTTTGTGTACGGGCGTCAAGCATCGGTAACGCGAAAGTCAAGAGGGGAACTGTCAAGG
>CAYQCL010000003.1:0-86086 GCA_964416065.1 uncultured Oscillospiraceae bacterium | reverse complement strand
GCGATGCCTTTCAGAAAGCCCCCATTTTTGCGGGAAAAACATTCTGGGAGGCTGAGCAAGAAATTGAATGGCTCGATGACTGAGGCAACAGGAGTTGTGTGCTTCTGATGTTGAGTTGACTGCGAGAAAAAAGGGAGTTTTAACAGTACGAAGTAAAGAGGTAAGCTTCGATCTGATGTCATCAAGCTGTTCGGTGGGATGAAGAAAATATTACGCAAATATTTTAAGAGGTTGAGCTTATGATCAACGGTGATCCTTATGATTTTCTTGAAAGAATTTATAGCGGTCAAAACATTATTTTCCGTTGCTAATCTATAACGTTCCAAAGCCTAAGGGCTATCATGTGCTCTTCACTGTCGAGAGCTATGGCCGCCTGATCGCGACGATGTACGAAAAAGACGTCTAATCAGCGTCTCTCAGCATCGACAAAGGGCGGGAGGCATTATGCCCCTTGCCCTTCACTTTCCTCCCTGCAAAAATGTCGGCACCGAGATACGTATCTCCGCGACGCGCTTTCCCACCGTCACCTGCATCGTCGCGTCCAGGCCGACATCGCACATCTGCTCGACGATGCCGCGAATGGCGTTGACATACAGGCGGTAATCCCGCATCAGGGGCTTCATGCGCCGCCCGCCCGTCATAGGCACCGGCATGCGAGAGAGCACGTCGTCGATCAGCTTCTCCGTATCCTTCACGCTCAGTCCTCCATCCGTCACGTGCTTGAGCACGCGCAGCCGTCCCTGCAGGCCTGGCACGCGCAAAAGCTCCTGCGCATAGCGCTCGCACAGTCCCTTCAACCGAAGCGTCCGTGCCGCTTCCTCGCCGATGTTCAAAAGGCGCAGCTTCCTGCGGATCGTCGCGGGCGTGCGGCCCAGGCGCGCGGCCAGTTCCTGGGTGTTCAGCCCACTGTCAAGCAGGCTCCGGTATTCCTCCGCCTCGTCCAAATAATGGATCTTCCCGCGCATCAGCCTGTCCAAAAGGCGGTCGACGCGCTCCTCCACACGATCGGAAGAGCTCAATACCGCGTCCACGCACACCTGGCCCGCCTCGCGCATGCGGCGCAGGCGCTCCCGCCCCGCCAGAAGCGTATATTTCCCGTCGGAGCGCTCGCACAAAAGCACCGTGCCGTCGGGACTTTCCTCGCTGCCCTCCCACGGCTCCGCGATTTCCTCAATCGGAACCCAGCGTACCTGATTGGCTGTCGCTTGCATCAAACAGCCTCCTTCGCTTTCGGGATCGGACGCGCCCGCGGGCTCCACATGCCCTCCCCCTTGACATGTATCACCCCTCGGGCGCGTCCTCGCATAGGGGATTCCCGTTTGGAAGGCCGGATTCCTTCTTGCTTTGAGGATCTTTCGTTCGTCACGATACGTCAAAGGCGCCTCCCTCAAGAGCGCGCCTTTGCTTTCTTTTTTGTCGCTTTTTCATCCGTTTTGGCGTAATTGCCCAGAGGCGACCGGCCCGGTGTGCCGGCTTTCCGGGGATATTGTCGAACGGTTTTTTCTTCTTTTTCGCACACAATTACGCAATGCCGCCACTCCAGCCGAGACGGAAGCCGCACTGGCAGAACGTCCAATTTTCCGCCGCCCAGCAGCTGGGCAGCCCTTTGTCCCGCCTCAAGCTCTTCCGACGCCGAGGGCCCCTTATAGCATATCATTTTCCCGCCCACGCGCACAAAGGGCAAGAGCAGCTCGCATAAAACGGGAAGCGGGGCCACCGCCCGCGCCACGGCCAGATCGTACCGTTCGCGCTCCCGCACGCTCCTGCCCGCATCCTCGGCGCGCGCATGCATGAGCCGCACGTTGTTCAACCTGAGATCCTTCACAGCCTCCGAAAGGAAGTCGATCCGTTTCCTGAGCGAATCCAAAAGCGTCACGCTCAGATCAGGACGCGCAACGGCCAATGGCAATCCCGGAAAACCCGCTCCGCTGCCGACGTCGATCAGGCTCGCCCTCTCAAAAAACAGGCCTTCCAACCCCAGAGGGGCCAAAGAATCGGCATAATGCCGATCCAGCGACGTCTCGAATTCCGTGTCGCCGGTCAGATTCATGCGGGTATTCCATTCCGTCAGAAGCGCGTGATATCTCGCGAGCCGTTCTCCCGTGCTTTCGTCACAGCGGATATCCAGCGCGTCAATCCGTTCGGAAATTCGGTTTTCCCATTCTTCCGGCCTCATAGACCCAGATACTTGATTCCCCAGTACTTCACCCATGCCAACGCCTCGCGCATATGATTTTTCAACCAAAAACGAAATTCGGGACGGCAAAGGCTGCCCGCGCCCTGTGCCTCAAGGCCGGCGTCGCGGGCGATTGCCAGTGCGCGCGGCAGATGATAATCGCTGGTCACAACCAACGGTTGCTCGCATTCCTTCTCCCGCAGGATCGCCCACGCGTTGCTGATGTTCTCCTTCGTGTCCGCGCTGGTGGGATCGCTGAAAATCTGTTCCGGCGGCAGCCCATCGGCAATCAGAAGATCGCGCATCACATCGCCCTCCGGCGCGGGCTCATTACCGCCCTGCCCACCGCAGGTCACGATGTAGCAGGGGTTCTTCTCATACCACTCCTTCGCCTTATCAAGACGCCACCGCAATTGTACCGACGGCTCGCCCGAAGGCAGCACCTGCGCCCCCAGCACAATGATTCCGTCATAATCCGAAGGCTCGGGCACGTTGGCCTCCCAATAGCATATAAGTCCAATCAGCGCCGCATAGCACGCGACCGCGACAATTACGAGCCAGAGTGCCACGCGCACCATCCTTCCCATGAGCGTTCGTTTTGTTTTCTTTTGTTCCATAGGCTTTTAAAGCTTCTCCTTTTTCTGAAGGCGAGCCCGAATGAGCACCTCTCCGGCGGAATCAGCAACCCTCGTGAAAACCGGCCCCTCCGCTTCTTCCTTTGCCTGTTCGATCAGCCCGCATCCGACCATGCTCAACGAGCGCTCTCCCGCCACGATGATATGATCCGCAAGCGGCACCTCAATATTTCGCAGCATTTCGGCCAGCTGGCGCGTATGAAGCATGTCCTGCTGGGAGGGGATCAGCGAGCCGCCAGGGTGGTTATGCGTCAAAAGCACCGTATAGGCGTTATGCCTCAAAACCGCCTCCGCCACCAGTCTCGGATAGGCCTGTACCTCGCTTAAGGAGCCGCGCGCGATCAACACGTCAGAAAGAACCCGCATCTGCGCGTCCAGACAGACCACATAGAAATGCTCAAGCCTGAGCCCCTTGAGCAGTCTCCTGCAATGCGCCTCGGCCATGCCCCTGTTACGAAGACATTCTCGTTCGCCCGCGCGGCTGCTCTCAAACCGTCTGGCGACCGCCCTGAAGAGGGTAAGATAGGTCGCGGCGTATTCGCCGACGCCCTCCACCTTCATCAGCTCCTCCACGGGAGCGTCAAGCACGCCATGCAGCGAGCCGAAGCGATCGATCAGCTGATGTGCCAGGGGATTGACGTTTTTCTGAGGAATGGCGTAAAATAGCATCAACTCCAGCACCTCATGCGGCGCGAAGCCGTCCAATCCCTGCGAAACGAAGCGTTCCCGCATTCGCTGCCTGTGACCCGTGTGCTCGCCTGCCATAGCTCCCGTCCCCTTCTCATCCGAGATAATTCAGTATAACACAAACCCGTCGCTTTCACAATCAAGGTGAGCCCAAACGCGATTGTAACAAAACCGTCACATACTCCAGGGAGGCCGTCCTCATTGCTTTCGCGCTCCCAATCCGTTTCAAATAGATAGAAAAAAACAGTGGGCAAGGGCTTTCATCTGCTCCCCACATGTTGTATAATAAGAAAGGCCTATGAGTTGACGTACTTATATAAAACGGCAGGGAGGGCAACGCATGCAGACCTTATGGGCGCAGATCCGCACCGTGCTTTGGAACGTGTTCAACCGCCCCACCATCGCCGACATTCTGGATATTCTGATCGTCGCGTTTTTGCTTTATGAACTGATGATGCTTACAAGGGAAACGCGCGCGAGCGCGGTTCTCAAGGGCCTGGTAATGCTGATCCTCGCCAGTTGGATTAGCGATCTGTTGGGATTGACGGCCCTGAACTGGGTGCTTCTTAACGTCGTCAACAATGGTGCGGTCGTGTTGGTCATTTTGTTCCAGCCGGAGCTGCGTAAGGCCCTGGAGCAGATCGGGCGCGGTGCGATTCATAAGACCTCCCCCGCCGCTGATATGGAGCAGAATGCTCATATCATCCAGGAGATCACGAGCTGTCTGCTGACGCTGAGTCGTCGTCGTGTAGGAGCACTGATCGTGTTTGAGCAGCGCATAGGCCTGAAGGATATCATTGAAACCGGCACAACGCTTAATTCCCAGATTTCCGCTGCTCTTCTGGAAAACATCTTTGAACCCAATACACCCCTGCACGACGGCGCGGTCGTCATCCGAGGAAGTCATATCATGGCGGCCGCCTGCATCCTGAGCTTGAGCGAGGGCAAGGGCATCAGCCGCGAACTGGGTACTCGCCACCGTGCAGCGCTGGGGATCACCGAAACGACCGACGCTATCACTCTGATCGTGAGCGAAGAAACGGGGATCATTTCCATGGCGCAAAACGGCCGTCTCACCCGTCACCTGGATCGTGGCGCGCTGGAAGAGGTGCTCACCTCCCTATATCACCAGAAGGAAACGGGGCTATGGTCCACCCTGATGGAGAAAACCAAGCGCCGGAAAGGAGGCGCGGCATGAACACAGAGCCAAAAAAGACCGATTTCTCCACGCGCGCCAGCATGCGCGCGGCGCTCAAGGATGCGCCGCGTCGCCTTTGGAGCCTTCTGTATCACAACTGGCCATGGAAGCTGATGGCGCTCTTCCTGGCTCTCTGCCTCTGGTCCGGACTGATTATGCAGGATGCCACTCTCACGCGCGACCGCGTCTTTACCGACGTACCGGTCAGCGTAACAGGCGCGGACTCCCTGCGCCGCAACAGCGGCCTGATCGTCCTAAGCGGGCTGGAGGACGAGGCGTTGACCGTGCATCTGCGTGTGGACGTTCCACAGCGCGAATACAACTCCGTAACATCTTCTTATTACAATCCCCGCATTGATCTGACGCGTATCACCTCCACCGGCGAGCAGACGCTCAAAATTCTCACGACCTCCACAACCACCTACGGCTCCGTCGAGTCGGTGTCACCCGATTCCGTTACCGTAATGGTGGACGAATACGTGACCAACTACAGGGTGCCGGTTTCCATCAATGTCATCGGTAAGTATCCCAATGGCTTCTATGGCGCGACGCCTACGGTCGACCCCTCCGTGGTCGCCCTCAGCGGGCCCAAAAGCATCGTGGATCAGGTCGTGTGCATTTATGTCGATTTCGATCTTTCCCGCCTGACCGCAAAATCCGGCAAGGTACGGACGGCACTCGGCATGCGCTTTGTCGACGCCAATGGTGAGGATGTGGACAGCAACCTTTTGGAGGTCAGCAACGCGGGCGTGGTTCTGCGCACCTTCATCGTTGAGCAGACGCTTTACTCCATGCGCACGCTCGCCATCTCTGATACAGCGCTTGTCGAGGGCGAACCCGCCAGCGGCTATCGGCTCAAAAGTGTAACGCTTTCGCCCTCCGTTGTAAAGGCCGCCGGAAGCGACAGCGCGTTCGACGCCGTTCAAAAGCTCACCATCGACAAGCCGGTGGATATCACCGGCGTGAGTGAATCCTTTGTTACCAGCGTCCGGATCAATAAGCCGTCAGAGCTGAGCTATATAAGCGCCGACACCGTGACCATGACGGTTGAAATCGAACCGGTGACCATTTCACGCACCTTTGACGGCGTTAAGCTTTTCGCTCGCGGATATCCGGATACAATGAACGTGAGCCTGGGGGTTAAAAACCTGTCCGTCGTTTTGACAGGGCCGGAGCTTACGCTCAATAATCTGCGCAGCGCAAACGTGACGGCTTACGTGGATGTAAGCGGCTTAGAGGCGGGCGAATACGAATTGCCCGTGCAGCTTCACATCGAGGGCGCCGATACCGGCGATCTTACGTTTGCCGCGTCGCCTTCGGAAATATCCGTCACGCTTTCGGAAAAGTAATTTCATCGAAAGGAGCCAACAGATGAACGGCTTTACCAATACGATTCTGACGCTCCTATTGAGCTGGCTCAAAGCGCTGATCAACAACATCTGGCGCGTCCTCCGCAGCGAGAATGGCGGCGCGCTCTATCAGTTTCTCTGCGCAAACTGGAAGGGAATTGTCGCGGTTTTGCTCGTTGGAGGCGTTGTGGCGGATGCCATCATCTATCTGATCCGCTGGCGTCCCTATTATGTCTGGTCAAGCAAGCTTGGTCGGCTGCACCGCTCCAAACAAGCGGAGACGCAGTCGCCCGAAGAAGCGTATGAGCCGTCCTATGAGCCGCCCGTTTCCGAACCGCCCGTGCCCTTCGCTCCTCCTCCGTCGGAGCCTCAGGCATACGTTCCGCCCCTCCAGCCCTCCTATACGCCTCAGGCAGGCACGCGTGTCTTTGCGCCCGTGACCTCAGAGCCGTTCGATTATGGCGCCGAGCAGCCGCTGGCGACCATGCGTTATGCACCTATGGCGCAGGGGACGGCGGCCGTACCGGCGCCCTATGCTTCCCCTTATGTTCCGCCTGAAAACCTGGAGCCTGTCTTCGACGAAGCGGATGTCGACTGGAACGAAAGCGACCCTTTGGTTCAGCCGCCCGCGTGGAGTAATCCCGCTCACGACATGGAGGCTTCCTTTGGTACGCCCCAGCCGGAGCCCCTGGCCTATTTGCGCGACATGCAGGCCGGCTTTGCCCGTCCACTGCCTCCTGAACAGCTCTATGCGCCCCCGCACGAGCCTGAGCTTCAGCAAGAAGCGCCCGTTCATCCGGGGCTGGATGATGTCGCGCTCCGTCAGAATTTTCGGCTGACGGAGGATGAAATAGCTCCCTTGCAGGAGCCGGATGCGTGGGATGACCAGCCTCGGGAGTCGGCGCCGATGATGCACGCGCCCAAATTCCATCCCTTTACGGCCCCCCGCGAGGGTGAGGACCAGAACGTTCAGCGAGGACGCAATCCGCTCGCGCGCTTTGCCAAGCGTGCCCGCGATCTGGTGGGTGTGGAGGACGATGAGCATCGCCCCACGATTCATGATCTCCAATCGACGGTCGATGTCACGCGGGCCTTTCACGAGCCCGTCTATCCCCAAAGCAGGAATCGGCGGGATGGAGAATGACCTTTCCAGCTCCGCTCCTTTGTCTAATCATTTCATTCTGTATGCCAGGTGGAGGAATGATGAACGAAGCCTTGCCGAATGCCTTTCTTGCCCGCATGCGCGCTCAGCTTGGAGCGGACGCGGACGCGTGTTTGGAGGCGCTTGAAGGCCCCTATCTTCGCGGAGTGCGCCTGAATCCACGAAAGCCGCTTTCCTTGGAGGGGTACGCAGCGCTTGAAGGAATTGGGATGCCCGTGCCGTGGTGCGAACAGGACGGACGTTACCTGTCTATGGAAAGTCCTATCGGAGCCGACCCCTTACACGAGGCCGGCGCGTATTATATTCAGGAGCCAAGCGCCATGGCCCCCGTAAGCGTCCTCGCGCCCCAGCCTGGGGAACGAGTGCTCGATCTTTGCGCCGCTCCCGGCGGTAAAAGCACGCAGATCGCCGCCAAGCTCGCGGGCGATGGGCTGCTCGTCTGCAACGAGCCGGTGTCCGGCCGCGCAAGGGTACTCAGCCGTAATCTCGAACGCATGGGCGTGCCCAACGCGCTGGTCGTTTGCGCGGAGCCAGAAAAGCTGGCCCCGCTGTGGCCGGAGGCGTTTGACGCCGTACTTGTGGACGCGCCTTGCAGCGGAGAAGGAATGTTTCGGCGTCATCCTGAGACGAGACTGGAATGGAATGAGCATTCGCCATGCGGATGTGCGGAGCGGCAAGCGCAAATTCTCGACTGCGCCGTGCGCATGCTCAGGCAGGGCGGGCGGTTGGTTTATAGCACCTGCACCTTCAATCTGGAGGAAAACGACCAGACCATCCTGGCGCTTCTCAATCGTCATCCCGAGCTGACCCCCATGGCTTTTGCGCTTCCGGTTGGCGAGGGCGAGACGCTGGACGCCCCGAAGGGCATGCTGCATCTCTATCCGCATCAGGTGCGTGGCGAGGGGCATTTTATAGCGCTTCTGAAAAAGAGCGGCGCGGCAGAGAGCGCCGAGCCTCTCTTCTCTCCCGCCGCCGAGCGGCTCTCTCCGCCCACCAAACTCCTTCTTACAGCCTATGACGCCTTTTCCCTTGGTCTTTCCCTCCCGCGTGCCAACGCGCGGCTGGGGGAGCAGCTGATCTCCGCCCCCGATCTGCCTCCGCTTTCCGGCGTCAAGGTTCTCAGAGCGGGGATTCAGCTTGGCTCGCTGAAGGGCAAGGTTTTCGCGCCTGATCACGCGCTGGCAATGGCCCTCAGGCCTCCCTACGTCTTCCCTGCCCTCCCGCTTAAACGGGAGGACGCGCTAGCCTATCAGCGCGGGGAAACGCTTCCCGCTCCCGAGGGACTCTCGGGATACGTGCTGGCAACCTATCAGGGGCTGGCGCTTGGCTTTGGAAAATGCAGCGGCGGCCAGCTGAAAAACCACTACCCGAAGGGCCTTCGCAGGCCATAAAGCAAAGGAGCATACGATGGACACCATTCAGCTAAAGGGAATCCCCCTGCCCGTCTCCCGCCTGTGCGTGGGCGGCTGTCCCGCCGGAGAATATGGTTGGGGGCGGGTGGATCACGCGCAGATCGAGGGGGCAATCTGCCGCGCGTTTGAGCTGGGAATCAATTTTTTTGACACCGCCGACACTTATGGGCTGGGACGCTCAGAGATCAACATGGGCGAGGTGCTTCATTCCGTCCGTGAAAGGGTCGTGATCGCAACCAAGTTCGGCGTTCGTGTCGAGGGCGGCAGAACGTTCTATGATAACGCTCCCGCCTACATCGAACGTGCCCTGGGGGAAAGCCTCAGACGCCTGAACACCGATCGGATCGATCTATATCAGATTCACTATCTGGACGGCGTCACACCCGTCGACAAGCTGATGGAGACCCTGCTCAGGCAAAAGCGTCTGGGAAAAATCCGCGCCATCGGGCTGAGCAACGTAACGCCGGAACAGGCCAGGGTCTTTCTTCCCTACGCGGATGAATTGACCTCGTTTCAAAACCATTATAGCCTCGCCCATCGCAACGACGAGGCTTCCATGCTTGAAATTGCCTCTTTGCTGCATATCTCGCCGCTTACCTGGGGCAGCCTCGGCCAGGGAATCCTGACCGGAAAATATGGCACGGACGTCCATTTCGGCGCCGACGACCGTCGCAGTCGCGCCGTTTATGACAACTTCTACGGAGAGAAGCTCACGAAGAACCTGCGGATTGTGGAGGCTATGCGGCCCATCGCCGAAGCGCATGGCGTGCCCGTCGCCGCCGTGGCCATGCGTTGGATTCTTGACCATCTGCCCGACAGCGTGGTTATTGCCGGCATGAAATCTCCAGCACAGGCGGAAAGCAACGCCATCGCCCTTAGCTTCTCCCTCACTCCGCAGGAGCTCGCTCTGCTTGAGGACGTTTCGACATAAATCAGACGGGACACAAGCAGAGACTGTTTTGAATCAAAAATCCGCTTCCAAGCAATGCTTGACAGCGGATTTTGTAAGGCCTTTCCGGCTCCTTTGAAAATATCGGAATCAGTCCTCGCGGACCTCTACCGCCTTCTCCTGTTTTTCAAGCGCACCCAGAAAATCCTTATAGATGCCCGGGGTGGAGTCAGGAATGAGAATCGCGCCCGCGCACTTTTCATAGAACGCCTGCGGCCCGACGCCCCCAATGACGGCGTAGATATAGCCCTCCTCGCGCATTGCCCGAAGCGCGCGCAGAAGAAGCGCCTTGCCAATGCCGCTGCCCTGACATTCCTCAAGCACCTTTGTCGGCCCGAAAAAATCCGGCGCCGTCGCGTTGTAGCAGGCGTAGCCGATGATTTTCGCTCCTCGGGTGGCAATGAAGCAGCTGACGGGCGTATGGCTGAAGCATACGGCGCATTCCCCCGCCGCGCTCAGGCTGGAGTGTTCCTTCACCCATGGGACAACGCGGAATTGATCCGGTGCGAGCGCCCTGCGGATCTGAATGTTTTTCGATTCCAATTCGTCAAGGAGCTTCTCCTCCCTCGGAAGCTTTAAAAGGTTGACCAGCATATCAGGCATTGCTCTTTTCCTCCCATTTTTCCTTTGCGATCAGCGCCGCGCCCATCGCGGCATCCGCCCGCGGCGCAATCACGCGCAGACGGGGCATCTGCTCGCGGATGCGACGCTTTGTTTCCTCGCGCACAGGCGCGCACTTTTCCAGTATGCTTCCCAGCAGCGCGGCATCAGCGTCGGGCATCCCGAGCCGGCGCGAAACCGCGAGAAGCAGCGCGCACAGCTCATGCGCGGCCTTGTCGGCGATTGCGAGCGCCGCCTCGTCTCCCGCCTCACAGGCGGGCGTCAGCAGCGGCGCGAAGTGAGCGATATCCGCCTTGCTCCTGCCTTTCTGGTACACGTAGCCGACGATTGCCTCACGGGACGCATCCCCAAGCTCCCTCGCGACCATGTCGCTCAGAACCGTCGTTTCAATACGTCCGTCCAACGCACGGAGAACCGCCGTGAAGATATCTCTGCCGATGGCATAGCCGCTGCCCTCATCATCAATGAGATGCCCTCCGCCGCCCGCGCGCGCCGTCTCTCCTCGCGTGTTCCGGCCGCAGCAGATGGAGCCGGTGCCGGCAATCACCACCGCGCCCACGGTTCCAACGGCGCCACGCAGGGCGATGTCGTGATCGCCCGCCAGCGTGAGCTTGCCTTCATATCCGTTCTGACAAAGCAGCTCCCTCAATCCCGATGCCGTCTTCGGATTGCTGATGCCAGCCGCGCCTATGCAAAGTGACAGGCAGTCGCCGTTTCCGTCCATCCATCGCAGGGCATCCGTGACCGTCTGACGTACCGTCTCCACATCGGCGCCGTTGAGATTCAGCGGGCCGAAGCGCCGACGCGCCGCCTCCGTTCCGTCCGAACGCACGCACACGACGGTGGTTCCTGTTCCGCCCCCGTCCCATCCGACAAAGTACGTCCGCATCTCAGCATCCGCCCCCGTTCAGCGGCAGTCGGCCCACGGGCCTGAGCTCGCCCCGAAGCACCTTTGCCGCCGCCGCCATGCTCAGGTCATCGTATTCAAAGCAGGCCAGACCCGCGACGCTCTCAGGCAGCTCAAGCAAATCATAAGGATTGCGAAGCGCCACACATACCATCGGCACATGAAGCTCTGCCAGGGCCTCCACCAGACGAAGCTGTCCCCGTTTGATATGCCCGTTGTATGTTCCGATCACAATGGCGCTGTGACCCCGCGCCTGTGAGCAAAGAGAGGAAATCTCTTCCTCCGTAGGATTGGCGGGCGTGGGCAGCGCCGTTCCACCCAGCCACTTTTGCATGGTGCGCGGAAAGCTCACGCTCTCATCCTCGGGATTGGAGGCGATGGTCGGACGGAACGGATGGCATCCAAGGAACAGCGGGGAGTCGCCCAGCGGCGGCAGCGTCCCGCACACAAGTGTAACGCCCTCCTCCATGATACGACGCACCTCGGCGCGGTGGGCGTCGCAGCCGACAATTCCAGCATCTTCCGGCACGGGGCGAAGCGAGCGCTTATACCTTATGATCTTCTCCACCGACGCCCGCATTTCCTCCATCGGCAGGCGTCCGCTTTGAACCGCCTCTTTAAGCGCCTCGCAGCTCTGACGCGCATAGTCGATGCTGTGACTGGTGAACATCATGTCCACACCCGCGCAGGCCGCCGTGACCACGCCGTTGACAGTGCCATAGTATTTCTGGATAGCCTGCATCATCATGCAATCGGAGACCACAAGGCCCTGAAAGCCGAGACGCTCCTTCAATATGCCGGTGATAATGCGGCGGGACATGGTCGCCGGTACGCCGTCGGGCTCCAAAAGCGGAAAAAGGATATGCGTGGTCATCACGGCGGGCACTCCCGCCTCGATGGCCGCGCGGAACGCCTTGAGTTCACACGCCTCCAGTTCCTCAAGCGTCTTGTCCACACGAGGAAGACTCAGATGCGAGTCAAGCGACGTATCACCGTGGCCGGGAAAGTGCTTTGCGCAGCTCAGCACGCCGCCGTCGGTAAGTCCCCGAATCATCTCCGCGCCGTACCGGCCTGCCGTCTGTGGCGTATCGCCGTAGCTTCTGACGCCGATGACAGGATTTTGGGGATTGGAATTGACATCCATGACCGGCGCCAAATCGAAATTCACGCCCAGCGCGTTGAGCTCCCGACCGGTGATCAGGCCGGCGATATAGGCGTTTTGAGGATTGCCTGTAGAGGAAACGCACATGGCGCTGGGCGCCACGGCAGCGTCCGCGCTCAGGCGGCTTACCACACCGCCCTCCTGGTCAATCGTGATAAAGGCCGGAAGGCCCGTTTCCTCTCGTATCAGCTTTTGAAGCTCACCGCACAGCCACTTCAGCTGTCCGTTATCACATATATTTTCCGCAAAAAGGATGATATTGCCCACATGGCACTCTTTCACCAGCGCACGTAGCTCGTCGGGAATCTCGTACCCCGGAAAGCCAACGACCATCCTCTGCCCTATCATTCTTTCCAAAGATAATTCCATGACGCCTTCCTCCTTATGTCAATATAGCCGGTAGACACTCGCGCGCTCAACAAACGTCTGAGACTGTCTCTCCCACCGTTTCAGCAGTTCTTCCACCGGCTCGCCCTCCCGCAGAGCGGCGCTGCCGCTTAGCAGGTCGATCATCGGCCGCGTTTGATCCTCGGCGGGCGGAAGAAAGGCGAACCGTTCGGGATACATGTCGCGAATCCGCTCCATCAGTTCCAAAGCCGTTCGCACGGCGGAATAGGCCTTTGCGTCCGTCAGATGGAGATGAACGCCCTCGCAGGCCTCGCTCCTATGCTTTCCGGCCGTCGGGGTGAAGTACGCCGGCGTGAAGAGGACGCCCGGCAGGCCTCGCCGACTCATCCCGTCACAGAGCGCCTCCGCGTCGATATACGGCGCGCCGATGAGGGCAAAGGGGTCGGAGGTACCGCGTCCCTCGCTCACATTCGTCCCCTCGAACAGGCAGGTTCCCGCGTAAAGCAGAGCGTTCGAAAAGTGCGGGATCGAGGGGCTTGGCATCAAAAACGGATAGCCAAGCTCGTAAAAAAGCTGCTCTCGCCCCCAGCCCGTCATGGGGATAATGTGGAGTGCGCAGCCGATTTTCCTTTCCGCGTTTGCCATCCGAGCAAACTCGCCCGCCGTCAGGCCATAACGGATGGGCATTTCATAGCTGCCCACAAAGCTTTCAAAGCCCTCCTCCAAAAGGCCGCCCTCCACGCGCGCGCCGCCCAGCGGGTTTGGGCGATCCAGCACGATCAGCTCCCTGCCGAATCGCGCGCAGTCCTCCATGACATACAAAAGCGTGCTGACGTAGGTATAGAACCGCAGCCCCAGATCCTGAATGTCATAAACCAGCGCGTCCACATCCGCAAGCATATCTTCGGTCAGATGCTTGCTGTCCTTGCGATAAAGGCTATACACGGCCAGTCCCGTCCGCTTATCGCGCGCCGTGCCCTCCATCACCTCGCCCGCGAGTGCCGCTCCGCGCACGCCATGCTCCGGCCCGTACAGAGTCCTCACATCATACCGCTCCCGAAGCCTGTCGGCTGACGAACGCAGGGTCCGATCCGTTCCCGAAGGGGAAACGATCACGCCCAGTCTTTTCCCACGGAAAAGCTCAGGATATTGGCCGATCCGTTCGATTCCCAATTGAAGCATCCTGATTCCACCTTGACAAATAAAGTTACATTCATATAAAATAAAAGCTGAAATTTACTTTCGTACACTGGAGGCCTTTTCATGAACGCCCTTACCTCCATCTGGGAAAAGCCGTCCGTGCTCGCCATCGGCCTGATGAGCGGCACCTCCGCCGACGGCATGGACGCCGCGCTGGTCGAGATCACCGGCCATGGCCTTTCAACCCGCGTAAAGCAGCTCGGCTTTGTCTCTCTTCCCTATTCCGACGAGGTTCGAAGCGCCATTCTCCGTCTCGCGGGCGGAGAAAGCGGCGGCTCGCATGAGCTGAGCCTCTTTCATTTCCTATTGGGTCGCCTTTCCCTGGAGGCCTGTCTCGCCGTGTGCGAGGCGGCGGGCCTCTGCCCCTCGGAGGTAGACTTCGTGGGAAGCCATGGGCAGACGCTTTACCACGCGCCCGTTCCCGAAAGCTACCTGGGCTATCCCATAAGCGCCACGTTGCAGCTTGGCGAGCCCTCGGTGATCTGCGAGGGGATGGGCTGTCCCGTGGTGAGCGATTTCCGCGTGCGCGACGTAGCGGCGGGCGGCTTGGGCGCTCCCCTGGTTCCCTACACCGAGTACCTGCTCTACCGAAGCGAAACGGAAACCGTCGGTCTGCAAAACATCGGCGGCATCGGCAATCTGACGGTGCTGCCCAGGGGCGGCTCTCTCGCCGATACCTACGCCTTTGACACCGGCCCCGGCAACATGGTCATGGATCAGCTTGTAGAGCGGATGACTGACAGCAAACGGCGCTATGATCAGGACGGCGCGCTGGCCTCTCTGGGCATGGTAAGCGCCCCGCTGCTCGCCTTTTTGCTGGATGATCCGTATCTCTCCAGAAAGCCTCCCAAAACGACCGGCCGTGAGGCTTACGGGCGCGCTTACGTCGAACGCCTGATGGAGAAGGGACGCAGCCTCGGCCTTTCCGGCGCGGACATGCTTGTGACCGCCACGCGCTTTACGGCGGAATGCGTCCGGATTGCCGTTGAGCATTTCTGTCCCCAACGGCCCGATCGCGTCGTCGTGGGCGGGGGCGGCAGCAGGAATCCGATACTGATGCGCTTTTTGACCCAGGCTTTGCCAATGCCCGTACAGACCAACGAGGAGCTCGGCCTCGACAGCGACGCTAAGGAGGCCGTGGCGTTCGCCATTCTCGCCAATGAATGTCTGCATGGCATCGAAAACAATGTGCCCGCCGCTACCGGCGCAAGGCATCCCGTCGTGATGGGGAAGGTGAGCCTATGACCAGCATCGAAATTCGAACCCGCGCGATCCTGGACAGCCTCTGTCCCGCCGAAAAAAAAGTCGCGTCCTATTTCCTGGGGCATGTGGACAACGTCTTTCATATGCCCATCTCCGCGCTGGCGGAAGCGGCGGGTGTCAGTCAGGTGGCCTGGGTGCGCTTCAGCAAAACGCTTGGCTTTTACGGGCTGAAGGATCTCAAAAAGCAGCTGTTTTCCGAGCTTAACGCGCTGAACGATCCGCGGCATGTGCAGCAGGAGCCGCTGTACGCGGACATCTCCAGACACTCCACCGTGGAGCAGATGATCGAAACCGTAAAAAACGGAAGCATCCAGGCGATCGAGGATACGGCCCGCCTTTTGGAGCCGGAGGTGATCCGTGAGGTCGCCACCCTGATCATCCGCGCCGATTCTGTCAAGCTCTTCGGCGTGGGTGCTTCCGCGCTCGTGGCCGAGGATCTCTACGCCAAGCTGCTGCGCATCGGAATGAACGTTGTCACCTCCAACGACTTTCATGTACAACTCACCTATGCCGCCAACCTTACCCCGCGCGACGTGGCGATCTTCTTCTCCCACTCCGGCGTGACCAAGGAGATCGTGGAAATGATGAAAATCGCGAAAACCAGCGGCGCCACACTGGTGAGCGTCACGCGGTTCGGAAAGCATCCCCTGGTCAGCATGGCGGATTACGCACTTTATACCTCCTGCCAGGAGGTCTACCGGCGTAGCGGCGCGATGAGCAGCCGCATTGCCCAGCTGATTTTGGTGGACGTCCTCTACACCGCCGTGGCGCATCTGGATTATCACCGCGTGAAGGTAAGGCTGGAAAACAGCTATAACAGCTGCAAGCCGCACCGGCTGAACGACTAGACCTCTTGGCTTACCGCTCTGGAAATATGGCCCTGCGCCTTCTCCAGAGCTTTTTTTGCCTCCGTCACGTCGACGTTGAGCAAGAGCATCACGATGGCATGCTTGCAGCTAAAGCCGCAGCGGGAAAGCGTCTCCCTTGCCAGGGCAGGCTCGACGCCCGTCGCGCTGCACACGATAGAGATCGCGCGCTCGACCAGCTTTTCGTTGCTGGCCTGCACGTCTACCATCAGATTTCCGTACACCTTGCCCAGCTTGATCATCACCGCCGTGGAAAGCATGTTCAGCACCAGCTTTTGCGCCGTACCGCTCTTCATGCGGGTGGAGCCGGTTACGACCTCAGGGCCGGTGAGGGGGGTGATGCAGATATCCGCATGCTGCTTCAGCTGGCTGTCATGACAGCTGGTCAGGCCGATCGCGACGGCGCCCAGCCTGCGGGCATAGTCCATCGCGCCCAGCACATAGGGCGTGCGCCCGCTGGCCGCGATACCGACCAGCGCATCCGCCTGACTAAAGCCAATGCCCTCCAGATCCCTGACGCCTTCCTCATAATGATCTTCCGCGCCCTCCACGGCGCGCGTGAGCGCCAGCGTTCCCCCCGCGATCAGGCCCTGCACGAGCCCGTAGGGAACACCGTAGGTCGGCGGGCATTCCGCCGCGTCCAACACGCCCAAGCGGCCCGAGGTACCCGCACCACAATAGACCAGGCGTCCTCCGACGGCCATTTTCTCATAAATGGCGTCCACCGCCAAAGCAATATGGGGAATTTCCTTTTCCACCGCCTCCGCGACCAGACGGTCCTCCTGATTGATGAGACGGAGGATGCCCTGCGTATCCTCCTCATCAATATGCGCGGTTCTTGGATTCCGCTGTTCTGTATCCAGAGCCTTCAACTGAACCATTTGCGCCTCGCTTTCTGGGAGGTCATCCCTTAACGGAACCGACGGTAAGTCCCTTGACGAAATACTTTTGTAGGAACGGATAAAGAATGATGATCGGAAGCGTAGAGGTCACGATCACCGCCGACTTGATGGAAATTGAGATGGTGGTTTTATCGCCAAAGCCCGCAGCGTCGCCCAGCATCGCCGTCCCATTCACGATGTTTCGTAAGAACAGCATCACCGGATACTGCGCGGAATTCAGATACAGCAGCGAGTTAAACCAGTCGTTCCAGAAGAACACTGCCGTATACAGTCCCACTGTCGCCAAGGCCGCCGTGGATAGCGGCACCACGATGCGAAAGAGGATGCCAAAGTAGCCAAGGCCATCGATCAGCGCTGCTTCCTCGATTTCCCCCGGCAGCCCCTTGAAGAAATTGACGAGAATAATCAAATTGAACTGGTTGATCGCAAAGGGAAGCAGCATCGCCCATACCGTTCCGGTGAGCTGAAGGTTGGCAATGAGCAGGAAATTAGGGATCATGCCGCCGGAAAAGAACATGCTTACAATGACCATCTTCATAAAGAATGTCTGTCCGCGCAGAAACGTCTTACTGAGTGGATAGGCAAACAGTATGGTCATCAGCAGTGAGATGGCCGTACCAGCGAAGGTGTAGAAAAACGTATTGCCATATGCGTGGAAAAAATTCGGATAGGTCATGATCTGTTTATAGGCCTCCACATTAAAGCCAACCGGCCAGAAGGAGACCTGATTGTTCACGATCGCCTTGGCGTCCGAAAAGGAAAGCGCCAGCATATACAAAAACGGTACCAGACAAACCAGCAACACAAAAATCATCACCGCGTAGATGACGATATCCAGGATCACGCTGCCGACGCCCTGACGGATATGCGTGTGCTTTTTTGGAACAATCGTTGTCGTCATGCGCTTCGCCTCCTTAATAGATGCCGTCGCCGGTAGTCTTGCGGCTGATAAAATTGCTCAAGGTCACCAAAATGACGCCGATCACGCCGCTGAAAAGACCAATGGCCGTCGCGTACGAATAGTTCTGATTCGCAAGGCCCGTGCGGTAAACCAGCGTATCAATGATGTCGCTAACGCTGGAATTGGAAGGCGTATACATGAGCAGTACCTTTTCAAACCCCAGGGACAACAGCCGACCCATGTCCAGGATGAACATCACCATGATGGTAGGCAGGATGGAGGGAATGGTCACATAGATGATCTGCTGGAAGCGGGTCGCACCGTCGATGGTGGCCGCCTCGAACAAGTCGCTGGAAATGCTGGTAATGGCGGCCAGATAGATAATCGCCGTCCAGCCGGTAAACTGCCAGGTGTCCGTGAGCACATAGAGTGCGCGGAAATACTGCGGCTCGTTCATGAAATAGATCGGCTCCTTGCCAAACACGTCATGAAGGAATTTGTTGACAAGGCCCGTGGACGGCGAGAGCAGCTCGCTCATGATGGCGATGACAACGACAGTGGAAATAAAACGGGGCATATAGCTCACCGTCTGCACCAGCTTCTTGAAGTGCAGATGCCGCACCTCGTTAAGCATCACGGCAAAGATGATCGGAATGGGAAAGTTGATTGCCAAATTCAAAAGCGACAGAACCAATGTATTTGTAAACGCCTGCCAGAAAGCTCTGTCTCCCATGAATTTCTCAAAATAACGCAGGCCGACCCATTCCGTGCCATAGGGGCCCAAGCCAGGTCGGTAGCGCCTAAAGGCAAGCACATTGCCGGCCATTGGAACATATTTGAAGATAATAAAATAGATCACAGGCAGGACGAGCATCGCGTATAGCTGCCAGTAGCGCCGAAAATGCGCGGGAAAGGGTTCTTTACGATTCATGGCCACTCCAACCGTTTTGCTTTTGCGCGCCATTAGAATACCTCCTTGGGCTCAAAAGGGCCGCACCACGTTTGACCATGGCGCGGCCCGCTCAATTTGTCAGATACGAACGCTCACACCCAATAAGCGGATACGCCGCCTGACCGGGACAGGCGCTTACTTCGCCAGGTTGTCGTTATACAGCTGGCAGAATTCCTCGATGCCCTTATCCTTCATCTCCTGGACGTAGGCGTCCCAATCGTCCTCGATGGACTTCTTGCCGGTGAGGAAGGCATCGTTCCAAACCTCCCAGGCGTCGCTCAGCGGTGTCTGGAGCATACCGGCGTCCTCGGCGGTCAGATCGTCAAACAACGGGGTCGGCGGGATCGCCTGGATCACATCACCCATGGCGGCGACGGCGGCGTTGATGTCGGAGTAGTTCTGATCGTACTTGGTCATCTCACGGGCGTTGTACCAGACCATCTGGGTTACGTCGGAACCGCAGCCGTACTTGACCTGCAGGGTCTTGTACACGCCGTCGGGAGAATTAACCAGCTCGTCGGCATAGGTGATGACACCATTCTCTTCAGTATAGGTGACGCCCTCCACGCCCAGGCACCATACCTTCGCGGCTTCTTCGGAGAAGAAGCAGTTGTCGATCGTGCGCACGACTTGCTCAAAGTCCTCGCGCTCAGCGGTCTTGGCGGGGAACATGATGCCGGACCCGGTAGAGCTCTTGGGCTGATGATGCGCACCCGCAGGGCCCTCAAGCGCAGGATACATGTTCAGATCGAGACCCTCGATCTCGGACGCAGCCTCAACGCCGCCAATCTGGTCATAGTAGGCGTACGTCGCCATCGCGCTGCCGTTGGCCATCTTCTGGGTCCACCGATCGCCATCGATGGGATCAGCCATTTCGGGGTCAAGCAGGCCCTCAGCGTACAACTTGGCAAAGAAGGTAATGTACGCCTTGTACTGCTCACTGATCGCGCCCTCGAAGAAGGTCTTGTTCTCATAATCCCAGCTCAGCACGTTGGTGCCGGTGGAGGCGTTCTTGCCAAGGCTGATGCCCCAGGAAGGCATGGTCATGCGGTAAAGGACGCGCGGACCGGCCAGGATGGTCAGCGGGTAGGAATCCGGATAATCTGCCTTGTAGGCCTTGAGAATCTCATAGAGATCGTCAAAGGTCTTGGGAGCCTCAAATCCTTTCTCCGTCAGGTAGTCCTGACGAAGGATCAGACCGCCGTCATAGAAGGGGATGTCCGTCAGGGACGGCAGGTAATACAGTTTTCCGTCGCCAAGCCGTAGCTCGTCAATCGCACTCTGGAGACCAAACTCCTCAACGCGAGCATTGAAATTCGGGGTCCAGTCGCTATAATCGCTGATCGGAACCAGCGCGCCGTTCAGCGCCAGGGAGGCGTTTTCACCCACGGTCGACTGATAGAGAATGACATCCGGAACGGTGTTGCCGCCCACGTTGAGCGCCGTGGACACCTTTGTGGAGTAATCCGCGATCGGGATTACCTCAAACTCAAGATCCACGTTATACATTTCCTCAATGGTTTTGACCGCCAGCCAGTCCTCCTGGAAGGGCAGGGTCGCGTTGTCGGAGTAATACAGCGTGATTTTGATCGGCTCGCTGCTCTCCGCCATGGCGGGTACTGAAAACAGGGTCATCAGCATCGCCAGCGCCAGCGCCAAGGACAATAGCTTCTTCATGATTGGTTCCTCCTTTTTGTGGTACAGAATGGGAAACGGACATGACTTCGGTTCTCCCGC
The DNA here is from genome assembly GCA_964416065.1 of uncultured Oscillospiraceae bacterium. Taxonomy (GTDB): domain Bacteria; phylum Bacillota; class Clostridia; order Christensenellales; family Aristaeellaceae; genus Limiplasma. Next base: position 65,659 of record CAYQCL010000003.1, on the reverse strand, counting down.
GACAGCTTCATGAAATATTTTGTTCCAAAAAGTCGTCGAAAGTACGAACCAATGTTTTACGGTCGAAGAATAGCATTGTTTCATTTCGTTGTCCAGCATTTTCAATCATTTTTAACAAATCTTCTATTTTTATTTTCTAATTATTAGACTATATTCACAAAAGTATTTTCTATTATTCAATAAAATGGATTTATAGTAATTAATTTCTAATTCAATTTTCAGAAAGAACATTCAGATTTTCATTTTGCTTTTTGAGGGATTTAACTAAATTTTATTCTCTGAAATTGAAAACGGGACGCTCCTTTCCAGAGCGTCCCACACTGTCATAGCTCCGTCTCCCCCGCCGCTTCCATCACGCTCTTGAGGCCCGCGACGCTTTCCACAGGCAGCGAAAACATGACCGTATGCGCAGGGCTCTGAACGCCCGCGTGCTCCATAATGGTCCGCATAATTTTGGCCTTTTCCACGGCGGCGGTGAGGATCAGCACCATCTCCTTTTCATCCGCGATGGATACGCCAAAGAATTTTTCTCGAAAGGGGTTGGTTCCCTTGGCATGGATAACCGTTCCGCCCCTCGCGCCGGCCTCGCGCGCCGCGTCCATCACCTCGTCCACATGGCCTCGGCTGACAATGGCGAGTATCAGTTCATATAGGAATGTTGCGGGCATATCCATATCTCCTCCAATGATGATCTCTTGTCCTTCGGTCAAATAACGCAGACTACTTGCGCCGGCAAGGCTTACAACCGGCAGTGTGAACGTGATCCCGCTTCCCGGCATATCCAGCCCCAAATCGCGCGTCATCGCGTTCATGAGGCGTCCGGCCCGCTTGCGCGGAACAATGGCATACAGAAGGGTCTTTTCCGTTCTTTCCAGCCCCATCAGGCTCAACAGCTTCGCGCTGGCCGTTCCCTGACAAAGCACACTGTGAACCGTATCGATGCCTCGCTCCCGAAAGAACGAGGTGTATAGCTCATCCTCGTCGCGTCTGACGATCACGATCAGCAAACACAAGTCATGCATGATGCATCCTCCCCGCGGCCCCTCCGCCGCTCATTCAATGATCTCCTCCACAGGCCGTTCCTGAGCATCAGGCGTTTTTTCTCCACGCTGCTTATGCTTGAACCAAAGCCCCAGCACCTGGATGGTAATCAGCGGGGTCATGGCCACCATCGCGACCACGCCGAAGGCATCCGTCGTTACGTCGCCGCCCACTGCGGAGCACGCGCCCATCGCCATGGGCAGAAGAAATGTCGCCGTCATTGGGCCTGAGGCCACACCGCCGGAGTCAAAGGCGATAGAAGTAAAAATAGGCGGCACGAATATCATCAGCACCATCGCGATGGCATAGCCCGGAATGAGCAGATACAGGATGTTCATTCCGGTCAGGATACGCAGCATCGCCAGCGCCACCGAGACCGCCACGCCAATGGACAGGCTCAGGCCCAACGCCTTCTGCGGGATCGTGCCCGCGCTCAGCTCATAGACCTGCTTGCTCAACACATGCACCGCCGGCTCGGCGGAAACCACAAAATAGCCGATCAGCATACCCAAAGGCACAAGCACCCAGCGGAAGCTGAGCGTGCCCAGCGACTGCCCCAAATAGCTGCCCATAGGCATAAAGCCGACATTGACGCCGGTCAGAAACAGCACCAGCCCCACATAGGTATAGATCAGACCCGCAATGATCCTGACAACCTCGCGCCTTGGCAGATGAAGCACTCCAATCTGCGCGGCGAAAAAGAAAACCGCAATAGGCACCAGCGCCGTGAGCACCTCGCCCATGTAGTGCGGAAGCGCCTGAAGAAACATCATCGCCAGAGCCTGCGTATTCGCCGCCTCAGGCACGCTGACGGGTGTATAGGCCGCGCCGTCAGGCTGATAGATCAGGCTCAAAATCATCACGGCCAAAATCGGGCCGATGGAACATAGTGCGACCAGGCCAAAGCTGTCATTCTCGGCATTCTGGTCGCTTCGGATGGCGCTTACACCGACACCCAGGGACAGGATAAACGGCACCGTCATCGGTCCGGTTGTTACGCCGCCGGCGTCGAACGCCACCGCGAGAAAGGAGCTGGGGACAAATTGCGCCAGTATGAACACCGCCGTGTAGCACCCGAACAAAAGCCAGGCCATTCTGATTCGGAACAGAATGCGCAAAAGCGCCACCACCAGAAAGATGCCCACGCCCAGCGCAACGGACAGAATCAACACCATGTTCGGCACCCCGGGCACCTGTCCGGCCAGAACCTGCAAATCCGGCTCGGAGATGGTTACAACCACGCCCACGACAAAGGAAATGAGAAGAACCACCCATAGCTTCTTGCTTCGCGTCATTGCCGCGCCCACCTGCTCGCCGATGGGGGTCATCGCCAGGTCGGTGCCCAACGTAAACAGGCCCATTCCCACCACCAGCAGTGCCGCGCCAGCCAAGAACGCGAGCATGGCGCTCACCGGCGCGGGAACCAGCACGACGCACAATCCGAGCACGATCAGCGTAATCGGCAGCACCGACGTAAAGGCCTCCCGCCACTTATCCCGCAAAATATTGTGCTGAGCATTGCGTCTCTTTGAAATGCGCTCATGCTTGAGCCTCATTTCCCTCCTCTTTTTTTTCTTTTCTTCTCTCGCCATTCAATCCCCTCTTTACCCGCGCGGCGCGCGTCAATTTTGGTATTGCTTCGCGTTTCTTATCTAAATTGAAAGCAAGCTGGAATTTAGTATAACATTTTGCTTTCAGACACGCAACCCATCGCGTCTGTCGCGGTCGGTTGTTCTTTTTTTGTTTTGGGATCGGAAACGACTGGCTTTTTGTTTGTTTCATTTCCTTTCCACAATTGCATTTGCCGCTTTGCTGTGCTAAACTATTCGTTGACGGGAAAGCCGCGTAAGGGACTTTTCCGTCATGACTTCGCAACCAAAGAAGGCCTTTCGATCATGATCGAGAAATGGAGCATTCCCTATCCCGCTTATACCGGTCAGGAACCGCGCAACGTATATGTCTATATTCCGAATTCCTTTGAAGAAGACGCTACCCTTCGCTATCCCGTTTTGTACATGTTTGACGGACATAACGTCTTTTTTGACGAGGACTCGACCTACGGGAAGAGTTGGGGCATGCTGGAGTACATGGATGAAACCCAAACGCAGCTGATGATCGTGGCCGTGGAATGCAATCACAGTCCGGACGGCGGGCGGCTTTCCGAGTATTCCCCCTTTACCTTCCGTGACGCGAAGCTGGGCAGCATCACCGGCAGGGGTCGGGAGAGCATGGAATGGATGACAAAGGAGCTCAAGCCCCTCATTGACGAGCAATACCCCACCCTTCCGGACAGGAAGCATACCTTCATTGCCGGCAGCTCCATGGGCGGTCTGATGAGTCTGTACGCGGTGCTGGAATACAACGCCATTTTCTCCCGCGCAGCGGCCCTCTCGCCCTCCATCTGGTTTGCGACGCGCCAGCTGGACAAGCTCCTGCGCGAAAGGCCCATCGGACCCGATACGGTGGTTTATATGGACTACGGCTCTCGTGAGATGCGATTCCATCCCAATATGGCCGTGCAATACAGCGCCGTCGCGTCCCGTCTTCTCAGCCGCAAGGTGCTTCTGACCACCCGCATCGTTCCAAACGGCGACCATTGCGAGGCCAGCTGGGAACGGCAGATTCCCTTTTTCATTTCCACGCTGCTCTACGGCTTGCGATAGGCGGAGGCACAAAAGATGGAAACGCAATATTTCAAGCAGTTCAGCCCTGTTTTGGAACGCGATATGGAGCTCAAGGTTTACGGCCACGCGGGTCGGCCGGTGCTGTTCATTCCCTGCCAGGACGGACGTTTCTTTGATTTTGAAAACTTCCATATGACAGATGTCTGGTCCCCCTGGATTGAGTCGGGACAGGTGATGGTCTTTTCGATTGATACCATCGACCGGGAAACCTGGTCGAACAAGGGCGGAGACCCAGGCTGGCGCATCCGCCGGCACGAGCAGTGGATCGCCTTTATCACGCGGGAGCTGGTTCCCTTTATCCGCGATATGGTGAACGAACGCAACGGCTGGGACGGGTATCCGGGCATCATTGCCTTTGGATGCAGTTTGGGCGCGCTGCATGCGGCCAACCTTTTCTTCCGCTTTCCCGATCTGTTTGACGGCCTACTCGCCTTAAGCGGCATCTACACCGCGTCTTATGGCTTCGACGGCTATATGGATGAGGATGTTTACCGCAACTCCCCCGTCGATTATCTCGCCAACATGCCCGACAATCATCCCTACATTGACCGCTATAACCAAAACCGCGGCATCATCTGCGTCGGACAGGGGCCGTGGGAAATTCCTGAAACCACACGCCGCTTAAGTGAAATCTGCCAGGAGAAGGGCATCGGTGTATGGATTGATTTTTGGGGCTATGACTGCGCGCACAACTGGGATTGGTGGTATAAGCAGGTGGCGTATTTCGTGCCCCATCTCCTGGGCTGATTCGCATTATAGAGGATTCATACAGAAAGAGGGACTGATCATGAAAAATGTGGTTTTCATTTCGCCCAATTTTCCAACCAATTACTGGCAGTTTTGTCGGGAGCTAAGGAACAACGGTATGAATGTCCTCGGCATCGGCGACCAGCCCTATGACGAGCTGCTGCCCGAGCTTAAGGACAGCCTCAATGAGTATTACAAGGTTTCCAGCATGGAAAATTATGACGAGGTCTATCGCGCCGTCGCCTTCTTCATCTTCAAATACGGCCGCATCGACTGGCTGGAGAGCAACAATGAGTATTGGCTGGAGCGCGACGCCATGCTGCGCACGGATTTCCATATTCAGAGCGGCTTCCAGTCCAGCGACATGCAGCGTATCAAGTATAAATCCCACATGAAGGAGTACTACCGCAAGGCGGGGATTCCTGTCGCACGCTATCATATTGTGGATGATTGGAACGGCTGTGCGGCCTTCATCGCCGAGGTTGGCTACCCCGTTGTCGTCAAGCCGGACAATGGCGTCGGCGCCTCCCATACCTACAAGCTCTCCTCAGACGACGATCTGCGTCATTTTCTGGATGTTCTTCGCGAGGATGGCGTGCGTTATATCATGGAGGAATTTATCCACGCGGAAGTCAACTCCTATGACGCGATCATCGATTCCAACGGCGAGCCGATGTTTGAGACCGGCAACGTGACCCCGTTCTCCATCATGGACATCGTCAACGACAACGATAACTCCATCTACTATATCGTCAAAGATCTGCCGGATGACACCCGGGCTGCCGGCCGTGCTACGGTCAAGAGCTTCGGCGTCAGGAGCCGCTTTGTGCACTTCGAGTTTTTCCGCCTGACGCAGGATCAGGCGGGCATGGGCAAGAAGGGCAACGTCGTGGCTCTCGAGGTCAACATGCGTCCCTGCGGCGGTTTTTCGCCCGACATGATGAATTTCGCCAACTCCACCAACGTTTATAAAATCTGGGCCGATATGATCGCCTTTGACCGCTCCACCAAGCCCACCGGTGAGCATGCCTTCTGCGCCTATGCCGGACGCCGCGACGGCAAGCGCTTTGCCCTGAGCCACGAGCAGGTGCTGGAAAAGTACGCCGCCCAGATGCGCATGATCGAACGCATTCCCGACGCGCTGGCGGGCGCGATGGGCAATCAGATGTATGTCGCTGTCTTCCCGACTCGGGAGGAGATGGACGCGTTTTATGCCGACGTGCTTCGGTGCGAATGAGCGTGCGTTGTTTGCCCTTTTGGAAACACAAAGCAGCATATTGAAGGGGCCGCCTCGCTTGTGAGGCCGCCCCTCAGGGTATCGACAAAGGATGGGGTGCATGGGGCTTAGACCGCAACCTCAATCGTCGTGTAGGGCACTAGCCGTGCCCTACACGACGATCGAGGTTGATATCCTTCGGGTCGCTTTGTTCCTTCGGGACAAGGCCGCACAGCGGCCCCGCTTCCCTTCGTCAACCCCTGCCAGGGTCTGGGACAGAGTTCCAGAAACCTTACACCGCAGCGTTTTCCAAGCAAGAGATGCGCCGACCCAGACGGGTCGGCGCTGCGGCTCTTCGCGAAAATAGGGGATTTATCGACGGACTGAGGGGCTGACGCGCTGTCGTCAGCTTCGGATTTCACTTGGAGGGTTGCGGCCCTCCAAGCCTCCCAATAGGGGTTTGTCGATGCCCTGAAAAGCCTGTTTTCCTTACAGACTTTCCCCGTTGCTTTCCATGACCCGCTTATACCACCATGCGGAATCCTTCACGATACGCTTCTGCGTCGTGTAATCAACATAGACCATGCCGAAGCGCTCATTGTAGCCGCTGCTCCACTCATAGTTGTCCATGAGCGACCATTGGAAATAGCCGCGCACGTCCACCCCCTCATCCGCCGCACGGCGATAGGCCAGCAAATAGCGGTGGAGATAATCCTCGCGGTTGGGATCGTGTACCTTACCGTCCAGCGAGACCGTATCATGGCAGGAGAGGCCATTTTCCGTAATGATAATGGGCGTATGATAGCGCTCATACAGGAAGCGCGGGCCCCAGTACAGCGCGTCCGGCGTAACAGGCCATTGAGAGGCGGTCTTGGCAAAGCCCATCGGGAGCTGAACCGTCTCATAGCCCTCGGCATTGTCCGCGGCTCGGATCACGCGGCCCTGATAGATGTTTTGACCGTAAAAGTCCAGCGGCTGGTGAATGATCTCCAAATCCTTTTCCCAGCCTGCCGGCAGATATTTTCCGATATGGCGCAGCCCCGCCTCGGGATAGCTGCCCAGAAGAGCGGGATCGCTCCACCAGCCAACATTCCATGACCATCCCGCTTCGCTAGGCATGCCGAAATAGGCCTTGCGCGCCGCATCGATGTCCTCGGCGGAATTGCTGGCCGGAATCGAGGGTTCTCCGCAGGGCGCATAGCCCACACGAACCTCCGGAACGAGCGAGCGCAGCGCTCTTACCGCCAAGCCATGCCCCATCAGCACATGATGGCTCATCGGCACGGTGCTGCACGAGGGCAGCTGAAGTCCCGGCGCGTGTACGCCCGAGCAGCATCCCAGGCCGATAAAGCACTGCGGCTCATTGAGCGTGATAAAATCCTTTACGCGGTCGCCAAAGGCGCGGGCACAGACCGCTACATAGTTCTCAAACCACTTTGGGCTGTCCGGATTCTCCCACGCGCCGCGCATTTGCAGCGCCCACGGGTAGTCCCAATGGAACAGCGTGATAAACGGACGAATGTTCTTTTCCAAAAGGGCGTCAATCAGCCGATTATAGAAATCTACACCCTTTTGGTTGACAGCGCCTGTTCCATCAGGAAGGATCCGCGGCCAGGAAAGAGAAAAGCGATAATTCCTGATTCCAAGCTCCGCCATCATCTCTACGTCCTCGCGATAGCGATGATAATGATCGCACGCCATATCGCCGGTATGGCCCTGGAAGCACTTTTCTTCCGTATGGGAGTAACGATCCCACACAGACAGTCCCTTCCCGTCCTCAAAGGCCCCGCCCTCAATCTGATAGGACGCGGTCGCCGCGCCCCAGAGGAAGTCCTTAGAAAATCCCATCATGATCTCTCCGTTCTCCGCTAGGGTGTATTGCTTTGTTTCATTATAATTGCGATACACGAAAGATGCAAGCTGTTTCCGCATTTCTTCTCAAAAGAAAGCTTTTAAGAGTGTTTCATTCCACTTTTTACTCCCTCAGAAAGGTATAGGAAAAGCCGTCCGGTTTCCCCCAGACGGCCGCAATTCCTTATGCGTTGGCAAACCTGTTGCGAACCTTGTCAATCTGCTGCTGCGGAGCCTGCTCCATCTGATACCAGCCCTGCGCCGACATCTTCTGATAGATGCCGTCCTGCATACAAAGGCTCTGTCCCAGAGCCTCGTCGAAGGCAGTATGGACATTTTGCGTGCTGGACTCGATGGTTCCGTGCATATACAGATCGCACACACCCTTCGTGGTCAAAAGCAGATTCTCCATGATATCCTGATCGTTCATTGTCGCATCCTCCTTCCTCAGACCAGCTGATACAGCTTCTGAAACAGCTGCTGATGCTGGGTGGCGAGCTGGCTGACATAGCTCTTCAGCTCGGGATTTTGCAGTGCCTGCGCCGCCTGCTGGCATTGGGTCTGCAAGAATTCCTCGTGGCTGAGTGCATCCTCGATGTAAGAGAGTTCCTTTGGACTCATGTTGATCACCTCCGAGGAATAGTCTTCCCAAAATCCACCACAGTATGCGTGCAAGTTCCACGCTTTGACGATGGGCAAAAGGAAGAGGAGCTCTCGCCATCGATGCGCGCAATATGACGTGAACTGGCTGAATTGATTCCCCGCATTTCGTGCGTTCAAGACATCTCTTCTTTCATCCCAGCCTCTTGCTCCCTTGTATCGTACGCGAGCATAGCGGCTAGAATCACCGGCATTCCGTAGAAAAAGCCAAGCATATAGCGCATAATGGCAATCGGGCCAAGCAGACAGGTGATCCATATTGCCAACAGGAAGCCCAGCGCGGCCATCCATTTCCGCTGTCGGCGGTATACCGCCAGGCCAAACGCCCCCAGGCACAGCCAAACGAAGAACGCGGTATCGGACAGAAGATGGATACCTGGCAGTCCGAAAAGCTCCAGAGTCCGATCATACTCCTCATAGCACGCCTTCAGTCCCGGCAGACGGGAATCGCTTTCTATCTCAAACAAATCGCTCGCCTGCCGCACGCCGAGGTCAAACCGATATTGCATCTCTGAGCCGGGCAGAAAATACGGCAGGTTTTGAATCAGGAACGCCTCCAGATAGATCCGAGGATGCGAAAGCCCCACTCGCGCCCAAATGGATAAAAGCCTCGGCATTTCCAAGACCTCGCTGTCCATGGACCATTTGATAGGATCAGAAATATAGGGGGAATAAAATTCTTCAAACCCATAGGGATATAGCATCCCCATATACTGACGTTCCTCCTCTGTAAAGGCGTCCGGATCCTCGGCCGCCGTCCGTGCCAGCTGCTGAAGCGGGATGGAAAGCATCTCAACCTCTGAATCGCCTTCCTGCGCATCCAACGCCCTTATCAGCAGAGCGTTAGTCAGCAGATATACGGCTATGCAGCCCAGCATCAGCAGCGTCATGCGCACGCGCGCGTTCCTCGCCAGCACGATCACAAACGGGAGAACCAGACACAGCGCGTAGATGCCGTTGTTGCGCATGAGCATCATCAGCACCGCTGTAAACACAAAGGCAACGATGCGCAAAGGTGAACGCAGGGCCGCGAAACCATCTCTCCATAGATCGGCCAGCTGAATCAAGAAAATCAGCGTCAGCCCCCCAAACAGCACATCCTTTTGCGCGCAGAACGACCACAGGGAATAGAACGGGAACAGCATGAACAGGAGCGTCACACACAGACGGGCCCATAAAGGCGCGCCTCTTTTGCGAAGCCAGTGACAGGCATATGCCAGCATGGCCGCCATCAGCACCATCTGCACCAGGCTGTAGAAGGCCACCCCCGATGTTGCGTAGCCCTCCATATCGCGATCCATGGCAAATTCCATGCACCCGCCCAGCAAAAGCGTATGCAGGAGAGGATGATGAGGAGAAAACTCCTCATACATGTATTCATTGAACTGTGTCACGGAATCGGGCGCGAAGGTGCCCGGATAGAACGCCTGCCATACAGGAATCCAGCCGGCCAGAAGCAGCGCAAATACAAGAAAGCCGTTTCCCAAAAGGCGGCTGAAAAGGGACTCCTTCTCCTTAGGTGCGCGATGCGCAAGCCTTTCACAGCCCTCATAGAGGAACAAAAGCGTCGCGCCGGCCATAACCGTATAGATCGCCGTATCCATCAGCCCTGATAGAACGGAGACCCACGAAAGGGAAAGCGCGCTCGTTTGACGAAGCGGCTCCCCTACCACGGTAAACAGAGCGAACAGAAATCCCACAATCGCGGCGCAGCGCATCATCCGCGTATTGCGGCACGCAAAGGCGCGGCGCAGAAGCCAGAAGAATCCAGCCGCCATGGCAAGTCCGGCCGCGTGCGCGGTCATATCCAGGCTGTCGGCCGAAAGGCCCAGAGCGGTCGGCATGCGCCACACCGCCAGAAGGGCAATGATCATCGCCGCGGCGTTATGGTATATGGAGGAGGTTTCAGAACGATTCTTCATCAAATCAGGCACTCCTTTTCGGGCACATCGAGCCGGTCAACGGCGAGTCTGTCTTTGCATCACAGGGAGCTCAAGGTAGGACGGAGTAAAATCAGAACGTCTGCCGTCAGAGGGAACAACGGCGCTCGAACGCCATGGCCGCCGTTTCCGCCTCCTCAAGCGACGCTCCCGAGGTCATTCGGCCCGCTCGATCGCTTCCATCAGATTTTCCACTACCTCCACGCCCGCCTCAAGCAGCGTGTCCCGGCTCTGATGGCCGCGCGAAACCAGCACGCAACGCGTTCCCATCGCGCGGGCAACCTCGGCGTCATGCAGGGTGTCCCCGATCATCAGCGTCTGCTCCGGCGGGATGCCGCATCCCGTCAGATAGGCCTTCCCAACGTCTTCCTTGCTGCCTGCGTAGATATCGCCCAGTCCGAGCACCTCATCGAAGAAGCCGCGAATGGAAAACCGACGAAGTTGCTCTTCCAGCATATCCCGCTTGGTCGCGGAGAGCACGACCTGCTTCACGCCCATCGCGCGGAGCCGGACAAGCGCGCTGAGCGCGTCCGTGTGAAGCGGGACATCCCCAAAGCCGCGCTCGTACTCATCCATCCACGCGTGAGCGACCTGGACGAAGTTTGCGTCCGTGACGCCCGCGCGCTCATAATAGGTACGCACGGGGAAGGTGAACTGGCGGTGGTATTCCTCCACGCTGTGGATTTCGGGAAGCCCGAACGCGGGAAAGGAACGGTTGCGCACCTCTATAGCGTATCGCACATCGTCGAGCAGCGTGCCGTTCCAGTCCCACAAAACCTGCCGGATCATCAATATGCCTTGGCGAAATAGATGAGCTTCTTCGCCTTCTTGCCGCAGCATACGCAGGTATCGCCGATGGGCGTCTGATCAAACGGCATATTGCGGCTGGTGGCGTTGGTCAGCTCCTTGATTTTATCCTCGCAGGCCTGCTCACCGCACCACATGGTGCGAGCAAAGCCGCCGTCCACGGCCTTGGTCAACTCCTCCATGCTGTGTACATCCGTAATGCGCTCCTGACGGAATTTGTCGGCCAGCTCATACATCGTCTTCTGAATATCCTCCATCAGCGCGGGCAGCATCGCGGCGAGCTCCTCCAGCCTGACCGTCCGCTTTTCATAGGTATCGCGGCGGAAGACCACGCACTCGCCCTTTTCCAGATCGCGCGGGCCGATCTCCACGCGCACAGGCACGCCCTTGAGCTCCCAGTCGTTGAACTTGAAGCCTGGGGAGAGGGTATCGCGATCGTCCAGCTTGACGCGCAGGCCCGCGCCCTTGAGCTCCTCAAAGACCTCGCCGCACTTTTCCATCACACCACCCTTATGCGCGGCCACCGGCACGATGACCACCTGAATCGGCGCGATATGCGGGGGAAGCTTGAGGCCGCGCTCATCGCCATGCGTCATGATAATCGCGCCGATCAGGCGAGTGGAAACGCCCCAGCTTGTTTCATGCACATAGGTAAGTTTGCCTTCCTTGCTCAGGTACTGGATGTCGTAGGCCTCGGCGAAGTTAGTGCCGAAGTTGTGACTGGTGCCAGCCTGCAACGCCTTGCCGTCCTGCATCATGGCCTCCATGCTGTATGTGGCCCGCGCTCCGGCGAACTTCTCCTTTTCGCTCTTCTGCCCCACGAGCACGGGCATTGCCAGCTCCTTTTCCGCCACCTCGCGGTAGACCTCCAGCATCCGCATGGTTTCCTCCTGCGCCTCCTCGGCAGTGGCATGGATGGTGTGGCCCTCCTGCCAGAGGAATTCGCTGGTACGCAGGAAGGGACGGGTGCTCTTCTCCCAGCGCATGACGCTGCACCACTGGTTGTATTTCATGGGCAGATCGCGCCAGCTTCCCACCCACTTGGAGTACATGGCGCAGAAGATCGTCTCGCTGGTGGGACGAACAGCCAGGCGTTCCTGGAGCTTCTCGCTGCCTCCCTGGGTGACCCAGGCGACCTCGGGCGCAAAGCCCTCCACATGCTCGGCCTCCTTCAGCAGCAGGCTCTCGGGGATGAGCATAGGCATATAGACGTTCTCGTGACCCGTTTCCTTAAAGCGCCTGTCAAGCTCCTCCTTGATACGCTCCCAAATCGCGAAGCCATACGGGCGGATGACCATGCAGCCGCGCACGGGCGCGTAATCCACCAGCTCGCTTTTGAGAATTACGTCGGTGTACCATTGGGAAAAGTCCACATCACGCGGCGTGATATGCTCCACAAAGCCCTGCTTCTTCTCGTTTCCCATGTTTTCCCTGACTCCTTTACCAAAAGTATCAAAAAAAGTTCCCTATGCTCCCAGTCATGGCACGGCCATGCGCTGGGACGAAGGGAGCCTTCGCGGTACCACCCGGCTTAAAACGCGGCTTTGGCGTTTTCACCTTTCTCATGCCCTGTAACGGGAGCGCCCGTCGGGGATTGGCCGACCGATGCGAAGGCGGGGTGCGCACTTCTCCGCGCCTGTCCTTTCAGCCTGTGGGACAGGTCTCTTTCTCGCGGCGTGATCGGCTGCGCGTTCCTTCGCTTCCCGCAGGAGCATCTGCGATTGGTGGTATTTTAGCATAGTTTAGAATGATTTGCAACGGCGACTTTGCCGCGCCGCGCGGTCACCGCTTTCCTCCGTCAACCCAGAGGCCATACGCGTCTCCAAGTGAGAGACGCGTATGGCCTCTGGGCCGTTGCTAAGGCTTCTTGCGTATCTTTAGGGTTGTCGGCCATCCCGCATTTGGTATGCTTTGACAATCTGCTTTTGGTACGCTTTTTCTTGCAAGTCATCCACAAAATATGGTATACTGTGACAAGTATGAATGGATGGATGTGGCTCGCATGCGGACCTTTCTTCCGGTTCTGGTTTTCTTTCTTTTTGTCCTCGTGAGCGTCCTGTGGAGGGAACAGACACAGAGAAAAAGGCTGCGTCTGCGCATCCAAAAGTTCTATGCATCGCAGCTTTTTGAGGACATGATGCCTCAGCTCCGCTTTTCCAAAAAGCAGCAGATAGAGCAGGTCACCGTTGATAAGACCGGTGTCGTATTTCGATATCTGCACCTGAGAAACAATGAGAGCGCCTTTCTGATGCGGCCTCACGGCTATCGCTATCTTACCCCTGAACAGCAGGAGGCGCTGCGGGCGGTGCTGGAGGAGTGCCTTCCCCAGCTTCAGGATCAAAAGCGTTATCACCTTGTCCGTCACCGCGTCCGTCTGCTCAACGGAGAGGTCGAATACGTCTACCAATATACCATCGCAAACGCCTATAAGGCGGCGCTAATGCGCGCCCCATACTATGACGGCACCTTAAAACCGCATCTATGGTAACAGTCGGCTCGCCTTGATAGGCGTCTCCAGCCGACTCTCCACGTAGCGACGCAGCACATCGAACAGCACGCCCACGCCGGTGCTTTTTTGGGGCGTCAGGCCGGAGCGGATGGTCTCGCTCATCCATTTGATCTGCTCCACCGTCATGAAAAACGTCGCGCGAGATGTGCAGTCGGGGCAGCACAGCCCGCCCGCAGCGACGTCAAACCTCCCGCCGTCACTTAGATCGAGCGGCGTCCGGCAATGCGCGCACCGGCTCAGGCGCGGGCGGTAGCCCGTCGCGTCCGCGAACAGAAGCAGAAACGCCGTCGTTGTCTCCAGGGCGTCGGCTTCATCGTCATAGGCCAGGTAGTACAGTCCCTTGAGTAAAAGGGCGTACAGTTCCCTGGCGCTCTGTCCCGGCTGCGCCGCCGCCGCGCAAAGCGCCGTCATATAGCTGGCGCAGGTCAAGCGATAGGGCTCCAGCCGAAGAGGGTAAAACGTGTCCGACAAGCTACATGAGATGAGGGTCAGCCGGTCGTGATTCTGATAAAGCACGAACTCGCCGGTCACGAATAGCTCGCTGGCGGGCATGAGCGCGCTTTTGGGCCTTCGGCATCCGCGTGAGAGCGCATCGACGCGGCCGTAGGCGGGGCTTAAGATTGTCAGCATGCGGTCATGATCACGATAATTGGTAAAGTGCAGGACAACGCCCTGCGTGGTCAGCGTGGGCACGCGCCCTCCCTCCCTGTCTAAAAAGGAACCCCCTCGCGCCTATAGCCGTCGAGGGGGTTGTTAATACCGGAAAGGCTCAGTCCTTGACGGTCTCCACCAGCTTGGTGAAAGCGGCGGGATCGTTCACAGCGATATCGGCCAGCATCTTGCGGTTGATGGTGATGTTATGCTTTTTCAAGCCGTTCATCAGCACGGAATAGCTCATGCCATTCATGCGAGCAGCCGCGTTGATACGGGTGATCCACAGGCGGCGGAAATCGCGCTTGCGCATCTTACGGCCTTCATAAGCATAGCGAAGGCTGCGGCGAACCTGCTCGCTGGCAGCGCGATACTGCTTGGACTTTGCGCCATAATAGCCCTTGGCCAGCTTAAGCATCTTGCGGCGCTTCTTGTGGGCATTCACAGCTCTTTTAATACGTGCCATGTTTTTATCCTCCTTGAATCGTTAGCAAAGCTTATTTGTAGGGCAGAAGCTTGTGGATCGTTCGGGCCTCGGCCGCATTGTCCACGACGCCGTCCGCACGCAGGTGACGGGTACGCTTGGTGGTCTTCAAATGGACCTGATGGTTGGCGTTCATCTGCTTATGCGTTACTTTGCCGTTCTTGGTGAAGGAAAAACGCTTGGCTGCGCCACGATGGGATTTTTGCTTGGGCATAGGGGTTGTCCTCCTTCCGTGTGCTATCCGTACCCGCCCGCGAGCCAATTTCGCTTGCGGGCGCGGGATGGCCAAATACAGGTCAGATCATATTCTCGCTTTCGCGCTTGACCTTTTTCTTGGGCTGCGGCTTCGGCTCGCGTTTCGCGGCCTCCTCCGTCTGCGCCGCCTGCCTGACGGCGTGCTTTTCCTTGCGCTGTTGGCTTTTTTCAGCGAAGCTCTTCTTCTCAGCCTTGGGCGCGAGGATCATGATCATGTTGCGTCCTTCCAGCATCGGGCGGCGCTCAATGGTGCCATATTCCTCGATGCGCTCGGCGAAGTCCTGCATGATCTTTAAGCCGATATCCGCGTGGGCGATCTGGCGGCCCCTGAAGCGGATGCTCACCTTCACCTTGTCGCCATCCTCCAGGAATTTCACGGCGTTTTTGAATTTGGTCTGAACGTCGTTTTCCTCGATGGTGGCGGAGAGCTGCACTTCCTTGAGCGTCACAATACGTTGATTCTTGCGCTGCTCACGCTCGCGCTTGGACTGCTCATAGCGATGCTTGTCATAGTCCATCAGCTTGCATACCGGCGGCTGCGCGGTGGGTACGATCTTGACAAGATCCAACCCGTTCTGCTCCGCAAGCTCTATGGCCGCGTGGGTAGCCATCACGCCCATCTGGGCGCCGTCCGCGCCAATCACGCGCACCTCTCTGTCACGGATTTCCTCGTTGATCATCGGCTCGTTGATATCCATACACCTCCAAAATGATTGACGCGCCTTTTGTGCCAGCGCACAAAAAAACGCCGGGCAAGCCAACCCGTCGCTCAACCCCATGGACTTACGTGCCATGACCGACGCAAGATGTTCGCGCGGTGAGAAGCGGGCGGCTTCTGCTTACAGGGAACATTATAGCACGTGGTGCTCCGCGTGTCAACAGCCGCGCGCGGAAAACTTTGCGGAGCGCGGCGCTGGGCGATTTGCTCGCCCAGCGCCACGTCCATTCTATTTCTCTCCGGCGAAAAAAGCCACCGCGATGGCGCCCGGCCCCACATGCGTGCCGATGGTACTGCCGATTCTATAGGAAGGAACGCTCTCTGTGCTGCCGCTCCAGATTTCACGGCTGTCCACCAGATATTTTTGCAGCATGCTGTCCTCCAGCCCTGAGTAGGCCGTAGCGTAGGGCATGGAAAAGTTGATGCCACCGGAGCGCTGGATCAGCTGCTTAAGGAGATTATTGCCCTTTCGGGATCCGATGGCCTTGCCCACCAGCTTGACCTCCCCGTCGATCACCTCGACAACGGGCTTGATGTGCAGCACCGTTCCGGAGACCGCCGCCGCCGCGGAGATTCTCCCGCCCTTGAGCAGGTATTCGAGCGTGTCCAGCAGCGCCATAACCTTGACGCGCCGTTTATCCGCTTCCAGTCGGCTGGCGCACGCATCGGCGGACAGCCCTGCCCGCGCCAGCCGCAGTGCCTGCTCAACCAGGAGGCGTTCGCCAATACACGCGTTCAGGCTGTCCACGACCCATACCTTGCCCTCGAAGCGTTTTGCCGCCTGGATCGCGCTGGCGTAGGTGCCCGACAGCTTGGAGGAAACAGTGATCGCCACCACTTCGCTCCCGTCCGCCGTCATCTCGGAAAACCGCTCCTCAAACTGATAGCGGTTGATCTGACTTGTTTTAGGCAGCTCATCGGATTCGATCAGCTTTTCAAAAAACATCCTGCCGGATAAGTCGACTCCGTCCCGATAGGTTTCCATGCCAAACTGGATCGTCATGGGAAGCATTTCAATGCCCAGCTCATGCGCCTCCGACTGACTGATGTCAGCGGCTGAATCCACCAGAAGCTTCATCCCCATTTTCTCCTTCTCTTCGGCCCACTGCGCGAATTTCGCGGATATAGGCTTCTAAATTGCCATTGATACATTCCAAATACCGGTACAGCGCCTGCCGGTCGTGCTCGCCGATGCCCTCCGCGCCGCTCTCCAGCGCCTTAAACGCCTTCTGACGAACCTCTTGGGCGACCCGTTCTCCCTCAGGAGTGAGAACGATCCTTGCGTTGTATCTTTTCGTCTGGGCAAGCTGTGCGTTCTCCACCAGCTTCCGTCCGCTCAATTCTGAAATTGCTCGGCTGACGCTCGCCTTGTCCTCCTGACAAAGCCTGCCCAACTCGGCCTGTGTAAGGCCTCCTTCGTTTTGGCTCAGATAAAACAGGCACATGGCGTGGATGCCTTTCAGATGAAACACGCCCATCTCCATGCTCTTGATTCTCTGAATCGACCGATTGATCTTAAGGATCAGAGATGTGAACGTTTCAAGTCGGTTTTCCATCACGTCCTCCTTGTTGAAAAATCAACAAAAGTATACATAATGGATGTTGATTTGTCAACATCTGTTAAAAAATCAATTTCAACAAATTCAAAAACGCCCCGTGAATCATCAATATCCACGAGGCGTTTTGAGTAACCGGCTATGTTTTAAAACGATAGCTATAGCGTTACGGTTTGAGAGTGGTGGTGGGAGCGGGAGTGGGAGTGGGAGTGGCGGTAGGAGCGGGCGTGACCGTCGGCTCAGCGCTCAGAGCGGCGAGCTGCGTTTCCATTTCAAGCGCGGAGGTCTTCAGCGTCTCGATTTCGCCCTGTAGGGCGATGATCTGGTCATCCGCGACCGTCTTGGAAGTATTCAGCTCCTCAATCTGCTTTTCAAGGCTGGAGATGGTCTCATTCAGGCTCGTGACCTGTCCCTCCAGCTCGGCCTTGGCGGCCTTCAGCGCGTCAAGCTCCTCCTGAGCCGCAGTCAGCTGTGCCGCGAGGGCCTCCTTTTCGGAAGTCAGCGCGGTGACCTGGCCATCGAGCTCATCCTTAGCGGCGTTCGCCGTCTCCAGCTCACCGGCACCGGCGGCAAGCTTCTCTTCCAGTTCGGTGATGGAGGCCGCCTTTTCCTCGATCTGGCCCTCAAGCTCCGTAACGGAAGCGCTGCGCTCCTCCAACTGGCCTTCCAGCTCGGTAATGGAAGCGGTTTGCTCCCCAATCTGGCTCTCAAGATCGGCAATGGAGGCAGCCTGCTCTTCCAGCTGTGCGGTCAGCTCGTCGTTCAGCTTCGCGGCGTTATCCTTGCCCACAAAGCCGACGATGGCCAATACCACGGCCACCAGGAGAACAATACAGAGGAGGTAAAGGGGAGTCTTGGACTTTGCGGCCGCAGCCGCGGTGTTGGTATCAGCCATGGTAAAGAACCTCCTATTTAAAATATGTTACTTTTATTATATCACAGCTTTCCAAAAAAGAGAAGCCTTCTCGCCAAATCATGCGCAAGTGGAACGAAAAAACGTTCTTCTAGGACTGCGCACTTGACGGGCGCGAAGCGGAACGGTATAATGCATATGGTTTATCTTGATCGATAACAAAGGGGGCGGCGATGTGCGCAAGGCGCTTTTGGCAGTGCTTGTAAGCGGTCTTTTTTTGCTGATGCTCAGCGCGCTTATCGTCACACCTGAGGACGCGGCGGCGGAGCCTCCCGCGCCCGTTTCTCCCATGGCCGCGCTTATCCCCGCCCCCACGTCGGTTCCCCTGTATGATCACGCGGATGGGGTCTCCGCAAGGTGGCAGAGTGACCGTGCCCTTCCGTTGTGTGCCTTTGCCTCCGCGCTTTTGCTTCTTTGCGCGGCGCTCTCCCATGACGCCAACGGCCGCGTGCTCACGACCCCGCGATATGAAAACAGCTTCTATCAGGTATTTCGCGCCGAGGTGGCGGGCGGCTGAGCAGCCCCCTTAACATGCGTTTCCCAAAAATAAATATAAAAAAACGGAAGGATGGTTGACAACTATGAAGGTCAACAATCGCCGTCGCGTAAAGATGAGCAAGCGGACCTCCGCGATCATCGCTCTTTGCGTGACGCTGGTACTTACGCTGGCCGTTGGTTATCTGGGCTTCAACGGCATGTGGCTGGATGGCCGCGGCTTATACAAGCTGTTGCCGTGGCTCCCCACCTCTGATGTGGAAAGCTGGCCGGCCTCCATTTCGCTGGGCCTTGACCTCAAGGGCGGCGTGTATGTGGAATATGAGGCGACCATGAGTGACGAGATGAAGGCGGAGGGTTATAATTATAACACGCTGCTGGATTCCACCATGGACGTCATCTCCAAGCGCCTGACCGAGAAGGGCTATCCCGAGGCGACGGTCAGCCAGCTGGGTCAGACGGGCATTCGCGTGGAGATTCCCGATGTAACGGATCCCGCCGCCGTGCTCGATTTGATCGGCTCGCCCGCGAAGCTCGAGTTCCTTGATCCCGACGGCAACGTCTTTATGGAAGGGCGTCATCTTCAGGCCGCCACGCCGACCCTGGACGAAAATTCCAAGCCCGCCATCAGCTTCACGCTGACCAGCGAGGGCGCGGATCTGTTCGGCGACATGACAGCCCAGTCCATCGGCAAGGCCATTACGATTCAGCTCGACGGTGAAACGCTTATGAGCCCTACCGTCAACGAGGCGATCTACGGTGGAAAGGTACTCGTCACCGGCAGTTTCACCGAGGAGCAGGTCGAAAACATCGCTCTCCAGCTGCAAAGCGGCGCATTGCCTCTCGATCTGCGTCAGGACAAGTTGGATACCATCTCCGCCACCCTCGGTGTGGATGCGCTGTCCACCAGCGTAACGGCCGCCATGATCGGCATTCTGCTGGTCATGCTGATCATGCTCGTGCGCTACCGTATGTGCGGACTGGTGGCTGACTGGGCCCTGTGTATTTATATCATTCTTCTCTTCCTCTTCATCGCGATCGTCCCCGGCATCCAGCTGACACTTCCGGGCATCGCCGGCGTCATTCTGGGCATCGGCATGGCGGTTGACGCCAATGTCGTCATCTTTGAACGCGTGAAGGAAGAGGTCAAGCTGGGCCGCCCGATGATCCACGCGGTTCGCATCGGCTTCAAGAACGCCATGAGCGCGGTTTTGGACGCCAACGTGACCACCATCATCGCCGCCGTCGTACTCCTGTTCCTGGGAACCGGCTCTGTCCAGGGCTTTGCAACCACGCTGCTCCTGGGCGTCATCACCAGCATGCTCACGGCTATCCTCGTGACACGTTTTCTGCTTACGCGCTTCGTGCGCATCTTCCGTGAACCCAGGCTGTTCGTCGCGGGAAAGCTGACCGCAGAAACGGCCGCTATTGAAGGGGAGGCGAAGTAATATGAAAATTCAGAATCGCTCCCGCGTCTGCCTTTGCTTTTCCGCCGCTATTCTGGTCATCGCCATTGTAATGTCACTGTTTGGCTACGGCATCAACTACGGCATTGACTTTGCGGGCGGCCTGAACATCCAGTACAACATGGGCGCCGCCTTTGAGAACAGCGATGTGGAGGCTGCGCTGAACGCGCAGGGCATCAGCGGTTATACCATTTCCAAAGCCGGCGTCGATGGCTACCAGCTCCAGATCCGCGTGCCCGAGCTGAGCGGTGACGAGGAAATTCAGACCCTGCAAAACGGACTTGAGGCCGAGCTTTCCGAAAAGTATCCCACCATGGACACCGAAACCTCCACGGCCAGCTACGTGGGGCCTGTCGCGGGTGCGGCGCTGGTGAAGAACGCGATCATCAGTGTGCTCCTGGCTGCGGTGCTGATGCTGATCTACATCGCCATCCGCTTCGACTTCGCCAGCGGTTTGGCTGCGGTTCTTGGCCTCCTGCACGACGTGCTCATCATGCTTAGCTTCATGGTCATTCTGCGCAGCGTCATCCAGATGAATTCCTCGTTTATTGCGGCCATGCTGACCATCGTCGGCTATTCCATCAACAACACCATCGTGATCTTCGACCGCATCCGTGAGAACAACAAGAAGCCCGTGTATGCGGGACTGAAGCGCGAGGAGATCGTCAACATCTCCGTACGCGAAAGCCTGGGCCGCACGATCAACACCACCCTTACCACGCTGGTGACGATCGTGACGCTCTACATTCTGGGTGTAGACGCCATTCGCGAATTCAGCCTGCCCATCATCATCGGCATCCTGGCGGGCGTTTATAGCGCCAACATGATCAACGGCTATGTATGGGCTGTGCTCGAACAGTACCGCTTGAATCGCAAGGGCCAGAAAAAACTGAAGGCAAAAAAAGCCTGAGGATAGACCCAACGGGGCTGTCGGACGTTTGTCCGGCGGTCCCTGTTTTTATGTCGTCATCCTCTTCCCTGTCTCGCGCTGCAAAGCGTTCGTCCGCACGAGGGATCCCCCTTCCCTACATTTTGGTGCAAAAACGGAATTGTTGGGATGAAAAGCCATAACTGACTCGTTAGATGATAGTAAGCGCCAAAACGCGCAACAAGTGCGACAAGGAGGAACGCAAATGACCAGAAGAATCATCCTTCACCTGTGCGCGACCCTGTGCTGCCTTGCCATCGCAGTGCTGCCGGTTTCATCCATGGCAACCTCCGCCATGGAGCTGGAGGCCGCCATGGGCTATGACGGCGCGGTGACCTATGTGCGCAAGCTACCGGTCAACGTCACCCTTACCAATCATGGTACGGATGCCAGCGGAAAGTTGGTCGTCGACGTCAATCGGAGCGACACGGAATTCGATCGCTATGAGCTGCCCGTAAGCATCGCGGGCGGCGCTTCCATGCATCTCACCATTCCCATCGTCCTCACGCAGCGCCAGACAGAATATGCCGTCTCCTGGGTGGAGAGCGAAAGTGTGCTCGCCCAGGCGTCGTTCAAGCCGTCCACGGTCATCAGTCCCAGCACGCTGATCGTGGGCGCGCTTTCCGAGGACGCACAGCAGCTTACCTATCTGACGATCAGTAAGGGAAGCGACCCGCTGTCCCGCGCCGAATACTGGTCAACGGTTCCGCTGGACGCGGACACCTTCCCGACCGATCTTGAAAGCCTTCGTTTCTTTGACATTCTGGCCATCGACGGCTTTAACATGTCCGCGCTTTCGGACGCGCAGAGCCAGGCGCTGGCCGCGTGGCTTCGGGACGGTGGCATCGTGCTTCTGGGCGGCGGTGTGAACGCCTCCGCCAGCTTTCCCTATTTCAGCGCCTATACGGGGATTACCGCGGGCGCACTTGAGGACGGCGGAGACTTTTCCCAGGAGCTGCTTGCCTATTTTGGCCTGTCTGCGCAGCCGCTTGGCCAAAGCGTGATGATAACCCCACTTCATGGCGCGAGCGGCGCGGCGATCGGCGCGCAGGGGCTTGTGGACGCGACGCGCGTTGGGGACGGGTTTGTATTTACGTCCGCGTTCGCGCTCGGCGAAAAGCCGCTCAACACCTGGCTTGGCAAAAACGCGATCTGGCAGCGCGCGCTGCTTTCCTGCGCCGAGTCGCGTTACCTCAGCATGGTCGCCGACCGTGCGAACGGCAGCTACACCAACGCCTCCCTCTATGTCGATTCCGGCATTTCGGATTTGCTGAGGGTAGAAAACGATGACGGGATGGCGCTGCCCATGGTCGTCATCGGCCTGTTCATCGTCCTTGCCGGCTTCGGGAGCTATCTTGTGCTGAAAAAGCTCGACCGCAGGGAGTGGATGTGGCTCAGCGTTCCGCTGCTGGCCGTGGCGGCGTCGCTCATTTTGTGGGCGCTGAGCGGGGTGCTTCCCCTCAGGGAGCCCATCGCCGTGCACTATACCGTGCTCAATGTGGATAGCGACGGCACAACCGACGGCTATACCGCCGTTACCGCTGCAAAATCCTCCCGCAGCCCCATGACCGTGGGCATCGAGGAGGGAACGCTGGATGTCCCCTCGACCGTTTATTACTACGCCTCCAACGACCTGAAGGAGCAGGAGGCGGCGGCCAAGCTGCGCTATACCTACACCTATGGCGAAAGAGAGACCCTCACCTTCCCCGAGACCTGGGCGTGGGGAGAAAATACCATGATCGTGCGCGATGCGGCCTACGCGGATGTAAGCGCTGTCAGGGGAGAATGCGGCTGGGACGGGGACAGCCTGGTCTTTACGATCACGAACGGAAGCGATATAGCGCTTGAAAAGGGCGTCATTCTGACGGACTATGGCTTTGTCAGCGTCCCCGCGCTCCTGCCGGGGCAGACGGCCAGCGTCACGATGTCTCCCGATCCGACTGCTTCAAAATCAGCCGACCGCACGCGGGAGGAGATTGTCCGCGACGGCGTGCTTCTGGATGAAGAGGATCTCAAGAATTACTCCTTTTATGATTACATTGATATTTACGTGTCGGCTGATGACGAAAGCCTTTCCGCCGATGAGCAGATCGCTGCGCGTCTGAGGCGCTCCCTGCTTGTGAACCATTACAGCGTCATCGGCGACAGCGAATACGAAGGCACCTTCCGCTATCTCACCTTTTCCGACAAGCTGGACGGTCTTCGCCTCGTCATCGACGGCCAGACCGTCGATCGCACGGCCCAGCAGGGCCTCCTCTGCGTCCGCCTCGCCTACAACCCCATTTCGTCGGACGGAACGGCGCGCTTCCTCAAGGGGAGCTTTCCCTCCTATACGGCAACCGTCGGCGCGGACGGAAAACCATCCGTAGGTGAAAGCCTTGGTCAGAACCAGTACCAATTTTTCAGTCTTTCCTCCAAACCTGCCTTCGCCTTCGACATGAGCGCGCTTCCCGAGGGGCTTACGATTTCCGATTTTGACATTTCTTCAAGATGGGCCTACTATTCCTACAAGCTCAGCCTCTATAACGGGCGCACTGGCGAATGGGACGCGTACAAATTCTTCACGATGGATCCGACCGGCAGCGCCAGCACGGAGAATTCCGCAGATACGCTTTCCAGCCTCGAGGATTACCTGTACAACGGTTACCTCTTCGCCCAGTTTGAATCCTATGGCAGCACGGAAACCTACGCGGATATCAATTCGCCCGTACTGACGCTCGAAGGGAGTGTGAAATAATGCTTGCTTTGAATGAGTTGACGAAATACTACGGCTCCTTTCTGGCATTGGATCACTTCAACATGACCATTGGCGACGGGGAGCTTCACGGCTTCGTCGGCCCCAATGGCGCGGGGAAAACCACGACCATGCGCATTTTGGCGACGCTGCTCAAGCCGACAAGCGGCACGGCTGTTCTGGACGGCGTGGATGTGGTCAAAAACCCGCGTCAGATGCACAGACTGATGGGCTACATGCCGGATTTCTTCGGCGTGTACGACCGTCTGAAATCGTGGGAATACCTCGATTTTTACGCGCGCTGCTACGGCTTTGGCTATCGGGAGCGCATGAACATGATCGAAAGCCTGCTGGAGCTGGTCAACCTGAGTGAGAAGCGTGACAGCTATGTCGATTCGCTTTCGCGCGGCATGAAGCAACGCCTCTGCCTGGCGCGCGCCCTCATCCACGACCCAAAGCTTTTGATTCTGGACGAACCCGCCTCGGGCATGGATCCCCGCGCCCGCGCGGAGATGAAGGGCATCCTGCGCACGCTGAAGGATCTGGGAAAGACCGTGCTGATCTCCTCCCACATTCTTCCCGAGCTGTCCGAGATGTGCGACTCGCTCACCATCATCGACCACGGCAAGCTGGTGTTCTCCGGCTCCGTGGAGGTGCTCTCGGCGCACATGAACGGCAGCGCGCCGATGTTCATCAAATTAGACGCGCAGGCGGACGCCTACACAGTCGAGCGTGCCATGACCCTCATCCGGCAGCACCCGGGCGTGACGGGCGTCGGCCGCGAGGCGGACAATCTCTTAAACGTCGCTTTTGAAGGCGGCGAGGCCGAGGCGGCCTCTCTGCTGCGACAGCTCGTGCCCCAGGCGCCCGTCACGGACTTCCACCGCGCCCCGCTGAACCTGGAAAAGGTATTTATGGAGGTGACAAAGGATGAGTAACCCGATCCTTTCCTTTTCGGCCCGCAGGCGTATGCGCACCGTGCGCACGCCGGTCATCCTGACGCTATACATGCTTGCGCTTGGCCTGACATCCTATTTTGTCGTGTACGCCCCCTTTATGGGCGGTACGGTCTCGCTGGGGAGCATGCGGGCCAGCGTATATGGCTATGCGCTCCTTGTCATCCTGCAATTCGGACTTCTGATCCTTGTGGCTCCCGCGATGACCGCAGGTAGCATCAGCGGCGAACGCGAGTGCCAGACGCTCGATCTTTTGCTGGTGACCAACACGAGCGCGTTTAGTATCGTCGTCGCCAAGCTTCTGGAAAGCTTCGGCTTTCTGGCCCTGATGATTTTGTCCTCAATGCCCATGCTATCTCTGGTCCTGCTGATCGGCGGTGCGACGGTCATGCAGGTGCTGATGAGCGTGGCGTTTTTGCTTTTGACAGCGCTGGCGGCGCTTTCCGTGGGGCTGTTCTGCTCCTCTCTTTTCAAGCGCACCGTCGCCTCAACAGTGGCCAGCTATCTGGCAATATTTTCCATCGGCATCGTAACGCTGCTTCCTTTGTCTTATGATATCAAGCGGATCGGCGACCTTTATGACGCAATGCGCATCGTTGGACAGCAGCTCCATATGATCGACATCACACCCGTTTCCTTCACGCTCAATCCCGGGCTGGGCCTGTTCTCTCTGCTTCAGGATCAGACGCAGCTTATCGGAGGCACGAGCGATCTTTTGGGACGCTTCAGCGATACCCTCGCCAACACGGTCGAATATCTGCCCTTCGATCATTTTCTTGCCACCAATATGCTTTTTATGGGCTGCGCGTCGGTAATTCTTACGGTGCTTTCCGCCCTTCGGCTGAGCACACGTCATGAAAGAAAACTGAAAGGAACAAAAAGCCATGAATGAGCTCAAACGGGCGCTTAAGCCCGTTAAAAGGCGGATGCGCCTTAAACGCGCCGTTCTGGGGCTATCCTATGGAGTGCTTGTGGGCGCGATATGTGTCGTTCTTCTGCGCGCCGCGTCATTCCTGTGGATCCTTCCCTCGGCGCTCCTTTGGGCGCTCGCCGTGATGCTGGCCTTTCCCATGCTGCCCGCGCTGACCGCTTGGCTATGGCCGATCTCCGATCTGGACGCCGCGCGTCAGGCGGACGCGCTCGGCCTCAAGGTGCGGGCGCAGACGGCCCTTATGCTCAACGGCTGTGAAACGCCAATGGCGCGTTTGCAGCGAGACGATGCTTTCCAGAGCCTTCGTTCCCTCGATCCCAAGCGCGCGCTTCGTCTCCGTCTGCCTAGGGCGGCATGGATCGGCACCCTGGTATGCCTTTGCTTGCTCGGACTGAGCTTTTTCATTTCCAATCCACAGGCGGAGATTCTGCGCGCCCAGACGCGTTTTCGCGCGGAAATGACCAGGCAGGCCGAAAAGGTGGAAGAAGGCTCGGCAGCGCTTGACGCGGATGAGGCCGATACCCCCGACGTGCGAAGGCTTCTTGGGGAATTATCCCAAACGCTGCGCGAGACCTCGGAGGCCAAGGACGCTTTGGGCGCGGTAGATGAGACAGAACGCAGGCTCGCCGCCATGCGGGAGAAAACCGCCGACGCCGCGCTCAGCGCGCTGAAATCCTCCGGATTGGAGGCGCTTGCCCAAGCGCTGGAAAAGGGCGATCAGGAGGCCGCGAAGGAGGCCATGGAGGCCTCGAGTCAGCTGCAAAGCCAGCTTTCCAAGGCTGCCAGCGCCTCGACGGACGCGACGGCGGGACAGATGCTTCAAAGCGCAGCCAACGCCCTGCAAAGCGGCAACGCGGCATCGGCCCTTCAATGCCTGACGAACGCCTGCACCGGACAGAGCGCCGCGAACCTACAGGCGGCGGCCCTTGCCGCGATGGTCCGAAGCGCCGCCGCCGGAACCCCGACGGCGCAGGGCGCGTCTTTGGGTGGCAAGCAGGGGATGCAGAGCGGCGGCGCAAACGGAACGGGCGGTTCATCCGCCTCTCAGGGCTCGAGCGGCGCGGGCGCCGGTCTGGGCAGCTCCGACAAGGACGGAGGCGTCTCCGCCTCCTCTTCCTCCAGCGCGTCCCATGGAAGCGCCGCGCCTGAAAAAAAGGTCGCCGATTATGAAAGCATCTACGATCCCACCCGCATGGGAGGCTCCGGAGAGACCGTCAATGAGCGGGGCAAGCTCGGCGAGGGTGAGATCACCGAAACGACGATCGGAACGGGCGCGGGCAGCATGGACGGCAGCGTCCCCTATTCGCAGGTGCTCCCCGAATACAGCCAGTCGGCCGTCGAGGCCGCGCAGAACGCGCAGCTTCCCGCGTATGCGCAGAAATGGGTCGAGGATTACTTCAATTCCCTCGCGGAGTAAAATACTAGGAGGTCAGCTATGATTTCTCAGGAACAGATCGAGTCGTTTGCCGAAAAAACCACGCGGATCAAGGCGGAGATTGGCAAAGAAATTATCGGACAGGAGGACGTGGTCGAGCAGCTTCTGACGGCCATGATCGCGGGCGGAAACGTGCTCCTGGAGGGCGTGCCGGGTCTTGGCAAAACGCGACTGGTGCGCTCGCTTTCCAGTGTGTTTTCCCTTCCCTTCAGCCGGATCCAATTCACACCCGACCTCATGCCCGCCGACATCACGGGCACCAACATCATCGTCAAGGGTGAGAACGGCAACGAGTTCCGCTTCCGCCAAGGGCCCTTGTTTTCCTCCATCGTCCTGGCGGATGAGATCAACCGCGCAACCCCCAAGACACAGGCGGCGCTTTTGGAGGCCATGCAGGAGCATTCCATCACCGTCGCGGGCGAAACCCGTGTGCTTAAAGAGCCCTATTTTGTCCTGGCGACGCAGAACCCGATGGAGCAGGAGGGCACTTATCCGCTGCCCGAGGCGCAACTTGACCGCTTCATGCTCAAAATTCTGGTTGGCTTCCCCAGCCTTGAGGAGCTTGGCGAAATCGTGGGGCTGACCACCGTTCCCCAGACGGAGCACGCCTCATGCGTCGCGGATGCCTTCATGCTTTTGGAAATGCGCTCCGTTGCGCAGGAGGTGCCCATCGCCAACGCCGTGCGCGACTTTGCGCTCAAGCTTGTGCTCGCGACTCATCCCGAGCTGCCCGAGGCGCCGGAGGCGGTTCGCTCGGCCGTGCGGTTCGGCGCGAGCCCGCGCGCCGCTCAAGCGCTGATCTCCGCATCGCGTGTACGCGCCCTCATGAACGGGCGCTATAACGTGGCCTATGAGGACATCGAGGCCATCGCGCCCGCATGTCTGCGTCACCGCGTCGCGCTGAGCTTCGAGGGCATGGCGCAGGGCGAGACCGTTGAGAACGTGATCCGGACGCTTCTTCAAACGCTTCCCCGCGCCTGAAAGGAGCCAACGATGCTTAGTGATGCGTTTCTAAACCGGCTGGACACGCTCAAGGTGCGTATGCGTCAGCCGGCCTCCGGAGGCTCCGGCGGCCTTCGGAGATCCAAGGCGCTGGGAAGCAGCGTGGAATTTTCCGATTTTCGTGAATATGCCGAGGGCGACGATATCCGTCGGATTGATTGGAATGCGTTTGCCCGCTTTGACCGGCTTTTTCTCAAGCTTTTTATGGAGGAACAGGAGCTGCGGGTTCATCTGATCGTGGACGCGAGCGCCTCCATGGGCTTTGGAAAGTGGGAGGCCGCCAAGCAGCTCGCGCAGGCCCTTGGCTATCTGTGTCTGTGCGGCGGAGACCGCGTGACGGTGTTCACGCTCCAGAACGGCGGGGAGCGTCATACGCGGCTCTTACAGGGACGGCACGGCTATTCCGAGCTGTCCGCTTTTCTGGAGGCGGCCCGGCCCGCGGGACAGACACTTCTTGACGCGGCCGTTCCCGCTCTTCCGCTTGCCAAGGGGCGGGGCGTCTCGATCCTGATCAGCGACCTGCTTTCCGAGGACGGCTACCAGCGGGCGCTGAGCTCGCTTCTATACCGCAAGCAGGAAACGAGCGTCCTACAGCTTTGGAGCGGCGAGGAATGGGAGCCCCAGCTTGAGGGCGAGGTCGAGCTTGTGGATAGTGAGACGGGCGCGCGGTGCACGCTCAATGCCGGTTATCATGTGACGCGGCGCTATCTGGAAACAGCGCGCGCCTATCTGGGGGAGATCGACGGCTTCTGCCGCGCTCGCGGTATTCTGCACGCGTTCACAATCCCTCAGGAGCCCTTCGAGGAGCAAATCTTACGCGAGCTGAGCCACGCGGGGCTGATCGTCTGACGAAAGAAGGAACCATATGGAATGGCTGAATCCGGCAGGCGCATGGGCGCTTTGGGGCCTTGTCGGGGTAATCGCGCTTTGGATGCTTAAGAAAAAAGCAAACCGCGTGCCCGTCCCCAGTCTCCTGCTTTGGCAGAGGATGCAGGCCGAGACGCGGCAGAGCAGACCTTTGGAACGTCTTCGCAGCCGTTTGCTTCTTTGGCTACAGCTTTTGATGGTATTGCTAATGGCGCTGGCGCTTATGCGCCCCACGACCATCGGGGAATTGCAGGGCGAGGCCGTTTTCGTATTTGATCTGTCCGCGAGCATGCAGACCGTCGATGAAGGCGGAAAAACGCGGCTGGAACGAGCGCGGGCCGAGGCGCTTCGTCTGCTGGACGGAATGCGTGAGGACGAGGCTGTCACGATTTTGGCCGCCGGCCCCACCTTTGAGCAAATCATATCGCGCGTCACCGATCATACACAGGTGCGCCGCGCGATTGAGGGTCTGTCCCCCACGAATGGAACGGGCGATTTATCCGGTGCGCTCGCGCTGGCGGATGCGCTGAAGCGGGATATCGATGGCCTGCGGGTCTATGTATTCTCCGACAGCGCCTGTCCCCCGTTCTCGGACGCTCAGCTTTTGGCTGTCGGCGTCCCTTCGGAAAACCTTGCGCTGACGGACGTCAGCATGCAGCCGGAGAGCGCGGCGGCCTTCGCCCGTGTGAAAAACTACGGGGCCGCTCGCGAGGCGGAGCTGGAATGCTATGCCGACGGCGCGCTTTGCGACGTGCGAACCGTCTCGATTGACGAAAACGCAGAGGCGGGCGTGCGCTTTGTCATTCCCTCCACAGCCCAGATTGTGACGGTACGCCTTTCGCGGGAGGACGCCCTGGCGGTGGATAATGTCCGTTATGCTGTGCGCGCGCAGAGTAGCGAACGAACCGCGCTTCTGGTGACGGAGGGCAACATCTTTTTGCAGCGTGCGCTCGCGCTCGTGGAGGGGCTGACAGTGGACATTGCGTCCCTTGAGGATCTGGAGCAGACCGGAGACTACGACCTTTACATCTACGACGGATGCCTGCCCGACGCGCTCGCGGAAAGTGGCGCGGTCTGGGCCATCAATCCCCCTTCGGCCGTGCTGGAAATCACGCCCGTTCAGACGGAGACCGAACGGCTGACGTTGCGGCCCGCCGCGAACCAGACCGCGCGCCTCCTGTGCGAAAACCTGCCGCTTTCCGATGTGGCGGTCAAGGAGGCCAGGGCGCTGGAGGGCGGGACGCCGATCCTGACGGCGTCGGAGAGCACGCTCCTCGCGGTTGAGGAAACGCCTGACCGGCTCGTCGCCGTGCTCGGATTTGATCTGCATGACAGCAACCTGCCCTTAAAGGCGGATTTTCCCGTGCTCGTGCAAAACCTGACAAGCTATCTTCTCCCGGAGCCCGCCGCCTCGGTCGATCAAACCGCCTGCGGCGAGTCGATGATCCTGCGCGCGGATGTGCGCGCGCAGAACGTCTATGTGCTGACGCCCTCCGGTCAAAGGATGGCGCTGAACAGCGGTATGCTTGAGGACACGAGCGAAACCGGCGTGTATACGCTGGTGGAGGAATTCGGCGGCGGAGAGACGCGGCAAACGCGTTTTGCCCTGCACATCCCCGTCTCAGAGTCTGACACGCTGACCGTCGCTGAATCGACGGAGGCATCCTCGGACGGGCAGACAGCGACCGGCTGGCATGAATGGACGGTCTGGCTTTTGCTCGCGCTCTTTTTCGTCACGATTCTCGAATGGGAGGTGAGCCGTCGTGGCGCTTGATTTCTCGCGTTCCTGGGCGCTTGCTCTGATTTTGGTCGGCTGCGCGGCGATCTTCTTCATCGACAGACGATATGGTCTGCGCGTCAGATCGCTCAGACGGCGCGTAACGCTGATCATGCGGATGCTGCTGGTCACCGTTCTGGCCCTGGCCATCGCCGCCCCGTCCGTCCTGTTCTCCGGCGGCGAGGCAATGCATTGGGTTCTGCTGGACGTTTCGGATTCCTCCAGGGACGAGCAAGCCCTGCTCCAGGAAAGGATTCGGCAGGAGCTTGAAACCCTCCCCTCAGACGAGCAGGCGGGCGTCATCGTCTTTGGCGCGGACGCCATGGTGGAAACGCCCATCGGCCGGTCCCCCGCGTTTTCCGGCGTGCATGCGCGTGTGGACACGGAGGGGAGCGACCTGGACGGGGCTCTCCATCTGGCACTGGGCCTTCTTCCCTCCGAAAGCGCGGGTGGGCTGACGGTTGTAACGGACGGTCTGACAGACGTGTCTCAATCGACGATCGAGCAGCTTGCCGCGCGCGGTATTTCAGTCGACACGCTGACCCTCTCCTCCGAGGAGGACAGGGATGCCCAGGTGAGTGAGGTGAGCGTGCCCTCTGAAATCTATGAGGGGCAGAGCATTCCGCTGCGCGTGCTGGTCGACTCAAATGCCGAAATGGCCGCAACGCTGGTTTTGTACCAGAACGGGGAAATGACTGCCACACGCGAGGTCGCACTTCAAAAGGGAGAAAACCGCTTTGCCTTTGCGGATATCGCCCAAAAGACCGGCGTCGTGACCTATGAGGTTCGTTTGATTGCCGATGGTGATGTCCAAACGCGCAACAACAGTCTGTCCGCCTACGCGCGCGTCCTGGGTGCTCCGACCATCGCGCTAATCTCGGAAACGGACGCTGTGGCCAGTCTGCTCCGTTCGACCGGCATGAAAGTCGAAACCCTTCGTCCCATCGATATGCCGCTTTCCCCTGACGGCTATCTCAACTATGAGGCTGTCGTGCTCAACAATATCGACTATGATTCAGCCACGGAGGCGCAATGGAAGGCGCTGGATGCCGCGGTACGCACCATCGGATGCGGCCTGTGCGTCTGGGGCGGAGACAGCAGTTACGCCCTGGGAGGCTACCGAGGAACGCTTCTGGAGGAACTGCTTCCCATCAAAATCGACGTGCGGGAAAAGCTGCGCATTCCCTCCCTCGCGCTTGTCATCTGTATTGACAAATCAAGCAGTATGACCGAAGGCCAGTTCGGCTCCACACGAATCGAAGTGGCCAAGGAGGCGGCGATGAGTGCCGTTGAGGTGCTTACCGAGAATGACATGATCGGCGTCATCGGCTTTGACGACACCGCCAAATGGGTCGTTCCGTTCCAGAACGTCGCCGACGTGGCCGCCATTCAATCCCAGATCGGCACCATGCGCGCGGACGGCGGCACCGCGTTCTATTCCGCGCTGACCGAGGCGTACCGCACGCTCGCCACGTCCGACGCGCCGCAAAAGCACGTCATTTTCCTCTCTGACGGGCAACCGACGGATAGCGGCTTTCAGGACATCGCGCTGGCGATGCAGAAGGCGGGCATCACCCTGACGACGGTGGCGGTTGGCAACGGTGCGGATTCGTCCCTGATGAACCTGCTTTCGACCCTGGGCGGCGGACGCAGCTATACGGTGGGCGAATTTGATAACATTCCTAAAATCTTTACCAAGGAGACCATGCTGGTCGGCGGCAACTATGTGCAGAACCGAACTTTTACACCAGTGATCACGCTCTCTGACAGTCTGACAGACTTTTCAGGCTTTCCGTCGCTTGACGGTTACCTGACGACGACCGAAAAGGCCACGGCGTCCGTCGCGCTTATGAGCGACACAGAGGAACCGCTTTTGGCCTGGTGGAACGTGGGAGCCGGGAAGGTCATTGCCTGGACAAGCGACGCCGAGGGCGCGTGGACGGGTTCGTTTATGCAATGGGAAAACGCGTCCCGTTTTTTCGGCGGCATGGTGGCAAAGGTACTGTCCTCGGACACTCGCGACGGTACAATCGAGGCGTCCGTTGGAAACGAGACGCTTTCCCTTCGATTCACGCTTGATGAAAGCGCAGAGGAGGGCCTGAAAACGACGGCCACCGTGCTTTCGCCGGACGGCACGGAGCAGAGCGTCGCTTTGGCGGAAACCGCTCTGGGACAATATGAGGGGCAGATGCCTGCCGCTCGGGAAGGAACGTATGTGATCCGTATCGAGCAATCGGACGAAACAGGGATAATCCGTACCCAGGAGGGCGGTGCGGTGCGGGGCTTTTCCAGCGAATACGATTTGCGCGTAAGCCCGGGCGGCGGCCTGAGCCGTCTGCGAGAACGTACCGGCGGCAGGGCCCTCACCGATTCGGACGGCTTCTGGGATGTACCCGTTCAGGCCGCCGCTACACGCAGGCAGTTGGAAGGAGCACTGTGTATTCTCGCTCTGCTCCTGCTTCTGACGGATATCGCGCTTCGGAAGCTGCCGTGGGAGGATCTTGTCGCAAAGTGGCTTCAGCCCAGTCCGGCAAAGGAAACGAAACGTCGGCCGCCGGAGCCGTCACAGGAAGTTACAAAGGGCAAGCGCACGAAAAAGGAGGCCCACGAGCAGGCAGCACAGGCCACCGCCAGCGCACTTCTGAACGCGAAGCATGCGCGGGAAAGAAAGTGAAGGACGAGCCTGAACCCTTAAGGGCCTGTCGTGGAAGGCCAGAATCATGCATAAAACGGCCTGTTGCAGAAACAGCTTTGAACAAACAGTTTTCGTGCAGTCACAACAAAAAATCCGCTTTCAAGCGTTGCCTAAAAGCGGATTTTTTTGTCGCATATTTTTTTGAGGGGCTTTTGGCAACAACCCCAGGGGATCGACAAAGGATGGGGTGCAGGGGACTTAGACCGCAACCTCAATCGTCGCGGAGGACGCAGAGCGCTTTGGCATCCCACGCCTTTTCGTCCAACCCCACTTTTGGAACGCCTTTTCGGCCCGTTACTTAATGCCGGAGTGCACCAGGCTGGAGACGAACACCTTTTGAAAGGAGCAAAACAATATATACAGCGGCAACATGACAATCAGCGTGGCCGCCGTAACCTTCGCCCACATAGGTCCGGACTCGCTTGCCTTGGCGAACAGAGAAAGTCCGACGGTCAGCGGCCGCTTCTCCACGGAATTGATCACGATCATCGGCCAGAGGAAGCTGTTCCAATGCGTGCTGACAGAGCAGATCGCAAATGCCACATAGGTCGCACGGGTTGAGGGAATATACACATGCAAAAGCGTTTGCAGGATATTGGCGCCATCAATTCTGGCGGCATCCGCAATCGCAACAGGAATGCTTTTATAGGCGCCTCTCAGCAGCAGCAGCCCCATAGAGGACGCGAAAAAGGGAAGCATAACGCCCACAAGCGTATCCAGAAGAGAAAGCTGACGTAGCGTAATATAATTAGGAAGGATGAGCACGTCACTGGGAATGACGATCTGCACCATGATGAGAACCATGGCCAGTGCTTTTCCACGAAAATCAATACAGGCCAACGCATAGGCGCCCAGGGTGACCGTGACAAGCTGCACGATCAGAATGCCGGCCACAATCAGCACCGTATTGAGTCCATACTGCAAAAAGGGAGCTGAATTGAAAACGGCCTTGAAATTTTCAAGTGTAAGTCTGCTCGGCCAATTCAGCATCATGGCTTCCCTGGAGGGCTTGAGGGCCGTTATCACAGCCCACAGAAGCGGAATAGCCCACAGGAGGCTGATGAGAATCAGCAGCAATCTCATCCAGATATTTGGCTTATTCTTCATTGGAGCTTCCTCCCTCAATTGTCGTAATGCGTGCCGCGATCCATACCGGTAAACTGCACCATGGAGACCAGCAGCATAAACACCAGCATAACGACCGTCATCACAGACGCTTGGCCGATATCCCAATAGGAGAAGGCCGTCTGGTAGATATGATACATCAATACATTGGTGCTGTTGTTGGGCCCGCCCTTGGTCGTCATCGTAACGATCAGATCGACCATTTTAAAGGAATTGGCCATGGTGCAGGTCAGCACAAACACCGTGGTTGGCCTGACAAGAGGAAGCGTGATTCTGCGAAGCATCGTCCATGCCGACGCGCCGTCGATTCGCGCCGCCTCATAATATTCCTGGGAGATATTTTGCAGGCCGGAGGTGTAGAAAATCATCACAAAGCCGGCTTCTCTCCACAAATAGACCACCATAATGGTATAAATTGCAAATTTGGGATTGTTCAGATAATCCTGCGCCGGTATTCCTATCATCACACTCAGCTGACTGATGAGGCCGACCGTGGGCGTGAGCAGATACGTCCAAACCGTGGCAAAGCCGATGGTTGGCGCGATATTGGGATAATAGATCAGTGCGCGCGCGAAGCCGACGCCCTTGTGCTCGCTTTTGACCAGAGAAGCCAGAAAGAAGCCGATCACCATGCTCAGCGGAATCACAACGGCCGCAAAGAGAAAGGTGTTGCCCAGAACCGTCTGAAAGGTTTTGTCCTGAAAGACCTTGACATAGTTGGTCAAGCCGATAAACGTATAGGTCTGCTTTCCAAGGTTCACCTTCTGAAAGCTGTTGACAATCGTTTTACCGATGGGATAGAGCGAAAAGCCGCCAAGGAACAGCAGGGAAGGCAGCAGAAACAACCAGCCTAGTAAATCTTTTCGCAGCTGATAACGGGAATGTAGGGATCGCAACTCCATGCCCTCCTTCTGATTTGAGTCAGAGGGGGAAGCGCTCATGCGCTTCCCCCAAGCGCAGGTCAATTGTACTCAGAAAGAATCTCGTCCACCTCGGCCTGGGCGTCCGCAAGCGCTTCGGCAGGGGTCTTGGTCAGTGTCATCGCGGCGTCGATAGCGTTTTTCAGCGCATCCCAGCAGCGGGTGTTGTCATAGAGCATCAGCTCGCTGCCCGCGTACTCCAACTGATTTCCGGCTGTTTCGGCCTGCGGGACGATCGCGAAGTAGTCCTTGAGAAGGTCAAGGTCAAAGCAGCTCTTGCGGGTGGCGACGTAGCCGGTGTCGATGCTCCATTGCGCGGCGCGCTCGGGCTCCGTGATCCAGCGGATAAATTTCCAGGTGGCCGCCAGCTTTTCATCGGAGATGCCATTCAGAATATAGAAGTTTGCACCTCCCGTGGCGGATCCATAGCGCTTGCCCGCAGGCAGGAAGGCGGTGCCGACCTCAAAGTCGGTATTGTTAAGCACGTTGGTCAGGCTGCCGGAGGACATGTACAGCATGGCGGCGGTGCCGGCCATGAAATTCGAGGTGGAATCCGCCCAGACGATGACGCCCTCGGGCATGACCTGGTACTTTTGAGAAAGATCCACCAGGAACTGGAGCGCCTCAACGTTTTCCTCGGTATTGTACAACGCGGTCTTTCCGTCCTCGGTCATTAGATTTTCGCCATTGAGGCTATTCTGCATGACAAAGGGGCTGAAGGTGAAGGGATCGTTGGTGGAAATCTGTACGCCCCACTGCGTCACGTTGCCGGACTCGTCGCGGATCGTCAGCTTCTGCGCATATTCAACCAGCTCCTCCCAGGTGGCGGGAGGCGTCTCGGGATCCAGACCGGCAGCGGCAAACGCATCCTTGTTGTAATACATGATAATCGTGCTGCGCTGGAAGGGAATCGAGTAGATCTTGCCCTCGTAATAGGAATTTTCAAGGAACGCGGGCCAGAAATCGTTGATGAATTCCTCTCCGTCCTCATCTGCCGCGATGAGATCATCCAGCGGAATGATCGCATCCAGAGAAAGCATGGAATACAGCTCGGAGTTGCCGAGAATGGCGAATTCCGGCGCATTGCCGCCTTGAATCGCGGCGATGGTCTTGGTCGTGGTCTCCGTAGAATTTCCGCAGAAGACGGGCTTCACGACGATGTCGGGGTTCTCCTTGGTAAATTCAGCCGCCAGATTCTCGATCAGGAGCGCCAGGTCGCCGCCGACGCCGACCGGATAGTAAAACGTCAGCTCGACCGGGTCACCCTCGGCGACAGCCGAAGCAGAGACAAGCGAGAAGGCCATGGTCAGTACAAGAAGCAGAGAAACGAGTTTCTTCATGGATAGGTCCCTCCTTTGTTTGGTTTGATGCAAACGGCGTTTCAGCGCTCGGAAACGCCGGCAATCACGCTTTGAAGATCCTCCGCCAGACGCCGAGGTATGATATCCGCTCCGTCGCCGTATTCAAGCGTCAGTCCGGCGTCGGGCGTAAAGCGGCGGTACAGCTGATAAAACGCGGGAAAGTTGAAAGTCCCTTCCCCGATGGGACGATGGCTGTCCGTCCGGCCGTCGTTGTCGTGAAGATGATACGCACGGATGCGCCCCGCCAGGGCTTCTATCACGCGCGCCGTGTCCCATCCGGCCACATTGAGATGGCCCGTGTCGATCAGGCAGCCCGCCTGGGGAAAGTCACGGATCAGCGCGCAGAAATCATCCTCGTCAAACAGGCTGACGCCGCTTGTCTGGATTCCAAGGTTCTCGATCAGAAGCGTGACGCCATGCCCGCGTCCCATGCGGATCAGGGCGTCGAGATTGTCCCTCACGTTTTGCTGCGCGCGCCGCTTTTCCTCCGCCCCGATCACCCGCTGGTGCGTGTGAAAGACCATCTCGCGGCATCCCAGTCGTTCAGCTGTCTCAAACGCCCAGCTGTACGCCTCGAACAAATATTCCTGTCCAACGCTGTTTTTTTCGCTGCTGGCCTCCACATGTAGAAACGGGCCGTGAACCGTCCTGGGAAGCGCCCCCAGCCAATTCGCGGCGGCCTCGGCTCTGCGCCGGTAGCCCTCGTCATGGTAATGCAGGAACAGTTCGATTCCCGCCCTTCCCTCAAACGGCCTGACTGCCTCCAACAGAAATTCCGGCTGATCCAATCCCCGCTCCAGGCCGGCCGCCAGATTGCTGATATAAAACATTCGCGCCACTCCCTTGCTTGCATATGTATCGTAGCCTGATTTTCAAAAAAGAGCGATGGCGTTTTCGCCTGCGTTTTGTCTTTTGATCTGATGAAAAATTGTGTTTTTCGACGAAAGTTGTTTTTTGAAATGATTATTTTCCCCTCGGCCAACGATTCTCTGTTTACAAGTCGAAAGGCTTTTCTATAATAAAGAATAAGCAAAATCGAGAAAGGAGTGCCGTCCATTGCCGATTTTAGGTTTGCCGCAGCACAGTCAGCGTTATCAGCACAGCCTGCTTTTCAAAACGATGGCGGTGCTGATCCTGATCTTCATCATCCCAATTTTGTTCCTGTACTCGCTGCTTATCAAGGACTCCACTTCGCAGATTCTCGGCGACGTGAGTTCCTATATCTCCATTTCCCTGCAAAATCTATCCGGCATCATGGATGAAATCTTCACCAGCGTCGAATCCGTAAGCAACCAGATGCGCGCCGACAACGTATTCGACGATATCAGCTTTGATCCTGCGCTTGCCCGGGAGCCGCGCGGCTATGATTCCTTTCTCCTTTGCGAGCAGGTCAGCCGAAGGCTGTACCAATACTATCTCAGCAGCGTCTATATCTACTCGCTGGAACTGTATAACCCGTTCTGCGACGCCATTTTTTCCAGTCGGGTGGGCGCTACGCGAAGGACGATGTGGCATCCGTCCGAGGCGGAGATTCTTCGGATTATGGGGCCGGATGGGCGCGAGGAGAAGCAATGGTTTTTGGAGGAGACAGACGGCAAAAAATATCTTGTCACTTATTTTTCCCCTTACTATTCAAACAATCCGACGCTCAAGCTTTACGCGCGGGCCGCTCTTCCCGTAGATGTCATGATGGAGCGGTTCGAGCAGCTCTTTCCCGACGGCCAGGGAACGCTTTTCATCATGGACGCCACCCAAAGCATTTTTTCTCCAAACGGGACGGACTTGGAACAGATCGAAATGCTTTGCGCCTCTTCCTTTGAGGAACGCGCAGGATGGTATGAATCCGTGCAGGACGGCGAAAGCTATGTGACCGTCCATCATCGCTCCTCCCACACGCCGTGGCTGTATATCGTCTATGCGCCGGTGGTGCGCTTCAGCACCTCCATGAACGTTTTGGAAAAGTATCTGTACTATTTTATTTACTGTCTGGCCGTGATCTTTGTCATCAGCCTTCTCTTCCTCTACACGCACATCATCCGCCCTATGCGGGTCATCAGCGGCAAAATGCGGCAGGCTGAGTGCGGCGATCTGAGCGTGCGCATCCACTTCCGCCAGAGGGACGAGCTGGGCTATGTGGGGCATCGCTTCAATGTGCTTTTGGAAAAGCTCCAGCATTTAATACAGGAAAACTATGAGACCCGTATGCTCAAAAACGAATTTGAGCTGAAATTCATCCAGACGCAGCTGAATGAGCATTTCATCTATAACACGCTGGACAGCATCCATTGGATCGCGGACAAGCATCACGTTCCACAGATCTCCTCCATCATCTTTACCCTCTCTCACTTCTTCCGCCTTACCCTCAACCACGGCCAGGACATGGTGACGGTTCGCGAGGTGCGGGAAATCCTGGACTGCTATCTGTCCCTGATGAATATCCGCATGGACAACCTGATCCAATTTTCCATCTATGTCGAGCCGGGGCTCGAGGAAGAGCGGGTGGTGAAATACCCCTTCCAGCCGGTTGTTGAAAACGCCTTCCAGCATGGCATTCGTGAGAAAAACCAGGGCCACATACGCATCTTGATGACGCGCGGGGACGAGCGATATATCCGATACCGCGTCGAGGACGACGGCGTCGGCATGACGGCCGAGCGCCTTGAGGAGGTACGCCGCGCCATTTCGCATCACGCCGCGCGGGACGCGAGCGACGACTGCTTCGCGCTCATCAACATCGACCGGCAGTTCAAGATGTATTTCGGAGAGGATTATTCCTTTGAGATCGACAGCAAAAGGGGCGAGGGCACCCGCGTAACCATGGTTTTCCCGTTGGGAAAGGAGGTCTCCCATGCTTAGCATGATTATCATCGACGATGAACCCCTGATCCGCAGCGGTCTGACTGATTATCTGGATTGGGCGTCCCTGGGGATCGAAATCAAGGCGGTCCTCAAAAACGGGCGGGAAGGGCTGGAGGCGATCCGCGCCCTGACGCCCGATATCGTTCTGACGGATATCGCCATGCCTGTGATGGACGGCGTCTCGCTGCTGAGGGAGTCGCGCAGGGAAGGATTTCGGAGCCAATTTATCTTTATCAGCTCCTATTCTGAATTTACCTATGCGCAGGAAGCGGTCAAGTACGGTGCTTTCGACTATCTGCTCAAGCCTCTGGAGGCGTCCGCGCTCGAAAGCTGCGTGCGGCGCTTAATCGCTCATATTCAAAGCGTCCCCGCCTCCTCCGCACCCAAATGCGATTGGGCGCTGGCGGACGAGCTTTTCCACGGCGCGCTGATGGGTCTTGCCCACGCGGAAACCTCGCTGTGGAATTTACTGAGCCGCCAGGAATACTGGGACCGGCGCGTGCTTTTGGCGGTCGGCGTCTGTCCGTCGCCGCCTCTGCCGGAAAAGCCCGATGGCGTAAGGCTTTTTTGCCCTCTCCCCCCGTCATGCGCCGCAGGCCTTCTTTTCGACGAATCCGAAGCGCAGCGGCTTATCCGAGACTTTCCAGAGATCCTCTGGCAGATAACGCCCTGTCAAAAGGGACTGCACCAGTCGCTTTGTCAGATGCTTCTGTCCGCCTGGCTGAAAGAGCATGAGGGCGCGGCGCCATCAGATGTTCCCATAAGCCCCGAATCATGGAGAACAGAGGTAACGGCGCTGGCCAGAAAGGCGCAAAGCGACGCCATGAATCTAGCCTCCTGCGTGACGCTCTGTCGCGAAGCGCTTGAGGGGCTTTGGCGTCGGCTTACGCGCATCAGTCCGATCGGAAAAAAGGAGCAGGAGCTTTTTGAAAAAGCCCTATGTCATACCTCGACGCAGGTATTTGAATTGTTTGAATATACGCTCAACACCGGCCTACGGCTTCAGGGATCCCTTCATCTTGCCGACGCGCTCACTCCCTATACACGCAAGGTCATCGCCATCATTGAGGCGGAATATGATCAGGATCTCTCTCTTGGCTCCATCGCGCGCCGTCTGGGCATCAGTAAATCTCACCTCAGCGCCACCTTCAAGGCCGATATGGGGTGTTCCTTCAGCGATTATCTGTTTGAATACCGTATGAAGATCGCCAAGGCCCTGTTAGAAGAAAACCGCTACAAAATCTATGAAATCGGCGAAAAGGTCGGCTATCCCGATGTGGCGCACTTCTCAAAACGCTTTAAGCAGTTTTACAGTGTTTCTCCGCGCGACATGCAAAAGAGGCTATAAGCCGTCCGCTTCCGTTCCTTCTCCCCGAAATTTACAATTCATTCACACCCATTTACCTGTCACGTGTTATGATAAATACTGGTGGTTTTTTGATGACCGCCCATTGCGCGTTGTTCGACGCGCGGATAAGGAGGCGGCGCTTTCCTTGATCGAGCTGAAAAACGTATCCAAACGTTATGGAAGTGTCAATGCGCTCTCGGGCGTGAGCCTAAAGGTCGATAAGGGCGGAGTTACAGGGTTGCTTGGCCAAAACGGCGCGGGCAAGACTACGCTTTTAAACATTCTGACCGGCTATCTCGCGCCCACCGAGGGCCGCGCACTCATCGACGGCCACGATCCGCTTTTGGAGGCGGCGCAGGCCAAGCGCCATTTGGGCTATCTGCCCGAGCAGCCGCCGCTGTACGATGAGATGACGGTATGCGAATACCTGCGGTTTGTGTCCGAGCTGAGGTGCGTCGCGCCCCGCGCCATCCCTGCTCACGTGGACGAGGTGATGGAGCTGACTGGCTTGACGCAGATGCGCCGCCGCCTTCTGTCCCATCTGAGCAAGGGCTATCGCCAGCGCGCGGGCATGGCGCAGGCGCTGTGCAGCGATCCGGACGTGCTGGTGCTGGACGAGCCCACCGTCGGCCTCGATCCCAAGCAAATCACCGAGATTCGCGGGCTAATCCGCACACTGGGCCGCGGGCGCACCATCATCTTTTCCTCGCACATTCTGAGTGAGGTTCAGCAGCTGTGCGACCACGTGATCATTCTGGACGAGGGAAAGGTCAAGCTGGACGCAGAACTTGCCGGCATGAGCGATCCGGACGAGATCACGCTGACCCTCACCGTGGGCGCGGCGGAAGGCCGAATTCTTGGGAAGCTCAAGGCACTCGAGGGTGTCCGTCGCGTAACGGTTCAGCCGACCGCTCATTCCGACCAGACCACCGCGATCATCACCTTCTTCCGCCAGCCGGAGCCGGAGCGGCGTTTGTTCGCGCTGCTCAGCGGGCTGAGCATTCCCATTCTCCACCTTTCCCGCTGCGAGGATAGCCTCGAGCAGGTGTTTTTAAGCGTCATTTCCCAGTAACGGAAGGGAGTGGTTGTGTGCGCACCATCTTCAAGCGGGACTTTCTCGCATATTTCCGCACTCCCGTGGGCTATGTGTTCATGGGCGTGTTTCTTACGCTGTCCGGCCTTATCTTTTATCTGTATAACCTTCGGAGCCTTTCGAGCGATCTTTTGTCCTTTCTCTCTCAGATGACCGCACTGGTCATGCTTCTCTGTCCGCTGCTGACCATGCGGCTTCTGTGCGAGGAACGGCAAAAGCGAACCGACCAGTTGGTTCTCACAAGCCCCGTCGGGCTGGGAAGCGTCATCGTGGGGAAATATCTGGCCGCCGCCTGCGTGATGCTTATTACCATCTTGCTCACAAACGTGTACACGCTTGTGATCGCTCTGTGCGGTCGGGTATACGCGGGTGAATGGTTCGTGGGCTACCTCGGCTTTTCCTTGCAAAGTCTGAGCTTTCTCGCGCTGGATCTGTTCGTTACCTGCTTTGCCAAAAACCAGATGACCGGCGCCGTCGCCGCCTTTGGCGCGAACTTTGTGCTGTGGATGGCGGATCTTCTCGCGCAGAACCTCTCTGTCGCCTGGATCAGCGATTCGCTGAATTTCCTAAGCCTCTACGATCGCTACGAGCCCTTCCTTCTCGGGCAGCTCAGCTATTCGGGCATTCTGTTTTATCTGACCTTCATCGCGGCATGCCTGGTCGCGGCGACGCGCGTTCTGGATGCCCGCCGCTTCTCGGAAGGAGGCGCGGCATGAAAAAGCTGCTTCATCGAATCGCGTCCCGTTTTCGTCAGCCCAAATGGCGGCACGGCAAGCTAAGTGCGCTGCTGATGGCCGCTTTTCTGGCCGTATGCGTGCTTGTGAATATCGGCGTAAAGGCGCTCGAGGACGAATACGGTTGGCGGCGTGATATGAGCTTCAACGGCTATGCCACAACCGGCGAGGAAACACGTACGGTGCTGGATCGCCTCGACAAGGACGTGGAATTGTACCTGCTCTACCAGAGTGCGAGCATGGATACGCAGATTCTCCAACTTCTGAACCGCTACGAGGTCTTGAGCGACCGCGTTTCTGTCCTGCCCACGGATATTTCCAAAAATCCGGGCATTCTCACCCGCTTCCAGGGCGATCTTGAAAGCACTCCCGAAGCGGACAGCGTCATCGTCAACTGTCCGGACACGGGCCGTTACAAGCTGCTCGATTACTCCGATTTTCTCCTGGCCGGTTATGACGTTGAAAGCGGCACTTTTATCTATGAGGGGCTGGCATATGAAAAGAGCCTGACCGAGGCCATCATGTACGTTTCTCAGGATACCGTCCCCACCATCGGCATCCTTCAGGGGCATGGAGAGATGTCGCTGGATTCTCTCTCTATATTGACCGATTTTTTAACCAGCAACAACTACGGCTGCGTCTCCGTGTCGCTTCTCTCGGGCGATACGCTTGAGAACATTGATCTGTTGCTCATCATGTCGCCGCAGAACGACCTGACGGATACGGAGCTGGAGCAGCTCAGCGCCTTTGCTAGGGAGGGCGGTGATTTCTTCATCACACGCGATTTTACTGATCCCATCGACGGCATGCCCAACTATCTGTCGTTTCTGAAAAGCTATGGCGTCGTGCCGCTTTCGGGCGTGGTGGTGGCTGGGGAGGAGGACAGCGGTAGCTACTATGAGGAACGTCTTCAGCTCCTTCCCTACATGGAGACGCTCGACATGACGCTTCCTCTCATCCAGAACGGTCTGGATATCCTGCTCATGCCCGCCGCCTGCGCGTTTGAGACGCCTACCGAGAGCGACGCGAGCCTTACCACAGGCACGGTGCTTAAGACCGGCCCCAACGCCTATATCCGCAGTCTCGCGGACGGCAACGACTCCATCGAACGCCAGCCGGACGATCCCGTGGGTGAATGGAGCGTGGCGCTTTTTGCCCACCGTATGCACGCCAACGGCAATGTCAGCCGCCTGTTCGCCTCGGGAAGCAGTCTTCTGTTCACCTCCGAATACATCTATCAGGTCTCGTATCCCGAGGAATTTCTCCTCATGCTGATGGGTGAGCTTCTGCCGGAAAAAACGGTTTCCCTGGATATCATGGCCTCCACCGCGCTCAGGCCCGCGCTGACTGTCGGAAGTCAGGCGATTGGCGTCGCGCTGATCGTCGCTGTGCCGCTTCTGATTCTCGTGGCCGGTCTGTGTGTACTTCTGCCGCGCCGCAACCGCTAGGAGGGATCCCTGTTGAAGCACCCTAACAAAATCCAGCCCAGACGAGGGATCAGTACAAGGCTCAAGCTGATCCTGCTGGGAACCGCGCTGGCGCTCGCCGTGGCCCTTCTTCTTCTCTTGCCGGTGATCCGTTCGCATATTTCCTCGCCCTTCGTGCCGCAGGGCTCTACCACGCGTACCCTTTATCAGGGTGATGCCGCCCAGCTCGAAAGCATGACCATTTCCCAGCTCGGCGGCGAAACCTACACTCTGCGCATGAATGACGGCAGCCTTCATCTTGAGCGCGACGGAGAGCTGCTTGCGCTCAACGAGGTCTATGCGGAGGATCTTTTGAGCGTCGCGACGCAAATTGTCGCGCAGGATACCGTCACTGAGGATGAAAGCGAGGTACGGGAGCATCTTGCAGAAATGGGTCTTGAGCCGCCGCAGGCGACCGCCGTCGTTCGCTATCAGGACGGAAGCGAGATCACCTTTGAGATCGGCCTAGGCGTGCCCAACACGACCTATGCCTACTATCGCTGGTCTGGCGACAAAGGTGTCTATATGTGTGACTCGGGGATCAGCGACGCGCTGTTTCTGACGCAAAACCGCCTTCTTCCCGTCACC
Source organism: uncultured Oscillospiraceae bacterium (assembly GCA_964416065.1). GTDB lineage: Bacteria > Bacillota > Clostridia > Christensenellales > Aristaeellaceae > Limiplasma. The sequence goes on along the minus strand of CAYQCL010000003.1, from coordinate 20,847 downwards.
CAGCCTACCATTGTCAAGACCCTGATCGACAGGGTAACGCTCAAAACGACGTCGGATGAAATTCGCATGCTTTTCTCGGCCGATGCCTCCGGCTATACCAGCGGCGTTATGGAATCGCCCTATGTCTATCCCATGGACGCGGAGCAGACCGATGCCATGCTCACCGCGCTTTCCGGCTTTCGCTTGGGAACCGTCGAGGCCGCCGTAACGGACGAAAACCGTTCCGTCTACGGCTTTGATGCCCCCCTGTGCGATGTGGAGCTGCATCAGTCGTCCGGTTTTTATACGGAAACGGATGAAAACGGCGCGTTGACCGTGCGGACGGTTCCCGAAAGCGATCTGCACTTCGTCATCGGCCGTGCCGAGGAAGAATACTTTTATACCTGCGAGTATGAGGGCGACGCCTATCTGGTCAGCCGTTTTTTGGTGGAGACGATCGTGAACGCAACGCCCGCCAAACTCGCCGCGCGCCAGCCCGCCAACCTAGGCGGCGCCTCGCTGTCCTCCATCACGATCCAGACGCCCGATGCCTCGCTTGACGTCTCCGTCACCCGCACGGAGCGCGTATTGAGCGACAATAGCCTCGAGGTTGATTCGGACGGCCATCTCGTCTATGACACCGCCGTCAGCTTCAACGGGATCGGCGTCACACAGGAGCGGCTGGATACGCTCGTTTCCCGACTGAACGCTCTGACCGTTTCAGGCGACCTTCCCGATGGCTGGGCGTTTCCTGAAGGAGAAGCGCCACGCTGGCGAATCAAGCTGGTCACCGAGGGTGGCACCACGCGCGTTATCGAGGCCTACCGATTGGATGCCTTCTTTGACGCCCTGGTGGTGGACGGCGAGGCGCGGCATTACGCCTACATAGAGGCCATTGACGTCATTCTGGCGGATCTGGTATAGCTGCGCGCACCCGTTCGTCCGCCTCCAGGATGACCTTCACCACATTGAGCAGAATCGGTCCCGCCAGCAGCCCCAAAAAGCCCATCAGTCGGTAGCCCGCGTACATGGCGATCATTGTCGCCAGAGGATAAAGTCCAAGATTCTTTCCAACAATACGCGGCTCCAGTACCTGCCGGATCACAATGGTGCCAAAGTACAGGCAGGCCATAAGCGCGCCTCTTCCCGTCTGCCCGACGATAAACGCCCCGATGCTCCACGGGATCAGGAACAGTCCCGCACCCAGCACGGGCAGTGCGTCTGCCACGCCGATCAAAAGGCCGATCAAGAGGCCATATCGGATGCGAAAGGCGGCCAGCGCCGTCATCAGAAAGGCCGTTATCACCAAAGAAACCGTGAGCTGGCTACGCACCTGTCCCAAAAGCGCTCCCCACAGGCGCGTTCGGATAAAGCGGCTGTGGCACATCAATTCTGATGGAAGCGTGTGGTGAAAAAAGCCGCTGATGCGCGCACGATCCGCCGTCATGTAATAGGTGCCCATCACCGTCAGCACGATGCTCAAAAGCGCGTGCGGGATGGAGGCGGCCGTGCTCCAAGCCCCGCTGGTAAGCGCGGCGGAGAGCGTGCCTGCCCAGCGAATGGCGTTTTGTCCAAGCGAGGTGAGCGCGTTTTCCAGCATTTCGGGCAGATAAGTGGGCAGCAGCTCGCGGTAGCGCGCATAGAGTGCCTTGAGCTCGTTCACCCCCGTCTCGCTTACCCATGTGATGACCTGCGGCAGCATACGCGCAAAGCCGGTCATCTCCTGAACGAGCCGTCCCACCAGCGCTGAGACCAGCGCACCGACAATTCCAAACAGCAACAGCACGCCAAGCGCCGACGCGGCGGGCCGTCCCAGACGCACGCGGCGAAAGCCCCTCGACGTGACGCGTACGAAGGGCTCTAGCATTCTCGAAAACAGAAACGCCAGCACAAATGGCCAGCAATATGGCAGCGCCAGGAAAAACAGCGCCGCCGCAAAAAACGTGACCGCCACCAGCGCTCCCTTTCTGGGGATGCCGTTTAGGCGGTCGTTCCATCTCAAAAGTCGGGAAGAAAAGGCGTCATGCAATGAAGCGTCATCCGTCCTTTCCGGCCGTGGCTGGCGCTTCCGTCTCAGGGACGCATGAAGCAGCCGGGCTCGTGATCGTTCACCACGCCTACGGCCTGCAAGTAGCTATACACCGTTACCGAACCCATATACTTCATCCCGCGCCCACGCAGATCAGCGGAGATCGCGTCGCTCACAGGCGAGGTTGTATGCGTTTCTCCGGTCAGGTTTTGAACGACCCGACCATCGGTAAAGCTGTATAGATAGCTCGCGAAGCTGCCGTATTCCCACTGGATTTCCAAAAAGCAGCGCGCGTTAACGATCGCGCCCTCGATCTTGGCCCTGCATCGGATGATTCCAGGGTCCTTGAGCAGTTCCTCAACCTTATCCTCACCATACGCGGCGATCTTATGCGCCTGAAAGCCGTCAAAGGCGCGGCGAAAATTCTCCCGTTTGCTCAAAACGACCTGCCAGGACAGTCCTGCCTGGAACGCCTCCAGAAAAAGCATTTCGTATAGCCTTTGCTCATCCAGAGTTCTGACGCCCCATTCCTCATCATGATAGCGCTCCATCAGCTCGCCTCTCGCCCAGCGGCAGCGCGTTCTCTCATCCATTTTTAAGTCCTCGCCTCCAACGGGCCGCCAGGCTGTCCGAGATCACCTTCATATCACTTAGAATGCCGTCAAACAGATGCGAACGCACCGCGCTGAGAAGCACCACCGTCACGATCGGGCCCAGAATCAGGCCGACCACGCCGCCCATTCGCATGCCTACAAACATACCCACCAGTGACGCCAGCGGTGACACGCCCAGGTTGGTGCCCAAAAGTGCGGGCTCCGTCACGCGGCGCAGAAGTGAGTAGCTAAGATACAGTCCCAGCACCAGCCAGCCGTTTCTTGAGGCACCCACCAAAAAGCAGATGACGCTCCACGGGATAAAGAGTACCCCGCAGCCAAACTGCGGGATCATCTCCAAAAGTGCCGCAACAAATCCGATCAAAAACGCGTACTGAAACCCCACTGTTTGGAAAAACACCCAGGAAATCAGGCAGGTGAGCAATGAGAAGAGTAGCTGGACGCGAATATAGCCCGCCAGTCCGCGTCCGGCGGACTGCTTGAGCAATCTCAAGCCGCGCCCGCTCTCGCTCTCCCCCTTGCGGCAGATAAGACGCTGGCGCCAGCCCTCGTATCGGTTGGTAATAAAGATGACGGCAAGCAAGAGAAAATTGGCATAAACAAAGGCATAGGGCAGGGAGGCCGCGAGACCCACTGCGCCGTTGATCAGCGTGCCCGCCAGCTGCATACCCATGTCGCTTATCGACATATAAATGCTGTTCAGCGAGGTACGGATGGTCTCTCCGAAGCTGTCCGGCAGGGACTGAACCATGTTCAGCAGACGGTTGGTAGCCGCGCGCAGCACATCCACTATGCCGCTAATGATGGTGGGCGCGTTTTCGGCCGCGCTCACCAGCTGCACAACCGCGAAGGAGCAGAACCAGTAGAGAAGCACCAGCGCCACGATCGTCGCCAACGCGATCCACAGACCCGCCGCCAGTCCGCGCCTCATATGCAGCCGGTTTTGCGCGAAACGGATCAGCGGCTGCAAGGCCGCCGCCACCGCCAGGCCGATAAGAAACGGAGACAAAAGATCCCATACGACCGACAGGAGCACCGTCAGAAACACAATCGTCAGCGCCGCGAAAACGCAGCGCCACAGCATGCGCTCCAGCGCGTATAGCACGTTTTTCCCTCCAGGCATATGCTTTCCTTTCCGCTGATCAGAAGCGCCCGCCTCCGCCGCCATGAGACACGCCGTCGCTGGAGTGAACCCCGCTGCCGCCGCCGAAGCCGCCATGTCCGCCATGTCCGCCATGTCCCCTTGAGGGCGGCGGAGAGGCCTTGCGGGTGCGCGTGGTGGTGGTGCGCATATAATCGTCAGTGCGTCCGGTCAGCCTGACAGCGCTGTTCTCGCGGAAACGGTACTCATAGGTGCTGCCTTTGAGCTTGTAGCGGGATCGCACGCCGGAGACGAAAATGAGCCCGACCACAGCGGCGATGATGGCACAGACAAGCATCTCGCCCGTGGTGAGTGCCTTGTGCCGCGCAGTAAGGCGCTGGCCGGTCACCACATCGTAGCGATACCGTCCTTCCGGAATTCCCTGCTTGACATCATTCTCCACCAGGGAAAGCATGTGCTGCGCGGCGCCCGCATAGTCGCCGCGGCTCAGATAGGTCTTGCAGGCATCGATCGCGCTGTCGATGCGCTCGTCCGTCATGTAGTCGATCATCCGGCCCGTCGTGAAAAGATAGTGATGCCGCTCATACATGTCGATATAGTACAGGATACCGCTGTTTTCCTCATCCAGCCCGAAGCCGCCGCGGTCATAGAAGGCATCCGCGATCTGCTGCTGGCTGGAATCGTCATGCGCCTCGCGGGAGGTGACAATGACAAAGTCCATGCCAGTGTTTTCCTGAAACGCCGCGATTCTCTCCGAAAGGGTCTCTTCCTCCGAGGCACTGAAGAGCCCCGCGCGGTCAAAGATGCGCGTATCCTCCGCCGCCATCGCGGGTAGCGCGAGGATCAGAACGGTCAACGCGGCCAGAATCGCCGCCAAACGCCTTTTCATGCTTCCTTCTCCTTTGATCAGAATAGGAAATAGCTCAAAACGCAGCCCACCGCAAAAATCGCCGCCATGATGCCAAGGCCGGTCAGATAGAGCTTCTTTTTATCAATGGGCAGCTTGCCGCAGACCTCTCCGGTACAACCGTTCATAACATAATAATAGGGGTTTTTCACATCCTGTCTGTTGGGGTATGTCAGCACCCAGGTGGGCAGAAGCAGATAGCGGCTCTTCAGTCCCTTCAGCCTGGAGAAGGCGTTCACGCTATACTGATCATAGCCCGTCAGATCGTCTGACAAAAGCGGCTGCACATAGCCCTGTACCTCCTGCTCAACGTCCTCGCGGATCGACTCGGCGTCCATATCCCGCCGTTCGGCCAGGAAGCCTGACAGATACGCGCCCGTGAACGGCTTCGCCTTTTCCAGCGGAAAGGGATGAATGCCGTCGGACAGCTTGCGGTTGGTGCTGGAAAGCGCCGGCCGCATGATGTTTTGGAAATGGATATCCGCCTCGCGGCGCACATGATAGTGACGGGTGGAGGTGACGATATAATTGCCCGTATCCGCGACGCTCACGTTGCGGCCCTCGCCATCGATCGAGCCGTCCACCTCACATTCCGTCACAAAATGCGGATAGTACACGCCGCTCATCGTTTCAATCTCCTGCTGGCTGAAAAAGCCCTTGGGCACAAAGCGCTTGCCCTTCACCCAGTCCATGAAGGTCTTCACAGCCTTGTCCTTGTCTATCGTGAAGGGCAGAACGCTGTCAGGACGCATATCGCTTTCCAGCTTGCCCTGAAGCACGACGGGGCTGTGGCAATAATAGCAATGCGTCGCGATGGTCGTCTCGTCCGTCATGATCTCGCTGCCGCAGTTGGGGCAATGATAGACCATCTGCTCGCCCTGGGAAGCCTGAGCGGTCTTCTCGTTTTTCTCTTCCTGTTTCTCACGTTCCAGCAATTCCTTTTCCTGAAACTGAGAGTCACAGAACGGACATTTCCATTGCTGGCTTTCGGGATCGAAATTCAGATACGCGCCGCAGCTGGGGCATTTATAAACCGTACCGCCCATTTTCCCACCTCTTCTATGATCAGTCCAACTCATGGATCCGTAGAATCAAACCATTTTATTATACCATGCGCTTTGTAAAAACACAACGCATGAAAAAGTCATTGACGAACATTTGTTCCTCATGCTAAGATAGCTTGAATCAGCAAGCCAAAATGGAGGCGTCCTCATGGAACGGATACGCAGATCGCAGGCATGCCGTTTTCTGCTCAAAAGACAGGGGTTGATGGGTGCGGACCGCTTCAGCGGGAGCAGGGGGCTGCTGGAGTATGTGCGCCAAGTCGGCTGCGTACAATACGACCCCATCGACGTCTGCGGCCGAAGCCATGAGCTGGCTTTTCTTGCGCGCGTCAAGGGCTTCTCGCGTGAAATGCTTTCCGACCTTCTCTATCGGGATCGGGTGCTTATGGACTATTTCGATAAAAATATGTGCGTCATGCTGACCGAGGACTGGCCCTGTCTGGAGTTCCTGCGTGAGAATTTTCGCAAGCATACGCGCGGCAGCGAAAGTGTTGAGCCCGTGATTCCCCAGATTCTCAAGACCGTGCATGAGCGTGGGAGTCTGTCCGCGCAGGATCTGGCCATGAAGGAGAAGACCGATTGGTATTGGAGCGCGACCACCCTGGGCCGCGCCGCGCTGGAAACGTTGTACTTTCGAGGCGAGCTGGTGATCCATCATAAAACGGGCTCGGTCAAAAGCTACGCGCTGGCGAGCGACTGTCTTCCAAAGGCGCTTCTGGACGCCCCTGACCCATTTGGCAGCGTCCTGGAGCGTCAGGAGTGGCAGGTGCTCCGACGCATTAGCGCGATCGGGCTGCTATGGAACGCGCCCAGCGACGCCTGGCTGGGTGTGGACGGCCTCAGCGCGAGGGCGCGCAATGAGGTATTCGCCGCGCTGGAGACCGACGGGCGCGTCGAGTCGGTCGAGGTGGAGGGGATCAGCCGTCCGTTGTATATCCGCGCGGAGGAGCACGAGGCGCTCTCCGCCGCCCGTGAGCCCTTCTCCATGGAAAAGCACGTGCGCTTTCTTCCGCCGCTGGATTGTCTGCTGTGGGATCGCGGCCTCATTGCCGCGCTGTTCGATTTCTCCTATAAGTGGGAGATCTACACGCCCGAAGCCCAACGCCGCTATGGCTATTACGTTCTTCCCGTGCTGTACGGCGAGCGATTCGCGGGCCGCATCGAGCCCGTGTGCGACCGCAGAGAGAGCGCGCTTCGGGTACGCCGTTTCTGGCCCGAAAGCGGCCTGCGCGTAACGGACCGTTTTTTATGGGAGCTTGAGGATACACTCAACCGCCTGAGGCGCTTCCATGGGCTGGAAAGGCTGATCTGGGAGCCTTCGTGGCTCATGGACTGATCCTACAAATTTCAGCCATTGAAATTTGTAGGATGACCATGTATAATGAAGTTTGTAGCATTGAGATTTGGAGGTAAACGAGTGTACAGACTTCTGATTGTCACCGATGACCAACGAGTAAGGGATATGTTCGCCTCCATGGAGGGATGGGAAGCGATGGGCATCAAGCCGCCCAGGCTTCGCGCCAGCGTGGAGGAGGCCGTGGAGTGCATGCACAAGCATCACATCGACGCCATCGCGGTGGACGCCCTGCCGACGCTTGAACCGTTAAGGACATATCTCGACGAAAACTGCCCTGACATGCCCATTTTTCAGATCGCCGCCTCCGCTGAAGAGCAATTCAAGATCATCCGCGAGCTGTATAGTCTTCTGACCCGGCTGAGCGCGGACGATTCCAACGACGAATACGACGACAGCTACAAGCTGGGGCTTCAGCGTGAACGCTGGATGCGAAGGCTGATAGCCGGCATGGTTCCCACCGTGGAGGAGCTTAAGCGTCAGCTGACGCTTTATCGCTGCGTCGAGCGGCCCGACGTTCCCTGCGTGCTGGCCCGCCTGGCCCTGCCCACGGACGACAGCTTTATGGCCGAGCGCTGGCACTATGGCAGCGACCGGCTGGAAACGGCGCTTCTCAATTTCTTCGGCCGCAGTCATGATAACATGCGAATCCATGTGGCGGTGGTCTCTCTGGAGGAGGTGCGCGTGCTGTGCTATCCCAATTCCTTGGAGGACGGCATCAGCGAGAACGCGGCCTATGAGTATATCCATGAGACTATCGAGCAGATTGAACGATATCTGGGTCTTCGTCTGTCGGTGATGGAAGTACGCTGTTTCGCAGGACTTTCGGTTTTTACTGCGGAAAACATAGACGCTCTTTGAGCGCGGGAAGGAGAAATATATGGGAATTCTGGATATGGTAAAGGGACAATTGGTGGATGTGATCGAATGGACGGACAGCACGTCCAACACCATGGTTCACAAATATGACATGAACGGCAAGGAGATCATGATGGGCGCGCAGCTCACCGTGCGCGAAAGCCAGGCGGCCGTGTTTGTCGACGAGGGCCGTTTGGCCGATGTTTTCGGGCCGGGCCGTCATGAGCTGACGACGCAGAATATGCCCGTCATGACCGCGCTGAAGGCGTGGAAGTTCGGCTTCAACTCGCCCTTTAAAAGCGATGTCTATTTCGTTAACACCAAGCAGTTTATGGATCGCAAATGGGGCACGGCCAACCCCGTCATGATGCGCGACAGCGAATTTGGCATGATCCGTATCCGCGCCTTCGGCTCCTTCTCCTTCCGCGTGAAGGATCCCGCCGTCTTCATGAAGGAGGTCTTTGGCACCAGCTCGCTCTTTACGGTCGAGGGTGTAGAGGGACAGATCAAGAGCGTGGTCGTAAGCGGTCTGAGCGACGCGATCGCCCAGAGCAAGATTCCCGCCCTCGATCTCGCCGCCAACTACACCGAGCTTGGTCAGTATGTGCTTCAGGCGCTCAATCCCAAGGTTGAGGCGCTCGGCCTCACGCTGTGCAGCTTCGTGATCGAGAACATCAGCCTGCCGGAGGAGGTCGAGAAGGCCATCGACAAGCGCACCTCCATGGGTGTAGTCGGCGATTTGAACAAATATACGCAGTTCCAGGCTGCCGAGGCGATGCGCGAGGCCGCCAACAACCCCAACGGTGGCATGGTCGGCATGGGCGTCGGCATGGGCGCGGGCGCGATGATGGGACAGATGTTCACGCAGAGCATGAACGCCTCCCCCGCCGCGGCGCAAACCGCCTGTACCGCATGCGGCAAACCCATTCCTCAGGGAAGCAAGTTCTGCCCCGAATGCGGCGCGCAGCAGGGAAACGCGGGACGTTTCTGCCCCGAATGTGGTCAGAAGCTCGAAGCGGGCGCGAAATTCTGCGCGAATTGCGGCCATCAGCTCGGCTGAATCTGCGAATCGGAAATCGTAGGCGGCATGGCCTTTGGCCATGCCGCCTCAAAATATTAAAAACGCCAGAGCTTTCAAAAAAGCGCGGCTTTTTTAACATTCTGGCGAAATGAGCTAAATCACTGTTCCGGTTCCTTGCTCGTTTTCCCGTTTGCCTCGGCGCGCGGCGTCTGTCCGGCGTATGCCTTATATACGCGATGGAAGGTGCGAAGGCTGGAAAAGCCGCAGGCCGTCGCCACGTCGATGAGTGAGGACGTCCCCTCCGCCAGTGAGGACGTTCCCTCCGCCAGCATTCTTCGCGCCATGCCACAGCGCAGGCTGTTGAGATAGCGTGTGAAGGAGCAGCCGATGCGTTCGTTGAAAATATGGGAAAAGCGGCCGGCGCTGTACCCGAAATGCGCCGCCGCTTCCCCGACCGTCAGCGGCTCGGCGGCGTGCTCCTGCAAATAGATGAGAATCTTTTTCAAAAGATCGCCCTCCGAGGTGCTCTCCCGAAGCCCGATGTTTTCGATTAAGAGCGCGAGCAGGGCTTCACCCAGGCTGTTGATAAAGCGCACGTTGGCGCGGTTCTCAGGAGCGGCCATCATACGCAGGATGCGGCGGTATTCCGGTATGCGCCGCACATCCACAACGCCTTTGGCAAAGCGGTTTTGCGCAAGGAGCGTGCGCAGCGCAGGAACCGCGCTGAGCGGGATCGTGACCACGATGATCCGCGAGCTTTCCGGCGTGGAATAGCTGTGCAGCATATAGCTGGAATTGACTATCAGACATCCGCTCGGCACAAGCGCGGAAGCGCCGTCCTGCATCACATTCAACGCGCCCTCCTCCACATACACCAATTCGATGGTACTGTGAAAATGGGCAAGATATTCGTTGTTATCAATATACCATGCCTGTGTGCGCGGCGTTTCATCCCGTGACAGCTCGTAGAAGCGCTGCATGCTTTCCCCTCCTTTCGGGCAGAACATGAATAGCGGATTTTGGCATAATCATATCACAAAGTGGCGCGACAGGGAAGCCCTCTATGACTATAATGGAAGCATATTTAAGGAGGTGTTCCCCACAATGGAAAAACGTCCTGTTGCGTATCAAATCTATTCCGCGCGTGAGGAGGCCGAGCGTGATCTCGATTCTGTCCTCGCCGCCCTCAAGGCCATGGGCTATGACGGCGTGGAATTCGCCGGCTTCTATGGACACAGCGCCGAGGAAATCAAAGCCATGCTTGACAAGCACGGTCTGACCGCTCTCTCCAGCCATGTCCCCTTCCAGCAGATCGAAGATGACATGTTCGGCGTCATCGCCTACCATCAGGCCATCGGCTGTCCCTACATCGCCATTCCCTATCTGGATGACCAGACCCGTCCTGGGGCGCCCGGCTTCGCGCACGCGATCAGCGTCATCCACCGCTTTGCCCGCCTGATGAAGGAGGCGGGACTGACCCTGCTATATCACAACCATGACTTTGAGTTTGTGGACATCAGCGGTCAGTACGGACTGGACTTTCTCTACAACGCCGTGCCCGCCTGCCTGCTCAAAACCGAGCTGGATGTATGCTGGGTCAAATACGCGGGCGAAGACCCTGCCGCCTATATCCGCAAGTATTCCGGCCGCTGCCCCGTCATCCACCTGAAGGATTACGTGGGCCGCAAGCAGGAAGGCTCCACGCCCTACGCCCTCATCGGCATCGACGAGAAGGAAAAGAAGGATGGCCAGGCCTTTGAGTTCCGTCCCGTGGGTCATGGCTGTCAGAATGTCGAGGAAATCCTTCTGGCCGGCATTGAAAGCGGCGCGGAATGGTTCGTCGTCGAGCAGGACGCGAGCGTAGGCCGTACGCCATTGGAGGCCGCGAAGATGAGCATTGATACCCTCATAAGCCAGGGACTGAAATAACGCAAAAGGAGAACAATCACCATGAGCGATACCGTCCTTTCCAACTTCACCCAAACCGTACGTGAGAAGCGTACCTACAGCCGTACCTTTAAGGTCGGCATCATCGGCACCGGCTGGATCGCGGAGGCACACGCGGAGAGCTATCTAAACCAGCCCGATGTCGAGGTCATCGCGCTGGCCGATCTTATTCCCGGAAAGGCTGAGGCGTTCAAGGAGCACTATGGCTTCAAAAGCGCCCACTGCTATCCTGATCACAAGAGCATGCTCGCAAACGAGCGGCTTGACGCGGTGAGCGTCTGCACCTACAACATGACCCACGCCGAGTGTACCATTGACGCGCTGAACGCGGGTGTGAACGTGCTGCTTGAAAAGCCCATGTGCGTGACCACCGAGGAGGCCGTCGAAATCATCCGCGCCGAAAAGAAAAGCGGCAAGCTACTCTCCATCGGCTTCCAGCCCCGCATGGATCCCAATATGCAGATGATCAAGAAGATCGTTGAGTCCGGCGAGCTGGGCGAGATCTACTACATTCAAACCGGCGGCGGCCGTCGCCGCGGCATCCCCAACAGCACCTTTATCGAACAGAAGACCGCCGGCATCGGCGCTTTGGGCGACATCGGCTGCTACTCGCTGGACATGGTGCTCAACGCCATCGGCTACCCCAAGCCTCTGACTGTGACGGGCTATACCTCCAGCTTTTTTGGCACCAACGAAAAATATCAGTATGCTGATCTCAAGCACAGCGCCAAGGAGAACGCCGAGCGCTTCAACGTCGACGACTTCGCGGCCGCGTTTATCCGCCTTGAGGGCGGCATCGTGCTGGACTTTCGCATCTCCTGGGCGATGCATCTGGACACCCCGGGCGACACGCTCATTCTGGGCAAGAAGGCCGCGCTCCGCATCCCCTCCACCGAGTGCTGGAACGGCACCGTGGGCGGCCCCATGAAGCTCTACACCGACGTAGCGGGTCTTCAAACCGTGACCGAAATCCCGATCGTGCCCACCGGCGAGCCGGGCCTCTTCGACCGCAAGATCCGCTCCTTCCTGGACGCTATCGCCGACGGCACGCCCGCGCCGGTGCCGTCCAGCCAGATCCTCTACAACCAGGCCATCATCGACAGCATCTGCAAGTCCGCCAAGCTGGGACGCGAGATTGAGGTCGAGATTCCTGAGATTTCGTAAAATTCAAAGGAGAGACGCGGCAAGCCCCGCCGTCTCTCCCTTCTTTTTTTATACAATTCGCCGATTTTCCCAAATCGCTGTTGACATGCTGAACAATGTTCAATATAATTGATTTGAACATTGTTCAAGGAGGATGACGCCATGCGTGGAAGCGAAGCGGTTCGGGAACGCATCATCAAGACAACGACCGCGTTGATCGAACAATATGAAGGGGATACGAAACGCATCACCGCCCGTGCGATCGCGGAAAAGGCGGAGGTCGGATTGGGGCTGATCAACTACCATTTTGGAAGCAAGGACGCTCTGATCATGGAATGTGTGCAGCGGATTATCTCTGAGGTTGTCGCGGGCTTTCATATGGAGAAGGAATTTTCATCGGATCAGGAACGCCTTACCGCATGGGCCGCCCACGTATTCAATTTTCTTTTTGAGCATTCCGCTATTTCCCGTATCTCCATCCTCGGGGATTTTCAACATTATACGGATGGCTGCAATTCCGTCTGCACGCAGCATGGCTTCATGCGCTCCCTCAAGGAAGGCATTTCCAATCAAGACAGGCCCCTGTTAGCCTTCATCCTAACCTCCGCAATGCAGACCGCTTTTTTGGGCAGCGAGGCGGTTCATCAGATTCTTGGCTATGATTTTTCAAGGCCCGAGGAACGAAGAGCTTACATTGAAAGGCTTGTGGGTATTCTCTTTGAAGGGACGGCAAAGATCGATGAATAAAAAAATCGGGGCATATGGCTCCATCCTCAATCTGGTTTCCGTCATTGGCTTCGCGGTGTCCATGCCGACAGGTTTTCTCTTCGGATGCTATTTTTCCTCGCTGTTCATTGCCCTTGGCTTTGTGGCCATGACGTGTGCCTATGCGGCCTCGTGCGACAGAGAGCGCAGGGCGGCGGGATATGCCTCGGTCGCATTCGCCGCCGTCTACGCAGCCGTGATTCTGCTGGTGTATTTCGCCCAGCTGACGACCGTCCGGCTCGACGCTCTGACCCCGCAGGCGGCCGATCTTCTCGATTTTCAGCGCTTCGGCCTGTTTTTCAGCTACGATCTGCTGGGCTATGCTCTGATGGCCCTGTCCACCTTCTTCGCGGGTCTAACGATCCAGGTGCGCTCAAAAGCGGATCGATGGCTGAAGCGCCTGCTCATCATCCACGGCGTATTTTTCCTAAGCTGCCTGATCGTGCCCATGCTCGGCATCTTTCAGGCGGATGGTCAGGACGCGGCCGGCGTCCTGCTGTTGGAATTCTGGTGCCTGTATTTCTGTCCCATTGGCGTCCTGTCCCTTTTGCACTTTTTAAGAGACGGGCAAAAGAAAGCCTGAATCAAAAACGGCGCTGCCGTCGTCCTCCCCCTCCTTTTGAAAACAAAAAAGCCGCGGGCCGCGAATTCGTTTGGATTTCGCAAGCCTGCGGCTTTTCAATATCTCTTATTTGAAGTAAGCCACGCCGCCCTCGAAGATCGGCTGGAAGCGGTTGCCATCCACGTTCTTGTACAGGTCGACGCCAGCGCGCTCGCTGTGGCCCATCTTGCCCAGCACACGTCCGTCGGGGCTAGTGATGCCCTCGATGGCGAGCGCGCTTCCATTGGGATTGTAGCGCAAATCCATCGTGGGATCGCCGTCAAGATCGACATACTGCGTAGCGATCTGTCCACCGCGCCTGAGCTCGTCAAGCATCGCCTCGCTGGCCACGAATCGTCCCTCGCCGTGGGAGATCGCGATAGTGTGAATCTCGCCCGCCTCGGTCTTTTGTAGCCAGGGGCTTAGGTTGCTTGCCACACGCGTGCGAACCAGCATGCTCTGGTGACGGCCGATGGTATTGAACGTCAGCGTCGGACAGCTCTCATCCACGTCGATGATCTCTCCGTAGGGAACGAGCCCGAGCTTGATGAGCGCCTGGAAGCCGTTGCAGATGCCCAGCATCAATCCGTCGCGGTGCTTGAGCAGGTCATGCACCGCGTCCTTCATCATGGGATTGCGGAAGAAGGCCGTAATGAACTTGCCGGAGCCATCCGGCTCATCGCCGCCGGAGAAGCCGCCTGGAAAGACGATCATCTGGCTTTCGCGGATCATCCTCGCGGCCCTTTCAAGGCTTTCGCCAATGGCGGCGGGTGTCAGGTTGTTGATGAGCAGCACGCGGGGATCGGCCCCCGCGCGGGTGAGCGCGCGGGCGGTATCGACCTCGCAGTTGGTACCCGGAAAAGTGGGAATAAACGCCACAGGTTTTTGCATAAGCACGGCGGGCTTGGGCCAGCCTTCGCACGCCTTGGTCACGGCGGGAACCTTCTCACCCGCTGCGCGATACGGAAACACCTTGTCCAGCTTGCTTTCATACACGTCCTGGATCTTATCGAGCTTCACGCGCTCACCCGCATATTCCAGTACGTAGTCCTCCAGCGTCGTGCCGATGACGTCGCCCAGCGTCTCGCCCTCCGCCATTTCAAGAAGTGCCGCGCCAAAATCCTGTCTGAACGGATCATCCACATTTTCGATACGCGCGCCAATATGGTTGCCCAGCGCCATTTTGAAGGCGCCCTCGGCCACGCCGCCCAGGCCCAGCGCCCAGGCGGAAAGCACCTTGCCCGCCTTGATGGCCTCATACAGCCTCGCGAGATTTTGCTTGATCGCCTCGGCGGTATCCGCGCGCAGAAGGCAGATCGTATGCCCCGCGCCCTTGAACTCCGGCGAGATCACTTCGCCGCTTTGGCCCGGGGCGATGGCGAAGCTCACCAGCGTCGGCGGGACGTCCAGATTTTCAAAGGTGCCGCTCATGGAGTCCTTGCCGCCGATCGCCGCGATGCCGAAATCCAGCTGCGCGTCCAGCACGCCCAAAAGCGCCGCGAAGGGCCTGCCCCAGCGTTCCGGCGCGCCGGTCATGCGCTCAAAATACTCCTGGAAGGTCAGGTACGCGCGGGTGGTGTCAAAGCCCGCCGCGCCCAGCTTCATCAGGCTCTCCACCACGCTCAGGTACGCGCCCTCATAGGGGCTTTGCGCCATCACCTGCGGATGGAAGCCATAGCTCATGCCGCTGACGGTGGTCGTCTCGCCCTTGAGAACGGGCAGCTTGGCGACCATGGTCTGATTCGGCGTGAGCTGATATTTCCCGCCGAAGGGCATGAGCACCGTGCCCGCGCCGATGGTGGAGTCAAAGCGCTCACTCAGGCCCTTTTTGGAGCAGATATTCAGGTCGGAAGCCATGCTTTCCAGCTTTTCCGAAAAGGTGACGCCGCCGAAAGGTACATTTTTGACACACTCGTCCTTGACAAACACTTGCGCGTGTTTCTCCGCGCCATTGGAATTGAGAAATTCACGGCTCAGATCCACGATGGTGCGACCCTTCCATTGCATGCGCAGACGAGGCTCCTGTGTGACCTCGGCCACGATAGTCGCTTCCAGATTTTCCTCATTGGCATAGCGAATCAATTGCTCCGCGTCCTCGGGCGCCACGACCACCGCCATGCGCTCCTGGCTTTCGGAAATGGCAAGCTCGGTTCCGTCCAGGCCCTCGTATTTCTTGGGCACCCTATCCAGGTCGATCCTAAGCCCATCGGCCAATTCGCCGATCGCCACGCTCACGCCGCCCGCGCCGAAGTCGTTACAGCGCTTGATGAGCTGCGTAACCCTCTCGTCGCGGAAAAGGCGCTGGAGCTTGCGCTCGACAACGGGATTGCCCTTCTGCACCTCGGCTCCGCAGGTCTCGATGCTCTCCAGCTTGTGGCTCTTGGAGGAGCCGGTCGCGCCGCCGCAGCCGTCACGGCCCGTGCGGCCTCCCAGTAAAATAATCACATTGCCCGGGGCGGGACGCTCGCGACGCACGTTGCGCTCCGGCGCGGCGCCCACCACCGCGCCAATCTCCAGCCGCTTGGCGGCATAGCCCTCATGATATACCTCGTCCACGAGACCGGTCGCCAGGCCGATCTGATTGCCGTAGGCGCTGTATCCGTTGGCGGCGGTGGTTACGAGCTTGCGCTGAGGCAGCTTGCCGCGCATGGTGTCCGCCACAGGAAGGAGCGGGTCCGCCGCGCCGGTCACGCGCATGGCCTGATAGACGTAGGTACGGCCTGAGAGCGGGTCGCGGATCGCGCCGCCGATGCAGGTGGCCGCGCCGCCAAACGGCTCGATCTCCGTCGGATGGTTATGCGTCTCGTTTTTAAACATCAATAGCCAGGGTTCCTTCTCGCCGTCCACATCCACGTCGATCTTGATGGAGCAGGCGTTGATCTCCTCGCTCTCGTCCAGATTGGACAGCTTGCCCCGCTTCTTGAGCGCCTTTGCGCCGATGGTCGCGATATCCATCAGGTTCATCGGCTTGGGCCCGTCCTCGCGGCCCGCGTACACCTCGTCCCGCAGGGCAAGGTAGCGCTGAAACGCCTTCTCCACGGCGGGCTTCTTGATCTCCGCCTCGTCCAGCGTGGTCAAAAACGTCGTATGGCGGCAATGATCGCTCCAATAGGTGTCGATCATGCGGATTTCGGTCAGCGTCGGGTCGCGCCGCTCGCTCTGGAAATACGCGCGACAGAACGCCAGATCGTCCTTATCCATGGCAAGGCCGTATTTCTGAACAAACGCCTCCACCGCCGTATCATCCATCGCGGTGAAGCCGTTTAGCGTCTCCACCGTCTCAGGGGTGTCGTACCGCTGCCTGAGCGTCTCCTTTTCCGCCAGATCAGCCTCGCGGCTCTCCACCGGGTTGATGAGGTGCTTACGGATGCGGGTAAGCTCCTCCTCGCTGGGCGCGCCCGAAAGCAAATACACCCGCGCCGTGCGCACCGTGGGGCGTTCGCATTGACTGACCAGCTGAATGCATTCCTCGCAGCTCGCGGCGCGCGCGTCAAACTGTCCCGGCAGATATTCCGACGCGATGACCGCGTCCGCGCCCTTGGGCAGCGCGTCATAGGTCACGTCCACCGGCGGCTCCGAAAACACGATGGGCATGCAGCGTTCAAACAATTCCCTATCGATGCCCTCCACGTCATAGCGGTTGAGCACACGCACGCCCGTCACGCTCCTGATGAGCAGGATGTGCCGGATCTCCTTCAAAAGCCCCTGCGCCTCCACGGCATACTCCGGCTTTTTTTCCACATAGACGCGATAAACAGCCATGTCCAATCCTCCTTTGTGGGGGGACGTTGGGGACTTTCCGCCCCCCAAACCCCCGACCAAAGGGATCCATCCCTTTGGAATCCCTTCATTGCCCGCGCTTTCGCGCGGGCAAAATCGTTTTTCTTGGGAAGAGTGCGGGAGGAGGCTTCTTTTTTCAAAAGGAAGTCCCCTCCCGCCTCTCGTTCCCTCCCCACTCACCCCAGCGCCTCCATCGCGCGCGCGCCGATGTCTGAGCGGCGATGGAGCTTGTCGAAGTGAATCTGGTTCGAAGCCGCATAGGCCGCGTGAATGGCCTCGGGGAGCGTGGGAGCCACGGCGGTCACGCCCAGGACACGCCCGCCTGCGGTCAGGACGTTTCCATCCGCATCAAGCCTCGTGCCCGCGTGATAGACACACGCGGTTTTTTCCGCGTCGGCAAGGCCCGAAATGGGCTTGCCGGTCTCGTATTTTTCAGGATACCCGCCGCTGGCCAGCACCACGCAGCAGCTCGCGCCGTCGGAAAAGCGTACGTCGGCTTTATCAAGCGTTCCATCAGTCGTCGCGCGCATAATCTCGAATAGATCGCTTTCCAGAAGCGGCAGCACCGCCTGTGTCTCGGGATCGCCGAAGCGGCAGTTGTACTCGATCACCTTCGGGCCGTCCGCCGTCACCATCAGTCCGAAATACAGACAGCCGTGGAAAGGGCAGTCTTCCTCGCGCATCGCCTTAAGCGTCGGGAGAAAAATCTCCTCCATACATCGTGCGGCCACCTCGGGCGTATAGTAGGGATTGGGCGCGATCACGCCCATACCGCCGGTGTTCAGCCCCTTATCGTGATCCAGTGCGCGCTTGTGATCCATGCTAGCGACCATCGGACGAATGGTCGTGCCGTCGGTGAAGCAAAGCACACTGACCTCCGGCCCCTCAAGAAATTCCTCCACGACCACGCGGCTTCCGGACGCGCCGAATTTGCCGTTGCGCATCATCTCAATGACGGCGCTTTCGGCCTCGGCGTTGCTTTGGCAGATCAAAACGCCCTTGCCAAGCGCCAGCCCGTCCGCCTTGACCACGACGGGGCATTTGGCCGTGCGGACATATGAAAGCGCCTTCTCGATCTCGTCAAATGTCTCGTAGCGCGCCGTGGGAATGCCATAGCGGCGCATCAGTTCCTTGGCAAAGACCTTGCTGCCCTCGATTCGCGCGGCCTTACGATCCGGCCCGAAGGCGGGAATGCCGCGCTCCCTGAGCCTGTCCACCAGGCCCATACAGAGCGGATCGTCCGGTGCGACGACCACATAGTCCATTTTCTCGTCTGCCGCGTACTCCGCGATAGTCTCCACGTCCGTAGCTTTGATCGGCACGCAGACTGCGTCTGCCGCGATGCCGCCATTTCCGGGCGCGCAGTATAGCCTCGTAATTTCTTTGCTTTCCTTCAGCTTCTTGACGATGGCGTGCTCACGCCCGCCGCCACCCACAACCAGAACCTTCATGCGTACCTCCTCGGGCCTCCCTGGCCCCAAGTCCCGCCAACAGGGAATTTTTTTCACCGACGGCCACCATAGTCTCCGACAGCCGCGATAGCCGCCGCACAGCGGCAAAACGCCTTGCCCGCCGCGTGGCATTGTCCGCGCGTCCCGCAAAAAGGCAAGGGGCGGTCGCGTGACGCGGCCCTTGCCTCAGGGGGTCTCCTTAATGATGGAACAGCCGCAGGCCGGTAAACGCCATGGCAATGTCGTACCTGTCGCATGCCTCAATAACCAGCTCGTCGCGGACGGAGCCGCCCGGCTCGGCGATGTAGCGAACACCGCTGCGGGCCGCGCGGTCAATGTTGTCAGGAAAGGGGAAGAAGGCGTCGCTTCCCAGGGAGACGTCGGTCAGCTTTGAAAGCCACGCTTCCTTCTCTTCCTTGCTGAGCACCTCCGGCTTCTCGGTAAAGAGCGTTTGCCAGACGTCCTCGCCCAACACATCCTCCCATTCGTCGGAGATGTAGCGGTCGATGGCGTTGTCACGGTCAGGGTTTTTCAGCGTCGGGATGAAAGGCAGCTTCAGCGTCTTCTCATGCTGGCGAAGCCACCAGTTGTTGGCCTTGTCGCCTGCCAGGCGGGTGCAGTGGATGCGGCTCTGCTGGCCCGCGCCGATGCCGATCGCCTGCCCGTCCTTGACGTAGCAGACGGAATTGGACTGCGTGTACTTGAGCGTGATCATGGAGATTGCCAGATCGCGCTTGGCGCCCTCGGGCAGCTCCTTGCTTTTCGTGACCACATTGGCGAAGAAATCGTCGCCGATGTTCAGCTCGTTGCGCTCCTGCTCGAAGGTGATGCCAAACACATCCTTGCGCTCAAGCTTTCTGGGCTCGTAGTCGGGGTCGATGCGGACGATGTTGTAATTGCCCTTGCGCTTGGATTTGAGAATTTCCAGCGCCTCCGGCTCATATCCCGGGGCGATGACGCCATCGGAGACCTCGGGCTTGATGAGCATGGCCGTGGGGACGTCGCACACATCGGACAGAGAAATCCAGTCGCCGAAGCTGGACATGCGATCCGCGCCGCGCGCGCGGGCATAGGCGCAGGCCAACGGGGAAAGCTCGGCGTCCGCCGCGATGAAATAGATGCGGCGAAGCGTGTCGGAAAGGGGCAGACCCACGGCCGCGCCGGCGGGGCTCACATGCTTGAAGCTGGCCGCCGCAGGAAGACCCGTCGCGCGCTTCAGCTCGCGCACGAGCTGCCAGCCGTTGAAGGCGTCCAGAAAGTTAATGTAGCCTGGGCGTCCGCTCAATACCTCGATGGGCAGCTCGCCCTCCTCCATAAAGATGCGCGCGGGCTTCTGATTGGGATTGCAGCCATATTTGAGTTCCATCTCGTTCATCGCTATCAAGCCTCCCTGACGTTTTTGTTGAGGATAACCTCATCCCCGTCCACCGACACATACAGCGATACCCTGTTGTCCCGATCCAACGCGTTCCAGACGGCGTCCGCCAGCGTTCTGGCGTCCGTTTCCGGAATCTCGACCGCAACCGGCTCGCCATGGAAGCTGGGCAACGGGGAGCCGAAGCCCTCGTAGGTGCTGATGAAGTGCCCCATGCCGGCCGTGGGCGCGTCATAGGTGTAGAAGAAGCGCTCGCAGCAGTCCGGACAGGTGTTGCGAAGAATGGAGAGCATGTACGCGCCGTCCGGCTCAAGGACACCCGAAACGCGCGGCGTCCAGTTCGGCTCGTCCGGCTCAAAGGTACGAGTGAAAAGCGCATCCAGCCAGCTCTTTCCCGCCTCCAGGTAATCCCGAATGGTATCGGTTTGGTCGCCGTTGGTCACGATCATGGTTTCACCGTTCCTAGCCGCGATCCGGCGCACAGGATGATAGATAATCAGGCTCGGGTCGGTCATTTTGCTCTCGTCAAAGGCGCAGGTGCGAATGCCGTCCTCCGTCTTCTCAAAGACACGGTTACGGCTGTTCCCGCTGCGGCCCATGATGAAATAAGCGCACACCGCCTTGCCGCCGGGCGTCTTTCCAAGCAGAATGCCGCGTCCCGGGTAGGGGCGCTGCCTTAAATAAGCGAGGAAATCAGTCATCGTTATAATTCCGCCTTTCTGCGAAAGGCACCAATGGGGTTATGAAACCCGAAGGCACCTTCGCGCAATGTAGTAAGTTGCTATACTGATTCTGTAGAGTCGGTATACTACAGAACCCGAGGAGGTGAGTGGCGGGGCTGAATAGCGGCAAACCCC
>CAYQCL010000002.1:78164-89370 GCA_964416065.1 uncultured Oscillospiraceae bacterium | reverse complement strand
AGCCTGTTATTATTGCCAAGCTGTAATATCGACCATTGACCAGGGCGAAGATTTTATAAATGCGGAAATGTTTCCTGCAAAAATTCCATTGTCAATCATTCAAACTGCTTTCCCAGTGTTTGTCCGGAATTTTTTTCAACTGTATTAACCGTATGATGATGCTCATTCACTAAAATATCAACAATTTTACCTGCTATGGCTTTTGAGCACCCGCTACTGATATCTGCATTAGACGCCACACCCGCTTTAGTCAATGTCAAAGTATTTGTTTCAAACAACCTCTCGTGAAGGTGGAATCTCGCATTCGCTATTAAGGCATTCATCTTCCAAACACTCCTTTATTTTTTCTCCTACCGCTTGCGCTACCGGCGGTGGAAACGCATTTCCAATCATCCGGCATGCAGCAGTTTTCTTTTTCCCGAATGTCCATGTATCAGGAAAGCCCTGTATCCTTGCCATCATTCTGCTGGTCAGACGGGGCATTCCCTCAAAATCCGGCTCTGGTGCTGTATTAGCCACCCCTCGCCCATCTACTCCGAGTTCCGCCCACGCTTTTCTTGCTCTCACCGGCCCAAGATCAGGACCTCCATGTTTTTTAGAACCACCAACTAAAGTTGGCGCAATCTTATTCGCGTTTTTCGCCCAGAGTTTTGCCCCTTCCCATTTGTTTTCTGCCATTAAATCATATAGTGTCTCACCAACAGTAGGCGCACATCCCGGTTTCCCCTTTGGATATGAAAAAGAAATGTTTTCATCTTTTCGTATCGCAACAATCACTACACGAGGGCGAAGCTGCGGAACAGCAAAATCCGAAGCATTTAACAACTTAATCTGTGCGTCGTATCCAAGCATTTCAATAGATTTAAGAATCTGTTTTCGATATTCATCAAAACCTGCATCTAAAAAACCCCTTACATTTTCCAGCATAACGGCTCTGGGTTCTATTTCTTTAATCAACCGAATCGCTTCGGGGAACAAATCTCGTTCATCATCTTTTCCTAACTGCTTACCCGCAATAGAAAAAGGAGGACAAGGCACACCGCCCGCTAACAAATCCACTCCCCGATAAGGTTTTCCATCAAAATCATGCACATCTGCACATATTACATTCCATTCAGGTCGATTTAATTTCAAAGTTTTACAATAATCTGCTTCATATTCAACAAGTGCAACATGAGCGAATCCGGCCAGCGCAAGCCCAAGAGCCTGCCCCCTGCGCCTGCACAAATTTCTACGCACGTTAACGGTCTTTGCATACCATACCCTCCTTCACTTCAACAATCCGTTAACCGTTACTATGCATCGGCTTCATCATCTGCGAATTCCATAATATCTCCTATATTACAATTTAATGTCTTACAAATCTTATGCAAGCTCTCCAATGAAACGGTTTCTCCTTTCCCCATCTTTGCTAAAACATTAAAACTTATTCCTGCCATATCTTTTAAATCCGTTCGGTTCATTTTTTTATCTATTAGCATTTTCCATAATTTATCATAGCATACAGACATATCATTTCTTCTTACAATACTTTACTTGTTGTCGACCTAAATTACTATAACATGTATTCAACTATATATCAAGATAATCTCACGGAAAAGAGATTTTAGAACGCATATTCTCCTTGGTTTAACGATTGAATTGTTTCTCAGTCTCTCCCGCCGGAAAGCGGAAGGGGCAGCGTGACCGCGACCGCGCCGTCCGCATCGTCGGGCAGGAGAAAGCCAGTGCTTTCCTCAAGTCTGCGGATCACATCCAGGGCCTCGTCGCTCGAAAGGAGCACGGGGCGATAATCGTTGAAGCCCTTTTGCCCGCTGATTGAAATGGGATGAAAAATCAGCCGCACGCTTTGGGGCGCGCCGTCTTCAAAGGCAAACGCCGCCTGCAAAAGCAGGGCGTCCGTGTCGACGGGAGCGCTGTTGCCGCCAAACACGGCGTTGCCAAGGCTGTATACGACAGGCACACCTTCGATCACGTCCATCCCCTGCACCACATGCGGATGATGGCCCACGACGAGGTCGGCGCCCAGCTCAATGACCGTTCGGGCAACCGCCCGCTGCTGGTTCGTGGGCGCGGGGGCATATTCCGTGCCCGCGTGCATGCTGTGGATAATCAGCTGACAGCCCAGAGCGCGCAGCATTTGAATCTGCTGTTTGAGCGCGTCCCGTGCGTCTTCCGTCAGCGAAAAGGCCGAGGCGGTAAAGCCGATGCGCACGCCGTCCCGCGCCCATACGGCCACGTGATCCGCGCCGAAGCTGGCGATTCCCGCCGCCGCGAGGGCGTCCCTCGTATCCTGATAGCCCGCCTCGCCGTAGTCCAGCGAATGGTTGTTGCTCAGCGACACCGCCTCCACGCTTCCCAGCGTGAGAATGTCGGTGTAGGCCGTCGGGCCAAGGAAGTTGAAGGCCTTGGGGACCTTCTCAAGAGAGCGGTCGCTGAGCACGCCCTCGAGATTGACGATGGTCGCGTCGTCGCCGGAGAGCAGCGGCAGGAGGTTTTCAAAGAAATAGGCGTATCCCTCGCGCTGGGCCGTCCTGACGAAGCCGCGCCCGGCGCTTTTGAAGCGGCTTTCGCCGCCCAGCGTGCAGTCGCCCAAAAAGCTGAGCGTGATCTCGCCGGTGTAGTCGCACACCTCCATGGAGGCGTCACTCAGCGCCTGGGGCGCGTCCGAAAAAACGTACCATTCCGCTTCGGCGGGCGGCAGCGCGAGGAATACTAGCGCGGCCAAAAGAAAAAACCGCTTTCCTCTCATCCGCCTCAGCCTCCTTTTTTCCATTATAGATGGATGCGGATTTTTCTGTCAACCGCCGTTTTGACGCCCGCGCGGGCGCGTGCTATAATTAGGAAAAAGTTCCTATCATGAAGGAGGGCGTTCTATGCGCAATTCCCGCGCCTTTTCCATCGGCCCCGTCCCCATCGGCGGCGGCGCGCCCGTCAGCGTACAGAGCATGACCAACACCGACACCCGCGACGCGGACGCGACCCTTTCGCAGATTCGCGCGCTCGCGGACGCGGGCTGCGACATCGTGCGGCTGAGCGTCTACGACGAGCGCTGCCTGGATGCGCTGGCTCGGATCATCCCCGCTTCGCCGGTGCCGCTGGTGGCGGACATCCATTTCCGCGCGGATCTGGCCGTGGGCGCGATGGAGCGGGGGATCGCGAAGGTGCGCATCAACCCGGGCAACATCGGCAGCGCCTCGGCGGTGCGCCGCGTGGCGGACTGCGCCAAAGCGCATCACGTGCCCATCCGCATCGGGGTCAACTCCGGCAGCGTGGAAAAGGACATCCTCGCCCGCGAGGGCGGCGTGACCCCGCGCGGCATGCTGGACAGCGCCCTTGCGCACGCGAGACTGCTGGAGGCCGCGGGCTTTCACGACATCGTTCTCAGCCTCAAGGCGTCGGATGTGCGCACGACTGTCGAGGCATACCGTCTGGCCGCGCGGGAGACGGATTATCCGCTGCATGTAGGCGTGACCGAGGCGGGACTTCCCGGCGCGGGCAATATCAAAAGCGCCATCGGCATCGGCTCTTTGCTTCTGGACGGCATCGGTGACACCATCCGCGTCTCCCTTACCGGCAGCCCCATCCCCGAGGCGAGCGCCGCGATCGACATCCTGCGCGCCGTGGGGCTGCGAACGGGCTATGTCAACGTCGTCAGCTGCCCCACCTGCGGCCGCACCGGCATCGACGTCGCGTCGATCGCCCGCCGTGTGGAGGACGCGCTTTCGGACATCCGCGTGCCGCTCACCGTGGCCGTGATGGGCTGCGTGGTCAACGGCCCTGGCGAGGCGCGCGAGGCCGACATCGGCCTGGCTGGCGGGGGGCTGTCCTCGGCCGGAGGGCTTGCGGGCGGCGAGGGCAGCGGCTATGCTGTCGGCGCGATTTTTGAAAAGGGGTGCGCGCCCGAGCGGGTCGAGGGCGATCTGGCGGATATTCTGATCTCCCGCGCGCGGGAGCTGGCGAAGAAAAAGGAGGCGGCGCTATGACGACACTGGCGGGAGGACTGTTCTTTCTGTCCCTACTGGGCTGGGCCTTGCTCTGGATGCTGCTCATGCCCCGCCTGAAATTGAGCGACGCGCTTCTTGGCGGGCTGTGCGGCATGCTCTTTGTGTCCTATGTGGGGGTCATTCTGCTGCAATGGATGGCAGCCACGGCCTGGCTGGTGATGCTGGGCGGGCTTGTGGCCTTCGCCGTCGGCCTGGTTTTTGCGTGCGTGGGAAAGCGCGGGCTGCGGAAGCGCCTGCTTTCCCCCGCCCTGGGGGTCTATCTGGTCGTCGCCGCGCTCTTCGTCATCGTCTCGCGCGGCCATATCGTGCAGGATCACGACGCCTACTCCTTCTGGTCGCGGTGCGTCAGGGAGCTGTATACCTTTGACACCTTCTACATCCACGGGGCCTCGACGATGTTCCACATGGACTACATCCCGCTCCTGGCCTCGCTGCAATATTGCGTCGTGCGGGTCTTCGGCTGGCAGGACGTCTACCTGGTCTATGTGACGGTTGCCTGCGCGCTGGTTTCCGTCTGCGCGCTGGGGGAGCGGCTGCGCCCGCGCTGGCTGGCGCCGATCGCGGCCCTTCTCTTCCTGTACGCCTACGACGTGTTTGGTTTTTCGCTCTACAATATCCGCGCCGACGGACCGATGCTGATGATCTTCGTCTCGGCGCTGCTCTGCCTTGTGTTCCGTGAGGATGACAGCCCGGCCTCGCTCGCCGCTCCCCTGTGTGCCGCCGTCGTGCTGACGGGCTTCAAGATCTATACGGGACTGATGTTCTCAGTCATGCTGGCCGTAGCGATGCTTACGGAGGCCCTGCGCGTCAGACGCCGTGGGCGTCCTTGGAGGACGCTTGCCGTCTGCGCGCTTCTTGCGCTCATCGGAGCCATGTTTATGCACTTTTCCTGGTCGGTGCTTTACCACTATTCCACGGCGGTGGCCTCCTACGAGGCGGCCGTGGCGAGCGCTGCGTATGTAGGGGAGACGGCGATCGGGGCGGAGGCCCCCTCCCTCTCGCTTTCCTATCTGCTCAGCGGGAATCCGCGAACCTCTCAGCTCGCCAACGCTTTCTCCCCCGAAGCGCTCCAAAAGGTCGGAGAACTGATCGGGGAGACCTTCAGCGCCTATAGCCAGAGCGCCCTGGTTTGGATTTTGCCCTACCTTCTTCTTACGGTCGTACTGGCCGTCCGCCAAAAAAAGGAGGAGCGCGGGCGGATAGTGCGCACGCTGGTTTTCCTGCTGGCGGCGGGATTGATCTATCTCCTGGGGCTGTTCGGCAGCTATTTCGTGCAATCGGAAACCTCCGGAGCTGCGGTCAATTATCTTGCCACCGTAACCACGCCTCTGCTGATCGCCTCCGTCTTTATCTCCCTGTACCATTTCTCCGAGGGCCTGCTTCCCAAAGCGGCTTTAGCGCTGATGGCGGCGGGAATGCTTTTGCTGTTCTCTCCGGTCGACTATCTCCAAGACTCGATGCCGGAGACCGAATATGGCGCTACCACGGTTATGGCGACAGACCTGTATCATTACGAGCTGGACGGCCTGATCACCGAGGAGGATGCGGGAAAGCGCGCGCTTTTGATCGACTGCTCCTACGCGGCCTCTGAAATCCGCTCCTCCAGCGGAAAGACGCACGCCTACGCCTATTGGGGGCTTCCGCTGCGTGTGGAGGTTCTTCAGCTTCCCTTTGAGGATTACAGCCGTTTGGACGACATCACCCGAGAGTATCTTATTTCTCATTTTAAAGCCAATCGCACCGAGCTGTTACTGCTGCGCGTGGAGGACATGCTTTACGCCGATGCCATTCAGGAGGCGCTTGATCTGGAGGATGGCTCGTTTGGCGTATACGAGGTGTCCTGTTCCGACGGAGAGTTTTCATTCGTTTGGCGCTAAGCGCTTATATGGAGGGTTTATGTTTCTCTACACGCATACCGTTCAATACTACGAGACCGACCGCATGGGCGTCACGCATCATTCCAACTACATCCGATGGATGGAGGAGGCGCGCATCGCGCTTCTGGACTCGATCGGCCTGGGCTATGAGAAGCTGGAGCCGGCGGGCGTCGTCTCGCCGGTCGCCTCGGTTTCATGCGAATACAAGCGTCCCACCACGTTTAAGGACGTGGTGGAGATCGCCGTCCGCGCCAAAAGCTACAATGGCGTCAAGCTCAATGTCGCTTATGAGATGCGCAAGGCGGGTGAAGACTCGCCCGTTCTCATAGGCGCCAGCTCGCATGTGTTTTTGAATCACAAGGGCGCCTTTCTCCGAATGAAGCGCGACTTTCCCGAGCTTGACCGCGCGCTTTGCGAGCTGGTTGAGCGGAAGGAATAATCTTTGGGAGAGCGCGGAAAGATCCCAGCCGACGCGTTTTTATGCTGGGGGAAAGCAAACTTGCAACGCCCCACCCTGTCACCCCCTGTGCCCGACGGAAATTCCCGTCGGGCCTTTCGTTTGCTCTACATTTAAAAACAAAAAGAAAACAAGATACCCCTTGCCATCCCGCCGCGTATCATGCATAATAGCCTCATCGGTCAAAATATTGCCGATAGGGCAAAAAATGTCCCGCTTGAATGAAAGGCCGTGGGACGATCAAACAGGGAGGCATATTGAATGGAAGAACGAGTCTATAACTTTTCCGCCGGCCCCGCGATGATTGCGCAAAGCGTGCTGGAGAAGGCCGCCGCCGAGCTGGTCTGCTATCCGGGCAAAGGCATGAGCGTGATGGAAATGAGCCATCGCAGCGCCATGTATGTCGAGATTTTTGATGAGACCAAGGCGCTTCTCAAATCCCTGATGAACGTGCCGGATGAATATGACATCCTGTTTTTGCAGGGCGGCGCGACCCTTCAGTTCAGCGCCGTGCCCCTCAACCTGATGAAAACCGGCCGCGCCGACTATGTGGACAGCGGCAACTTCGCCCATCTCGCCGCCGAGGAGGCCAAAAAGTACGGCGAGGTGCGCATTGCCGCCTCGTCCCGCGAGGACGGCTACACCTACGTGCCCGACGTCTCCTCCATCAATTGGAGCGCCGACGCGGACTACGCCTACATCACCACCAACAACACCATCTACGGCACCCGCTATACCGCCATTCCCGACACGGGCAGCGTGCCCCTGGTCGCGGACATGAGCTCCAACATCCTCTCTGAGCCGACGGACGTACGAAAATTCGGCGTGATCTTCGCGGGCGCGCAGAAGAACATCGGTCCCGCGGGACTGTGCATCGTGATCGTCCGAAAGGATTTGTTGGGGCAGGAGGACGCGAAATGCCCCAAGCTTCTGAGCTGGGCGTTGGAAAGCAAGAACGACAGCATGCTCAACACCCCCAACACCTACGGCATCTACATGGCGAAGCTGGGCTTTGAATGGCTGCGCGACCTGGGCGGCGTCACTGCGATCCACGCCCAGAACGTCTACAAGGCTGGCCTTCTGTATGATTATCTCGACGAAAGCAAGCTGTTCAAGGCCACCGCGAAGAAGGAATGCCGTTCCCTCATGAACGTCACCTTCGTGACTGGCGACGCCAACAAGGACGCCGCGTTCGTTAAGTACGCCGCCGCCAACGGGCTGCTCAACCTCAAGGGCCACCGCAGCGTCGGCGGCATGCGCGCCAGCATTTACAACGCCATGCCCGTCGAGGGCGTGAAGAAGCTCATCGACGTGATGAAGGCCTTTGAAAAGGAGAATGCCTGATGTATAAGATTCAAACGCTCAACGCGATTTCCGACATCATCCACCAGCATCTTTCCGCCGACCGCTACCTGATCGGCAAGGAGGAGCCGGTGCCGGACGGCATTCTCGTGCGCTCGGCCAACATGCACGAGATGGAGCTAGGGGAGAAGCTGCTCGCCATCGCGCGCGCGGGCGCGGGCACCAACAACATCCCCATCGACGAATGCACCAGGCGCGGCATTGTCGTCTTCAATACCCCGGGCGCGAACGCCAATGCCGTGGCCGAGCTGGTCATCTGCGGCCTGATGCTTGCAAGCCGCTCCGTTGTCGCCGGCATCGACTGGGCGCGCACGCTCGACGGCCAGGGCGCCGAGGTGCCCAAGCTCGTGGAAAAGGGCAAGGCGCAGTTCGCCGGCCCTGAGGTGCGCGGCAAGACGCTGGGCGTGATCGGCCTGGGCGCGATTGGCGCGCTGGTTGCCAACGCCGCCGCGCAGGGTCTGGGCATGGACGTCATTGGCTACGACCCGTTCATCAGCGTGGAGCACGCGTGGTCCCTGAGCCGCGCTGTCAAGCGCTCGACCTCCATTGATGAGGTCTTCCAGACCGCCGACTATATCACCCTTCATGTCCCGCTCACGGACGACACGCGGGGCCTGATCGGCGAGGAGACGATCGCAAAGCTCAAGGATGGCGTGCGTCTGCTCAACTTTAGCCGCGGCGAGCTGGTGGACGCTGAGGCGCTCGCCCGCGCGCTGGACAGCGGCAAGGTAGCCTGCTACGTGACGGACTTCCCCTCGGAGGCGGTGCTTCACATGAAGAACGCCGTGGCCATTCCGCATCTGGGCGCGTCCACGCCGGAAAGCGAAGAAAACTGTGCAGCCATGGCGGCGTGTGAGCTGCGGGATTATCTGGAATGCGGCCAGATCCGCAATTCCGTCAATTTCCCCGAGATTGTGCTGGGGCACAGCGAGGGCATGCGCGTCCTGATCATCCACGGCAACGAGCCTGGCATGGTGTCGGCCATTTCTGCGGCCATCGGCGCACGCAAGATCAATATCAACAACATGCTCAACAAGAGCCGCAAGGACGTGGCCGTGACCGTGCTCGAACTCGGGCAGGCGCCGGACGAGCGGCTGGTGACCCAGCTGATGGCGCTGCCGGGCGTGGTGCGGGTCAGGGTATTTGCGTAAGGGTAGCCGCTTAAGCCTTATCCCTTTCCAAGCGAGAAACGGGCGCGTTGCAAAGGCCCTCAAAAGGCATGCACAAAATCTGCTTTCAAGCAACGTTTGAGAGCGGATTTTCTGTATATTCAAGGCTGTTTCGACGATTGAGGTTGCGGTCGAATACCGCCCCATCCTCTGTCGATGCCCTGAAGTGCGGGACGCTCCGCGCCCTTTTCGCATCCCCGCTTTTTTCATCTCCCCAATCCCTCAAAAACGTGCTATACTATACCCAATTCGGTATGGAAAGGGAGGGAGCGCCTCTATGCGGTTTTCATCCCTGCGGCTGACGCGCTTTCGCAATTATCCCTCCCTTTCGCTGACGCCTCACGCGGGCATCACCGTGCTCTATGGCCCCAACGGCAGCGGAAAGACGAACCTTTTGGAGGCCATGCACCTGCTCTGCGTCGGACGGAGCCACCGCACGTCCAACGATCGCGAAATGATCACGGCGGGCGCGGAGGTTTCCCTCATCCACGGGGAAACGCGGCGTCTGGACGGAGCCCACGAGATCGAGGTTCGCCTTTCGCCGCGCAAGCCGTGCAAGCGCGTGCTGCTCTATGGCAAGCCCGCCGCGCGCATCGGTGATATGATGGGCCACGCGACGGCGGTCATGTTTTCCCCCGAGGATCTGCGAATCGTCAGGGACGGCCCTGTGGCGCGGCGGCGCTTCGTGGACATGCAGCTCAGTCAGATCCGCCCCAGCTACCTGCGCGCGCTGAAGCTGTACCTGAGCGTGCTGGAAAGCCGCAACGCGCTTTTGAAGCAAAATAAGCTCTTCGGCGTTTCGGATTTCCTGCCACAGCTGGAGACATGGGACGAGCAGCTCGCGTCCGCCTGCGTTCCCGTCGTCAACGCGCGGCGTTGGTTTTTGGAGGAGCTGGCACGGGACGCCTCCGCGCAGTACGCCAGGATCTCCGAAAGCGCGGACGAGACGTTTGAGATGCGCTACGCGGGTCCCTTTGCCAAGGCGGAGAAGCCCGAACGGACCATGCTCGACGGGCTCCGACGCGCCCGTGAGGAGGACATGAAGCGCATGTACACCACCTTCGGCCCTCATCGCGACGACGTGGCGATGCTCCTGTGCGGACGCGAGCTGCGCGCCTTCGGCTCCCAGGGCCAGCTTCGCACGGCGGTTCTGAGCATGAAGCTGGGCGAGATCGAGCTGATCAGGCGCGAGATGGGCGAGCCGCCCACGCTGCTTCTGGACGACGTGTTCAGCGAACTGGACATCCGGCGCAGGAGCGCGCTGCTCAAAAGCACCGAGGGCGTGCAGACCTTTTTAAGCTGCACCGACCGCCAGGACGCGGCCGGCGCTCGGGCGGACGTCTTTCTGCGCGTATCGGCCGACGCGGACGGCGCGGCGTCCGTCACGGAGGAATAAAACAAAACAAATGCATTTTTTTCGTCCCAATCCTGCGTTTTTTCGCTTTTGATGGCCCGACGTTTATGCTATAATGAAGGCGTTGGGCCTTTGTCCATGCAATCGTGAAAAGAGCATTTCAGAAAGGGGTTTTATCGAGTGAACGAATACACCGCGCGCGTCCTTGAGGGCCTGAAGCAGCGCAACGCCCATGAAAGCGAGTTTCTCCAGGCGGCGACCGAGATTTTGGATAGCCTTTCTCCTGTTTTTGACAAGCATCCCGAATATGAGAAGGCGGGTCTTCTGGAGCGCTTCGTCGAGCCCGAGCGCGTGATCCTCTTCCGCGTGCCGTGGGTGGACGACGCGGGCAAAACCCAGGTCAACCGCGGCTACCGCGTGCAATACAACAGCGCCATCGGCCCCTATAAGGGCGGGTTGCGCCTGCATCCCAGCGTCAACCTCTCCATCCTCAAGTTCCTGGGCTTCGAGCAGGTGCTCAAGAACAGCCTGACCGGCCTGCCCATCGGCGGCGGCAAGGGCGGCAGCGATTTTGACCCCAAGGGCAAGAGCGACCGCGAGGTCATGGCCTTCTGCCAGAGCTTTATGACCGAGCTTTACCGCCACATCGGCAAGGACACGGACGTCCCCGCGGGCGACATCGGCACCGGTGCGCGTGAGATCGGCTTCCTCTATGGACAGTATAAGCGCCTGACCGGCCTGTATGAGGGCGTTCTCACCGGCAAGGGCCTCACCTACGGCGGCAGCCTTGCCCGCACCGAGGCCACCGGCTACGGCCTGTGCTATTTCGTCAAGAACATGGTCGAGGCCAACGGCAAGAGCGTCGAGGGCAAGACCGTCGTCGTCAGCGGCAGCGGCAACGTCGCCATCTACGCCAATCAGAAGATCACCGAAATGGGCGGCAAGGTTGTCGCCATGAGCGATTCCAACGGCTACATCTG
>CAYQCL010000002.1:0-78154 GCA_964416065.1 uncultured Oscillospiraceae bacterium | reverse complement strand
CGACCCCAACGGCGTCAACCTCGCCGTGATCAAGCAGATCAAGGAGGTTGAGCGCGGCCGTATCAAGGAGTACGTCCAGCGCGTCCCGGGCAGCGAGTATCATGAGGGCTGCAAGGGCATCTGGAAGATCAAGTGCGACATCGCCCTGCCCTGCGCCACCCAGAACGAGCTGGATGCCGAGGGCGCGAAGGCCCTTATCGCCAACGGCTGCTTCGCCGTGGGCGAGGGCGCGAACATGCCCTCCACCCTGGAGGCCACCGAGCTGTTCCTCAAAAACGGCATTCTCTTCGCGCCGGGCAAGGCGGCCAACGCCGGCGGCGTGGCGACCTCCGCGCTGGAGATGAGCCAGAACAGCCTGCGTATGAGCTGGACGTTTGAGGAAGTGGACGAAAAGCTCAAGGGCATCATGAAGGGCATCTTTGACAAGTGCGCCGAGGCCGCCAGGGAATACGGCGACAAGCCCACCAACTACGTTGTCGGCGCCAACATCGCCGGCTTCCTTAAGGTGGCCGACGCCATGATGGCGCAGGGCATCGTCTGACAAACGCGCGAGTCTTCCCGCGAATCCCAGCCTTTCGACGGCGCCGGTGAACGGGCGCCGTCTTTTTTTGCGTTTTGATCGGGCCGACGCCTCTTTTTCGGCCTTTCGCCTCGCCCGCATTGCATTTGTCCTTGGACGATGTTGCAATCATGAACGGCTTGCGACCGTTCCGATACCAAAGATACGGCGGGAGACAATGATGCATATCCGGCGACGAAAGATCGGCCTGACAACCGTAGCGCTTCTGATCGCCCTGACCAGCCTGGTAATGGCGGGGTGTTTTGCTGCGCTCCTTCCGTACCGGAGGCGGACTGTCCGTCCTTCTGTTTGAACAAATGATCACGCAGGTCTTGGGCCTGATGCCTGTGGACTCCTCGCTGCGGCAGCTGGGGAACGAGCATCAGGAGTGGCCCCTTTCCATCCTTTTGAAGGGCTTTATGGCTTGCTCACGTCCATCTTCTTCTTTTACGGTGTGTCCGGCGGTCTGGACGGCGGCTCGGCCCTACTCACAGCGGAGCGCACTGCGGCGCTGGCCGCGCTGTTGCTTTTGTCTCTCCCGCAGATCGTCACATCCCATGAGTGTCTTAAGGCCCTGCGCCACTGACGGTTCTTTGTCTCCTTCTGAGAGTCATCCTGCCGGTCGTAGGGCTGGCGGTCCTACAGGTGACCGGCGGACTGATGCGGGGCGCGTGCGCTGCCATGGTGGCGGCGTTTGTCGTTCATCTTGCGCTGATAGCCGTCCGCCTGCCTCAGCTTTCCCTCGACACGCACATGCTGAGCCTGGCCGTCTGTGCTGGGGGCTTCGTCGCGAGCGTGGCCGGGCCGATGCTACGGGATTCCTTCACAATGCCCAACGGCGTCACCCTCCATATGCTCTTGGCCGCCATGCTTCTGACGGCCGAGTATATCCTTCATCTTTGGCGCTTGCAGCGGCAGAGGATATATAGCCGCCTGAGCGACCTCAGCCGTTGCGAGGAGGAATACTCCGTTCGCCTCCTGAGTACCGCGCGATCTTCTGGAGACCTCGGCGCACACGCCCTGCGCCATGCTCCTGGAGGCGGGGATGGAGGACGGCGGCGGACTGGGTCTGCTCAGGGAGATGAGCGAGGACACCTATCATCAGAGCATCCCCGTCATCATGCTCAGTGTCGAGGAAAACGCCGAGTCCACGCGCGAGGCGCTGGCGCTGGGCGCAGCAGACTTCATTTACATTCCCGTTGACACGCAGCTGGCGCGCCTGCGCGTCCGCAACGCCATCATGCGCCGCGAGGCCGAAAATCTCCGCGCGAAAAAATGCGAGCTCATGATGCAGCGCGTGGAGGAGGCGCGCCATCAGAGCCAGATGCGCTGCCTAGCCGAGCCACCCTGACTCAGCTGTACAACAAGCCGGCCTTCCTGCGCCATGCGGAGGGGGCAAAACGCCGCAAGGCCGTATTGCATGGTCAGCCTCTACGTCCAGCGCTTCCGCGTTTTCAACAGCATCTTTGGGCATGAAGAGGGCGACAGCCTCCTGCGCAGCATCGTGGATATGGCGGGCGGATCAGCCTGCCTGTCATCGCCGAGGGCATCGAAACCGAGGAACAGAACCGTTTTAGGGCCGACATCGGCTGCCAGCAGGCGCAAGGCTAGTATTACGCTCGTCCCATGGCCGGGGATCGCTTTACCCAGCTTCTCAGCGGGTGGCCCGACAAATCCCTTCTCACGCCCCATACCATGGACGAGGCCGTCTGCCGGATGGACGGTCTGCTAAGCGGCGCGCTCCTGTGCTCGCTGGATGATCGCGGCTTCCGTCTGCTTCAGACAAACGATTATTACACTGGCATGCTCTGCGCCTCCGGCTCCACCCCCACGCCGCGCGAGCTGGAGTCCTGGATCGGGGCGGAGGACCGCAGGCTGCTTTCGTGTGCGATGGAAAAGGCCCGTAATGAGAGCGGCCCGCAGGAATGCGCCTACATCCAGCGCGGCCAAGACGGGCGCTACCGGCTCCTGCACGCCGATATCAGTTATCTTCTTGACGAAGACGAGCATCCAGTGTATATGATGACGGTCGAGGACGTTTCCCGCCGCGCAGATTGATTGACAATGTGTGAATGAGATGGTATCATCATAAAAACACATGGAGGTACATATGAAGATTGCCGTACTCATCCCCTGCTATAACGAAAGCAAGACCATTGCCAAGGTGGTCAGCGATTATAAGGCGGCTCTGCCTGAGGCCGATATCTTTGTCTATGACAACAATTCCACCGATCACACCGACGAGATCGCCCGCCAGGCCGGCGCGATTGTGCGCTATGAGCGCCGCCAGGGCAAGGGAAACGTCATCCGCACGATGTTTCGGGAGATCGACGCGGACTGCTATCTCATGATCGACGGAGACGACACCTATCCCTCCGAAAGCGCGCGAGAGATGGTCTCCCTTGTGCTGGAGCAGAAGGCGGACATGGTCGTGGGCGACCGCCTGAGCGCCACGTATTTCACCGAGAACAAGCGTCCCTTCCACAACCTTGGCAACCGCATGGTCAAGGGCCTGGTCAACACCATCTTCAAGGGCGACATCTCCGACATCATGACCGGCTATCGGGCGTTCAGCTATTCGTTCGTCAAGTCCTTTCCGGTCATCTCCAAGGGCTTTGAGATCGAGACGGAAATGACCATCCACGCGCTGGACAAAAACCTGAGCCTTCGCAGCATGCCCGTGGAATACCGCGACCGCCCCGCCGACAGCGTGAGCAAATTGAATACCTATTCCGACGGCTTCAAGGTGCTCAAAACCATTGCGCGGCTTTTCAAGGAATACCGGCCGCTTCTGTTCTTCAGTCTCTTCGCGGCGCTGTTTGCCGTGGTGGGCGTGTGCATGTTTGTGCCGGTTCTCTGGGAATATCTGAAGACAGGGCTGGTGCCGCGCTTCCCGACGCTGATCGTCAGCGGCGTGATGTTCACCTTTGCTCTGCTTCTGCTCGTCTGCGGCTTCATTCTGGACACCGTGGCCAAGAAGCATCGTCAGCTTTTCGAGGTCAACCTTAACCTGCTTACGCTCATGCATGACAGAGGAGAAACCAAATGAGCCAGCGTTTTGCAAGCCCCCTGTGCGATACCGCCAAGGGGCTTTTGTGTGTAGCGGCAGGCGTTGCCTGCGCCATGTGCTTTGTAATCGACGGCGAGGGCTATATTGGCATGAGCGCCCAGCCCGCCGCCTCCACCAGCTATTTGTGGTCTGCGCTGGCGATATGCTTTGCCTGGCTGTTTTTCCATGTATACGTAAAACGCTCGATCCCTCTCCACGCCGTGACCTGCGTCCTGGGGCTTGTGTTCGGCGAGCTCAACGCCTTTTGCGGCGTGCTCTTCGCCTATGACAGCTGGGCCATGGGCCCGGCCATGCTGGCCGTGACCATGCTTCGGGGCGTGGGGCAGTCGTTTGCGATGACGGCCGCCATGCTGTGGGTGGACGACGCGCTCAGGGGCGGGCTGTTCACCCGAGGAACGGCGGCACTTTCAACCAGGCGGTTTCCACGGCTCATCCAATGGGCCGCGCAGCACGAGACGCTCGCCTGTGCGCTTGGGTTCGTCCTGTGCTGGTCACCCTATCTGATCGCGTTCTTCCCCGGCACGGTCTGCTGGGATCTGGGGGAGATGGTGGCGCAGTTTTTCGGCCAGCGGGAGATGGATACCTGGCATCCCGTGTTTCTGACATGGCTCATCGGCGGCTGCGTATGGCTGGGCCGCCTCGTTGGCAGCGAGAATCTTGGCGCGGCGCTTTACACCCTATTGCAGACGGCCGCGCTGAGCTATGCCCTTGCGCGCTGTGTACGCTTTCTGCGTGAGCGGGGGGTCAGCCGCGCCGTGCGTCTGTGCGCCGCCGCGTTCTTCGCCCTTACGCCCCTGTGGGGCGGCTACGCCCAATTCATCAGCAAGGACACGCTATATGTGTCGGCGCTGCTTTTGTTCACGCTGGAGGTACTTTCGCTGCTCCTTGGGCGCGAGGCGGGAAGGGGGCCCACGCGGCGCGGCTGCGTCGGGCTGTTCGTCTGGGGGCTTTTGAGCTGTCTCATCCGCTCTAACGGGCTCTATGTCGTTTTGCCGACGGCGGTTTGCACGCTTTTGCTCGGCGCCGGAGGGCGGGAGCGGCTGCCCGTCGGCGCGGCGCTGACCGGAGCCGTCGCATGCGCGCTTCTCTTCTCCAACGTCCTTCTGCCCGCGCTGGGCATACGCGATGAGACGGCCAGCGGGCTTTATTCCGTTTGTTTTCAGCAGAGCGCGCGCGTGCTGCGCGATCACGCGGACGAGGTCACTGAGGAGGAGTACGCCGAAATCGATCTTGTGCTGGACGCCGAAAGGCTGCCCGAGCTATATGAGCCGTGGATCTCCGATCCGGTGAAGTATACCTTCAAACAGTACGGCCAGGGCGCGACGGCGGAGAGGGAGGCGCTGTCGCGCTACCGCGCGACATGGCTTTCCATGCTCAAAAAATATCCGCTGACCTATGCGGAGGCGTTCTTCGCGGGCAATCTCTCCTATTATGCCTTCACCCCCAAATTCGAGGGCGAAACGTACAACAACCAGGCGGGGAACCGACTGGTGTTTGAGACCTACGAGCTGGGCGATGATCCGCGCTATCTGCATACCACCCAGCCTGGGGCGCTGGCCACGGCCAGGACGCTTCTGGCCGCGTTCGCGCGCGGCTGGCGGCACATCCCGCTTCTGAGCCTTCTGTATGTCTGCCCCGTGTACACATGGCTGCTGGTCGCGGCGGGGATCAGCCTCGCGCGCCAGAAGCGCTGGCGGATGCTCGCGGGCTTTCTGCCTGCGCTTCTGACGTTGGGCGTGTGCATGCTGGGACCGGTCAACGATTACTTCCGTTACTTCCTTCCCATCGTTGCCATGACGCCCGTGCTGCTTGTCGCGGCGGGCACGGCGGGAGAGGGCGTCACAATTGCAAAAAATCGACGCGGCGAGCGGCGGCAGACAGGAGTTCCCCGCCGGACGTCGAATCAAAAAATTAAGAAAACGGAGGTGTCTTTGATGAAAAAATATCTGGCTCTTCTAATGCTGATGTCGCTTGTCGTCTCAACCGGCGCGCTGGCCGAGGAGGCCGCCACGCCTCTGCCCTACGGCGTCACCTTCCAGATGGATGGTCCCGCCGTGGCGACAGCCGTCGGCGGCGGCGCCGTCTTTGAGGCCTATGATCCCGAATCTGACGAGGAGACGGGCAGTGTCTGTCTGCTGAACAGCGACGTCGGGCTGGGCGAGCTCAAGGCGACCTACATCGACTTTGAGATCCTGCGCAACAACAGTGCGGAAATGCCCCGACTGAACATGATTTCCGTCACACTGCCCACGGAGGGGAACTGTGTCGCGGACTTCCGCGCGGCGCTGAACTCTCTCACCGCCATCTACGGCTCGCCCGATTCGGATCCCTTTGACGAAAGCGGGGTCGCCTCGTATGTGGAATACGGCGGTCTGGACGCGACATGGACAAAGACGGACGTGCGCATCATCCTTTCCATGCAGCGGATGTTCGGCGCAAGCCTGTCCCTGAGCTTCTCCGACCGACTCTGCTATGACGCGGCGGATTTGGAGGAATAAAGGGGAGGGCGAAAGACCCGACAGCCCGAGGGGCATAATGCCCCGCACTTTGTCGACACGCTGAAGCTCGCCTGCGGCGAGCTTTTTCGACGGCCGGAGGAGTCTGAGTTCCTGCGCCCGCACTTTGCCTGATACCCTAAATCGTCCGCCGCCGCGCGGCCCTTCTTATTGGAGGTTTTCGTCGTTTCCCAGATATTCGTCCATAAACGCCTTGCGCGCTTCCAGAAAGTCTCTCAGCTGGCTGATGGAGCTTTCAAAATTGTATCCCCTGTGCAGCGCATACTTTTGGGCGTAATTTTTGGGGCCAGCGCAAGCCCGTCGGGAAAGCGAAAGCGATCCAGATTGTCCTTTTTGTCCGACAGGCAAAAGCCATCCAGTGAGACGGGTTCATCCGACGCGTTGAAAATCTCCGCCCAGTCGGGATGCCGCCCAAAGCTATCTTCTACGCTGGTATGGTTGGAGGCCATTACCTCGTTAATGCAAAGCCCTGTCTCCACGGCCGCCTCCTGTGCGAAAGCGGTCTGGCATCCAAGGAGCATGACCACGAGCAGCAACGCTCTTCGCTTCATTCTTTCATTCCTCTTTCTGAATCGGTTTCGAATATCGGGGTGTTTTAGATCGGCGAAAAAGCCCGCCTGCGACGATCTTTTCCGCCGAAACAGCGTTCAGCGACAGCCTGAAAATGAGAAATTCTGTATTTTATATGATAGCGTAATGAAATTTTTGTCAACCATTCCAGACTCACGCGGAGGAATTTTGCTTTCTCAATGGCCTTGGGAAAAGCTTTTTCGCCTCCGCCATCTCACTTGATAGCGGAGGATTTGCAAAACTGTGCGCACGTCGGGTCAAGTGTCATCGAGATGCCGCGCAGCCGGGCGGTGCTGGGGGTGGAAACCAGCCAGGTCAATCTGTTTTCGCTGATCGGCTGAAACGCCCAAGGGGAGGTCTGTGGGCGGCGGCGCAGAAAATTTTTTTCTTTCACACGGAACAAACCGCATATGCCGTTCGTCTGTTTTGTATGAAGACGCGCGGATGGAACACGCGGCTTCTCAAAAGGAGGATGAACCATGAAACGGAAAAAAGCTTTTTCGCTTTTCCTTGCACTGATGATGCTCCTTCCCCTCTCGGCCTTTGCCGAAAGCGGTTTCGAGACGTACAGGCTCGAGGGCCTGGTGACGGGGCTTGTGGACGGCGGTTTTCTCATGGAGGATCGCGAGCTGGGCGAGGTGCTTTTGAACGTCGACGATATGACCGTATTGGATGGCATTCTCGCGCAAGGCGAGATCGAGGTGGGTCAATACGTGATCGTGGATTACGACGGACGCCTGACCCGCAGCGTCCCGCCCCAGGCCCACGCGGACAGGGTCGGCTGCTATGTGCTCAGCGGCACGGTGACGGAATTGTATGAAAGCGGCGTGCTTCTCAGCGGCGATCCGCTCTTTGGCGACGTCATCGTCCATCTGGACGCCGCCGCTCAGCATGTCTACATGGGGATGCCGCTGACCGTGTACTACGACGGCGTGATGGCCATGAGCCTGCCCGGACAGGCAAGCGCGCTTTATACGATCGTACCCGAGCTCAGCGGCATGGTGTCCGAGCGGGACGATGAGGGGTTCACCCTGACCGATGCGAACGGGGAGAGCTATCGCGTGCTTCTCGGCGAGAAAACGCTCGTGGGCGTGCTTTCCGCCTCCTATGAGGAGGCCTCCGCCGAAGAGGATGGCGGCACAGCGGCAACCGATGAAGCCGAAAACGCGGCTGGCGAGCCAGAAACCGCTGACGGAAACGAGGAGATGGCCGACGCGGACGGAGATGAGCCGGACGTTGACAGCGCCGAGCCGCTGACCGAGGGGCCCGACATTCATCTGCCCGCCTTCACGCCGGAATGGGGCGACGGCGACAACGTCATCGTCTACTACGACGGTTCCATGACCAAGAGCCTGCCGCCTCAGCTGCACGCAATGGAGATTCTGGTGATCCGTTAATCGGAAAATACGAAGGCAAGAAACGGCCGCACAGGCAGCCAGACAATCAAAAACATCCGCTTTCAGGCAACGCTTGAAAGCGGATGTTTCGCACATGATTTCTTTCCTTTATCCCCGCATGACCTTCACCAGCACGGCCTTCTGCGCGTGCAGTCGGTTCTCGGCCTCGTCGAAGATCTCGTCCGCGTGCGCCTCAAGCACCTCCTCGGTGATCTCCTCGCCGCGATGCGCGGGCAGACAGTGCAGAACCATCGCGTCCGGCTTCGCCGCCGCCATGACCTGGGCGTTCACCTGATAGCCCGCAAACGCCGCACGGCGCTTCTCGGCCTCATCCTCCTGCCCCATGGAGGCCCAGACGTCGGTGTAAATCACATCCGCGCCCTCGGCCATTTTCAGAACGCCGGGTGCGCGGTCAAAATCGCCGTTCTCCCTGGCCCACGCCATCAGGGCCGCATCGGGCTGATAGGCGTCGGGACAGGCGATGCGCACGGCCATGCCCGCCTTCACGCATCCGACGATGAGTGAGTTGGCCATGTTGTTGCCGTCGCCGATAAAGCAGAGCTTGTGACCGGCGAGTTTGCCCTTGCGCTCACGGATCGTCATCAGGTCGGCCAGCACCTGGCAGGGATGGGCGTAGTCCGTCAGGCCGTTGATGATGGGGATGGAGCCGTATTTGGCCAGATCCTCGACCTCCC
The DNA here is from genome assembly GCA_964416065.1 of uncultured Oscillospiraceae bacterium. Lineage (GTDB taxonomy): Bacteria > Bacillota > Clostridia > Christensenellales > Aristaeellaceae > Limiplasma. The sequence continues at coordinate 69,347 of CAYQCL010000002.1, read as the reverse complement.
GCTGCGCGAAGGTGCGAATCATGATGCCGTCCAGATAGCGCGAGAGCACCCGCGCCGTGTCCTGTACCGGCTCGCCGCGTCCGATTTGCAAGTCGCGGCTGGACAAAAACAGTGCCGTGCCGCCCAGCTGGCTCATGCCGACCTCAAAGCTCACGCGGGTGCGCGTGGACGACTTCTGGAAAATCATGCCCAGCGTCTTGCCCGCGAGAAGGGGATGGGCAATGCCCTGCTTGCGCTCGGCCTTGAGCCGGTCGGCGAGGTCGAGGATGGAGAAAAGCTGCTCGGAGCTGAGGTCGGACAGCTTGAGAAGATGCCTGATGGGTTCGCTCATGGAAAACGCGCCTCCTTAAAAGAAATCAGCCGTCTCAGGTACGGTAATCCCCGTTGATGCGGACGTAGTCGTAGCTCAGGTCGCAGCCCCAGGCGGTGGCGCGTGAGCCGCCCGCGTTGAGGGAAATCTGGATGAAGACCTCGTCAGCGGAAAGGATGTCGTGGGCCGACTCCTCGCTGAACGTCACGCCCATACCGCTGCGGCAGACGGCGATCAGCCCGCGCTGGGAGCGAAGGTTGACGTCGACCCGGGAGATGTCGATGTCCGTGCCCGCGTTTCCAATGGCGCACAGGATGCGTCCCCAGTTGGCGTCCGAGCCAAAGAGGGCGGCCTTGAGCAGCGTGCTCCCCGCGACCGATTTCGCCACAGCCTTGGCGGCGCTCTCATTCCTCGCGCCGGTCACCTCGCAAGTGACGAGCTTGGTCGCGCCCTCGCCGTCCTTGGCGAGCATGGCGCACAGCCTCGCCGCGACCTGATACAGCGCGTCCACGAAGGCGTTATAGTCCGCGTCCATGCAGCTTTCGATGCAGGGGTTTTCCGCCATGCCGTTGGCCAAGATGGACACCATGTCGTTGGTGGAGGCGTCGCCGTCGATGGTCAGCATGTTGAAGGTATCGCCCACGACCGTGGTCAGGGCGCGTTTGAGCGCGACGGGGGAAATGTGCACGTCGGTGGTCAGGAAGCAGAGCATGGTCGCCATGTTGGGCGCGATGTTGCCGCTGCCCTTGGCGATGCCGCCAAGCTTGCAGGTCTTGCCGCCCAGCGGGAAGCGGACAGCCGCCTCCTTCACGACGGTGTCGGTGGTGAGGATGGCCTCGGCCGCACGCCGTCCGCCGGCGGGCGTGTCCTCCAGGGAATCCGCCAGACGGCCCATGCCCTTTTCAAAGGGCTCCAGGCTCATCGGCTGGCCGATCACGCCGGTGGACGCCACGATGACGTCGGACGCCTTGACCCCCACAAATTTTTCCACCAGATTGCAAACGCCCTCGGCCAGCTCGATGCCGTTGGGATTGCAGGTGTTGGCGTTGCCGCTGTTGCAGATGATCGCCTGTGCCGTTCCGTCCTCGACGTTCTTCTGCGTCACCAGGATGGGCGCGCCCTTGAGCGCGTTCTGCGTATAGACGCAGGCGGCGCTGGCGGGCTGCTGGCTGAGGATCAGCGCGACGTCCCGGCGGATGCGGTTCAGGCGGATGCCAAGATGCTCGCCCGTGGCCAGAAAGCCTTGCGCGGCCGTCACGCCGCCCGTGATGAAGGAAATTTCAGACATATCATTCGCCTCGATTTCTGAGATGGAAAACGCAAGCGCCGGACGCAGTGCATGGCCGCCTCCGGCTTACGGCGAGCGGGGCGCGCGGACTCCCCCTCGTCCCGCTATATTCGTCCTTGCGCCTCTTACAGCTTGCCCTTGAGCAGGGCGGCGCGGGCCGCGATGGGCAGCCCGAAGAGGTTGATGAAGCCTGCGGAATCCTTCTGATCGTAGACGTGATCCTCGCCGAAGGTCGCGATTTCCTCGCTGTAAAGCGAATAGGGAGAGGTCACGCCGGCGTTGATCAGGTTACCCTTATACAGCTTGAGCTTCACGTCGCCGGTAACCGTCTGCTGGGTGCTGGTGACGAACGCGGAGAGCGCCTCGCGCAGGGGCGTGAACCACTGGCCGAAATAGACCAGCTCGGCGAACCTGTTGGCGACCAGCTCCTTGTAGTGCTGGGTGTCGCGGTCGAGGCAGAGCGTTTCCAGCACCTGATGCGCGCGATAGAGGATCGTGCCGCCCGGGGTCTCGTAAACGCCGCGGCTCTTCATGCCCACCAGCCGGTTCTCCACCAGATCGCACAGCCCGATGCCGTTTTCGCCGCCGACCTTGTTCAGGTACGCCATCATCTCCACCGGCCCCATCGCCGTTCCGTCGACCTTCACCGGCACCCCCCTTTCAAAGCTCAGGGTCACGTAGGTGGGCTTGTCGGGAGCCATTTCGGGGCTGACGCCCATCTCCAAAAAGCCGGGCTTGTTGTACTGCGGCTCATTGGCGGGATCCTCCAGATCAAGGCCCTCATGGCTGAGGTGCCAGAGGTTCTTGTCCTTGGAGTAATTGGTTTCGCGGCTGATCCTGAGCGGGATGTTATGCGCCTGGGCGTAGTCGATTTCCTCGTCGCGGCTCTTGATGTTCCATTCGCGCCATGGCGCGATGATGGCCATCTCGGGCGCGAAGGCCTTGATGGCCAGCTCGAACCGGACCTGATCGTTGCCCTTGCCGGTGCAGCCATGGCAGATGGCGTCCGCGCCCTCGGCCTTGGCGATTTCCACGATGCGCTTGGCGATGATGGGCCTGGCGAAGCTCGTTCCCAGGAGGTATTCGCCCTCATATACCGCGCCCGCCTGCATGGTGGGATAGATATAATCGGTGATGAATTTCTCCTTCAGATCCTCGATATACAGCTTGCTCGCGCCGGTCTTGAGGGCCTTTTCCTCCAGCCCGTCCAGCTCGGTTCCCTGGCCCACGTCGCCGGAGACCGCGATGACCTCGCAGTTGTTATAGTTCTCCTTAAGCCACGGGATGATGATGGATGTGTCCAAGCCGCCTGAATACGCGAGTACAACCTTCTTAATATCCTTCTTGGCGAGTGCCATAGGTAATGCCTCCTTGAATGATTATGCAGATATTATGCATAATATTCACCCGTTTGTCAAGAGGATAGCGCATATTTTTCATCTTTTTTGCGGAAAAGGGACGGCCGCCGGGAATCGGCGGCCGCAGGGGTCAAAAAAGGTTTAGTCGTTTTCCCGACGCAGGGAAAGCGCGGGGTTAAAGTCGTAGAAGTTCTTTTCGTCCAGCCGATTCTGCACGATACCCAGCCCCTCGGCGAAGCGCTGATAATGAACGATCTCGCGCTCGCGCAGGTAGCGCAGCACATCCTTGACGTCGGGGTCGGCGGCGAGAAAAATCAGGTTCTCATAGGTGGTGCGGGCCTTTTGCTCGGCGGCGAGATCCTCGTGCAAATCGGTGATGGGGTCGCCCTTGACGGCGATCGAGGCGGCGTTGTACGGGAAGCCGGCAGCCGCCTGCGGATAGACGCCGGTGGCGTGGTCGGTGAAATAGGGGGCAAAGCCGCTGCCCTTGAGCTGATCGTCATTCAGGCCGCGCGTAAGCTGATACAGCATCGCGCCCACGATTTCAAGATGGCCCAGTTCCTCGGTTCCGATGTCCGTAAGCAGCCCCTTGAGCTCCTTGTAGGGCATGGAAAAGCGCTGGCTCAGATAGCGCAGCGAGGCGCTCAGCTCGCCGTCCGGTCCGCCGAACTGGCTGACGATCACCGAGGCCATGCGGGGATCCGGCGTGCGGATATTGACGGGATATTGCAGCTTTTTCTCATACACAAACATGGCCTTCGCCCTCCTTTGCCTCATTGGCCGCGTTCTCCCATGGCCACGGATCGTCAACCCAGCGCCAGCGATTTCCGCCGGTCTTGACAAAGGCGCAGGGATAGCTCGCGCCCTCGATGGAGCCGCACAGGCGCTCAAACAGCGCAAGAACCTGCCCGTCGTCGGGGTGGGTGTCCAGATAGAGACGCAGCTCCCAGGCGGCGAAGGAGGTCGACTGTTTTTCGGTGGCATAGACGCCGCGCGTGGGCAGGGGCCAGGCGTTCATCGGCTTGTCGAGCCCGGGGAACAGCGTGCCGCGCCGGAGGGCATGCTTAGGATCATATAGCGTTTCAGGGCACTGACGCACGGGGTAGACCATGGCCAGCGACCGTTCCTTTTTATCCATACCATCACTCTTTTCTGTTGATTCACGCGGGAGAAAAATCCCCGCTCCCTATCCTATGCGTCCTCGGGGAAGGTGTGATTCGCGCGCGTTCCGCACCCTCTCCCGTGCGTCTCATATACTGAGGCTGCGGGAATTTTTCCCGACCCTTTTCAAGGAGGTTTCATTATGGAAAGAATCGAGCTCGGCGGCTTTAATCTGCCGATGGGCCGGCCCATGGCCCATATAGACGGCGGGCCGGACGAGAACGCCGATCCGCGCATAGACACTCAGCCGCGCGAGGGCATGGGGCCGCGTCCCCGCCCGCGCGGGGAGGAAGCGCTTGAACGCTCGGCGCAGGCGGAACCCCGTCAGGAAAAGGAAGCGCCGGCCAACGCGCACGAGGGCGCGGCCGTTCGGCTGGACATCGGCGAGGGACGCGGCTCCAGGGGTGAGACGCATGTGTATTTCGGACCGGGCGAGCAAAACAAGACGGTCACGATTACGGATGCCTGCGATGGTCTCAACGGGGCGGGCCGTGTGCTGGACGTGGAGGTCAGGCTGGGCCGCGTTGGCCCCGACAGACGCGTGGCGCTCGGCATCTCCGTGTATGAGGTGGATAAGGCCGGAAGGGAGCATTCGCGGGGGTTTCGTTCCGTCACCGTGCCCGCGCATCATGAAAGAGGCTGCTGTGAGGTCACCGTGCCGCCCGTGCGCTTCATCCTGCCGGAGGATCTCCGGCTCGAGGGCCGCGAGGGGATGTGCTCCGGCCGCCGCCATTTCATCATCCGCACGAACGCCCAATATGTGGTTGGCAACGCGGAGTGTTAAGGAGGAAAAAATATGTGCAGTAAACGCTATTGGGACGCGGCCGCCGTGGCCGTAAGCCTGCTGATTGCCATCGGAATCATCCTGCTGAGCATTTTTGATCTGCTGACCGGCGAGCTGCTCCCGATTCTCGCTCTGATCTTTGGGGCGCTATACCTGCTTTGGTCGGTGCTGGTCGCCACGAGCCTGCTCAGGCAGGACTCTCACTTTGACAGATGCGTCCTATGTAAGGCCGATCGGGTGATCGTACCGGCCATCGCGCTGATCCTGACAGGCGCTCTGGCGCTGCTCTTGCCCTCGGCCGTGCCGGTGGTTCCGTTGATTCTGTATTTTATTCTCACCGCCCTGTTCGTGTATGCGGCGCTGTCTCTGGGCTGTCTGCTTCTGTGCCTGGTGCGGCGGAGAAGGGACGATTAACAAAGGAAGGTGGTTGTCGGCGCGGGATGTTCCCGCGCCGACAATTGCCCGTTCCCTCCTCCTTTCGCCGTGTGTTGCCAAGACGGCCAAAAACATGTATAATAAAAGATGGTCTCTTTTGGCTTTTCTTCATTTCCTGCGAAAAGAGGTGGTTTCGGCCTCTGGCCGTACCTATGAGCAGCAAGGATAAGATTCTGATCACGGGCGGTCATCCGCTGATGGGGGAGACCACGGTCAGCGGCGGTAAGAACACGGCGGTGGCGGTGATTCCCGCCATGCTTTTGTGCGACGAGCCGTGTACCGTGGAGAACCTGCCGGATATCGACGACGTGCACGCCCTGATCGAGATATTGCGGGCGCTGGGCGCGACGGCCGAATATGTGCCGGGCCAATATCTGACGGTGGATCCGCGCGGCGTCGCAGGCTATCGCGTGCCCTATGCGCTCACCCGCCGCCTGCGGGCCAGCTATTACCTTTTGGGCGCGCTTTTGGGGCGCTCGGGCCGCGCGGAGGTCGCCTACCCGGGCGGATGCGATATTGGAAGCCGGCCCATCGACCAGCATTTGAAGGGCTTTGCCGCCCTGGGCTGCAAGGTGGAGGAGCGCGGCGGAATGGTGTACGCGGACACGCAGCGCCTCACCGGCGGCGACATCTTCTTTGATATGGTCACGGTCGGCGGGACGATCAACGTCATGCTCGCCGCCGCCAGGGCCGAGGGAACCACGGTCATTTACAACGCGGCCAAGGAGCCGCATATCGTTGATTTGGCGAACTTCTTAAACAGCATGGGCGCGCGCGTCAAGGGCGCGGGCACGGACGTCATCCGCATACGCGGCGTGCAGCGACTGCACCATTGCATCTACACCGTCATTCCCGACCAGATCGAGACCGGCACGCTGATGATCGCAGCGGCCGCCACGCGCGGCGACGTGACCATTCACGGCTGCATTCCTACGCATATGGAGGCCCTGACGGCCAAGCTTTTGGAAATGGGCGTGCGCGTCACGGAGAACGACGATTCCATCCGCGTCCGCCCGCAGGGCGAGCAGCGCGCCGTCAACATCAAGACCCAGGTCTATCCCGGCTTTCCCACCGATCTTCAGCAGCCGATGACCGCGCTTCTGTGCATGGTCAACGGTACCTCGACGGTCTGCGAGACGATTTTTGAGCAGCGCTTCAAGCACCTGGACGAGCTCCGGCGCATGGGCGCGAGAATCAAGCTGGTTGACCGCACCGTGCTGATCGAGGGCGTTCGCGAGCTCTACGGCGCGCCGGTCACCGTCACCGATCTCCGTGCGGGCGCGGCCTTGATCGTGGCGGGGCTGATGGCCAAGGGCGTGACGGAAATCTACGAGACCTCCTATATTGACCGTGGCTATGAGCGCATCGAGGAAAAGCTGCGCTCGCTGGGCGCGGAGATCCGCCGCGAAAAGCTCTGAGGCATCGCTGGATGAGAGGGGGTGGAGAGCCTGTTCGACCCAAAGCCATTTGAGGTACTCGGCCTGAAGCCTGACGCGGACGCGCAGGAGGTGCGCGCCGCCTATCGCAGGCTTGTAAAGCTCTGCCACCCCGATCAATTTCAGGAGCCCCAGCGGCAGAAGGCCGCCCAGGAGGAGCTTTTGAGGCTCAACTTGGCCTATGAGGCGGCGCTCAAGCAGGCGTCGCGCCAGCGCGTGGGCTTCAACCTCATCTCCCAGGAGGAGGCCAAGCACTTCGCCCAGCGCCTGATCGAGCAGGGCAACCTGGAGAGCGCGCTTCGCCAGCTCTGCCGAGCGGACAGCCGCGACGCGGACTGGTACTTCATCCAGGGCGGCATTTTGATGGGACTGAAGCAGTATGAGACGGCGCATCAGAGCTATCGCGAGGCCGTCCGGCGTGATCCCGAGAACCGAAAGTACCGCGAGGGCGCGTTGGACGCTGCGCTCGCGATGAAGAAGAACCGGCCCATTGGCAAGAAGCTGCAAAGCTGGCTCAGGGGGCAGAGATAGCGGCGTTTGATCCGAAAGCGGTGGCGTTTGGACAGAAATTCGTCCAGGCGCCTTTTTTGTGCTATGCTGAGAACCAGGGAGAAGGATACGATGAGGCATAAAAGGCTTGAACGGCGGCTGCTCGACTCGTTTGGCGCGGAGGCGGATCGCGAATATCACGAGGGCGACATGGCGTCCATCCGCGCGTACCACGACATGCGGGCCGCGGACACGCCCTTTTCCCTGGACGACGCGACCTGGAACGACCTCGATACGGACCGGCTTTTCCGGCGGGTGAACGCCTGCCTTTTCACGACAGGCGAGTAATGCCTGTACCACCGGCTCCGCACGCCCGTTCGGGACGAGCACGAGGCCGCATGCCCGAGGAGCGGGTCGCGCTGTTTGAGCGGGATGAGGGGCTTCCTCTTGGGGTGCTGAAGGCGCTGTACGCGCTGGGAAGCGCGGGACGTGCCAATATGGGCTCAGTGTTTCAGGCCGCGCCGACCAATGTATACTGGTGTACAGGTATATCGCGCTGGCGCTTCTGCCGCTGTTAGGCCTAGCGCTGCTGGCGGTTGGCGTCTCGTCGGGGCTGATGGTCACGCTGCTTTCGCTGATGTACAACATGGGCTTTCACACCTGGCGGATAAACCGCGTCCAGGCGGAGTTTGGCCGCGTCAATTACGCGATCCGCACCCTGCGCGCCTTTCGCGCGCTCATTCCGCCCGAAGCCTTCCGCACCTATGACTGCTGCTGCTCGCTGACGTGCCTTCACGTCTATGCCTCCATGGCGCTGGAGGATCCCCTTGATCAGGACGAGAGCTATTCCATCGTGGAGATCAAATCGCTCAAGCGGATTCTCGACGCGGTGGAGTGGTGTGAAAACGTTCTGTGCGCTGTTGACGAGGTGCTGCGCGGCACCAACACAGTCGAGCGCATCACGGCGTCCTCCGAGCTTTTGCGCGTGCTTTCCCAAAGCGGCGCGATCTGCCTGGCCGCCGCGCATGGCATCGAGCTGTGCCGCCTTCTTGGGGACTGCTTCACCCTTGCGCATTTTGAGGAACGCGTCGAGGACGGGGCCGTGCGGTTTGACGATCTTCTCAAATCCGGCCCTGCCGTCACCCGAAACGCGATCCGTCTTCTGGAGCTCCTTGGCTATCCTAAAGCATTGACTTCCACCGCATCCGCGCGCGCCGAGCGCTTTGAAAGGACGGGGATATGGGCTTAAAGGGACGCTGGGAGTTCTGACCTCAATCGGCGCGGAGGGTACTGGCCGCCAGAGGGGCCAGAAAATGCTTTCAATACACGGTTTTAGTGCGACAGTGACAAAGAGCCGCAGGGCGCGTTGCAAAATGCCCGCCGCCATGATGCGCTCCGAGTCACGGCATTGTGTGCTGGAAAGCTTTGTGATACAATAGGGAATGTTTTGAACCGAAGGAAGAACGGAGGAACGAATTCCATGCTATATCATGACTCGCACGATCAGACATATCGCGCGCCCCTTGGCCCGATCAAGGCAGGCGGGCAGATAACCCTGCGATTTTTGAGCGACGAGGGTCCCGTGACCCTGCGCACCTGGGACGGCGGGGAGGGCCTTTACTCCATGACGCTTGTCGGCGAAAGCCTCTATGAGGCGACGGTCACGGTTCCCCAGACGCCGATGCTTATGTGGTACGATTTCATCATCGAGCGCAGGAATGATACGGCCCGCTACGGCACCAGCCCGGATCAGCTCGGCGGCGTGGGCGCGTACTGTGCGGGCCAGCCCGCCAGCTATCAGATCACCGTCTACGATCCCGCGTATCAAACGCCCGAATATCTGCGCAGGGGCGTGGTCTATCAAATCTTTCCCGACCGCTTTTTCAGGGACAAGAACGCGCGGAAGGGACGCGTGCGCAAGATTCATGCCGCGCATCCCGAAGCGACGTTTCATGAGGATTGGAACGAGCGTCCCACGCTGGACATCGACCCTGACAACGGTGACAACCGCGCGCTGGATTTCTTTGGCGGCACGCTGCGCGGCATCCGGCAGAAGCTGGACTACCTTGAGGATTTGGGCATCAGCGTCATCTATCTCAATCCCATCTTCCGCGCGCGCACCAATCACCGCTATGACACCGGCGACTATCAGGAGGTCGACCCCATTCTGGGCGACGAGGAAGCGTTTGAGGATCTGACGAAGGCCGCCAAAGAGCATGGCATCCGCGTGCTGATGGACGGCGTGTTCAACCATACCGGCGCGGACAGCAGATACTTCAACCGCTTCGGCCGCTATGAGACCGTCGGCGCGTACCAGAGCGAGCAAAGCCCCTACGCGGGCTGGTATCATTTCGATTCCTTCCCCGACAAGTACAATACCTGGTGGGGCTTTTACACGCTGCCCACGGTCAATAAAAACCATCCCACCTACCGTCACTACCTGCTTGACGCGCAGACCGGCGTGCTGCCCTCCTGGATCAGACGCGGTGCGTGCGGCTGGCGGCTGGATGTGGTCGATGAGCTGCCGGTCGAGCTTGTGCGCGAGATGCGCAAGGCGGTCAAGCAAGCCGAGCCCGACAGCACCCTTCTGGGTGAGGTCTGGGAGGACGCCAGCAACAAGACCGCCTACGGCATCCACCGTTCCTACTGCCTGGGCGACATGCTGGACAGCGTGATGAACTACCCGCTTCGCCGCGCCGTGATCGACTTCTTCACCGGCGCGATCGGCGCCTGTCAGCTCCGCCGCGTGATCCTCCACCAGCAGGAGGTGTATCCCGCGCCGTTCTATTACTCGCTGATGAACCTGCTGGGCAGCCATGACCGCGTCCGTATCCTCAACGCCCTGTGCGGCTACGACCGCGAGGGCGTCATCCAGATGGACCGCGCCGAGGCCGAGAAGGTCACTCTCGGCAAGCGCGAGCTGGGCAGGGCCAAGAAGCGCTATGTCGAGGCGGTGAAGCTCCTGTGCGCCCTGCCCGGTGCGCCCACGATTTACTACGGCGACGAGATCGGCATGACGGGCATGGCCGACCCGTGGAACCGCGCGCCCATGGCCTGGGACGACGCGGACGAAAGGCTGCATGACGAAATCGCCGCGCTTCTCACCCAGCGCCGCAAGACCCCTGTTTTGCAGACGGGCTTCCTGCGCGTGGAGGCCGTCGACGAGGATACCCTGCGAGTGACGCGCTATCTCGAGGATGGCGTGGACGTTTTTGGCGAGAAGGTCAAGGGCAAGGACGTCACGGTCAGGATCAGGAGAAAATAAGAGAGAAGGGGCCTGTCGCACAAACAGATTTCGCATACACGGCCTTAGCGCATAGAATCCGCTCCCAAGCGCTGCTTGGGAGCGGATTCCTGATTTTTATAGAAAGGCTTTCTTCTTTTAACTATGAAGAAAGTATATCACCTTCCCATCTGCTTCCGTCCAAACCGTTTCTATGTAAAATCCGGATGGAATCATTCCAAATTTGCCTGCTTGACAGGACAAGTCCGCTCTTTGTATAATGTTTAACGCACAACAGTTGCAAATCAAACAATATTTGCGGCCGGACGGCGGCCGCCATTCAGGGTATGGAGGCGAATATGGAACAAAGCAACCGAATGCTGGCCAAGGAAATCCACCGGCTGGACAACCGCATCCGCCGATGCCTGCACCAAAGCGCCGCGCATCGCGAGCTGGAGGGTCTTTCCTCAAGCAACGGCCACATTATCCGTTTTTTGTGCAAGCATCCCGATCGGCCGATCTATCAGAAGGATCTGGAGGATGAGCTGGGTATTACCCGCTCGACCGCCTCTCGGGTCGTGCGGCTGATGGAGGAAAACGGACTTGTCCGGCGCGAAGGTATGGAGCATGACGCGCGGCTCAAGCGGCTGATCCTGACAGAGCGCTCGCTTGCAATCAGCGAGGCTATGCGGCAGAACGGCCAAGCCGTGGACAGAAGGCTGCTCAGCGGCTTCACCCCTGAGGAGGAGACGCAGCTGTATGGCTTTTTGGATCGTATGCTTGAAAATCTCAATGAAATGGAGGAACATCCATGATCAAACGACTGATGAAGAGTATCCGCGAATACAAGATTCCCTCGATCAAGGCGCCCGTCTACGTCTCCCTGGAGGTCGTGATGGAAGTGCTCATCCCGCTGATGATGGCCAGTCTGATTGATCAGGGCATCGATAAGGGAAATATGCCCTATATCCTGAAAATGGGGCTTTTGTTGCTTCTGTCTGCGATTCTGTCGCTTTTGTTCGGTTTTTTGTCCGGCAAATACGCAGCCATCGCCTCGGCGGGCTTTGCCAAGAACCTGCGCAAGGACATGTTTGAGCACGTGCAGGATTTCTCCTTCGCCAACATCGACCATTTTTCCACCGGCGGCCTCGTCACCCGCCTCACTACGGATGTTAGCAACGTCCAGAACGCCTATCAGATGGTTATCCGCACGGCGGTGCGCTCGCCGTTCATGCTGATCTTTTCGCTGGCAGCCTCGGTTTTCATTGATTGGCAGCTTTCGCTGATCTTCGCCGTCTTTATCCCGATTTTAGCCGTTGGCCTTTTCTACGTCGCCACGCATGCGCATCCGATCTTTGAGCGCGTATTCCGCCGTTACGACCGCTTAAACGGCGTGGTTGGCGAAAACCTGCACGCGATTCGTGTGGTCAAAGGCTTTGTGCGCGAGGAGTACGAGGAGGAGAAATTCAACAAAATCTCCGAGGAGATCTATCAGGACTTCTCCAAGGCGGAAAAGCTGCTGGCCTTCAACATGCCGCTGATGCAGTTTTGCGTGTACAGCTGCATGCTGCTCATCAGTTGGTTCGGCGCGCGGGCGGTCGTGGCGTGCGGCGGCGACGCGGTGCTGGGTCTTTCAACGGGCGAATTGACAAGCATGTTCAGCTATACCATGCAGATTCTCAACAGCCTGATGATGCTGTCAATGATCTTCGTCATGATCGTCATCTCCCGTACGTCCATGGAGCGTATCGATGAGGTGCTTCGTGAGCAAAGCACCATCACCTCCCCCGAAAATGCTCTGAACGAGGTCAGGGACGGCTCCATCGTCTTTCGCGACGTGAGCTTCCGCTATAATCAGTCCGCTGAAAAGCCGGTGCTCAGCCATGTCAATCTCACGATTCCCTCCGGACAGACCGTTGGCATTTTAGGCGGAACCGGTTCGAGCAAATCGAGCCTTGTTCAGCTCATCCCGAGGCTTTACGACGTATCCGAGGGCAGTGTGGAGGTCGGCGGCGAGGACGTCAGGCGCTATGACCTGAACGCCCTCCGCGACGCAGTGTCTTTCGTCCTGCAGAAAAACGAGTTGTTCTCCGGCACCATTAAGGAGAATCTCCGCTGGGGCAACGAGCATGCCACCGACGAGGAAATGGTGCACGCCTGCGAACTCGCACAGGCGGACGGCTTCATCCAGAGCTTCCCCGACAAGTACGACACCTATATCGAGCAGGGCGGAACCAACGTTTCCGGCGGTCAAAAGCAGAGGCTGTGCATCGCCCGCGCTCTGCTGAAAAACCCCAAGGTGCTGATTTTGGACGATTCAACCAGCGCTGTGGATACTGCGACGGACGCGCTGATCCGCAAGGCGTTCCTAGAGGAGATCCCCAGCATTACCAAGATCATCATCGCTCAGCGGATCGCCAGCGTGATGGACGCCGATCAAATCATCGTGCTGGACGGCGGAGAGATCATCGCCGTGGGTACGCATGAGGAGCTTATGAAATCCAGCGATATCTACCGCGAGGTCTATGAGTCGCAGATGAAGGGAGGCGATGAGGAATGATGCGAGGCATGAAAATGCGCGGAAACGGCGCGAAGCCCACGAATATCAAGGAGACAATCAGACGGCTTATGACCTATGTCGTGCGCTATCGTCTCCGGCTTTTGATCGTTCTGATCCTCATCGCCGTCAACGCCATCGCCAGCGTCATGGGTGCGACGTTTATCAAAACCCTGATCGACGACTACATCTCGCCGCTTCTGCTTGAGGCGGAGCCAGATTTCAGCGGCCTTCTGGGCGCACTCGTCAAGATGGCATGCGTCTTCGCGGCGGGCGTTTTGAGCGGCTATCTCTACAACCGGCTGATGGTTGTGATCGCGCAGGGCGTGCTCAAGAGCGTGCGCGACGAGATGTTCGCCCATATGCAGACCCTTCCGATTCGATACTTCGACACCCACAGCCATGGCGAGATCATGAGCCATTACACCAACGATACCGACACGCTGCGTCAGATGATCGCCCAGGCACTGCCGCAGGTCTTTTCCTCGATTATCTCGCTGATCGCGGTGCTGTGCGCGATGCTCTCCCTGAGCGTCTGGCTGACGGTGTTCATTTTGGCCTTCGCGGGCGTGATGATGGTCATCACCGCCAAAATCAGCGCGCAGAGCGGCAAGTTTTTTGTCAAGCAGCAGCAGGCCCTGGCGGGCGTCAACGGCTTCATTGAGGAAATGATGAACGGCCAGCGCGTGGTCAAGGTGTTCTGCCACGAGCAAAAGACCATCGAGGGGTTTGACAGGCGTAACGAGGAGCTGTGCAAAAACGCCATCGAGGCCAACAAATTCGCCAACATCCTGGGACCCATCAACAACAACCTCGGCCATGCGCTCTACGTGCTGCTGGCTGTCGTCGGCGCGGCGTTGGGGCTGGCGAACGTCCCCAACCTGAGCCTGACGGGGCTTTCCGGAACCGTCACACTGGGCATGATCGCCTCCTTCCTGACCCTGAGCCGTAGCTTTGTGATGCCTCTGAGCCAGGTGAGTCAGCAGCTCAGCTCCGTCATCATGGCGCTGGCGGGCGCGGAGCGCATTTTCCGCCTGATGGATGAGCCTGAGGAGCATGACGAAGGCTACGTCACGCTGGTCAATGCCGAGCGCGTGGACGGCGGCCTTCGCGAAACCGAGAGGCATACCGGCCTGTGGGCGTGGAAGCACCCGCATGGCAACGGCACCGTTACCTACACCGAGCTTAAGGGCGATATTGTCCTGGACGATGTGGATTTCGGCTATGTGGAGGACAAGACGGTGCTTCACAACGTCTCCCTCTACGCAAAGCCCGGGCAGAAGATCGCCTTTGTCGGCGCGACGGGCGCGGGCAAGACGACGATCACCAACCTGCTCAACCGCTTCTATGACATCGACGACGGCAAGATCCGCTACGACGGCATCAACATCAACAAGATCAAAAAGAGCGACCTTCGCCGCTCGCTGGGGCTGGTGCTTCAGGACGTGAACCTCTTCACCGGAACCGTCATGGAAAACCTGCGCTATGGCAATCTCTCCGCGACGGACGAGGAGTGCGTCGCCGCCGCGAAGCTGGCGGGCGCGGACGGCTTTATCCGCATGCTGCCCGACGGCTACAACACCGTCCTGACGGGCGACGGGAGCGGCCTGAGCCAGGGCCAGCGCCAGCTGATTTCCATCGCGCGCGCCGCCGTGGCCGACCCGCCCGTGATGATCCTGGACGAGGCGACGTCCTCCATCGACACGCGCACCGAGGCCATCGTGCAGAGGGGCATGGACGCGCTGATGAAGGGCCGCACCGTGTTTGTGATCGCGCACAGGCTGTCCACGGTTCGCAATTCCGACGCGATTATGGTGCTGGATCACGGCCGGATCATCGAGCGCGGGGATCATCAGTCGCTGATCGCCCAGAAGGGAACCTATTACCGTCTATATACGGGAGCCTTTGAGCTGGAGTAGGCGGGAAGGTGGCGGAGCAAAACCCTGTGCTCCGCCACCTTTTCCGTAAACCAAAAAGGGAGCCTGGGCCCGCGTGGGGACGCACGCCTCCGCCGCGCTTGGGTTTTTTCTTCCGTTCTCGGCATTCCTCGTAGCATTCGATTTGAGCATGGACAAGGCGGCCGCGCGGATGTATACTGTATACCTGTGCGCGTGGGGCGCACGTCAGAAGCATGAGGATACGAGAGGATGAACAGCGCATGAAGCGCTCTACGCGTGCGAATCTGTTGCTGGTACTGACCGCCCTGATCTGGGGCGTGGCGTTTGTGGCGCAGGACGTGGCGTCGGATGTGCTGGGGCCGTTTACCTTTAACGCCCTGCGCATGGCGCTGGCGGCGCTGGCGCTCGTACCAGTGGTGATCATGATGGACAAAAAGGCCATGCGCGATGGCACGGCTGACGCATCAGGAACAGGCGTTCCCATCTGGCGAATGGATGCGCGGCAGCGCCGCACGCTGCTGCTGGGCGGCGTCTGCTGCGGCGTCATGCTGACGCTGGGCAGCGCGTTCCAACAGATCGGCATCAACCTGGGGACGGGCGCGGGCAAGGCGGGCTTCGTGACGGCGCTCTATATCGTGCTGGTGCCCCTTCTGGGCCTTTTTTGGGGGAAGAGGCCGCACGCGCTGGTATGGGTGGCGGTGGCGCTCAGCGCCGTGGGACTATACCTTCTGTGCGTCAAGGACGGCTTTGTCATCGAGGCGGGGGACGGCATGCTCATTCTCTGCGCGCTGAGCTTTACCGGCCACATCCTGGTGGTGGATCATTTCAGCCGCAAAACAGACTGCGTCAAAATGAGCTGTCTGCAATTCGCCGTAGTATCGATGCTGTGCGGCCTGGGCGCGCTGATAGGGGAAAGCACAAGCTGGGAGGCGATCCGCGCCTGCTGGCTGCCGATCCTCTACGCGGGCGTGATGAGCGGCGCGATGGGCTATACGCTGCAAATCGTGGCGCAGAAGGACACGGATCCGACGGTGGCCTCGCTGATCATGTCGCTTGAGAGCGTGTTCGCGGTACTCGCCGGATGGGTGATCCTGGGCGATATGCTCAGCCTGCGCGAGGCGCTGGGCTGCGTGGCCATGATGGGCGGCATCGTGCTGGCACAGATCAGGGGATAGAGGCGAACAAAAGGAGCGTGGCGCGGGGATAATTTCCCCCGCGCCACGCTCCTTTTTAGCATTCTCCATCCCGATGACGTCATAGGGACAATCGCCCGTTTGAAGCCTCTCCATGACAGGGAGGGGTCCAAAAAAACGGGTTGAAACGCAAAGGGCTTATTCCAGGCTTTCCCCGCGATCCAGCCTTTCCAGCATTCCCACGCGGCGGGCATGTCGCTCGCCCTCAAAGGCCGTCATCAGCCAGATGCGCACGATGTCCTTGGCCAGCTCGCTGCCCAGAACGCGCGCGCCCAGGGAAAGCATGTTGGCGTCGTTATGCAGGCGGCTGAGCTTGGCGGTATAGGTGTCGGTGCAGTTGACGCAGCGGATGCCGGGCACCTTGCTGGCGGCCATTCCGATCCCCACGCCCGTGCCGCACATCACGATGCCGCGTTCGCATTCGCCGCTGGCGACCGCGTGCGCCGCCCGCGCGCCATAGATGGGATAGTCCACGCTCTCGCGGCTGAAGGTACCGAAATCCTTGTAGGGGATCCCCAACTCGTCCAAAACGGCAATGACATGGGGCTTTAGGTCAATGCCGGCGTGATCACAGGCAATCGCAATCATCAAAAGAGGCCTCCTTGCTTTCGATGCCCCTATTATAGCACCTTTGAGCGCATCCGACAACCGTCCGCATTTTAGGCGAACGCGGCGCATATCCTGTGACACCATTTATCGAAGGGAGGCCGCGCCCTTGTCCGCCCGCCGCTTCAGCCTGATCAGCGCGCTGCTTATGACCGCCGCGCTTTTGTATATTCTCCCATGGCTTTGGCGCGCGACGGCGCCCGCCGATACCAACCGCATGGACGAGCGGCTCCGTCCCGCGCGCGCGCGCACGCTGACCGTTTGGATGACAAAGGGCGAGGATGAGAAGCTGCTCAGCGCCGCCTGCGCGGCCTTTGAGCGCGTCAATGAGGGTGTGCGCGTGTTCCTGCGCGCGGTCGGGGAGGAGGAATGGACGTCGCCCGACGCGGTCATGCCGGATGTGGCGCTGTTCACCACGGGCAGCATTGTGACGCCGGAAAAGCTCCTTTTGCCGCTGAGCGGCGCGGAGGGGCTGGTCGAGGGCGCGGATTCCGTCGGGATGAGCGGCGGCGTGCGCTACGCCGTGCCCCTCTGGTTTTCGCCCAATGTCCTGAGCCTGCCCGGGGAGTGGTTTGAGACGCCGTCCACGCCCGCGCCGACCTCCCTTCTGGGCGGCGAGAGGACGGACGCGGGGGACGGCCGACCCGCCGTGATCGAAGGAGAGGCGCTTGACTGGCGTACCCTGCTTTCCCCCGGCGCGTTGACGCTCCCCGAGGGCGTGGCGCTCGAGCAGCTCATGCTCCTGTGCCCCGATTCCCTCAGGGGCGAGCTTGCCGCGCTCCTGGACGCGCCATCCTCCTCTGATTCGTGGCCGTCACCCGCCTCCCGAGGCACGTCCACGCCCATGACGGCTGACGCGCGCGTCGTGACGCTCGGGCAGCATCTGAGCGCGGTGGAGGCGGGCGAGGGGCGCGTCGCGTGTCCGCTTCTGCCGACGATCAGTGAGCGCGTGAGGCTTGCCGCCGTCTGCCGCGAGGGCGACGACGCGATCGCCTTCCTCCGCTTCCTTCTTCAGGAGGAGGCACAATCGATGGCGCTGGCCTACGGCCTGATACCGCTTACCGGCGCGGGGGACGCGTCGGAGCCCGTCACGCGCGCGTTTCTTGAAAGCGTTCGGGAGGGCGTCGTGCTCCCCAACGCCTTTGCCCATACGCGGGAAGAGCTTCACTCGCTCTGCCTGGACGCCTTTGCGCGGGCCGCCGATCCGGTTCAGACGCTGCTTCAGCTGCGCTAGCACGTATAGATTTGGCTGTCATTTTCCATACTAATCCCTGTATTCAATATCCGTCGGAGGCGATAGGCATGACACAGACAACCCATCCCAGGGCCGGCTGGCAGCAGGACGAAATCGACGTACTCTTCGCCGCCGTGCGGGAGGCCGCCCAGAACGGGAAGCCCCTGCGCGACGTTTTCGCCGATGTGGGCGTGCGGCTTTCCCGCAAGCCCAACAGCATTCGCAATTTCTACTACGCCCGCGTTCACGAGGATCCCGAGCTGGCCGCGCGGCAGACACCCTTTCGCGCGTTTACGCCCGAGGAGCTGAATTCCCTGCTTCGCAACGTCCTGATCGGGCGCGGGCAGGGCGAGAGCGTGCGCGCGTGCGTGACGCGGCTCGCGGGCGGCGACCGCGCGGGCATGCTGCGCTATCAGAACAAGTACCGTTCCGTTTTGAAAAACCGGCCCGAAATGCTTGAGGAGATCGCGCGGGAGCTGAAGGCCGAGGGCCTGCCCTGTCCCGAAAACGTGACGGCGTGCCGCCGCTACGAGCGCTCGCCCAAGGGGCTGAACAGCCTGAATCAGCTGGAGCAGCACATGGATGATCCCACCGTGCGCCGCATGGTGGAAGGTCTTAGCGAGCTGCTTGAGCGTTCGCGGAGCCGCGCCGAGCTTCAAGAGGCAGACGCGGCGTCGGAGCAGGGAGCGCTCCTCGTGCCCTATCAGAAATGGGCCGACGCGCGCCGCGAGGCTGACCGCCTCAAGGTGGAGGTCGATCTGCTTAAGATGGAGCTGGAGGACGCGAAGGGGTGAAACAAGGGATCTCCGCTTTGCGCGTGATCCCTTGAGATGGGCTCGGCCGCTTAAAGGCTCACAGGAATGGAGCTGCCGGCGGGAGGTGACCCGCTGGGAGCAGGCCGAAATCAAAGGAAAGTCAATGGAGGGCGCTATAACGCGTCCTCAGACTGTCGACACCTCCTATTTATGGAAAGAACCGCAGCGCCGACCCGTCTGGGCCGGCGCGTCTCTCGTTTGGAAAATGCTGCGGCGTAAGGCTTTAGGTTGACGGAGGAAAGTGCAAGGGCAGCGCGACCGCGAAACGCAGTCACGCTGTTCCGGCCTTTGGCCGGAATCGCACGGCCCAAATTGAAAATTGGGGACGCGCGGCCCTCCGGTGGAGCCTTGGGCGAAGGGCAAAACGACCCGAAGGCGTGAGGTTTGACAAGCGCATGGCGCGGCAGCGCCTTGCGCGCCGATCAAACCGAGGGTGCGAACGAGTGGAGCGAGGCAGGCTATCCGTGCGAGCACGGATAGCCTGTTTTCGCCAGAGGCGAAAATCGTGCATTCCAAATCAAAGAGTTGGAGCGCATGACCTCCACCGGCCAGCGCCCTTCACGACGATTGAGGTTGCGGTCTGAGTCCCCTGCATCCCGCATTTTTCAACGGCCTGCCCCGCACCCATCCTTTGTCGACACCCTGAACGGCTTCCGAGGGAGGCCGTTTTTTCTTTCTTTTTCGCATCCCGTTTCGACGTTTGCGCGCGCGGGAATGTCCTATACTGGATGCATCGTCGGAAGGAGGATTGGGACGCTTGGTGTGTGCGGAAACGGATCTGATTTTGAACGCGGCGATGTGTCTGACGGCCCTGCCTTTGGGCGGAAAGCTGGCGGGCCTGCCCCTGCCCCATTGGCGCACGCTCGTGGCGTCCTCGGTGCTGGGAGGGCTCGCGGCCCTTGTCGCGGCCCTTTTGCCCGCGCTCACGCCGCTTATGCTGCTTTCGCTTCCCATCGCCGTGCTTATCTGCTTTCGCTCCCACGGCCTGCCCGCGTGTCTGCGCTGCGGCGTCACGACGCTTGGCGCATCGTTTTTGACCGGCGGCGCGGCGACGGCGCTGGTTGGCGGCGGTATGCGTCCTTTGCCCGCCGTATCCCTCAGTGCGTGCGTGAGCTGGCTATGCTATCTGCTGGTCACGCTCCTGCCCGCCGCGCTATGCGACGTCAGGCAGGTGGAGCTTCGCGTAGGGGAAAACGCCGTGCTTTTACCCGCGATGCTGGACAGCGGGAATCTCCTGCGCGATCCCGTGACGGGCACTCCGGTGCTGGTCGTGCCTTGCAAAGCGGCCTCGGCCCTTTTTCCTGAGGTGCCCGATCTATGCGACCTGCGCGGCCTCCCGCTGGGCTTTCGGCTGCTCAGCGTCCATACGGCGGCGGGCTCGTCGCTCCTTCCGCTCTTCAGACCCGACCTTTGCCGTCTCTATCTCAACGGAAACGCCTGCGACGCCGACCTGCTGGTCGCGATCGCGGGGCGGGAATATGGCGGCGTGCAGGCGCTTGTGCCTATGGCCGCGCTACCCAGGCAATCCGCGCAACCCTAACGTGCCAGTCAGGAGGAATCGTCATGAATCAATCACCCGAGCGCATTCATCTCGCGTTTCAGCGGCTTCTTATGCGGCTATTCCCTCAGGAGCTTTTCTACATCGGCGGACCCGATCCCCTTCCTCCGCCGCTTTCGCCCGAGGAGGAGCGCGAGCTGACCGCGCGGCTCAAGCTCAACGACGAGTCCGCGCGCAAGACGCTCATCGAGCACAACCTGCGCCTGGTGGTCTTCATCGCCCGACGCTTTGAAAACACCGGCATTCCGCTTGAGGATCTGATTTCCATCGGCACCATCGGCCTGATCAAGGCCGTTGGCACCTTTGACGCGGACAAGAAGATCAAGATGGCGACCTATGCGAGCCGCTGCATCGAAAACGAAATTCTAATGTTTCTGCGCAAGACCTCCAAGCTTCGTTACGAGGTCAGTCTTGACGAGCCGCTCAAGACCGATTGGGACGGCAACGAGCTCCTCCTCAGCGATGTCCTCGGCACACGGCCTGACACAGTTTCCATCAATCTTGATCAACAGATCGAGCGTGAAATTCTCTTTGACGCCCTCGAGCATCTCAGCGCCCGCGAGAAGCGCATCATCACGCTTCGCTTCGGTCTCGGCGGGCAGCGCGAGCGCACCCAAAAGGAAGTCGCCGATCTACTCGGCATCTCGCAAAGCTACATCTCCCGTCTCGAAAAGCGCATCCTAAGCCGTCTCAACACCGAGCTCAAGCGCATCGTCTAGCAGGGGCCCGCCCCTGCACCCCTCTCCGCGCGCCTATGGGCGCGCGGGGCTTGGCGCGAGCGATGGTTGGGCTTGCTAAGACCGCCGAAGCGCGACAGGGCGCTTCGGCTCGCCTGGAGACGGTGGGGCTCAGTGGGACGCTTTCGCGGGCTTCGCCCGCTCGCTCTTATCCACGGTAGGACACGCTTTTCTCTCTTCCTAAAATGTGATATACTTTCCTTATCGGCGGCGTTTGCCGTCAAAAAACATACGGCGGTTTCCGCCGAAGGAGCACAGCATGCGAATCGTTTTGACCGGCGGTGGCACGGCGGGGCACGTCACGCCGCATCTAAGCCTGATTCCGCGTCTTCGCGACAAGGGCTACGAAATTCACTACATCGGCACGGAGAACGGCATCGAGCATCAGATGATCGCGAAGTTTCCCGACATCACCTATCATGCCGTCAAGAGCGGAAAGCTGCGCCGTTATTTCAGCCTGCAAAACTTTACGGATCCCTTTCGTGTGATCTGCGGCGCGTTTCAGTCCGTTGCCCTGATGCGCAGGCTTAAGCCGGACGTTTGCTTTTCCAAAGGCGGCTTTGTGAGCGTTCCCGTAGTGATTGGCGCATGGCTTTGCGGCGTGCCCGCCGTCTGTCATGAGAGCGATCTGACGCCCGGCCTGGCTAACCGCATCTGCGCGAAATTTGCGACCCGTGTCGCGACGACCTTTCCCGAATGCGCCCAGGCGCTGGGAAAAAAGGGCGTTTTGACCGGCACTCCGCTCAGGCCCGAGCTTTTCAAGGGAAGCCGGGCGGCGGGCCTTGCTCTGGCGGGCTTTGACGGTCAGAAGCCGGTGCTTCTGATGACCGGCGGCAGCCTTGGCGCACAAAGCGTCAACAAATGCCTGCGGGAGGCGCTTTGCAATCTGCTCTCGCGCTTCGATGTTCTCCATCTGTGCGGCAAGGGCAATCTGGACGAGAGCCTGCTGGGCCTCAAGGGCTATTGCCAGAAGGAGTTTTTAAGCGACGAAATGCCGGACGCGCTGGCCGTGGCCGATGTCGTTTTGAGCCGCGCGGGCAGCAACACCCTCAGCGAGCTGCTGGCTCTTCACAAGCCGATGCTGCTTGTCCCCTACCCCCGCGAGGCTAGTCGGGGCGACCAGATCGAAAACGCCAGGAGCTACGCGCGTCAGGGCCTGGCCCGTGTGCTGATGCAGGAGGACATGACCCCGCGCGCGCTGACCGACGCGCTCTTTGGCCTCCTTGACGACCGCGCAGCTATGCTCAAGGCCCTTGAGGACTATCCCGCCAAGGACGGCACCGAGGCGGTGCTTCAGCTCATCGAGGACGCGAGGCGGCGTGAATAGGCGGCCATGTAAAAAGAGCTGGACGCGCCCTCTTTGGAAGGCCGAATTGGAAAATTGAAAATTAAGCGCGGGAGTGAGAGACAGTGTTCCTTCCTTCCTGCGCTTTTTGGATATTCTGGGAGGCCGGAGCCGCTATGGCTCCCCTCAGGCCATCGACAAAGTCCCGCCTGACGGCGGGATTTTGTAATAAAAAGAAAAGAAAGCAGAGAAGAAAAAGAGGTGTGAATGTCGGATATAACAGGATAAGGAAGTGAGCAGAATGCTGTGAGAAAAGCCGAGCCTGAAGCAAACAGAGTATGAAGTGATCCTTCTGGATGAGCTGGTGCCACAGGATCATCTGCTGCGGAAGATAGATCACGCGGTGGATTTCAGCTTTATCCATGATCTGTGCAAGGATTTAACTGTCCGGATAACGGACGTCCCGCCATCGAGCCGGAGCTGCTGTTTATTGGCTATTTATATGGAATCAAGTCGGAGACGAAATTGGCCCAGGCGGTGAATGAGAATATTGCGTTCAAATGGTTCCTAGGATTGAAGCTGACAGAGAAGGGCCCAGATCATTCGACGATCAGTATGAACCGAGTTCGGCGGTTCAGGGATAACCATATTGCTGAACAACTCTTTAATGAGATATTGCGGCAGTGTTTTGTCAAAGGACTAGCAGGAGGAAAAATCCTCTATACGGATTCGACCCATATCAAAGCGAAGGCCAACAAGCATCGCAAGACCTTCGTAATCGTGGAAGAAACGCCCAGGGAATACATGGAGGAGCTGAACGCACAGATTGATCTGGACAGAACGATTCTGGGCAGGAAGCCCCTTGACCGTGACGGCAGAAATGACGATCCGCCGCCAAAAGGCGGCAAACAAAAGGCACAGAGCCTGACAGATCCGGATGCGGGACAGCAGAGCCGCGAGGGCAAGCCAGACGGCTTCCATTACAGTGACCACCGAACAGTGGACAGCAAATACAACGTTATTGTCAATGTGCATGTAGAACCGGCGAATGTGAATGACACAACCCCCGTTTCTGAGATTTTGAACGAAGTGAAGCGGGATATCTTCCCGACTATATGGGTCAGGGTACCACAACGCGCCGACGGCACATCTATTGGAAAAGAACGGCATACAGGGAGTGATTGGCTGCCGGAGTCATACACACGCCGGAGAGCATTATGGGAAATACCGTTTCCGATATGATCCTGAATCTGACGTATACGTCTGCCCTGAAAAGCTGTTGTTCTATTGGAAAACCACCACCCGAGAAGGATATCGGCAATACTACAGTGACGGAAAAAAGTGCCAAAGGTGTCCGAGTCGAAAAGAATGCTTTGAAGCAAACACAACCAGAAGAATGGTGGAAAGACATGTATGGCAGGATGCATTGGATGCTATTACAGCGTTTACGAAGACGCACAACGGCAAACGGATATATGGCTGGAAAAACCAGACCATTGAACGCTCCTTTGCGGAAGCTGAAGAAAACCACGGTCTCCGCTTTGCTCGCATGCTCGGCATTGAAAACATGCGCGAGCAGTGCTTCCTGACCGCCGCTGTCCAAAATATGAAACGCCTGGTTAAGGCCTTCTGTTTTGCCTGTTTCTCAGTCTTTATACCTCAAACCCCTGTTCCCTCTTCCGAAAACAGGGATTTGTTGACGGTCTGGGCCGACGCGTACCGCGTCGGCTTCAAATTCCCTTTGCGATTCCCTCGATCAGCCGTTGCTCCTGATCCGCCAGCTTGACCTCGGGGTCAAACGCGACGGGCTCGCCGACGACGATCCGATGCTTTTGATGCTCGATGTGGACGGGGTAAAATTTGAGCGCGATCCCCAGCGTGCGATACGCCATGGGGGCGAGCTGCAAAAAGCCCTTGTTCAGCTCCAGATAATGCGAGCCGTAGCCGGAGGGCTGCTGGGGGAAGATGACGAGGTGCTTCCCCTGCCTGAGAAATTCGATGCTTTTGCGGAAGGTCTTGATGACCTGCATATCGTGATAGACCGGCACGCCGGGGACGCTGCGCATGATGGGCGGGAGAACGGCGGCGGCCAGGTAGGGGAGGGTGGCGTTGTAAAGCGGCTCGAGGCGGCACCCCGGCCTCCACCAGTAATCCTGACGGACGTAAGCGGGCATCTGCCTGGGATCCGTCACGGCGGCGTTGAACCAGGGGCGGCACTCCTCGTTGAGCGGAAAGAAGACGCACATGTCGATAGGCCCGAACGCGCCCGCGTGGTTGGGGCAAAAAACGCTCGGCCCGCCGTCGAAGGGGACAGCCCAGGTTGTGGTCATATCAGGCAGGACGGCGTGCGCCGCGCCGCGAAGGAACGTGTACAGCTTCCCCATGGATGCCTCCGAAACGTTGAATTCTTATCAAATGTACCATAGACGAGGTGCGAATGCAAGGGGATCGTGGGGAAATTTGGAGAGACTCCGCCGGGGGCGCGCCGCGTGGGTTTTTTCTTTCCCTCGAGGCTGGCGCGCCGAGAAACAGGCCTGGGGCAACGCGCCCTAGGCCCCGCGCCTACTCTTTCCTTTTCTCCGCCGGTGCTACACCGCGCGGGTTTTTTTCTCTCCTTTGGGGCTGGCGCATATGTAGCAGGGAGTGGTGAAAGGTGGCTTTTCTCCGCAGCTGATACACGGCGCGGGTTTCTTCTTTACCCCTATGGAGGCAAGGGGTCCAGGGGTGTCCCCTGGTCGGGGAGGGTCGACGGAGGGAAGCGGTGGCCCTGTGGGTCATTGCCCCGAAGGGGCAAAGCGACCCGAAGGATATCAACCGAAACGAGTGGAGCGGGGCAGGCTATCCGTGCGAGCACGGATAGCCTGTTTTCGCCAGAGGTGAAAATCGTGCATTCCAAATCAAAGATTTGGAATGCACGACCTCCACCGATTAGTGCCCTCCGCGACGATTGAGGCTGCGGTCTCCCGACGTTCCCCCTACCCCTCTGGCCCAGCGGAGCGTCCTCCGCGCGGACAAGCCGCTGATGACGCGCCAACAGGCTGTGTCGGCCAATAAACGTAAGAAAGCGACTTGATGATTCTCGCCGCATTGCTCGCACGCCCTCAAGGGCGCTCGCACGCTCGCTTACCGCGATGACCGGCAGGCCCACCAGGAAAGCGGCTCCACACCCCAGCTGCGTTGCTCGCGCGCCCTGGTGAGCGCTCGCACCGCGCCCTAGCGGGCATGCAAATTCACGCCAACAATGGCGCTTTTGTGCAAATCGTGCTATACTTCGTTAGAAGCCTGATTCTTCATTATAAAGGAGGCCCATCCGTGCTCAAGGGCTACGCGCTTTTTGACTTCGACGGCACGCTCCTTCGGGGCGATTCCATTGTGCGCTTTCTGATGTACCTGAAAAGGCGCGGCCTGTGCGGCGCGGGCGAGGTGCTGCGCGCGGGGGCGTGGGCCGTCGCGTACTACACCCACCTCACCACGGCGGAACGCGCCAAGCAGGAGAGCCTTCGCGCGCTTAAGGGCCGCGGCGTGCGGGAGGTAGACGGCCTTGCCCGCGATTTCTGCCGCGATGTGCTGCTTCCCGCGCTCTATCCCGAGGGCGTTGAGGAGCTGCGCAAAAGAAGCGAGGAAGGCCTGGAGGTGCTGCTCATTTCGGCGTCGCCCTCGTTCTATCTTGAGCCGCTGAGAGAGACGCTGCCCATCCGCGAGATCATCGCCACGCGCTTTTATGTGGAGGACGATACGTTCACTGGCCTGATCGCGGGAGAAAACTGTCGGGGCGTCGAAAAGCCGCTCAGGCTCGCGCAATACCTCGCCGCGACGGGCGATATGGTCGACTATGCCGCCTCCTGGGCCTACGGTGACAGCGCCGGCGACGAGCCGATGCTGGCGCTGTGCGGGCATAAGGTCGCGGTGAATCCGAAGAAGAAGCTGCTGAAAAGGCTCAAAAACGCCGACGGTGTGGAGCGTCGGAGCTGGTGCGCATGACGCCCTTTCCTCTTAGTCACACAGACGCCGAATCGTCCACCAAAGCGACGGCTCTTTGCCCGTTCTTTTCCCCGCTTTTCTATTTCCGAAAGGAGGCCCCTTCTGATGATGCGCGGCACCCCTCATTTCTCTCACGCCGATCGGGTGATGGCCGAGGCGCTTGAGCATAACGCCTTTACCTCTGCCTGCCTGCTGGTGGGACGCAAAGAGCGCGTTCTCTACCGCCGCGCCTTCGGACACCTCTCCGTGGACGACGACGCGCCCCTGACCAACGAGCACACCCGCTATGACCTCGCCTCCGTCACCAAGCCGCTGGTCGTGGGCATGCTGTGCCTGCGTGCCATGGAGAGCGGAAAACTCTGCCTTTGGGATCGCCTGGGCAGCTTTATCGACGCGCCCAAGGACAAGCGCGATATCACCATTGCGCAGATTCTGACGCATACGGCGGGCTTCACGGCCGGCCTGCACCTATGGGAGCTGGCCGCCTCACCCGACGATACTGCCGAGGTGCTGCTGACCACACCCCTCGCGTCTCCCCCCGGCGCGTGCGTGCGCTATTGCTGCGCGGGCTATATCCTGCTGGGCCAGCTGCTGGAATGTCTCTATGGGCAGAGCCTGAGCGAGCTGGCGACGCAGGAGGTCTTTTGGCCGCTGAAGATGCGCTCCACCGGCTACCTGCCCGTAGACGGCAACATCGCCGCGACCGAGATGCAGGACGACGGCCGCTGCCTACAGGGCGTCGTGCATGACGAAAACGCGCGCTTTCTTGGCGGCGTGAGCGGCAACGCGGGCGTTTTCAGCAACATGGACGATCTTGCGCTGTTTATGCAGATGCTCGCCGCCGAGGGCGAGCTGCCCGACGGATCGCGCTATCTCTGCCCCGCGACCGTCCGCCTGGCGATGAAGAACCATACGCCCGACATGGCGCAGGCGCGCGGCCTTTCGTTCTATCTGCCCCGCTATGACAACGGCTATATTGGCGACCTGTTTCCGCCCCAGACCATCGGCCACACGGGCTTCACCGGCACGAGCTTTACCCTCGATCCCGAAACAGGCCTATACGTCATTTTGCTGACCAACCGCATCTGCCCCTCGCGGGAAAGCCTGGAAATCTATCGCGTCCGCCGCCTTGTGCATAACGTGATCTACGCGGCCGCCTGCCTGTGACCCGGTCAGGCCATTTCCGGCGTTTTATGCAAAATCGTGACGGTTGACGAATTCTTCTTTTCCGATTACAATATCACATGCCGCACCGCGTCATACATTGTTATACCGCTATCATTACCAGAGCAGTCGGCGCGGCGTATCAATCCTGAGTACATTGAAAGGAAGGAACGCCATGTTTGGACATCGTCCAGAGGGAAAACGGGTACATGATGTCGACCCCATCGTACAGATTACGCCTTATCTTATGCCTATGCGCTGCGACGCGCAGGTCTTTCTGGATTACGACATCGAGTACGAGACCTTGATGCGCTATATCGCTCAGAAGAGCCGCGAGGGCGTCAAGATCACGTTTATGGAGGTGCTGATTGCCAGCTTTGTGCGCGGCGTGTCGCAGGTGCCCGAAGTCAACCGCTTCATCATGAACAAGCAGTTCTACAACCGCAAGGAGCTCACCGTGAGCTTTACCCTCCTGATGGACACCGAGGATGACAGCATCGAGGAGAACGCCGTCAAGATCTTTTTCGATCCAAGCGACACCATTTTCGACGTAAGCGCCCGCATCAAGGAGGTCGTTGAAAAGAACCGCAAGCCGGAAACGTCAGGCTTTGCCCTGAAGCTGGCGGGCGGTCTGATCAAAATTCCCTTCCTGCCCACGATCGTGGTTTCGCTGGTGCGCCTGCTCGACCGCTACGGCTTGATTCCCAAGGCATTTTTGGACGGCCTGCCCTTCCACACCAGCATGTTCATCACCAACAACGCCTCCATCGGTCTGATGCGCGTTTACCATCATATCTATAACTTTGGCAACACCAGCATGTTCCTGGGCATGGGCGTCCCCCAGCGCGGCTACACGGTGGACGCCAAGGGCAACGTCATCCGCAAATGCTCGCTTCCTGTGGGCGTGACGGTAGACGAGCGTGTCTGTGGCGGCGCGGTCTTCGCCAAGCTGTTCGCCGTGATGAAGCAATGCCTCAAGCACCCCGAGCTGCTGGAGACCCCGCCGGAGAAGGTTTATTACAATGAGGGCTGCGAGTATCACATCCCCAAGCCTGAGAACGTGTCCATGCCCAACGTCGCCGCCGCGCAGAGCGTTGCCGGCTGATTAGAATATCGAGCGGGACGCCCGTCCCATGCCTATGAGGCTGCGTCCCTTGGGTCTGGCGCCCTAATGCCGTCCCTTTTGCCGTCGGCGCGCGGCGGGGGACGGCATTTTCTTTTTCTTTTCTTCGCGGGGTGGTGCGCCGCGCAGGGGTTTTTTCTCTCCTTTGGGGCTGGCGCATATGTAGCAGGGAGTGGTGAAAGGTGGCTTTTCTCCGCAGCTGATACACGGCGCGGGTTTCTTCTTTACCCCTGTGGAGGCAAGGGGTCCAGGGGTGTCCCCTGGTCGGGGAGGGTTGACGGAGGGAAGCGGTGGCCCTGTGGGCCATTGCCCCGAAGGGGGAATGCGAGGATATCAACCGAAACGAGTGGAGCGGGGCAGGCTATCCGTGCTCGCACGGATAGCCTGTTTTCGCCAGAGGTGAAAATCGTGCATTTCAAATCAAAGATTTGGAATGCACGACCTCCACCGGTTAGTGCCCTCCGCGACGATTGAGGCTGCGGTCTCCCGACGTTCCCCCTACCCCTCTGGCCCAGCGGAGCGTCCTCCGCGCGGACAAGCCGCTGATGACGCGCCAACATGCTGCGTCGGCCAATAAACGTAAGAAAGCGACTTGATGATTCTCGCCGCGTTGCTCGCACGCCCTCAAGGGCGCTCGCACGCTCTCTTGCCGCGTCGAACGGCAGGGCAACCAAGAAAGCGGCTTGACAACTCCGCCGCGTTGCTCGCGCGCCCTCACGGGCGCTCGCAACGCTCTCTTGCCGCAACGGCCGGCAGGCCGACCACCACCAAAAAAGCCTCTTACCCCACTTCGGCGGAGCGTTCTCCCTGCGCCAGCTTCTCTATCCCCTCCCGATGCAGCCGATGTACCCAGCTCAGGCTGAAATGCAGCCGATCCGCAATGTCCTGCCAGTCGTAGGCGCAGAGATAGCGCAGCTGCAAAACCGCGCGCTGGCTGTCGCTCTCAAGCACGCCGATGCGCTTTTCCATCTCGCGCGATAGTCGCATCAGCTCCGATATTTCCTTTTGCAGATCGGCATGGACATCGATCAGCTCCAGGACGTAGGTCTCCACCTTGCTGTTCTGGCTCGTGCCTCCCAAACGGATCGCGTCCGCGCGCCCCGTCGCTCGCATCGCCATCTCCCGATAGCGCTCGGCACGGGCGCAAAGCACCTCGGCGCGCATGTGCGCGTGCCGTACCTCGCGCAGACTTCTGCGCACCTCCTCGCGGCGTCCCTCCAGCCTGTCTGTCTCCATCCGCGGTCGCTCCACCTTGCACATCATTTTAATCGCTCCCTTCACACGCCTGATAAAACCGCGCGGGGTCAACCCGCATCGCGCGGCACAGACGCTCATATTCATCCACCGTAATTCTGCGCTTTCCGTTCAGCATCCGTGAAAGCATGGATTCGGAGAGGCCCGCCTCCATCGCCACCGCCTTGCGGCTCAAGCTGGGGGATTGGTCGATAAAATCGCGCAGGTTGAGATACATGGCCTGGCTCATCATGTCCCTCCTTTGTTCTGTTTTTCAGAACATCCAAATTATAGTTTGACATTCCAGAATTGTCAATATAATATGTTCTGAAAAATAGAATTTATTTCTTGACAAAATAGCAAGAAGCCGTATAATGGGCATGAGGTGAGCCATATGCTTGGAAATCGGATTCGGGAAGCCAGAACAAGGCTGGGGCTGACACAGGACGAGCTCGGAGGGCGTCTGGGCATCGGGAAATCCTCCATCTCCGAGTGGGAGCATGGCAAGCGCAGCCCATCCATCGACGACCTGACCCGATTGGCCGAGGCGCTCTCGACCACGCCGGAGTCTCTCATGGGCTGGCAGCGCGCGTCGACCCTACCCCACGCCTCCCTTTTGCCCATCCAAAACCGCCGCCGCGTACCGGTTATCGGATCGATCGCGTGCGGGGAGCCGATTTTCTGCCCAGGCGACGGATTGGAGCAGGCGGAGATCGAGGGCGACATCCAATGCGACTGCGCGCTTTACTGCAAGGGTGACAGCATGGTCGGCGCGCGCATTCATGACGGCGACCTGGTGTTTATCCGCCTCCAGCCGGACGTGGACGACGGGCAGATCGCTGCGGTGAGCATTGACGACGAGATGACGCTCAAGCGCGTATACAAGCTGCGCGACCTTGACGAGGACGGAAACGTGCTCTACCGTCTGGAGCTTCGCGCGGAAAACCCGAGATACGCGCCCATCCGCATCGGCGGCGGCGCGGAGACGAGGAACGTCCATATCATCGGCCGCGCCGTGGCGGTGCGCTTCGGGGTGTAAGGCGGCTGTTTGAAGCAAAGAGCCGGTTCGGCCCAACTGGGCCAAACCGGCGTCTTTTATGTCCGTGCATCCGCGTTTAGGCCGCCTGCCGCGAACATATAAGCCTCCCCGCCGGTCACTCCGGCAGGGAGGCGTTTTTTATTTCGCGAGCTTGCTCCTGGCAAAGGCGATGATCGTGTCCGCAACAACGGCGGGATCAAGATCGTCGGTGCGCAGCATCAGATCATAGTTGGAGCGCTTGCCCCAGTTGCCGTCGGCAAAGAAATTGTAGTAATTCTTGCGCTGCTTGTCGGTCTTGCGGATCAGCTCGCGGGCCTCATCCCGCGAGACGTCCTCCACCCGTATGATGCGCTCCACGCGCTTCTCGATGGAAGCGTAAAGGAAGACGTGGACAACGCCCTTGATCTCCTTGAGCACATAGTCGGCGCAGCGACCCACGATGACGCAGGGCCCTTCAGCGGCGATCTTGCCAATGGCGTCAAACTGCGCCAGAAAGACGCGCTGATTCATCGGCATTTGCAGGCCCGTTCCCTGGCCACCCAGATGCATGCCCGCCGCCATGCCGCCGGTGAGCATTCCGCTCACGCTGGCCTTCTCATCGTGACGGTCGAACATCTCGATGCACAGGCCGCTTTCCTCCGCCGCCCGCGTGAGAAGCTCCTTGTCGTAAAAGGGAACGCCCAGCTTATCGGCCACAAGCCTGCCGATCTCCCGTCCGCCGCTGCCGTATTCGCGGCCGATTGTAATGATAGGATCCATTCAGTTCTTCCCCCCATATCAATGATAAAACGTTTATCTTTATTGTTTATTATACACCCATTTTTCGAAAAAAACAATCCTTCGCCGCACCCCGTGGTTTTGGGTTTATGAATTGACAATCCTTCCTCTCGCTGGTAAAATAGCTCCAATCAAAAGAAAGGATGGTATTAGGAACGATGCTGGAGGAACACATTCGCACGGGGCTGACCTTTGACGACGTCCTTCTCATCCCCCGCGCAAGCAGCGTGCTGCCGCGCGACGTGGATACAACGGTTCAGCTGATGCCGGGGATCAAGCTCAACGTGCCTCTTCTCTCGGCCGCGATGGACACCGTCACGGACTCGAGGCTGGCCATCGCCATGGCGCGCGAGGGCGGCCTGGGGATCATCCATAAGAATATGACCATCGAGGAGCAGGCCATTCAGGTCGACAAGGTGAAGCGCAGCGAGCACGGCGTCATCACCGACCCGTTTTTTCTCTCGCCCGATCACCTCATCCGCGATGCGGAGGCGCTAATGGCGAAGTACCGCATCTCGGGTGTGCCCATCACGCGCGGCAAGAAGCTGGTGGGCATCCTGACCAACCGCGATCTTCGCTTTGAGACCGACGACAGCCGCCGCATCGAGGAGGTCATGACCTCCAAGAACCTCATCACCGCGCCGGTGGGAACCACGCTTGAACAGGCCAAGGCGATCCTGGCCGCCCACCGCATCGAGAAGCTCCCCATCGTCAACGATGATTTTGAGCTCTGCGGCCTGATCACCATCAAGGACATTGAAAAATCCTCCAAGTATCCCAACTCCGCCAAGGACGCGAAGGGCCGTCTTCTGTGCGGCGCGGCCGTGGGCATCACCAAGGACGCGATGCTGCGTGTGGAGGCGCTGGTTTCCTCCAAGGTGGACGTCATTTCCATGGACTCTGCGCACGGCCACAGCACGGGCGTGATCGAGAAGGTGCGCGAGATCCACGCCGCCTATCCTGAGCTGCCCATCATCGCGGGCAACGTCGCCACCGCCGAGGGCACCCGCGCGCTGATCGAGGCGGGCGCGAGCTGCGTCAAGGTCGGCATCGGCCCGGGCAGCATCTGCACCACGCGCGTCGTCGCGGGCATCGGCGTGCCCCAGCTCACCGCCGTCAGCGACTGCGCCAAAGAGGCGGACAAGCACGGCATCACCGTCATCGCGGACGGCGGCATCAAGTATTCCGGCGACATTCCCAAGGCCATCGCGGGCGGCGCGAGCGCCGTCATGATCGGAAGTCTGTTCGCAGGCGTGGATGAAAGCCCGGGAGATATGGAAATCTATCAGGGCCGCAGCTTCAAGGTCTATCGCGGCATGGGCAGTCTGGGCGCGATGGCCCAGGCCCACGGCTCCAGCGACCGCTACTTCCAGGAGCCGGACAAGAAGCTCGTGCCCGAGGGCGTCGAGGGCCGCGTCCCCTACAAGGGCGCGCTGGCGGATACCGTCTACCAGCTTGTGGGCGGCCTGCGTTCCAGCATGGGCTATTGCGGCACCCCCACCATCGAAAGCCTGCGCAGGGACGGCCAGTTCATCCGCATCACGGGCGCCGGCCTGCTGGAAAGCCACCCGCACGACATCTCTATCACCAAGGAGAGCCCGAATTATTCCAGGATGGACTGAGGGATCGCCTGAGGATCTGACGGGAAGCGTTCAAATGTGATGAAGGGACGCCGAAAAAACCCCCATAGATACGCAAGAAGCCGCCGCGCCGGCCCGTCTGGGCCGGCGCGTCTCTCGCTTGGAAACGCTGCGGCGTAAGGCTTCTGGGTTGACCGAGGAAAGTGCAAGGACAGCACGACCGCGAAACGCGGTCACGCTGTTCCGGCCTTTGGCCGGAATCGCACGGCCCCAGTTGAAAATTTGGGACGCGCGGCCCTCCACGATGATTGAGGTTGCGGTCTGAGTCCTCTCACCCATCCTTTGTCGAGACCCTGCCGCCGCGCTTTTGGACGGAAAGCGCGGCGTTTTTTCTCCCTTGTCCGCCTTCACAGACGGGTTTTTCGCCGGATGCCTCTTTTTGGTTGACTTTCCCCCGCGTCCCATTATAATGATAGTGGAATGATCAAAATACCCCGCATCTGAACGGAGGAACCTTCCCATGCGTAAACGCAAACGTCTCCTGGCATGGGCCGTTGCCGCGGCCATGACGCTGATCCTGTTTCTCATCGTCTCGACGCTTCTGGACTGGCGATACGCGCAAAACGATGATACGGCCATCATGCGCTCCTTTATGGGCTATGAGACGGGGACGCCCGTAAGCTTCAGCATCTTCATTCACGGCCTGCTGGCCTGGCCGCTGTTCTGGCTCTCGACGGCCTTCCCGGGCATCGCGTGGTTCTCCGTCGTTCAGATCGCGCTGATTGCGCTGGCGCTGACCATCATCTCAAAAAGCGTCATGCAGTGCTTTGTCAACCAGGATCGCTCGATGCTCCCTGGCGCGGCGCTGGCGCTGGCGTTTCTGGCCGCGTATGGGCTGAGGCTCGCCACCCATATCACCTTCACCCAGACGGCGGCGCTTCTGGGCGCGGCGGCGGTGCTTCAGGTGCTGTCCGTGGATTACAAGAACGAGGGAAACGCGGCAGTCGCGCGCGGGGTGCTCGCTGCGCTGATCCCCGCATCCCTGGCCTACGCGCTGCGCTCGGAGTCTTTCTGGCCTGTGCTCGCCTTTTCGGGTCTGGCGCTGTTCAGCGTGCTCGTAATCGACTACCTGCCCGATCCTAAGATGCGCGGGAGGCTGAAGCCCTTTCTGGCGACGGGGCTGGCGGCGGCGGTCGTGATGGCGGGGCTGATGGGCTGGCGGCAGGCGGAGATCGCGGTTCGCGCCGATCCCGACTATCTGGAATGGCAGAACGTGCGCGCGCGCGTGCTGGACTATTACGATCTCAGGCAGCTCTCCGAGGAGGAGCTCGCCAAGGCCGGCTGGTCGGAAAACACGCTTTTGCTTGCCGAAAAATTCTGCTTTCTGGACAAGGATATCTCCGTGGACTCACTTCTTTCGCTTGAAGAGGCGTTTTTGGCGGCCGAGGATCACAGCTTTTCAGGCGAGATGGAAAAGGCCGCGTCCTCCATCCGCAATCTCTATGCTGAGGAAACCTCGTTCCGCCCCTCGCTGTATCTGGCGCTGGGGCTTTGGGCAGCCGCGCTGCTCATGGCATGCTTCCT
Organism: uncultured Oscillospiraceae bacterium; assembly: GCA_964416065.1. Classification (GTDB taxonomy): domain Bacteria; phylum Bacillota; class Clostridia; order Christensenellales; family Aristaeellaceae; genus Limiplasma. The sequence goes on along the minus strand of CAYQCL010000002.1, from coordinate 34,499 downwards.
GCCCAAAGGGCGCGCGGGTGTGATCGTCTCGCTTGCGCTGGGCGCAGCGCTGTTTGTCGTCATGATGCTCTATTTGAGCGTAAAGGGACGCTTCCCGCTTCGCGCGGTGCTGACCGGCCTTCTGCCGCTGGTGGCGATGGCGCTCGCCCTTCTGCCGCGCTGCCTCCCCAAGGGGCGCGGGTGCGCGCTGCTTTTGGCGATATGCGCGCTGTGCGTTTCGGGCGTAGCTGTGGCCAGCGAGCTTCCCACTCTCATTCTGGACGAGGCGGCCGCCGAGGAAATCGGGGATCCGGCGGCGGCGCTGGACGAGTACGCGCTGTGTGAGCCGGACATGCTCTTCATCTACGACATGACGCTGGCCATCGACACGCGGCTCTTCCCCGACGTCAGCGAGGGCATCCCGCACAACGTCGTCTTCTGGGGCGGCTGGGGCATGCGCTCCCCCGAAAGTGTCGAGCAGTTCAAGGCCTTTGACATCGACATCCTCAACTTTGATCCCGAGACCCTCCTGCGCGACGATGTGTGCCTGGCCACCGGCATGGTCGATCCGCCGCCGGAGCTGATCCTGGACTATCTGCATGAAAAGGTCAGCCCCGACGTGGATTTCATGCTCTACGGCGAGGACGCCGGCGTGTACTACTTCCAGTTCTATTGAGTATCAAACGCCGGAGGGACGCATAAAATAAGAAGGGCCTTCGAGCCGCCGACCGTCAGGCACGCGGGACCAGGCTCTTTGACATCCCCGCGTATGTGCGTTACAATGCTGTATTGGTAAGGAAATGAGAGGAGGCGTCGGGATGGACGCGGCAACCTGTGACCAGCTGACGGAAAGGCTTCGTGAGAGCTTTTCCAAAAAGCAGCTAATGGAGAACGCGCCCATGAGCCGCTATACGACGCTTCGCCTCGGCGGGCCCGCCGACCTTCTTTGCGAGATCACCTCGGTGGAGCAGCTTTCCGCCGCGCTTTCGGCGGCCGGGGAGCTGGGCGTCGCGGTGACCGTTGTGGGCAACGGCAGCAACCTGCTCGTCCGCGACGGCGGCATTCGCGGGCTGGTCATCCATCTGGGCGACGGCTTTTCGGAAATTTCCGATCCCGTGCCCCTGCCGGACGGACGCTTCGCGCTCACCGCCCAGAGCGGTGCGACGCTTCAGAAGCTGAGCAACGCGGCGGCGGCCCATGGCCTGAGCGGCCTGGAATTCGCCTCCGGCATTCCCGGAACGGTGGGCGGCGCAGTGTATATGAACGCGGGCGCGTACGGCGGGGAGATGAAGGACGTTGTCGCGCACGTAACCGCGTGCGAACGCGACGGCCATACCGTGGCCTATACGGGGGAGGAGATGGCGTTTTCCTACCGGTACAGCCGCCTGTCGGATCGGTCGGACGCCCCCGTGGTGACCTCGGTGACGGTTTGCCTGACCAAAGAGGACGAGGACACCATCCGCGCGACCATGCGCGAGTTCAACGCCCGCCGCCGTGAAAAGCAGCCGCTTTCGCTTCCCAGCTGCGGCAGCACCTTCAAGCGGCCCGAGGGGCGCTTCGCGGGGACGCTGATCGAGGAGTGCGGCCTGAAGGGCCTGCGCGTGGGAGGCGCGAGCGTGAGTACGCTGCACGCGGGCTTCCTCGTCAACGACGAGGGCGGCACGGCCGCGGATTATCTGGCGCTGATCGCGCAGGTTCAGCGCACGGTCTATGAAAAAACCGGCGTGATACTTACGCCGGAGGTTCGCATACTGGGCGAGGACGCGCCCGTAAGCGAGGCATAAGCACACAAGAGAGGGAGCGTAAGCAATGCATTATCTGATTCTGACGGGCATGAGCGGCGCGGGAAAGACGGTCGCGATCCGCTATTTGGAGGATTTGGGCGCGTTGTGTGTGGACAACCTTCCGCCCATGATGCTGGTGCCCTTTATGGAGGCGTGCCAGAACGCGCATCTGCGCACCCCGATGATCGCAATCGCGGCGGACATCCGAAGCGGCGAATTCTTTGACGCCAAGGCCGTCACGCGCATGATCGACGAGGCGCGCATGGTGGGCTTTCACATCGACACGCTCTTCATCGAGGCTAGCGACGACGTCCTGGTCAACCGCTACAAGGAGACGCGCCGTGACCATCCCCTGAGCGCCGAGGGGCTGACGCTCGAGGACGCGATCCGTGAGGAGCGCAGCCGCCTAATGCCCCTGCGCGAGACGGCCAATCATCTGATCGACACCTCCGCTCTGCGTCCGCGCGCGCTGCAAAAGCGGCTTTCCCAGATCGTGCTCAACGCCGACGCCGAGCCCCCGCTGCGCGTGGAGGTTCTCAGCTTTGGCTTCAAGCGGGGCATCCCGCGCGAGGGCGATCTGGTTTTTGACGTGCGCTTCTTGCCCAATCCCTTCTATATTCCCGAGCTGGGCCATCACACGGGGCTGGATCAGGACGTGAAGGACTTTGTGCTCAATCACCCCGTGACGCAGGAGTTTTTGAAAAAATGCATGGACATGCTCACCTTCCTCCTGCCTCATTACATCACGGAGGGAAAGCACCGTCTGGTCATCGCGATCGGCTGCACCGGCGGCGCGCACAGGAGCGTCGCCATCGCGGAATATGTCACCGAGGAGCTGACCAAGCTGGGCTACCGCACGACGGTCAATCATCGCGACATCGCCTTGGAGCAGGCGCATTGGGAGGCAAAGAGCGAGTACCAGAAGGGGGAGCCATGAGCCGCCCAGGCGGACGTCGGACCGTCGACATAGCGCGGGGCGCGGGGGCGTCGACAAGGCGTGGGGCATGGGGGACTCGGTCCCCCGCCAGGGCCCCGCGGCGCGGCGTTTCGCGTCCCCACAGCATTTTCCATCGATTGGCGCGGGCCGCCTTGCGCCCCGCGCTTGTCTTTTTGCTGCTTCTTCTCCCCGCGTGCGCGGGAGCTCAGGTTTTCACCGACGCGCCTCCGCGCGAGGACTGGTACCGCTGCCCGCTCCTGCGCCTGACCGCCTTTCAGACGGCGCAGAGCGACTGTATGCTATTGGAGTGCGGCGGAGAGAGCATGATGGTGGATGGCGGCTCCGCGCCCTACCGCGCGTATCTGCGGGACGAGATCGCCTTGCGGGGCATCACCCGCTTCAAATATCTGCTCAACACGCATTTTCATGAGGATCACATCTCCGGCCTGTACTGGCTGATGCGCTACGGCTTTGAGGCCGACGAGTATCTGACCCCCTACACCGACTACGCCATGAGCCTCAGTGAGCGCCAGAGGGAGACCATCCGCCAGGCCGAACGCTCGGGCATCCCCGTCCGGCAGGTTTTCCACGGCGACACGCTTCTTTTGGGCGAGGCGGTGCTGACACTGTACCGCCGCGCGGACGGCGCCACGACCAACGCGCGCTCGCTGGTGACCCGCGTCGCGTTCGGCGACGCGAGCCTTTTGCTGTGCGCCGACATCATCGGCGAGACGCAGCTTTGGATGGTCGATACCCTGCCGCCCGAGGCGCTCAGGGCAGACATCGTCAAGGCCCCGCATCACGGCGTCACACCGATGAACCTCTCGTTTTTGGAGGCGGTCTCGCCCCAGGCCGTGCTTTTCACCAGCGAGTACGACCGCGTGGACAAGGCGCGTATACAGCTGGAAGCGCGCGGCATACCGGCGTATTATTCCGGCGAGGGAACCGTAGTGTTCGAGACGGACGGCGAGGACTGGTATATCTATCAGCTGACGGACGGGAGCGATTGATTGCGAAAACCCTCAGTCTCTGCTATAATGAGCGCATCCCTTTTGGCGAGGAGGCGACGAAATGAAGAGGCTGCGCCGGTTTATTTGGTATCTGGCGGGACGTCTGCTGCTTTTGATCATTGTGCTGGGGCTGTGTACGGTCACGTTTTATTACGCCATGAACGCCTCCAACATCTACATCGTCCTTAAGGATGGAATGGCCAAGCGCGCGCAGGTCATCATGATGGGGGACTCCGCCGACGACCTGACCAAGTTCTTTCAGGGGAGCTATTTGCAGCGGGACGAGAACCTGCTGCTTGCCATTGACGGCAAAAGCCCCTACACCTATTACACGGTACGCGGCATCGACCATCGCCTGGAGCTGACGTGGATGTGGTGCTGGCCCTGGGAGAGCACGGCGCGCGTGGAATTCACCGAGGCCATTCCCCGCATCGACGGCCGCGTGAACGCGAGCGACGCCGAGGCCGCGCGCGCCCTTTACGGCGATGGCTACGAGTCCCCGCCGAAGTGGCAGGCGGGCCGCTATTCCGCCGTGCTGGTCAAGGAGAACAACCAATGGCATATCCGAAGTATCTCGCTTTTGGAGGCGTTGGACTCAGACACGTGAGGAGGAGGGGCGCATGGCATCGTCGCCTGAATTTGTTTCGTTTGTTCTGGATCAGCTTGAGGGCGCGGGGACGCGGCGCGCTCAGAAGATGTTCGGCGAGTATCTGATTTATGTGGACGAGAGGCCGATGTTTCTGGTGTGCGATGACAGGATGCTTTGCAAGCGGCTGCCCTGTCTTGACGAGGCGCTGAGGGACGCGCACACGGAGCCGCCCTATGAGGGCGCGAAGCCGCACTATGTTTTGGATCCGGACGACCGCGAGGGGCTTTGCCGGATCGCGGCGCTTCTGATGCCCAACGTCAAAAAGGCAAAGGCGGCGAAGCATGGCTGAGACCTGTGAAATGAGGATCATCGCGCGCATCCGCACGGACTTTTCCACCAAATTCGGCATTCCCCGCCAGAGCGGCCTGGCCGAGAGCCTGCGCGCGACGGTGGTTTTCGAGCCGGAGTTCCGAAACGCGGACGCGCTGCGCGGCCTGGAGGGCTTCAGCCACCTGTGGCTGATCTGGCACTTCTCCCAAAGCGTTCGGGAGGGATGGTCGCCCACGGTGCGTCCCCCGAAGCTGGGCGGCAATACGCGCGTGGGCGTCTTCGCCACGCGCTCTCCCTTCCGTCCCAGCCCGATCGGCCTGTCCTCGGTTCGTCTCGAGGGCATCGAGACGGATGCAGCGCTGGGGCCCGTCCTGCGCGTGATGGGTGCGGATCTGATGGATTTGACGCCCATTTTGGATATCAAGCCTTATCTTCCCTACACCGACAGCCATCCCGACGCCGCGCTCTCCTTCGCCGCGCCCGGGGAGCGTGTGCAGGTGCGGATCCCGCCCGAGCTTATGGCGCGTATTCCCGAGGAAAAGCGGGCGGGGCTGGTGGAGGCGCTTTCACAGGATCCGCGCCCGGGATATCAGCACGCGCCCGATCGGGTGTACGGTGTGCCCTTTTCGGGCCTGGACGTGCGCTTCACCGTGGCGCACGGCGTGCTTCAGGTCTGTCAGATCGAGAGGCTGGGGGAGTAGCAAAGGATGGGTGCAGGGGCATTATGCCCCTCAGGGCATCGACAAAGTGCGGGGTGCAGGGGACTCAGACCGCAGCCTCAATCATCGTGTAGGGCACTGGCCGGTGGAGGTCGTGCATTCCAAATCTTTGATTTGGAATGCACGATTTTCGCCTCTGGCGAAAACAGGCTATCCGTGTTCGCACGGATAGCCTGCCCCGCTCCACTCGTTTCGGTTGATATCCTCGCTTTGTCCCTTCGGGGCAAGGCCGCACAGCGCGGAGGGTCGCGCGTCCCAAATTTTCAATTTGGGCCGTGCGATTCCGGCCAAAGGCCGGAACAGCGTGACCGCGTTTCGCGGTCGTGCTGCCCTTGCGCTTCCCTCCGTCAACCTCTGCCAGGGTCTGGGACAGAGTCCCAGAGGCCTTACGCCGCAGCGTTTCCCAAGCGAGAGACGCGCCGACCCAGATGGGCCGGCGCTGCGGCTCCTTGCGCAAGTAGGGGTTTATCGACGGGCTGTGTAGGGCACGGCCAGTGCCCTGGACGACGATTGAGGTTGCGGACTTCGTCCTCTGCACCCCATCCTTTGTCACCCCTCCGGGGCGGCCCCATGCCTGTTGACAAACCCCTCCGGCGATGCTATCTTACTAATGTTCATTCGATCAATCGTGAGGAGATACACATCTTGAGCACCAGCCGTACCGCACGCTTCGTTCAGAATTTCCTTTCCACCGCCGTCTATCAGCTCACGGCCATGGTCATGGGCTTCATCACACCCAGGCTGATGATCCTCTATTATGGCTCGGAGGTCAACGGCCTGATTGTTTCCGTCACCGAATTCCTGACCTATTTCAAGATGGTCGAGGCGGGGCTGGCAGCGGCGGCCTATGTCGCGCTTTACGAGCCGCTGGCACGCCGCGACATGCCTGCCATCAGCCGCATCGTCTCCGCCGCGCGCGGATTTTACAACAAGGCGGGATGGCTCTTCGCGGGGATCACGCTCGCCTTTGCGATTGTTTATCCCTTCGTCGTGCCGGTCAGCGACCTCAACGGTCTGCGCATGAGCGAGCTGAGCGTTATGGCGCTCATTATCGCCATGGGCCTGATGGGCACGCTGGAGTTTTTTACCATGGCGCGCTACCGCGTGCTGCTGACCGCCGACCAGCATACCTATGTCGTGTCGCTGGCCTCGATGGCGTCCCTGCTTTTGCAGACGGTGCTGCTGGTTGTGCTTCCGTATCTGGGCGTGGACGTCATCACGGTCCGCCTGGCGGCGTCGCTCACGATTCTGCTTCGCTCGGTGCTTCTTAACCGCTATGTCAAAACGCACTATCCTGACGTCGACGTCCACGCCAAGCCGAACCGCTCCGCGCTGGCCAAGCGCTGGGACGCGCTGTATGTCGAGCTGGCTAACGTCTTCCAGCAGGGCGCGGGCGTGATCCTGGGCACGGTGGTCACGCGCGACCCGGGCATGCTGAGCGTCTATGGCGTCTATCACATGGTGACGGTCGGCCTATGGGGCGTGCTCAAGATGGCGACGACCGGCATCGACTCGATCTTCGGAAACCTGCTGGTCAGCGAGAAAAAAGAGTCCTTTCAGAGGGCGTATTCAGATTTTGAGTGCCTGTATTATCTGGCCGTGACGGTCCTGTTCGGCGTGGCGGCGGTGCTGATCGTGCCCTTCGTCAACCTCTACACGCACGGCATCACCGACGTCAATTATGATGTGCCGGTTTTAGGCATGCTCATCATCTTCGAGGCGCTCACCACGCATTCCAAGATTCCCATGGATTTGATGGTGGCTGCCAGCGGCTCCTTCCGCGAGGTGCGGTGGCATTGCGTCTGGCAGGTCGCGACGAGCGTCGTATGCGGCGCGGCGCTGGGCCTGGCGCTGCTGCCCATGGGCGCGGACTGGTCGCTTTGCGGCGTGGTCGCCGGCGTGAGCCTGGGCAATCTCGTGCGCACGTTCTTCCAGCTTCGCTTTGTCCCCGCCAGGGTGACGGGGCTGAGCTGGCGCACGACGCTGAAGCGCATCGTGCGCATGTTCGTGACGGTGGCGGTGATCGCCGCGCCGTGCCTGATTCTCGTCTCCCCGCCGCGGCGCTTTTTCACCTGGGCGATGTACGGCGTGATGCTGGTGATCTACGCCTCGTCGGTCACGCTCGCGTCCGCATGGCTGTTTGACCGCAAGGCGCTCAGATCGCTGCTACGGCGGCTGAGCTTTATGCTCAGTCGGCTGACGAACTCCTGAAATCCGCCGTAAAAAATTGACTTGCGCTTTCCGATGTGATACGATAAAAGCTGGCGATTGAGCCATTTCACACAGAGGAGGGAGCGCGGGCATGGATGAAAGCCTGATGGCTGAGTCTTCGCGGCTTCCCCGATGGGACGGGCCCCTGTCTCACCCGTTTTATAGCAAGGTTGTCAAACGCGCGCTGGATATCGTGCTGGCGCTTTTGCTGCTTGTCCCCTGCGCCGTAGTGATGGCACCCATCGCGCTGGCGGTCAAGCTCACCTCAAAGGGGCCCGTGTTCTATCGCGCCCTGCGCGGCGGCTATCACAACCGACCCTTCCACATTCTCAAATTCCGCACCATGGTTATGGGCGCGGACAGGTATTCCGCCACCACCGCGCTCAATGATCCGCGCGTGACAAAGGTGGGGCGTCTGCTCCGGCACAGTAAGCTGGACGAGCTTCCCCAGCTTTTCAACATTCTCAGGGGCGAGATGAGCTTCATCGGCCCCAGGCCGGAGCTTCTCAAATATACCGCGCGCTACACGAAGGAGCAGGAATGCATCCTCTGGGTGCGCCCGGGCGTCAGCGATCCCTGCTCCATCAAGCTTATCTGTCTGGACGAGCTGGTGGGGCACGACGATCCCGAGGGCGTCTACGAATCCAAAATTCTCGGCGAAAAGAACCGCATGCGCGTGGAATACGCGAGGCGCCAGTCCTTTGGGCTGGACGCGCGGGTGTTTTTCCACACGCTGCGCTGCGTCGCAGGCAAAAACCTCAGGGGCATGGCCACGGCCGCCTCGCCCAGCAAGGAGGAAACCAATGAGCTTTGAAAAGAGCCGCGAGCTGGCGTACAAAATTCGTCTGCACGCATTGGAGATGACGAATCTCGGCGGCACATCGCACATCGGCAGCATCTTTTCCATGGCGGACATCGTTGCCGTGCTGTACGCGGACGTGCTCCGCTATGATCCCAGGAACCCCCGCATGCCCGAGCGCGACCGTCTGCTTTTGAGCAAGGGACACGCGGGCGCGGGCATCTACGCCGCGCTGGCCGAAAGCGGCTTCTTCCCCGTGGAGGAGCTGAAAACGCATTGTCAGAACGGCAGCCGCCTCAGCGGGCACGTGAGCCATAAGGGCGTGCCTGGGGTGGAGGCGTCCACCGGCTCGTTGGGTCAGGGACTGCCCATGGCCATGGGCATGGCGATGGCCGCCAGGCTCAATCACCAGACGCACCGCGTCTTTTGCATCATCGGAGACGGTGAGTGCGACGAGGGCGCGGTGTGGGAGACGGCGCTGATCGCTCATCAGTACCGGCTGGACAACCTCATCGTGACCATCGACTTCAACAAGATCCAATCCCTGGCCCCCGTGGAAGAGACCATCGGGCTGGAGCCTCTGGACGAAAAATGGCGCGCCTTCGGCTGGCACGTGATCCGCGTGGACGGGCACGATCACCTCTCACTCCACTGCGCCTATGACGAGGCCGAAGCGATGATGGGGCAGGGAAGGCCCGTCGTGGTGATTGCCGACACCGTCAAGGGCAAGGGCGTCAGCTTTATGGAAAACAGCGTCCTTTGGCATTACCGCACCGCGCGCGGTGATGAGTACGACGCGGCACTCAGGGAATTGGAGGCGCAGAAGCCATGAGAGATACCTTCACCCGCTGCCTGGAGGCATATGCCCAAGCGCATGAGGAGCTTGTGCTGATCACCGGCGATCTGGGCTTCGGCGTGCTCTTCCCCTTTATGGAGAAATTTCCCGACCGCTTTCTCAACGCCGGCATTTCCGAGCAGGCCATGGTCAGCATGGCGGCCGGCATGGCGCTGGAGGGCAAGACCGTCGTGGTCTATTCGATCGGCAACTTCCCCACTCTCCGCTGCCTGGAGCAGATCCGCAACTGCTGCGCCTACCACGAGGCGAACGTCAAAATCGTCTGCGTGGGCGCGGGCTTTGTCTACGGCACCCTGGGCATGACGCATCACGCTACCGAGGACATGAGCGCGCTTCGCATCCTGCCCGGCGTGAAGGTGTACGCGCCCGCCGACGGCGCGGAAACCGAGGCAGTCATGGGGCCATTTCTCAGTGAGCCGGGTGTGGCCTATCTGCGCATCGGGCGTGGCGGCGAGCCGCGCTGCCACGCGGAGGGCAGCCTGGCCGGATACCGCTGCGGACAGGCGCTGGAGCAATTTTCCGGCACGGATGCCTACATCCTGACGGCGGGCGGCATTCTCTCAAGCGCGATGGACGCGGCGGGGCGTCTCAAGGCCGCCGGACTGAGCGTCGGCGTGGCAAGCTTCCCCACGGTCAAGCCGCTGGATGAGGCGTATCTCAGGGCGCTTTGCGATCGGGTTCCCGTCTTATTCACCCTGGAGGAGCACACTGTCCTGGGCGGCTTCGGCGGGGCGGTCTGTGAATTCGTCTGCAGCCTGGAGGGCCATCGTCCCCGCGTCATCCGTCTGGGCCTTCAGGATACCTATTGCTCGATCGTGGGCAACCAGGCGTATCTGGAAAGGCATTTCGGGCTGGACGGCGAGAGCGTGGCCGAGACGGTGCGGCAGACGCTGGGGAAATGAAATCATGGCCTTTCGAGGCCGACCCGGATAGAAAACGGGACTGTCGCGGAAAGGCACAGAGATTCACTCAAAAATCCGCTTTCAAGCGTTGCTTGGAAGCGGATTTTCTTCTGTTGCGCCGCGTATTCAAAGCTGTTTGCGCAGCAGGCCCCTCTTTTTTAAACCAGCGCTCTCCATTCGTCCACGCGGTCATCTCTCTCCCAGGGCAGCTCGATATCGGTGCGGCCAAAGTGGCCGTACGCGGCGGTCTGACGGTAGATGGGACGGCGCAGGTCGAGCATGCGGATGATGCCGTCGGGGCTCAGGTCAAAGCGCGCCATGACCTCGCGGCTCAGACGGTCGTCGGGAAGACGGCCCGTGCCAAAGGTGTTGACCTGCACGCTGACCGGCCGGGCCACGCCGATGGCGTAGGCCAGGGCGATCTCGCACCTTTTCGCCACGCCCGCGGCTACGAGCGTTCGCGCCACATAGCGCGCGGCATAGCAGGCCGAGCGGTCCACCTTGGAGGGATCCTTGCCGCTGAATGCGCCGCCGCCGTGGCGAGCGTATCCGCCGTAGGTGTCCACGATGATCTTGCGGCCGGTCAGGCCGGTATCCCCGGCGGGGCCACCCAGCACGAAGCGGCCGGTGGGGTTGATGAACACCCTGGTCTCCTCGGACCACAGCTCGTCGGGCACGACGGCGCGGATGACTTTCTCAAGCAGCGCCTGATGAAGCGTCTCGTTGTCCACGCTTTCGTCATGCTGGGCCGAAAGCACAACCGTATCGACCTTGACGGGCACGCCGTCCTCATAGACGACGGTCACCTGGCTCTTGCCGTCGGGACGGAGCCAGGGAAGCGTGCCGTCCTTGCGCACCTGGGTCAGGCGGCGGGTCAGGCGATGCGCCAGCGCGATGGGCAGCGGCATCCATTCCGGCGTCTCGTCGCAGGCATAGCCGAACATCATGCCCTGGTCGCCCGCGCCGGTCGAGGCTTCCTCCCCGCCGCGCGTTTCAAAGGCGTTATCCACGCCCATGGCGATGTCGGGGCTTTGGGAATGGACGGCGGTGAGCACGGCGCAGCTTTCCGCCGAAAAGCCCATATTGTCGCTGGTGTAGCCAACGTCGCGGATGACCTGACGGGCGATCTCGTCGATGGCGACGTAGGCGGTCGTGTTAACCTCGCCCATCACCTGCACAAGGCCGGTCGTGGCGCAGGTCTCGCAGGCCACGCGGGCCATGGGATCCTTTTCAAGAATGGCGTCGAGCACCGCGTCGCTGATCTGGTCGCAGAGCTTGTCAGGATGTCCCTCCGTAACGGATTCGCTTGTAAAAACAGTACGCATGGGGTCTCCTCCTTTTGTATGTTCAGACAACCGCTATGGGCCGTCGGCCGCGGACAGGCCGCGGCGCAGGCGCGCTTCGCCCATAAAAAACGCGCCCGCGGGCATTGCAGGCGTGAAAGGAACTTCACCTTATCTGCCAGCGCATGCACGCTGCGGGATTTGCCACCATGCATTTCTGCCGGTTGGCGGGTGTCATCGGGCCCGTCCCTCGACCGCTCTCTATAAGGTGTTCGGTTGTCAGGGTCTATTGTAGCCGCTTTATCATGCGCTGTCAAGAGCGGGGATAAAAAAGAACGGCCCGCGCGGCAGGCGGGTTCGGGGCATTGACAAAGGATGGGGTGCAGGGGCATTATGCCCCTGCTGGAGTTTGGAGCTAAGCCCCAAGCCCTTACGCCGCATCGTTTTCAAGCGAGAGACGCGCCGACCCAGACGGGCCGGCGCTGCGGATCTTTGCGTATCTATGGGATTTATCGACAGCCTGTGCCCGCTCGGGCCAGACTTCCGAAAACGGTTATTCCGACAGCTTCTGCGGATCATCGCCGATGGCGATCTTAAATCCGCTCTTCTTTTCCTCATGCTTTTCCTTGGGCAGGAGCACCATCAGGACGCCGTCGCGATAGTCGGCCTTGATGCCGGACTGGTCGATGTCCTCCAGGTTGAAGCTACGCTCCACCTGACCGCAGCGGCGCTCGCAGCATACGTAGCCGTCCTTCGCCTCCTTCTTTTCGTTGTGGATGTCGGCGCTGATGGTCAGCACGCCGTCCGTGACGTCCAGGGAGATGTCCTCCTTCTTCATGCCGGGCAGATCGGCCTCCAGCAGGTAGGCATCCTCCTTTTCACGTACATCCACGCGAAGCTCAGGCATGGGATTGTCATCAAAAAAATCACGCATGAAGCGATCGTTGAAAAACGGGCCAAAGGTGGTATTCCTCGCACGACGGAACGGAACCAATGTATACATAAAGCATCCTCCTTCAAAATGGCGGCTGGGCCGCGGGTCGATCGGATTTTTTTCTTCTGGCTCAGGCGGTCGCTCTCCCTTTGCTCTTCCTCCTGAGCACGTTGTTAGTATAGAACAAAGGTCAAAGAAAGTCAATATATAAAGAACGCTCGTTAAAGTCAAAGACGGTCAAATTCTCCGGCATTGTGCTTTGTTTTCTTTGAAAAATAAAAAATTCTTTTGTTTTTCTTCGATTTTCTTTCTAAATCAACAATGCCCGCCGGCGGAAAGCCGACGGGCTAGGGAGAATTGTTTCGCTTAACGGCACATCGCCGCCGCGACTTTCGCGCCGAGACGGGCGTTGTTGTAAACCAGCTGGATGTTGGCCTTGAGGCTGTCGCCGCCGGTCAGCTTCTGAATCTTATCCAGAAGGAAGGGCGTAGTCTCCTTGCCGTGGATGCCAAGGCGGTTGGCCTCGGCGATGGCCTCGGCGATGTTGCGGTTGATGTAATCCGCGTCCATCGAGTATTCCTCGGGAATGGGATTGGTCACGAGCATGCCGCCCGCGAGCCCGCAGTCGAGCTTGACGCGGAAGGCGTCCGCGATCTCCTCGGGCGTGTCGAGGCGGTAATCAACCTCGAAGCCGGAGTGGGCGGTATAGAAGGCGGGCAGCTCCTTGGTTCCGTAGCCGATGACGGGCACGCCCTTGGTCTCCAGATATTCCAGCGTCAGGCCCAGGTCGAGGATGCTCTTCGCGCCCGCGCAGATGACCATGACGGGGGTTTGCGCCAGCTCCTCAAGGTCGGCGGAGATGTCCATGGTGGTCTCCGCGCCGCGATGCACGCCGCCAATGCCGCCGGTCGCGAACACGCGGATGCCGGCCAGCGCCGCGCCGATCATGGTGGTGGTCACGGTCGTCGCGCCGTCCTCGCCGCGCGCGAGCAGGACGGGCAGGTCGCGGCGGCTGGCTTTGGTCACGGCCAGGCCCTTCTTGCCCAAGTATTCGATCTGCTCGGGCGTCAGGCCCACGGTGATTTTTCCCTGAATGATGGCGATGGTCGCGGGAACCGCGCCGTTCTCACGGATGATTTTTTCAACGTTGAGCGCGGTCTCGACGTTCTGGGGATAGGGCATGCCGTGCGAAATGATGGTGGATTCCAGCGCCACGACGGGCTTGCCCGCCTCAATCGCGGCCTTGACCTCGGGGGACACGGAAAGATACTTTTCAAGCTTCATATGGTTTGCCTCCTTATGCTTGTTCACTGAGTAGGTCGGGGGTGATGAGAGGGCTTACGGCGCCCTCCGTTTGGGCGCAGACGGCGGACGCCGCCAAGCCGCACAGCGCCATTTCCCTGAGTCCGCGTCCCTCAAGCCACGCGCCCGCCGCGGCGGCGAAGAAGGCGTCGCCGCAGCCGGTGGTGTTGATGACGGGGCCCTCCAGGCAGGGCAGGATGCCGCGCTCGTTCCCATCGTCGAAATAAACGCCCTCCGCGCCTAAGGAGATGATGACGTTGGGCATGCCCATGCGGAGAAATGCCTCCGCCGCGCGGGGAAGATCGTCGTTCGTTAGGATGCTCACGCCGGTCAGAAGGCTGGCCTCGGGCCGGTTGGGCTTCATAGCGGTCAGCTTCCCTATGACGCCGCGCAGCCTCTCCGCCTTCTTCACTGAAACCGGATCGGCGAACAGCGGGGCCTTCACGTTTTCCGCAAGAAAAGCGATGGCGTCAGCGCGCAGGTTCGCGTCCATGATGACCAGCGCGGCGTGGTTGAGCACCTCCAGCTTTGTTTCCAGAAAGTCGGGTGTCAGCGCGTCGTAGATCGCCATATCGCTGACCGCGCCCAGGATCTCGCCCCGTTCGTCGTTGAGGCAGACGTAGGTGGACGTCCGGCTGTGCGCGACGCTCAGGCTGTGGCTCAGGTCGATGCCCAATTCGCGGCAGCTATCCTGCACCTGTCTGGCGTGCCCGTCCGTGCCAAGCGCGGTGATCATCGTCACCTTATACCCGAGGCGAACGAGGTTTTCGGCGATATTCCTTCCCACGCCGCCCAACGTGACGCTCACGTGCCCAGGGTTGCTGTCTCCCTTGAGAAAGGCCGTATCCGGCGTGCCGCCGATGTCGATGTTAACCGCGCCCACGACCGCGATGTAGCGCTCCTCTCCAAGCAGATACCCGCGCCCGCGAATGACGCCCTTGCGCATCAGACGGGAGATATGAACCGCCACGGACGACCGCGCGATACCAGCGCGATCGGCCAGCTCCTGCTGGGAGATGAGCGGATCCTCTCGAATCCACGCAAGGAGCTCCTGTTCTCTCTTGGTCATATAGTCGCTCCTTTTTTAAGCATATGTTTATTATACTGGATAGAAGTTTATCTGTCAATCCTAAAAAAAACGGAGCGAAGGAACCCTTCGCTCCGCTTGCTCCTATTCTGTTACTGATACCGCTTCTTCATGAAGAGGAAGCCAACCGCCACGCCCGCGCTGATCAGCAGCAACGCTGCCCAAAGCAGCGGCTGGCTCGTGTCGCCCGTCTTGGGAACAGACGTTGCCGGAGCGGGTGTCTCGACAGGCTTAGCAGTCGCGGCAGGAGTGGACGTCGCGGCAGGAGCGATCGTAACGCTGCTGCCCTTGGCGACGGTCTGTCCGCCGGCGCTGACCTGGCCGTCGCCATTGTTGACAATCGTGACGCCCACGGCGGGATTGGACAACGTAAGGCTACCTGCCAGCACGGTGATCGTATCGCCGGCAGCCGCCTCAGACATCTCCGAAGCGACCTGCTCCGGCGTGCCGATATAGTATGCCGTGCTGTCATTGGATTCCGTCAGAGAAACTGAGGTTGAGCCCTCTACAATGTATTGGTCAGGAACCGCACTGGTGTATCTGCCGCCGGAGACGTTCAGGTTTGTTTTGCTTCCTACTGTCCACTCTTCGGGCTCGGTCGTAAAGGAGCCTCCGGTGATGGACACTGTACCGCCTCCTGTCGTCGAGAGATTCATTCCGCCTTCAAACTCGCCGCCGGTGATTGTAACTGTACCCACACTTTCGCTGGAAGACATCCTCATCAGAAAGTATTGGTCCCCTTGGAAAAATCCGCCGGTGATGGTCAACTTTCCCTTATCCATCGTATCATCCAGCTTGCCGTTGAGAATTGCGGAAGTCCCGCCGCTGAATTCACCGCCACTAACGGTCGCAACGTTCCAATTCAGCAATGCAGCCTGAGCATAATTCGTAAACGTGCCGCCGCTGATTGTCAGTGTGCCATAATCGTCGTTCTTAATGGTATTGAGGCCGCCGCTAAACGTTCCGCCCTCGATGGTCAGCTTAGCGCCGCCATCCGGGACACTCGGCTCGCCGTTGCTTCCGGCAGCACTGCCGTTCTGCCAGCCGTTGGCGATCAGGCTGGAATACTTGCCGTTCTGCTCGACCGTTACGTCGTTCTTAATTGTCATCGTTCCAAAATTCTTAATGGTATACCAGGAGTTCCCTCCGTTGTTCTCGCTGTTTTGGCCGTTTTCCTTGCTGCGGGTGTATGTACCGCCCTCAAGCGTTGCGGTCGCTCCGGCGTTGTTATACACCGCGCCCTTGGCATGGCTCACGTTGTCCACCGTGCCGCTGCCGGTAATGGTCAGCGTACCATTGTTCGTGATGGTGTGCTGACCATCGGTGTTTGTCAGCGTGTGACCGTTCAGATTCAGCGTAACGGTCACACCTTGGGGAATGGTGATGCTTCCCGTGATATCGGCACCCAGAATCACCGTGCCGCCGTTGTTGACGGCCGCCGCAAGTTCTTCTGCGCTGGTAACGGTCGTGTCCGCGAGCGCCGCGTTCAGGACAAGAGCCATGCTCAGCGCCAGGAGGCAGGCCAGCATATGTCGGAAGGTGCGTCTCATTTTATATCTCTCCTTGCCATGTTTTTTTGAGTATGAAATGGTACACTTTTCCATACCTTCTATATCCATGCATTTTTCATTCATTTTTTTGAAATTTGAGGAAAAAGTTGAAGAAAAAAGGTTGCTTTTTTTCTGGTTTGCATGCTATAATAAAAAATGGTATAAGAGTATGAAAAAGTGTACTTTTTCATACTCGTCACCTTAACAGCCGATCAAACGGGCGTATGGAGAGATTTTCGCCCGTTCGGTTCACAAAACGCCCGCGTTCAGGCAGTGCCTGAACACGGGCGTTTCTTTTGGTTTCTGAAGGGATGATCATTCCTCGTCCGGCCATTTAAGCGGGTAAGCCTCCACGGCGTATTCCAAGTTCCGGCCGTTCTTGGAAAGGGTCGTGAGCACGGCCTCGATATTGGTGTCCTTGGTATAGGGCGTGGGCGCGAAGTCGTTGTAATCGGTGCGGCTGGAGATGCGGCAGGGAATGATCTTGAAGCACTCGCTCGTGGACTCGCCGTCGCGCACGCGTATGCGGATCTGGAAGATAAAGGTCGCCATGTCGCTGGGCTTATTGTTGCCAGCGAAGCTGAAGTTTCCCAGGGAATAACAGATATATTTGCCGTTGTAGTATTCGATGGGATTGATGCGATGGCTATGGTGCCCGATGACCAGGTCGGCGCCCGCGTCGATGGTGGCGCGGCCCAGGCGCACCTGATTGTCATTGGGCGAGTAGTCCATCTCCGAACCCCAATGGTAGCTGACGATCACGATCTGGCAGCCCTCGTCCCGAAGGGCCTGAATGTCCTTGGGAACCTTCTCGATCAGCTCGTCGTGCCGCCCGCCGAAGGTCTGATAGGCAAGGCTGCCGATCTTCACGCCCTTGACATAAAAGACGGCGGGCTCGTCCTCGCTGGCGTAGGATATCCCCGCGTCAAGGAGGGTTTGCTTGGTCTCGGCAAGGCCGCTCTCACCCATGTCCAGCACGTGGTTGTTTTCCAGAGAGACGGTGTCCACGCCGCCCTGGGGAAGCATATCCACATAGCTGGGATCTGCGCGGAAGAGGAAATCGTTGTCCAGCTTGGAGGGGTTTCGCCCCTCGGTGGTAAGGGTTCCCTCGAAGTTCACCATGGTCAGATCGTCCGCAAGAAAGATGTCCCGAACGTTGCGGAAGGGAAAGCTGATATCCCCGTTCTGCTTTTTCAGCTCCTTTTCAAAAATGGACGTCGAGCTGGACTGCACGTTTGAACCGATGGTCACGTCGCCGGTGAAGCTCATGGTCAGCAGGATGGAGCCGTCGGCCTCGTATACGGGCTCGGCAGGATCGACCGTCGGTTCGGGTTCTGCCTCCTCGGCCTCCTCGGCCTCGTCGGCCTTGCCGGTCTCGTCCACCTCGCTGCCGTCCAGATCAAAGATCGTGATGGAAACCTCTTCCAGATCGTTCTCCGACAGGGCGGTCACAAACAGCGTCAGACACATGCAGAGGATCAGCAGCCAGGCAAAGGGACGCGATTTGGGAGACATGCAAACACCTCGTTTCTTCACAACGTATACGCTCCCACGGGGACGCCGCGGAACCAGTGTCCGGCTGGGCGGCGAGCCCTTCTTTGGAAAGCGCGTAAGGCTCCTTTTACGCCATACGATTTCACTGTCCTCCTACAGCGACGCCACAAAGTCCGCCATGCGCGAAAGCGCCTCGGTGAGCTTGCTCAGCCCCGTGGCATAGCTGCAGCGGATATGTCCCTCGCCGCTCGCGCCAAAGGCGGTGCCGGGCACGGTCACAACCTTCTTTTCCTTCAGCAGGCGGTTGCAGAATTCTTCGCTGCTCAGGCCGGTCTTCTGGATGCCCGGGAAGACGTAGAACGCACCCATCGGCTCAAAGCAGCTCAAGCCCATGTCGCGGAAGCTCTTGACCATCAGCCTGCGGCGCTGGTCGTAGCTCTCCCGCATGCGAAGCACGTCCGCATAGCCGTCCTCCCTGCCCTGCCGAAGTGCCTCTTCGGCAGCGACCTGGCCCTGACGGGGCGCACAGAGGATGGTGTACTGATGGATTTTGTACATCACGTCCACAAACGGCGCGGGTGCGCACAGGTAGCCCATGCGCCAGCCGGTCATGGCGAAGGCCTTGCTGAAGCCGTTGATCAGGATGGTGCGGTCGCGCATCTCGGGCAGGCCCGCAATGCTCACATGGCCCTGCTCGGTATAGGTCAGCTCGGAATAGATCTCATCGCTGATGACGAGGAGATCGTGCTTGACGATAACGTTGCGCAGACGCTGAAGCATCTCCCGGCCGAGGATCGCGCCGGTGGGGTTGTTGGGGTAGGGCATGATGATCGCTTTGCAGCGCGGCGTGACGGCGTTTTCAAGTGCCTCGGGAGTAAGGACGAAGCCGTTTTGCTCGCTTGTAGGCACCGCGACGGGCTTGCCGCCCGCGAAGATCACGCTCGGAGCGTAGCTGACATAGCTCGGCTCGGGGATCAGCACCTCGTCGCTGGGGCTGATGATCGTGCGAAGGCTTAAATCGATGCCCTCGCTCGCGCCGACTGTGACCAGAATCTCGTTCTTCGGCTCGTATGAAAGGCCGTAGCGGTCGGAAAGATAGCGGGCGATTTCCTCTCGCAGGCTCAGAAGGCCCCAGTTGCTGGTATAGGCTGTCTCGCCGTCCAGCAGGCTGTTGATCGCGGCGTTGCGGATGTGATAGGGCGTCACGAAATCTGGCTCGCCCACGCCCAAGGAGATGGCGTCAGGCATGGTGACGGCCACGTCGAAAAACTTGCGGATGCCGCTCTTGGGTACCTCGACGACGCGGGGGTTCATGTATCGGGTGTAGTCGAAGCTCACGCCGTCACCACCAGCCTCTTGTCATCATCCTTGCTCTCAAAAACGACGCCGTCGCTCTTATAGCGTTTGAGGACGAAGTGTGTTGCCGTGCCGGTGACGGTCTCCAGCGTGCTGAGCTTTGCGCTGACAAAGAACGCCAGCTCCTTGAGCGTATGCGCCTCCACCAGGAGCAAAAGGTCGTAGGCGCCGCTCATCAGATAGACACTCTTGACCTCGTCAAAGCGGTAGATGCGCTCGGCGATCGCGTCGAAGCCCTGGTCACGCTGCGGCGTCACGCGCACCTCCACCATCGCCTCCACGCGCTCGCGAGAGGTCTTATCCCAGTTGATGACGGGCGCATAGCGCAGGATGACGCCGCTCTTCTCCATCTCGTCGATGCACTCGGCCACGGTTTCCACCGTCGCGCCGGTCATAACGGCTAATTTCTCCAGCGGGAGGCGGCAATCCTCCTGGAGCAAGTGTAACAGTTCCATTTGCAGATTCTGCATATCTGTGCCTCCTATTCTATCAGAAATGGAAAATGACGGGGTGTGCTTACGTCGATGGGCGGCCGGATGCGCCGAGGGACGCTCGGCCCGCGTCGCCTCTCCCGTTAGAACAGCCCCACGATCTCCCCGTCCTCGTCCACGTCGATCGCAAGCGCGGCTGGCGTCTTGGGCAGGCCGGGCATAGCGATGATGCTGCCGGCGAAGGCAACCACGAACCCCGCGCCCGCGCTCAGGCGCGCGGAGCGGATCGTCAGAGTATAGCCCTCGGGCGCGCCGAGGAGGGAGGCGTCGTCGCTCATGGAGTACTGGGTCTTGGCGATGCACACGGGGCAGCCGGCCCAGCCCTCCTTTTCAAGCGCCGCCAGGTCCTTAACCGCCTGCGGGGCGAAGGTCACGTCCGAGGCGTGATAGACGCGCGTGGCGACGGCGCGGATCTTATCCTGAAGCGACGCGTCGTCGGGATAGGTGAAGCTGGGCACGGCATCGGGGTTGGCGTCCGCCGTCTCGCACACGAGCCCAGCCAGCTCCGTCGCGCCCCTGCCGCCTTCGGCCCAGCCGTTGCAGGGGGCCACACGGACGCCCGCCTCCTCAAGCGCGGCGGATACCAGCGCGAGCTCCTCAGGCGTATCGGTCGAAAAGCGGTTCAGCGCCACGACCACGGGCGTCCTCCACACCTCCTTGATGTTGCGGATGTGGCTTAGGAGGTTGCTCATGCCGCGTTTCAGCGCCTCGGGATTCGGCTCGGAATAGGTGTCCTTCTGCGCTCCGCCGTGGTGCTTGAGTGCGCGGACGGTCGCCACCAGCACGATGACGTTAGGCCACAGGCCGTTCATGCGGCATTTGATGTCCAAAAACTTCTCCGCGCCCAGATCCGCGCCGAAGCCCGCCTCGGTGACGGTGTAATCCGACATGCGCATGGCCAGCCTCGTGGCGGCGACGCTGTTGCAGCCGTGCGCGATGTTGGCGAACGGCCCGCCATGCATCAGGCAGGGCGTATGATCAATGGTCTGGATCAGGTTCGGGCTGAAGGCGTCGCGCAGAAGCGCCGTCATCGCGCCCGCCGCGCCCACCTGAGAGGCGGTCACGGGCTCGCCCGCGTAGGTGCGCGCGACCACGATGCGGCCCAGGCGCGCCTTCAAATCCTTGAGGTCAGAGGCCAGGCAGAAGGTCGCCATGACCTCGCTGGCGGCGGTGATGTCAAAGCCGTCCTCGCGGGGCGTTCCGTTCTGCGTGCCGCCGATGCCCTGCACGATCTGGCGGAGCTGGCGGTCGTTGACATCCAGGCAATGGCGGAAACAGACCCTGCGCGGGTCGATGCCCAGCGCGTTGCCCTGCTGGATATGGTTGTCCACCATGGCGCACAGCAGGTTGTTGGCCGCCGTGATGGCGTGCAGATCGCCGGTGAAGTGCAGGTTGATGGATTCCATGGGAACGACCTGCGCATAGCCGCCGCCCGTCGCGCCGCCCTTCATCCCGAAAACGGGGCCCAGCGACGGCTCGCGAAGCGCAAGCATCGCGTTTTTGCCGATCCTGCGCATGCCGTCGGCCAGCGCCACGGAGACGGTCGTCTTGCCCTCGCCCGCGGGGGTGGGGTTGATCGCCGTCACCAAAACCAGCTTGGCCTTCAGCGGCCTTTGGGCATACGCCCGCTGGTCGATTTTGGCCACATACCTGCCATAGGGAGAGACTGTCTGAGGCGCGAAGCCGGCATCCTCCGCGATTCGTTCGATGGGCAGAAGCTCTGCCGCGCGCGCGATTTCCAGATCCGTTGCCATCCCTTTTCACTTACCTTTCCTGCTTTTTGCATTTTGAAAACAGGCCTGAAACAGGCCTGTTCAGTATACCCGAAAATACCGCTTCTTTCAAGGGGGAGCAAAAACGAAGGCCCAACGGGCGCGGTTCAGGCCGACGGCTATCCTCCCGTGTTTTGCCGTTTTTTCGTTTCTGTGATATGATAGGAATCGGTATCATTTTCTTCATTATTAAGAGAGGTGTTTCCCATGTCTGAATCCCGGACAAGCCTGTGGCAGATGATCAAGTTTACGCTCTTTTCCGCGAGCGCGGGCATCATCCAGATCGTTGTGTTTTCGCTGCTGGAGCTGTTTCTGCCGTATTGGCCGAGCTATCTGATCGCGCTGGTGGCAAGCGTCCTATGGAACTTCACCTTCAACCGCCGCTACACCTTCCGCAGCGACGCCGATCTGAAGCGCTCCATGCTGCTGGTCGCGCTGTTCTACGTGGTCTTTACGCCGCTGTCGACCTGGTGGGGCGACGCGCTGACCAACGCCGGATGGAACGACTATGTCGTTCTGATCGGCACGATGCTGATCAACTTCGTCACCGAATTTTTGTACCAGCGCTTTGTGGTCTATCGCGACCGCATCGACACCAACGACGTGGCGAAACGCGCCAGGGAAAAGCAGGAGGGCTGAAACATGGGCAAGCGCTGGCAGAGGGCGTTATCCACGGCGCTGTTTGTTGCGCTGATCGCGCTTTTATGCGCCTATGTGTACAGCGAGCGGGAATCCATGTCGCGGCTTTTGCGGCTGGATGCTCCTGTGGTGGCGGCGATGCTCTCGCTGGCGCTGTGCGCCTGCGTTCTCAACTGCGTCTATCATCGTGTGATTCTCTCGACCTACCGCATTCCGCTTTCGCTGACTGATTGGATGGGCGTGGTGCTGACCGCCAACGCCATGGCCTACGTGCTCCCGCTGCGCGCCGACCTGGTCTTCTCCGCCGCCTATTACAAACGCGTGAAGGGGCTTGAGTACGTCAAGAGCGTTAGCATGGCGGCCGGTAACATCGTTTTTGGTGTAACCTTCGCCCTGCTTCAGATGCTCGCGGCGCTCCTCTGCACCGGCCTGATCGAAGGCATCTGGCCGGGCACGCTGTGGCTGATCTGGGCGGCGGGCGCGGCGGCGGTGGCCCTGTTCATCGCCTTTTCCCTGCTGATGGGCGATCGTCGGCCCAGGCTGTTTACACGCTTCAAGCTCGTCTCCGACGTTGCCGACGGCTTCAACGCTCTGCTTCAAAACCGGCGGATGCTGTGTCAGCTGCTTTTGTGCCTGATCCTCAACAACGCAGTTCAGCTCGCGCTATACATCGCCTGCTTTCACGCGATCGGCATGGACGTGACGGTCTATCAGGCGCTGTTTTACAACAGCGTGAGCTGGATCTCGACGGTCGTCGCCATCGTCCCTGGCAACATCGGCATCAAGGAGGCGGTGATGGGAATCGCCACCAGCCTGATGGGTGCGGTGTTTCAAAACGGCGTGGCCGTGTCGCTTTTGCAGCGCGTGGCGGTCATGATCGTCTATATGGTTCTCGGCGCCGCCTGGGCGTATCCGGTTTGGCGAAAGTGGCGGCTGGGACGGGAATGAAGCAGTAAAGAAGCGCGGGGGAGCGACAAAGGATGGGTGCAGGGACATTATGCCCCTGCCAGGGTCTGGGACAGAGTCCCAGAAGCCTTACGCCGCAGCGTTTTCCAAGTGAGAGACGCGTCGGCCCAGATGGGCCGGCGCTGCGGCTTTTTGCGTATCTATGGGGTTTGTCGACAGTCTGAAGCCGGGTGTTGCAAAAAGCCCCTCCAAAAAAATATGCAACAAAAAATCCGCTTTTAGGCAACGCTTGAAAGCGGATTTTTTGTTGGGGTCGCACGAAAACGATTCGTTCAAAGCTGTTTCTGCAACAGGCCCTTCTTTACTTTCTCGCCGGCACGATCTCCAGCCAGTAGCCATCGGGATCCTTAATGAAATAGATCCCCATGGCCTCGTTTTCAAAGCAGATACAGCCCATTTTCTGATGCAGGGCGTGCGCGGCCTCGAAATCGTCCGTCGCGAAGGCAAGGTGGAATTCCTCGTCGCCCAGGCTGTAGGGCTCCTTGCGGTCGGGAAGCCAGGTCAGCTCCAGCTCGAAGGATTCGGTATCGTCGGCGACGTAGACGATGGTGTAGTCTGCCGATTCCTTTCGGCGCACCTCGTGAAGGCCGAGCGCCTCGCGGTAAAACGCGAGGGAGCGTTCCAGATCGAGGACGTTGTAATTCTCGTGGATCATGCGAAACATGGCGTTTCCTCCTTATTCGATATCCACCGGCAGATCGCTGTCGGCGAAGGGATCGCTCTCGTCCGAGCCGGACGCGTCCAGGCGGCGGGCGGGCGTGATGGGCAGTTCCCCGAAATCCTTGGGCGGCTCGATGATGTGGATGTCGAGCAGCCCGTCGGTAAAGGTGAGGTTCGCCACGACCCCAGGGCGGGTCAGCGCGAGCACCTCAGTGTTGGCCGTGCGCGCGCGGCGCGCGAAATCAATCGCGACCTCGGGCCGCTCCTGCCAGTGCATGGGGATGAAGACGCGAGGCTTGAAGGTGAGGATAAAGTGGTTCGCGCCCGCGTCGTACATCATGCCCTGGCGGGGATCGACGGGGAACATGCACACGTCGATCGCCTCTCCCTTGATCGGGGCGATGGCCTCATAGAAGGCGTTTTCGGCGGCCTCGATCTCCCGCAGGCTGCTCTCCTGACGCCAGTGCCAGAGGTTGAGGTCTCCGGCGTGGAAGATGCTCATACCGTAGGCCTTGACCAAAAACGCGACGCCCAGGTCGGTGCTCTGATATGCCTTGACGCTGATGTCCTGGGTCAGCTGCTTTTCCTGGAGCGGGGCGAGCCGCTTTCCGCGCGTACCTACGGGCATGTCGCTGGAAACGATGTAGGTGACGGGCAGGCCTGCGGCCTCCCAGGTGTAGACGATGGGATCGAGATGGTCGGGGTGCGCGTGGGAGATGAAGACGAAGATCCGCTCGAAGGCCTTGAGCATCTGCGGGGTGATGCGCCCCACCTGCGCGAGCGAGCGATTCTCCCCTTCCCAGTAGTCGAAGACGAGCAGGATGCCTCCCACCTGTACCGAGAAGCCGCTATGATAGTGATAGATGATTTTGAGCTGTTTGTCCATAAAAAGACACCTCCATTGAAAGAAAATCTGTTATGCAACATAGGTCTCCCCGACATTGGTTGGGAGGTATATATTACAAAATGATTGCTCATTCAAAAAGGTGTCTGTTGCGGTCTAGCCCCAAATAATCGGTTTTCAGACCGCCGATTCTTTGCCAAAAAGCTTCGTTAGTATATCATGGTCGTAATGAATTGTCAACTTCTCCGAAAAAAATCTGACATCTCGCCATAGAGGGCCTACGCTTTTTGAGGGGAAAGCAGCGCGTCCCCTCGCCGTCTGGGAAGAGGGGACGCGGAAAATTTTCAGCTTTCGCTCTTACTCCACCGTCGAAATATGCCAAATATTATCGTTATATTGACGGATCGTGCGGTCGGAGGAGAAGAAGCCGGACCTGGCGGTGTTGATGATCGCCATCTTCAGCCACTTATCGCGGTTGAGATAGTCCTCCATCATGCGGCGGTTCGCCATGGAGTAGCTTCCGAAGTCCTTGAGGACAAAGTAGTTGTCGGGCATTCCGCCGTAATCCCCCACGAGCAGGGTGTGGTAGAGCTCCTGCATGGCCATGGGCTCGTTGGGAAAGAGCGTTCCGTCGATCCATTGGGACATGGCCTTGCGGATCTCGTTGTTGGTCTCGTAGATGCTCATGGGATTGTAGTTGCGCTCACGGTACATGCTGGCCACGGTGTCCGCGCGCATGCCGAAGATATAGATGTTGTCGATGCCGACCTGCTCGTAAATCTCGACGTTCGCGCCGTCCATGGTGCCAAGGGTGACCGCGCCGTTCATCATGAATTTCATGTTGCCAGTGCCGCTGGCCTCCTTGCCCGCCGTGGACAGCTGCTGGCTGATCTCGGTCGCGGGAATGAGAACCTCGGCTGTGGAGACGTCGTAGTTTTCGATATAGACGATCTTGAGCATCTGGCGGGCGCGCGGATGCTTGTCGATCAGGTTCGCCAGGGCGTTGATATAGCGGATGATTTGCTTGGCGCGGCCGTAGCCCGGGGCGGCCTTCGCGCCGAAGAGGAAAAGACGCGGTGGCATTTCAAAGCTCGGATCGTCCACGATGCGGTTGTATAGTACCTGGATGTGCAGGGCGTTGAGCATCTGCCTCTTGTATTCGTGCAGTCGCTTCGCCTGGGTGTCGAAGATGAAGGAGGTGTCGATGTCGATGTCCTGGCGGCTCTTGACCAGACGCGCCAGCCGCTCCTTGTTTTTCTGCTGAACCTTGGCAAATTGCTCGCGAAAGGCCGCGTCGTCAGCGTAGGGCAGCAGGTCGCTCAGGTAGCCCGCGTCCTTGAAGAAACTGGGCCCAATGGTGTCCCTGAGAAGCTCTGTCAGATCGGGATTTGCCGCGAGCAGCCAGCGGCGGTGCGTGATGCCGTTGGTGATGGCGGAAAACTTCCCCTTGTTCAGAAGGAAGTAATCATGGAAGAGATCCTCCTTAAGGATCTGACCGTGGAGCTGGCTGACGCCGTTGACAGAAAAGCTCATGGCAACGCAGAGGTTAGCCATATGAACCTGCCCGTAGCCGATGATGGCCATATGGCCGATCCGCTCCCATTGGTCGGGATAGCTCATGAACAGCTTTTCGCACAAGCGGCGATTCATCTCCTCCAGAATCATGTAGATGCGGGGGAGCGTCTGCTTCATCATGTCCACCGGCCAGCGCTCCAGCGCCTCGGACATGACAGTGTGGTTGGTGTAGGCCATGCAGCGGTAGGTGATGCGCTCGGCCATCTCCCAGTCCAAGCCCTCCTGATCAATCAGAAGACGCATCAGTTCCGGAATGGCGAGGCCGGGATGGGTATCGTTGATATGAAAGATGCATTTTTCGGGCAGAAGATCAAAGTTGTTTCCGAAGTGCTTCTTGAAATTCTTCAGCGCATACTGAAGGGTGGCGCTGGTGAAGAAGTAATGCTGTTTCAATCGGAGCATCTTGCCCTCGTAGTGTTTATCCTCAGGGTAAAGCACCTTGGAAATGACCTCGGCCATCTGAATTTCTTCCATGGCCTTCATGTACTCGCCTTCGCCGAAGCGACTGAGATCGATGTGCTCCTTACTGCGCGCCGACCAGGTACGCAGGGTATTGACACAGTCGTTGTCATAGCCGATCACAGGCATATCGTAGGGCACAGCGTCGATCTGGTAAGTGTCCACGAGCTTAAAGACCTTGCGGCCGTTTTCCTCGCTTTCCTCGACATAGCCGTTGAATTCGACGGTGCAGGTGTCCTCGGTCTTGGCGGTTTCCCAGACGTTACCGTTTTGCAGCCAGTTGTCGGGAAGTTCGACCTGCTGGCCCTCGACCAGCTTCTGGCGGAACAGCCCGTACTCATAGCGGATCGTGCAGCCCATGGCGGGGATGTTCAGGCTGGACAGGCTGTCCAGGAAGCACGCGGCCAGGCGGCCCAGGCCGCCGTTGCCGAGCGCCGGCTCCGGCTCCTCGGGCAGGATGGACTGAAGGTCGATCCCCAGCTCCTTGAGGGCCTGTGCGTAATTTTCCTCCGAGCAGAGGTTGATCATGTTGCAGTTGAGTGCGCGGCCCGTGAGAAACTCGATCGAGAGATAATACAGGCGCTTGCGCTTGGAGCTTCGCTTCTGCTTGGAGACCATCCATTTCTGCATAATCTGATCCCGCACGGTGATCGCGACGGCTTTATAAAGCTGCTGGGGCGTCGCCTCCTGAACAGTGACGCCATTGTAGCGCTGAAGCTTT
Organism: uncultured Oscillospiraceae bacterium; assembly: GCA_964416065.1. Classification (GTDB taxonomy): domain Bacteria; phylum Bacillota; class Clostridia; order Christensenellales; family Aristaeellaceae; genus Limiplasma. The sequence continues at coordinate 7,250 of CAYQCL010000002.1, read as the reverse complement.
CCAATGATGCTTTGCTTGATGGATTCCACATCAAACGATGTCGTAGGCATAGGGTTCCTCCTTATAAACCGCGTGCGCGGTCAATTTCGCTATAACGCCGCTATTATACCATGTTTGTCAAGGAAGATCAAATCGGATGTTTCACGTGAAACATTCCCGATGCCCTCATGAATGATTTGCAGACGCCGTCACGAATTGTTTCACGTGAAACATTGCAAATCCATCCTCGATACGATACAATGGATCCATTCCATCCGATCCGTGAGAAGGGAGGGTTCCGTATGCCCTTTACCCCCGCTCAAAAGCAGGCCATCGAGGCGGAGAACCGCGAGCTGCTTGTTTTCGCCGCTGCCGGAAGCGGCAAAACCGCCGTGCTGGTCGAGCGCATCCTGGGGCTGATTCAAAACAAGGGTCTCTCCATCGACCGGATGCTCATCGTCACCTTCACCCGCGCCGCCGCCGGAGAGATGCGCGAGCGTCTCGAAACGCGGCTGAATGATCTGGCCGCAAACGACCGCCGTCTGGCGCGTCAGGCCGATCTCGTCTCGACCGCGCAGATCTCCACCATCCACAGCTACTGCCAGCAGGTCGTGCGCCAGAATTTTCAGCATTGCCAGGTCGATCCGCAGTTTATGCTCATGGACGAGCGCTCCCGCGCCGCGTGCTACGAGGAGAGCAAGGAGGAAACGCTCGACTGGCTCTATGAGGCCGCGCGGGAGGACGAGGAGCTCGGCGCCCTTGCCCGCAAATTCCCCGAGCGCGATGTGAGCCTCATGATCGACAGCCTCTACCGCTTTATGATGTCTCGTCCCGACCCGTTTGAATGGCTTGAGAGAAGCGAGAAAGAGACGTGGGACGACGAGCGCGCCGTCGACGGCACGGAGATGGCGCACGTATTTTGCCGCGAGGCGGGCGTCATCATAGACGGCATGCGCTCGCTGCACGACGCCGCGCGCGCCCTCGCGGAAAGCCCCGCGTTCCCGCCCGCCTACCTCAACACCCTTCAAAGCGACAGCGAGACGATCCGCAGGCTGAAGGAGGCGTGCGAGGAAGGGCTCAGGCCCTTGGTCACGGCGACGAAGGCCGTCAGGTTCGTCACCCTGGCGCGTGTTCGCCCTAGGACCGAGGATGAGGCCGCGCTGGCCGAGCGAATGAAATCCCTCAGAGGCCGCTATAAGGACATGGCGGGCGAGCTTCAGAAGCTGCTCCCCGTTGATTTTGAACAGGGCATGGAGGACATGCGTCGAATGCGTCCCGCCGTGCGCGGGCTGAGCAAGGCCGTGCGGCGCTTTCATGAGACATTCTCGGGCCGCAAGCGCGAGGACGCCATGATCGACTTTGGCGATTTGGAGCATATGGCCCTGAGCGTCCTGCGCGATCCGCGCCTGGGCAGGGAGCAAGCCGAGCGCTTCGATGCGATCTTCGTGGATGAGTATCAGGACGTGAGTGAGCTTCAGGAGGCGATTCTCAACGCCCTGAAGCGGCCGGAGGGCCAGAGCGTCTTTTACGTGGGCGACGTCAAGCAGTCCATCTATCGCTTCCGCCTGGCCGAACCCCGACTGTTTCTCAGCAAGCTCGCCGCCTTCTCCCCCGAGGCGGACGCGCCCCAGCGCCGCATCGTCCTCAACCGGAATTTCCGGAGCAGGACGGCGGTGCTGGACGCCGTCAACCGCATCTTCTCCTATGTCATGAACAGCCGCGTGACCGAGATCGACTACGACGAGGACACGCGCCTCTACGCGGGTATTCCCTCCGCGGACGATCCTATGACTGAGCTCCACGTCTTAGACTCGAACGGACTGAGCAGCCAGGACGCCGTCATGGCCGAGGCCACGCTCATCGCCAGGGACATTCGGCGCGTCGTGGACTCGCCCGTCGCCGACGGTGAAGGAAAGGCTTCGCCACACTTTCGGGACATCGCGATTTTGCTGCCCGTGAGCAAGAACGTCGCGGACAAGGTCGAGCTGGCGCTCAGCCGCGAGGGCGTGCCGGTCTGCTCGGACGCAGGCGCCGACCCGATGGCGAGCGAGGAGATCACCCAGCTCCTCCAGTTTTTGAGCCTCCTTGACAACCTGATGAACGACGTGGCGCTTCTGAGCGTTCTCAGGGGGCCGCTGTTCGATTTCAGCGAAAGCGAGCTCGCGCGCGTCCGTCTGTGCCGCCCCGAGCGGGAGGCGAGCTTTCTCGCGGCCGTTCAGGCCGCTGCAGGCGGAGAGGACGCGGCGCTGGCCGCCCGCTGCCGCGACGCGCTGGATACGCTTAAGCGCGAGCGATTCTACCTGAGCAGCATGCCCCTTTCGGCGTATCTGTGGGACTTTCTGAAGCGAAGCGGGCTATACGTCCACTATGGGACGCAGTCCGGAGGCCAGCGGCGCCAGAGGAACCTGCGGATGCTGTGCCATCGCGCGGCCGAACGGGAAAAGACTCATGCCGACGGTCTGAGCGGCTTCCTGCGCTCTCTGGAAACCGATGTGGGCACGGAGGTCGGCCCCGCCGCCGTCAGCCCGTGGGAGGACGCCGTCCGGATCATGACCATCCACAAATCAAAAGGGCTAGAATTCCCCACGGTCTACGTCATGGGCCTGGGACGCGCCATGCTGGGGCGCGCCGCGACCAGGGCCGTGAGCGTCCACGGGGCAATCGGGTTCGGCCTGCAATACGTCAACGAGGAAATGCGCACCAAGCGCACGACTCTCCTTCAGGCGGCAATCGCCCTGAGCGAGAGGAACGCCGAGCGGGCCGAACGCGCGCGTGTGCTCTATGTGGCGCTGACCCGTCCCAAGAGCCGCCTGGTGATGGTCGGCAGCCAGAAGGGCGGCATGGACGCGCTCATGGAGCGGCTGAACGTGGGCGAACAACCCGACGTTTATTCAGTTCGCGGCGCGCGCAGCATGCTGGATTGGATTCTCGCCTGTGTCACAAAGGAGGACGAAATCACCTCAGGCTTTTCCACAGATTCCACGAGGGAAACGCGGCCTGAAACGCAATTCCCCACATTTCCCACAAGTTTTCCACAAAAAAGTGCCCCATGGAGGGTGGTTTTCCACAGTCATATAGACATTTCAAGGAGTTCGGCGCAAGCAGGGAGGCCGATGGAGCTGCCTCTTCCGACGGGGGTTCCCGAGGAGAGGGCCTTCCGCTTCGCCCCGCGCGGGGAGGGGGACGATCCCCTCGCGCCCCACACGCGGCTTTCGCATCACCCGCTCAAGCTGGGCGTGACGGCGCTCTGCCGCGCGATGGAGGGATTGGAGCCCATCGAGGACGCGACGGAGGAGGAGACGGCGGAGCTCAAGCGTCTGCCGCAGCTGGATCCCAAGCCGCGCCTTCTCAGCTCGCTGCCCGCCATGCCCGCCTTCCTCGCGCCGCCCGAGGAGGAGCGCGCGCTGACCGTCGGCGTGGAGACGCATCGTGTACTGGGGCTCCTCCCGCTCGAGGGTGTACGCGATCGTGTGGACGATACCGGCGCGCTGATATCCTATATAAAGGATAAGATCCGTTCCTATGTGCTTCGGGGCGTGATGGATGCGCGGGCCGCGACGCTCGCGGACGAGGGCATGATCGCGCGATTTTTCCAAAGCGGCTTGGGGCGCAGGATGCTGGCCTCCCCCGAGACGCGTCGGGAGTGGAGCTTCAACCTGCTTCTCACAGAGCCGTTCGAGGCGATTCTGCAGGGGGTCATTGACCTGTGCTTTTTGGAGGACGGAGCGTGGGTGCTGGTAGATTTCAAGACCGACCGCGTCAAAAGCGCGGACGAGCTATGGGCTCGATACGCCCGTCAGCTGGACTACTACCGGCTCGCGCTGGAGCGGGGCACCCCTTGGCCCGTCAAGGAGAGGACGCTGTACTCGCTCCGTCTGGGCGAGGGTGCGACGAAATATGACTAAGAAGACAAAAATATGACAAAAATATTTCACTTGTCTGGGAACAAAATCCGCCGATCAAACGTTCTTTTTTCTGTACGGGGAATATTCGGTCTTGATTTTCCGGCATTTTCCTAGTACAATATCCATAAACCCCAAGGGGGAGGGGCGTCCGCGCAGATGCGTAAGAAGTTTGTAACATTTCGCATGGCGACCGGACAAAAAGCGTACCTTTCTTTCAGAACCGCCCTGAGCGGCATTATCGAAACGGAGTGTTGAAACGTGAAGCACGGAAAGCCTATCACGAGCAGGAAGGGGCGAGGGGCCCTGCTCAAGCGCGCAGCCATGCTTTTGATGCTGGCGGTGGCCTGTGTTGCGCTCAGTGCCTGCTATATGGATCCCGACCCCGTTGCCGACGTCAACAACGGCCTGACCATTGGCCAGAACGAGCAGAACTTTGACACCGTCATTACGCCCACGCCGGACGTGACAGCGACGCCGTCTCCAACGCCCACCTCCAACGCAGTTGATTGGAGCAACTGGGTCTTCGGCGACACCGCAACCAATCCGCCTTCCAACGTCAGCCCCACCGACTCCTCTAGCGAGGAGGAGACCTCCAACGCGAATGAAATGACACCCGCGCCGCAGATCAGCTCGGCGACCACCGCGCCGATATCCACCGCGACCGCGACGCCCAAGGCGACCACATCCACCACGCTCAAGCTCGGGGACGAGGGCGACGCCGTCAAGCGTCTTCAGCAGCGGCTCAAGGATCTGGGCTACCTCACCGGCAGCGTGGACGGTACCTTCGGCCAGGCGACCGAACAGGCCGTGCGTGACTTCCAGGCGGCCAACGGCCTGACCGTTGACGGCAAGGCGGGCACGCGCACGCAGACCGTTCTCTACGGCAGCAGCGCCAAGAAGAAGACCGCGACCACCGCGACCGCGAAGCCATCTAGCAGCAGTTCCAGTTCCTCAAGCTCGTCATCCAGCTCATCGTCGTCCAGCTCATCCTCCACGGCCAGCTCGTACACTAACGGCCGTACGGACATCTATCTTGACGTCAATTCCACCAACACCTCGCAGATCAAAATTCTGCAAAACCGCCTGATCGTGCTGGGCTATCTGACCGGCACGGCGGACGGTGTCTACGGCGAAACCACCGAAGCGGCGGTCATCGCCTTCCAGAAGCGCAACTCCCTCTACGCTGACGGAAAAGCCGGCCCACAGACGCTGGCCGTGCTCTACTCGGCCTCGGCCAAGAAGGCGTCCGCCGTGGTCGCCCATCTGGGTTCGCTCAAGGAGGGCATGAACGGCAGCTCAGTTCGGGCGCTGCAAACCAACCTCAAGACGCTGGGCTATTATACCGGCAGTGTGGACGGCGACTACGGCTCCGCAACCACGGCGGCCGTCACCGCCTTCCAGGCGGACAACGGCCTGAACGCTGACGGCATTGCGGGCAAGGCTACCCTCAACGCCATCTATGCCGCGATCAACGGAACCAGCAGCAGCTCGGGAAGCTCCTCCAGCACCAGCCCCAGCGTATATGGAAACACCGCGTCCTCCAATGGCTATTCGACCATTTCCGCCACCTCCGGCACCAGCACCGCCAACGTGACCGCTCTGCAATCCGCACTCCAGGCGACGGGCTACTATTCCGGCACGCTGGACGGCACCTATGGCTCCGGCACCACGGCAGCCGTCGAGGCGTTCCAGAAGGCGGCGGGCCTGCGCGTGACCGGCGTGGCCGGCCCCAGCACCCAGCGTCTGCTATACGGCGGCACCTCGGCCAGCGGCTCCTACAGCAAGCTCCAGCTCGGCTCGAGCGGCTCGAAGGTCAAATCCTTGCAATACGCGCTCTATGAGCTCAAGTACTACGACGGCGACATCACCGGCACCTACGACAACGCCACCTGCAACGCCGTCATGGTCTTCCAGGAGCAAAACGGCCTGACCGTGGACGGTATCGCCGGTCAGGAGACCCAGCAGCGGCTCTATTCCAGCAGCGCGATTCCCTGCAGCAAATAAAGAAGGCGCCCCCGCCGGGGGGAGTGTGAGGCTTTGCCCCACAGCCCCCTGCGCGGGGGGTTTTTCTTTTCTTCGCGGGGTGGTGCACTGCGCGGGGTTTTTCCCTCGGGGCTGGCGCGCCGAGAAACAGGCCTGGGGCAACGCGCCCCCAGACCCCGCGCCTACTCTTTCTGAAAAGAGAGGCAGAAAGCGGGCGACACGCAGACTTCGGCAAAAACCCCTTGATTGCCCTTTTTTCGAGCGGGGTCGCACGATCCGCGCCTATAAGGCGAGGGGTGGCGCTACCTTTGGAGATAGGCATTGGCGGCGTGCGCCCTAATCCGCTCGCAAAAAGGGCGGGGGTTTTGCCTGCGCTAGCTATTGTCGCCTGCTTTCTATCCCAAATTTACAATTTTCTTTGTACATTCGGGGCTTCCTATGCTATAATGAATTCGTCGTATCCCGACGCGCGTTTGGCGTACCTATTTTGCCGTCGGAAGCGGCCAAAGAGCAAGGAGGACTTACAAGCTTGAAGAAGAAGCAGCATGGATTGATGGGCTATGTGGTGCTGATAGCGGCATTCATCATTATCGCCATGGTCTTGAACGGCGGGATGGGACAGACGGTTAACCGTCGGATCGAATATCCCGAGCTTTTGACGGCCATCCGCGAGGATAACGTCAAGGCAGTGGCGATCCGTGATACGTCGCTGGTTGGCCTATATCGCAACGGAAATGTAGCCGACGCGGATTTCCCCGAGCGCGGCTACGATTTTGAGACAACGATCGGGTCGGATTTTATTGACACAGTGCGTCAGATGACAGCTGCGGCAACGGGAAAACCGCTGGATGAGGTCAGCGTCAGCGACCTTCCCTTTACGGTGGAGTACCGCGCGCCGGTGGTCACGCCGTGGTATGTGGAGTTTTTGCCGTTTATCCTGATGCTGGTCATCACGCTGGGATTGTGGTATTTCGTGATGTCTCGTCAGGCGGGCGGCGGCGGCAAAGTCATGAATTTTGGCAAGAGCCGCGCGCGTGTGTCCGACCCCTCCAAGAATCGCATCACATTTAAGGATGTCGCGGGCGCAAAGGAGGAAAAGGAGGAGCTTCAGGAAATGGTGGAGTTCCTCAAAAACCCAAAGGCGTATACCGATATGGGCGCGCGCATCCCCAAGGGCGTGCTGCTCGTGGGCCCTCCGGGCACTGGCAAGACGCTGCTTGCCAAGGCGGTCGCCGGCGAGGCGAACGCGCCGTTCTTCTCCATCTCCGGATCGGATTTCGTTGAAATGTTCGTCGGCGTGGGCGCGAGCCGCGTGCGCGATCTGTTCGAACAGGCCAAGAAGGCCGCGCCCTCCATTGTCTTTATCGACGAGATCGACGCGGT
>CAYQCL010000001.1:85707-105180 GCA_964416065.1 uncultured Oscillospiraceae bacterium | reverse complement strand
AGGCGGCCAAGGCGGCCATGTGCGAGGAGTTTATCGCAAAACTGCCCAAGGGCTACCAGACGATGATCGGGGAAAACGGCTCCACCCTCTCTGGGGGTGAGCGCCAGCGCATCTCCATCGCCCGCGCGCTTTTGAAGGATGCGCCCATCATCCTTCTGGATGAAGCCACCGCCTCACTGGACGCGGAGAACGAAACCGAGATACAGCAGGCCATCTCCCGGCTGGTCGAGCAGAAAACGGTGCTAATGATCGCCCACCGTATGAGAACCGTGGAAAATGCGAACAAGATTGTGGTGCTGTCCGGTGGAACAGTGGCTGAAACAGGCACTCCCGAGGAGCTTCTAAAGCAAAACGGAACCTTTGCCCGAATGGTAAGACTGCAAACCGAGAGCCGGGATTGGGCGTTGACGTAAAATCAGGCCCGAACTTCAATTTTCAATGACCGCGAAATCCAGTGGCTTTGTCCGTTTGGCGCCTGTCTTTCTTGTTATCCATGCTTGGCAGTCCAGCTACCTCCTTCCACTGACCATACAGCTTGATACGGGCCTTTGAGCCCACCAGTTGGGGTAGCCCAGAATGACGGTATCGTACTGTGCCATGTTATTCACATGCGATGCCAGCTCCGGACGCGTCTGCACGTTCTGATCGGCCTGCGCCTGCTCAAGCACCGTGTTGTAGTCGTCCGAATAGGGCGTGACGCATTCGATTCAAACAGGTCAAAGCCCGTCTGACGCTGGATCTCCTCCGCGATGCCGCGCGTATTCCCGCCCCACGAGAAGTATGCGATCAGCGTCCGTCCGCTCTCAGTCTCATTCACCTGCGCCGAATTGCTCTCCACAACCTGGCGTGCATCAAGCTGCCGCGCGTTTCTTGGCACGCGAAAGCCGATGGCGAAGCTGGCGCTCTCCGCGGGCGCGGCGGCGCGATAGGCGGAGCGGAGATTCTTGGCAAAGTCGTTCCAGGCTCCGCCGCGATTGACTCGCCGCGTACCGGATTCGCTTCCGATCGGATCGCTTGCCGCCTCAGGGGTATAGGGCTCATACAGATCCCAGACCCATTCGCTCACATTACCATGCATGTCGTACAGGCCCCATGCGTTGGGCGCAAAGCTGCCCACCGCAAGCATCTTCTCCCGATAGATGCTCTGTTTTGTTTCAAGCCTTTCCTGTGTGAAGTAGTTTTCTTCAATCTGATAAGAATAGTGGCCCCAGTAGTTGGCTTCATCCACACTGACGGAGATTTCCGTATTGAAGGCGTCACGGTTCCGGCGCGACAGGCATATTCCCATTCCGCCTCCGTCGGCAGGCGATAGCCGTCGGCGGCGCGATCCCACACGACATTTTGTCCGTCCAGCGCATAGGCGGGCGTTAACCCTTCGGCGGCACTGAGCGCGTTACAATAGGCAACCGCGTCATACCAGCTCACACCCTCCACGGGACGCTCCGCGCCGGTGAACACGCTAGGGTTTTGCCCCATCAGCCGTTCGTATTCCGCCTGTGTGACCTCGTGCGCGCCAAGATAGAAATCGCTGACCGACACGCTGTGCCGCGCTTCGTCCGCGCTGCGCAGGGTTCGTCCTGCGGGCTGCCCATCAGGAAGCTGCCGCCCGGAATGAGCTTCATGTTCTCTTCTCCCCTTTCCGCTTCCTGCGCGGTGGCTGGCAAAACAATTGCCGCGCACAGAAGCGCCAGAATCAGACAGAGACTGCGTTTCATACGGCATTTTCCTCCTTGCTCTTTTTTGTCCAGCGGTCCAGCGCCCGGACGGCCTTTCCCAGATAGTGGGAAAGCGACGCCCAAAGGATCAGGATGGCGATATAGGACGCCAGAAAGACCGGCAGCGTTTCGCCGTAATCGAGAAAGGCGAACTCCCGCAAGCTGCATCCACAGCCCACGGCGGATGAATTCAAACCCGCCCAGGCAGCACAGCCCAATGACCGCGACGCGCAGGACGATCGGCCCCGAGCGGGGCAGACCGTCCCTCACATGCTTACGAGCCTTTTGAAGCACCAGGTTCCAGTGAAGCCCCAGATGGAGCCCCGTCAGCACAAACGCCCACATCGTCGCGGGCATATGGATTCTGCGCCCCATCGCGCGCATGTGCAGACCGAGAAAGCTGAACACGTGGCGGGAGACCAGAACCGCGCTGGTCATGATGGCGAGCATGACCAGCATCAGCAGCGCGTCAATTGTAGTGAGCAGGACGCGCTGCGCGGAATATCTGCCGCGAAGCAGCCCGCGATGCCAGCCGCCGTTGAGCGCGTGATGCGCGATAAACAGCGCACACAGCATGACGCCCGTGATCTCGTGCATCCGATTATCCATCATGTGATAGCCCATCTGGCCGAGAAGGAGCGCGGTCATGACGATGTCCACAAGAATCTTAAGCGTTGCTTTTGCTTTCATGCGTCACCTCGTCCATGTCGTCGTCAGCGGAGTTCCATCGGAAGGTTCAGCCCGGCGAGCTATGCGTCGATAGCGTCCATGCTGCCCGGGATGTTTGATCCGGCGATGTGCAGGCCGTCCAGCACCCGCGATTCACGGAGCAGGGCGGCCAGCGTCCGCTGCGTGCCTGAAAATCCGCTGCTGGCGGAGGAGACGAAGGGAATGACCGTTCTGCCCGAGAGGTCGCACTGTTCCAGAAAGGAATAGACCGCGACGGGCAGGTCGCCCCACCAATTGGGATAGCCGAGAAACACGATGTCGTATTGCTCCGGCAGATTCACGGCGTTTACCAGCGACGGACGATACCCCTCGCCCAGCTGATCGGCGGCAAGGTCGAGCGTTTCGTCGTAGCTGACGGGATACTTCTCCGCCGTTTCGATGAGCAACAGGTCGCCGCCCGTTCTCGCGGAGATGTACTCCGCCATCACGCCAATATTGCCCATGAGCCTCCCGTCCTGCACCACGATGCTCGCCAAGGAAGAGGCGTCCACTTTCTCGGGAAAATCCGTATTGCCCACGCGGAAAAAATAGACGATCAGCACGGGGGATGTTCCACCCCGCGTGTTCTCCTCCGCCTGTCCGCAGGCCGCAAGGGCCAGCACCAGGGCGGATGTCAACAGCACTGAAAAAATTTGTTTCATCTCTTTTCTCCTTATCGATTCCCGCGCTCAGCCCTTCGCAAACACGGGGAAGCAACCATACTCGCCGTAATACCGGATCTTTTCCAGTGCTATGAGCGCCTTCATGTCCTCCTCCTTGATCGTGAAATTCACCGCCGCGTTGTCACGCATATGCGTGAGATTTGCTGTCTTTGGCAGAGCGACCATGCCCAGTTGCAGAGCGTACCGAACGCACAGTGCGGGAACCGACGTCCCATATTGCTCCGCGACTGCCTGAATCGCCTCGTTGCGCAGCACCGCGCCATGCGCGATGGGTGAGTACGCCTCTACGAGGATGTCCTGCGCGCGGCAGTACTTCGCCAGTTCAAACGGCGTGTTGCTGATGTGCGCAAGCACCTGGTTCACCATGGACCTGACCTCGTAGCTCTGAAGAATGTTGTCCAGATCGTCCCTCAGGAAGTTTAACACGCCGATGGCGTGGACTTTTCCCACGCGATAGGCGTCCTCCAGTGCCTTCCAGACCTGCCTGTTCTCCGCGAAATATCGGCTTTCCCCGTCGCGAAACTCGGCCCAGGGCTACGGGGCATGAATGATCATCATGTCCAGATACGCCAGCCTCGTCCTTTTAAGCGTTTCGTCGATGGAGCGGGCGGCGGAATCGTAATCCTTCGCCTCGGCGGCAACCTTGCTCGTGATAAAGAGCGCCTCCCGGGGCACGCCGCAGGTGCGCACACCCTCGCCCACGCCCGCCTCATTTCCGTAGGCCTGGGCAATGTCGATATGTCGGTATCCGATGGTCACCTCGTCCTGAACGGTCCGTGCGGCCTCATCGTCATCCATCAGCCAGGTGCCAAGTCCCAGCTTGAGCATGCGCATGCCATTTGTCAACGTGTAGGTTTTCCCGAAGATCATGATGCCCGCCTCCTCATTTCAGCTCGCCGTAGGCCTGGCTCCAGCCACTCGTTGGAGCATTCCGTGCTGGGAATCTCAAACGCGATGTGGGAGAACCAGCTGTCCGCCGCCGCGCCATGCCAGTGCTTCGCGCCCTCCGGGATGGCGATAACCGTGCCGGGCGTCATCTCCACGGGCTCCTTGCCCCACTCCTGATACCAGCCGCGCCCGCCGACGCAGATGAGCATCTGCCCGCCGCCGGTCTTGGCGTGATGGATGTGCCAGTTGTTGCGGCAGCCAGGCTCGACGGTCACGTTGGCCATGGGAATTCCTCACCGGAGATGGGCGCGAGGTAGCTCTGCCCCACAAAATATTTGGCATAGGCGTCGTTGGGTGCGCCGACGGGGAAGAAGATGCTCTGCTGATACGTCTCCCTGTCCGCCCGCGCGGCAACGGCCGTACACACCAGCAGGACGATGGTCAATACAAGGCAAACGCTTTTTCCTCATTGTTATAATTCCGCCTTTCTGCGACAGGCACCAATGGGGTTATGAAACCCGAAGGCACCTTCGCGCAATGTAGTAAGTTGCTATACTGATTCTGTAGAGTCGGTATACTACAGAACCCGAGGAGGTGAGTGGCGGGGCTGAATAGCGGCAAACCCCCATTGTTATATGGAGTCGGCTGTCCGTTAAGGCATCAATGCGGCTGTGCAAACGCGCACAGGAAATCGTGGATCTGATGGACAATACCGGACAAGATTTTTCCGAGCCGGAGGAAGAAATCACTGGCGACGTCTATATCGGAGGGGGCGAGACGCATGTGATGCGTCAAATCGCCCAGATCGCCATTGCGGTGCAGCAGGATCATCCGGGTATCCGCTATCACCTTTATAGCGGCAATGCCGACGACGTCACTGAGCGTCTGGACAAGGGGGGTGCTGGATTTTAGTGCCGTCATTGAACCGACGGACATCCACAAATACGATTCCCTGAAAATGCCCGGAAAGGATACCTGGGTGACTGCTGATGCCGGAGAGGCATCCGCTCAGTCAAAAGGAAATCATCTCACCCGTGGATGTCAGGGACGTTCTGCTCATCGTTTCACGTCAAAGTCAGAGCTTCGCCAGTCTGTCCGACTGGCTGGGGGAGAATGCTGATTGCTTCAACATCGCCGCCACCTATAGCCTGATTTTCAACGCTGCGATCATGGCGGATCAGGGGCTTGGGCTGGCGTTTTGCCTGGATCATCTTGTAAACATCCAGGAGCATTCGGGGTTGTGCTTTCGCCCACTCACGCCGCCGTGAGAGGTAGGACTGAATTTGGTGTGGAAAAAGTATCAGGTTTTCTCACCGGCGGCGGAGTTTTTTCTCTCGCGTACAGGAGGCTTTTGTCAAAGAAGCCTAATCATGCGAGATGATCAGGCTTCAGACTGTCGACAAAGTGCTGATAAAGGACGGGCTTTTTTTATCTACGTACGTCTCAGGATGCTCTGCAAAGTTGCGAACAGCTTTTCGGTGTCAAAGGGCTTGCCCAGATAGCCGTCCAGTCCGGCGGAGAGGATGCGCCGACGATCCTCTTCGAAGGCGTCGGCGGTCATCGCAACTATAGCCGGTGAGCTTCTCGAACTCCTCCAAATTTTCACAGCCATAAATCCAAAAGAGGGGCTGATTGGCATAGATCAGATCTTCATTCCCATCGGCATGATAAATGAAAAAGCCTCACGACATTCCAGTGGTGATTTGCTCAATGATTGGGAAGGTCTGTTCGCTGAGAACCAAACCATTCTGATCCCTTCGCCTGCGCTTTTGCATAAAAGCCCATCATTCCTCTGCAAAATCTGAATCTCTATGTAAATTTTACCACCTTCTGACCGTCTGTCAAGTCCGCCTCTATCGTCCGCGTAGCCTGTGTCCGACATCGTAACGGCCGTAAAAGCCCGATTTCCGTCTTCGCGAAAACCGGGCATGGCCGTTTGTTTCCTCGTTTTACCTTACCTTTACCTGGAAAGTAATCGTCCCCGGCATGCCGCCGGTATATAGCGCCAAATCGTCGTCCGTATATTCGGTGACGGTGTAGGAGACCGTCAGAGTCAGCAGGCCGTCCTCATCGATATACGTTTCAAGTGCCTCACGCTGGGCACGGTTTTGTTCCACTAGCCTGTCCCGATTCTCCATGCCCTCCATGGCGAGAATCTGTTCATCGTATGCCTCATCCATCCATGGCATGCTGCTTTCCAGCACCGTGATGACGGTGCCGTCCTCTCCCACAAAGCAATCCATACTGCTTCCATCGCCCATCAGCGATACGCCGTCGGCAGACGGGCCGATGAAAATCTGACATGATTCAAAGAGATAGAGCTTCTTGGAGGAATCCTCCATCATTTCGATTACGGGTCCAAAGCCGGCTTCCGTCCAAAGCCAATGGTCGCCCCGTGCCTCTTCATCATCCGCGTAATCATCAAGATGTTCAGGCCCTACATAGCTCCCGTCCGGATCAAGGTCCATCATGGGATGCAGCTCGACCTCGTTCTCATTCTTTGCCCTGGCAGCGAGAGAGACGGTCATGAGTCTCTGCTCCGGCAGCCACGCGATATCCTGCACCACCACGTTTACCACCTGATCGTCCTGTTGGCTCTGATCGGGCGCCTCCTGCAAATTGTTCATGATGGCCTCATACTTTTCAGGCTCATACTCCTGATAGGCCGTAAAGCGATTGTTGTAGTACCATTCCTGGCCCTGCGTGATCACGGCGTAAGCAATGCCGCACAAAAGAGCCAAAATCGCGACCGCGATAGCGACGACCCGTAATGTGATTCGTTTCACAGGCTTTTCCTCCAATTCCTGAAGGGTTTGGTCGACCCGAGAGGTGAACATTTCCGGTGTTTTTCCAAAGGCGCGATCCAGTTCCTCATTTCTCATCATCGGCCACCTCCTTCAAAACCGTTTTTAGTTTCTGCTTGGCACGGGAAACGCGCGTCTTGATCGTTCCTTCCGGCAAGCGCAGGATGCTCGCTATTTCGCGCATGGTATATCCATCCAGCGCGTTGAGTACCAGCGGCACACGATACTTGACCGGCAGCTGAAACAGCTCCTCATGCGCCGCGCGATCATCATCCGGCGATTCGGCCGCCCTTTGCTCGGGCGGCTCGGCCATGGGAATGGCCCGTCTTCGCTTTCGCAAAAGCGTTTTGCATTCGTTGATGAGAATCCTTGTCAGCCACGTGCCAAACAGGGCTTCGTTTCTAAGCGTTCCGCGCGCCGCCCAGGCGCGCAGAAGCGCCTCCTGTACCGCGTCGGCGGCGTCCGTCTCGTTGGCGACATAGCTCATGGCAATCCGATATAGCTGTCGTTCCATGCGCTTTACCTGAACCGAAAAGGTCTGCTTGTCCATCGGACGTCCTCCGTTTCCTTTGGTATCAACGTTGATTCCGCCTATTAGAAGCGTGAAAAGGCAAAATAGTTGCAACCTGTATAAAAAAACTCGAACGCGCCAGCGCCTTCAGCATAGCGCGCCCAAGAATAAAAGGCAAGCGAATGTGTCAGAGGGGACGGGTAACCGTTCGTTGGCCGCTTTCGCGTTCGACGCGATAGAAGCCGATCAGGTTTGAGGGATGAAGCTGATTGTATACCTCCATCACCCGCTTGGCATCATTGAGCTCGAAGCGGATGCTGAGCCCACAGCCGACGGAAACATCCCGCGGCGTGGTGATGACGGACACCCTGACCCCGCTGCGGCGCAGCGCCCCTTCAAATTTGAGCACCTGCTGACGCGAGCGAAACGACGCGATTCCGAAAACTTCCTGTTGCATGCGTGCATTTCCCCCTTTCTTCCTCATACAGTATACGTGAGGCCGCGTGTGGATGTGAGGCCGCGAAGGGAGTTTTTTCAACATGATCTATCTGGACAACGCCGCCACCTCGTTCCCAAAGCCGCCCATGGTGGTGCGCGCCATGGCGGGCACGCTGCAAAAGCTGGGCGGGAATCCCGGTCGCTCGGGACATTCGCTGTCCCTGTGCGGCGGACGCATCATTCAAAATTGCCGCGAGCTTCTGGCCGAGGCATTTGACGCACCCGCGCCGGAAAACGTCATTTTTTTTCCCAGCTGCACGGAGGCCCTCAACACGGCCATTCGGGGCATGCTATACGAAGGGGATGAGGTGATCTGCTCGCACGCTGAGCACAACGCCGTTATGCGCGTTCTCAAAGGGCTCGAGGAGCAGGGGGCGATCCGCGTCCGTCCGCTCATGCCCAACAGCATGGGACTTATCACGACGGAGACGGTTCGTTCCGCCATCACCCCCAAGACCGCCCTGTGCGTTATCTGCCATGCCAGCAATGTTACGGGCATCATCCAACCCGTGAAGGCCATTTCTGAGGCTCTGAAGCCCTATGGCGTTCCCCTGTTAGTGGACGCCGCACAGACCGTCGGCATCCTGGACGTATCCTTAAAAAGCCTCGGCGCGGATATGATCGCCATGCCAGGGCACAAGGGGCTGCTAGGCCCCCACGGAACCGGCGTCTTGGTTCTGGGGCGCGGCATGCTGCCCCGACCGCTCATTGTGGGGGGAACCGGGTCGCAAAGCGAGAGCATGACGCAGCCCTCCCAGCTTCCTGATCGCTATGAAAGCGGTACCGCCAACCTGCCAGGCATCGCGGGACTGATGGTGGGCGCGCGTTTTGCCCTGGCACATCGCAAGGAAATCGAGGACTATGAGGGCGAGCTTGCTCGTCACATGCGGACACAGCTCTCCGCCATTCGCGGGCTTCGCGTATTGGGGTACTCGGGCGCTCCCCACGTGGGCGTGGTTAGCTTTGTACCCAGCGCGATGGACGCAGGGGATTTATGCGACAGACTCTCCCATCAGGGTTTCGCGCTGCGCGCGGGACTGCATTGCGCTCCCTCCATTCATCAATGGCTGGGCACGCTGCACACGGGCGCGTGCCGCGCGAGTGTGGGCATCTATAATACCCGCCAGGAGGTTGACTCTCTAGCCCAAACGGTTGAACAGCTTTTGCGATAACTTTCATTCATGATGGCAGCGCCTCGCGTTCCATGCCAGGCCATACGAGTCCACGCGCGCTTTGCGAGGGAACGGAACAAACGAATGCGCCTTCATCTCGGAGGGCTCCTTCCTGAGCCTGGAGAGCCGACAAAACACCAGACAAGCCGCTGACACTCTCACCATAGGTAAGAAAACAGTTCTGTTCGCTTTTTTTCTTTTCCAGCGAATTCAAATCCGCGCGCAATGTAAAATCGAACGAATTTCTTTCATTACGCCTGTGATTATGGTATAATGTTTTTGTTCGTCCTAAAAGCGGTATCGAACGAGAGGAGCTGCGGCTGTGTATATTGAGAAACGCTATATCAAAAAAATCGCCAAGGTTTTTGAAACATTGACCATTCCCCTCCGTCTTCTGGATGCGTCAGGCGCATGTCTCGTGCCTGAGGACGGCGAATCCGTTGTCCTACCCACTACCGTGCTGGCGCAGGGGATCAACCATCATGTAGGCGGGTATTTTTTCCGCGCGCTGGATATTCATCCGCCTCTCTACCTGGCCGCGCCCGACAGCGCCGCTGGTGTGGAGGATCTTCTTTGCGTCGCGGACGCGATGCTGATGAGCCTTCTGAAGAGCAGCCTGTCCATCGCCAGCCATACCGACGTCTATCGTCGCGCACTTAAGCAGGAGCTTTCCGGCACCGATCTGATCACCCGAGCGAGTGAGCATCAGATTCCCCTGGAAATGCCGCGCTGCGTCATGCTGTTTCAGCTTGAGCAGACGGAAAAGGCGAGCGCGTTCAGCGTTTTGGGCGAGCTTATTCCCCTGAGCGATACGGATGTATTGGTGGAAATGAACCGCCATTTGGTGGCGTTGATCAAGGACATGGAGGGGATCGACGGCACGGAGGAGCTTTACCAGTTCGCGGAGGCCGTGCAGGAAACGCTGATGGAGGAGGCCGTACAAACCGCCCTGGTCGGTATTGGCGAGGAAAAGAATACGCTCGCCCTGCTTGGGGAAAGCTATGCGGAGGCACGGCGCGCCATGGAGGTCGGACGTATCTTTAACCCCGATTCTCATATCCATGTTTTCCGCCGACTCATGCTGGAGCGCTTTTTGATGAACATCCCGCGCGAGGAAAGCCTCCACTATCATGCCCTGCTCTTCAACCGCAAAACGGCCAAGCTTTTCAATGAGGAAATGCTGCAAACCATCGAGATGTTCTTCCGCAAGGATCTCAATCTCTCCGATACCGCCCGTCAGCTCTTTATCCACCGCAACACCCTGGTCTATCGTCTGGACAAGGTGCAGCGCCAGACGGGGCTTGATCTTCGGCATTTTGACGACGCAGTCACCTTCAAAATCCTGTATGAGCTGAAAAAATGCGGACAGGAAAAGCCCAAGCAAATCGACTGACAGAAAGAGGCAAGGAAATGATGAAGCACTTTTCCAACAAGGGCGTTCGCCTTTTGGCGCTGCTGCTGATGGTATCGCTCCTTCTGGCCGGCTGCGCTCTGCTGCCGACATCGGTAAGCGATCTGGTTACGGGCAACGACCCTTCCGGCGATACGGTCACGATCAGCCGCGAGGAATATGAGCGGCTCATGCGCTATGAGGAGCTCGAGGAGCTCCGTCAGGTCGTGGATACGTATTATTACCAGGAGCCGGATGAGGAGGCCATGCTTGACGGTGCCGAAATGGGCCTTCTTTATGGCCTGGGCGATCCCTACACCTACTTCTACACACCGGAGCAGTACGCGAAGATGTGGGAGGACGACGAGGGCGAGTATGCCGGCATAGGCATCCAGCTCATGGCTGATTATACCACAGGTCTTTGCACCATCAGCCGCGTATTTTTGGACAGTCCCGCTCTCGAGGCCGGACTGCGCAGGGGTGACATTCTCATGACGGTAGAGGATTTGGATGTATCCGCCTCCAACTTGCAGGACGCGGTGGACATCATGCGCGGTACCGTCGGCGAGTCGGTCAATGTGCAGGTGCTGCGCGGCGATGAGCTTTTGGACTTTGTGGTAGGCCGCGCGGTGGTGCATGTCAACTGGGTTAATAGCGCCATGCTGGAAAACAACGTCGGCTACATCTCCCTGTATGAGTTCAGCGGTGATTGCAGCGTCGCTTTTTCTCAGCAGCTGGCGGAGCTTGTCTCCCAGGGTGCAAAGGCGCTGATCATTGATCTGCGCGACAACTCTGGCGGCTGGGTTGATGACGCGGAAAAGATCGCCGATATCTTTCTGGAAGAGGGGCTTGTCGCGTCGCTTGAGTATCGTGACGGGACCTCCGACTACTACACCACCACCACAAACGGCCAGGAGAACACCCTTCCCCTCGTCGTGCTGGTCAATGAGTATTCCGCTTCGGCAAGCGAAATTCTGTCCGGAGCGCTTCAGGATCGTGAGCGGGCAACCATCGTGGGCGTACAGACCTACGGAAAGGGCGTCGTGCAATATGTGCTTCCTGTGGGAGAGCGTGGCGCGGGTATGCAGCTGACCGTCGCCCAATACTTCACCCCCAACGGCAATGAGGTACACAAGATCGGTATTACGCCCGATGTAATCGCGGAAATGCCCGAGGACGATACCACCATGTACGACATCGGCGACCTCAACGATGCGCAGCTGAAGGCGGCGTATGAAATCGCTCTGGAGAAGATAGCGGACTGACGCGCATCCATAAGCGTCGCTATAAGGGTGGACGGCAAACATGCCGTCCGGTCTTTTGATAAGCGATTTTCCTTTTTTGCATTCTCTTTCCCTTAACTTTGTGTTTTCATCTTCCTAAAAATCGTGTATACTAGAATTGTTTCATTTGGCGAATCCAAGCGTTCGCGTGCGGCGGAGGCAAATGAACGGAACAATTCCTCTGTTTGCGGGCGCGGGAGATCTCCTTCGTCCAAGATAAGGAAGGAGGCAATGCTATGCGTGATATGACCATACCGTAGACGGGCTGTTAGTGTGGCGTCTGCGGTTTTTTCGTAGAAACGGAGGATCTTTATGGCTGAGGAACGCGTGGGCTTTGTGGGTATTGTCATAGAGGATCGGGCATCTGCGCCCGAGGTCAACGGCATTCTCTCCTCCTTTGGCGGCATCATTCGCGGTCGTATGGGCGTACCCGATCAGCAAAGCGGCGACGCCGTGATTGGTCTGATCGTCCGAGGCACAAACGATCAGTTAGGTGCGCTGACCGGAAGGCTTGGCAATCTGCCCGGCGTACAGGTTAAAAGTGCAATGACACAGGGAAAAACAAATAAGAAAGGTTGATTATGATGAAAAAGCTACTTACGGGACTTCTTGTCCTTGCGATGATTTTCACACTGGCTCTGGGCGTAACGTCCGCCGAGAGCGCGACCAACGTCGTCGCTCTCAAAGGACCCACCGCGATGGGCATGGTCAAGATGATGAGCGATGGCGACGAAGCCTTCGATTTCACCATTGCCGCCGCGATCGACGAGGTTACCCCGCTTCTGGTCAAGGGCGATGTGGATATCGCCGCCGTGCCCGCGAACGTTTCCTCTGTGCTCTACAACAACACCGAGGGAAAGGTCAGGGTGCTGGCCGTCAACACGCTGGGCGTGCTGTATATCGTTGAAAATGGCGATAGTGTGAAAAGCTTTGAGGATTTGCGCGGACGCACCATTTATGCCAGCGGCAAGGGCGCCACTCCTGAATACGCGCTCAACTACCTTCTGACCGCGAACGGGCTCGATCCTGAAAAGGACGTAACGATCGAATATAAGTCTGAGCACACGGAATGCCTAGCCTCTCTTCTGGCCAACGAAAATTCCGTTGCCATGCTGCCCCAGCCCTTTGTGACCACCGCGCAGATGAAGCAGCCTGCTATTCGTATTGCCCTGGATTTGAACGTCGAATGGGATCGTGTGCAGGAAGGTAGCGATCATCCCAGCGCCTTGCTGACAGGCGTTGTGGTCGCGCGCAGCGCATTCATCGAGGAAAATCCTGAGGCCGTGAATGCCTTCCTGGACGCCTATCAGGAATCAGTCGCCTTCGCGAATGAAAACCTCGAAGAGACTGCTTTCCTGATCGGTCAGTATGATATCGTGACGGAAGAGGTCGCGAAGGCCGCGCTTCCCTACTGCGGCATCACCTATATTGACGGCGAGGAGATGCAGACCCGCCTGTCTGGCTATCTCCAGGTGCTTTTCGACCAGAATCCCGCCTCCGTGGGCGGGGCGCTGCCCGATGAAAACTTCTATTACCAGCGCTGAAAAAAAGGGCCGGCTGCCCATCTGGGCCGTGATTTTCTGGCTGTTTGTCTGGCAGATCATGGCCTGGTGGGTGGCCGAGCCCATCCTTTTGGTCTCGCCGCTTTCAGCGCTAAAGCGGCTTTTTGAGCTGATCGGGCAGCTATCCTTTTGGCAGACGGTTCTTTTTTCCGTCTCTCATATTTTGCTGGGCTTTGCGATCAGCGCGGCGCTGGGCGTCATGCTCGCGGCACTGAGCTATCGCTTCTCGCTGATCCGTCAGCTTTGCGCGCCGCTGGTGGCGACGGTCAAGGCCGTCCCCGTTGCCTCCTTCGTTATTCTGGTACTGCTTTGGGTCTCCAGCCGTAACTTGAGCGTCATCATCAGTCTGCTGATCGGCTTTCCCGTCGTCTATACCAACACGCTGGCCGGTTTGGACAGTACCGACCGCAAGCTCATTGAAATGGCGCGTGTGTTTCGAGTTCCATTTTTCAAGCAGCTGCGCGTGATCTATTTTTATCAGGTGTTGCCTTTTCTCCGCTCAAGCCTCGCGGTGGCCATGGGACTATGCTGGAAGAGCGGCGTCGCAGCTGAGGTGATCGGTATCCCAAAGGGATCCATCGGCGAAAAGCTTTATCGAGCGAAGATTTATCTGGAAACACCCGACCTCTTCTGCTGGACGGTTGTGGTCGTTATCTTAAGCATCGCCTGTGAAAAGCTGCTGAATTTCAGCATGAATTATCTGCTCAGGAGGACATCTGTATGCTCGAAGCGGTAAATCTCAGCAAGGCGTTTGATGGAAGGCCTGTTATTGCCGGCTTTTCCGCTACCTTTCCCGAAGGTGGCCACACCTGCCTGATGGGCCCTTCCGGATGCGGCAAAACCACGCTGATGAACCTGCTGATGGGCCTGATCCGACCGGACGGCGGAGAGGTGCGTCATCCACCCGGAACTCGTTTCAGCGCCGTCTTTCAGGAGGATCGTCTGCTGGAGCAGCTCACCGCTGAGGAAAACATTGCCTTTGTCACACCCTCAGCCGGCCCGTCCATTCGTCCGCGGCTGCTCGAATTAGGCATCCATGAGGATGGCCTTTTGCGCCCCGTAAGCACCTTCAGCGGTGGCATGAAGCGTCGCGTCGCGCTTTGCCGCGCGCTTTTGGCCGAATATGACATCCTTTTTCTGGACGAGCCCTATAAGGGCCTGGACGAAGACACGCGGGCCACGGTGATGCGCGTTGTCAAGGAACGCACCGAGGGCAAAACTGTCATACTCATCACCCATGATCGGCGGGAGACCGAGGGCTTTTCCGTGATCGAGTTAGGTTAACCGGCCCTTTTCGTTCCTCAATCGCAAAGGAGGCTGTATTTATGGATCTGACGCAAGCCATGAGGACGCGACATTCCGTCCGCGCCTATACCGATACCCCGATCCACCCCGACGCGCGGGCTGCTCTCGAAAGGGAGATTGCCGCATGCAATGCACAGGGCAATCTGCATATTCAGCTTATCACCGACGAGCCGGAAGCCTTTGGCGGGCTAATGGCCCATTACGGGCATTTTTCCGGCGTGTGCAACTATATCGCTCTGATCGGTCAAAAAGATCCTCTGCTGGATGAAAAGCTGGGCTACTATGGGGAACGACTGGCGTTGCTGGCCCAACAGCTTGGGCTCAACACCTGCTGGGTCGCGCTCAGCTTCAGCAAGCGCAAAACCCGTTGCGTCGTCAGCAAGGATGAAAAGCTGGTCTGCGTCCTGGCCTTGGGATACGGACGGACACAGGGGGTCGAGCACAAAAGCCGCCCGCTTTCAGAGGTCTGCTCAGGGATGAGTGGCGCTCCCGAATGGTTTTTGCGCGGGATGGAGGCAGCTTTACTGGCGCCCACAGCGATCAACCAGCAGTGTTTTTTCTTTTCCCTTACGGACGAAAACCGCGTTAACGTGAAATCGACGGGCGGCTTTTATTCCAAGGTCGATCTTGGTATTGTTAAATATCACTTTGAAATCGGAGCGGGCAAGGAAAATTTCCAATGGTCTTAAGCGTCCTCCCTGCACGCATCAAAGGGGCTGGATACGCAAGAGGCCGCAAAGTCTGTCGCAAAAAGCCTTTCAACCAGAAACATGCACAAAAGATCCGCTCTCAAGCGTTGCTTGGAAGCGGATCTTTGTCGCTGTTGCATAAAAACCATGTATTCTGTTTCTGCAACAGGCCCCCTTCATTATTTTCCAGCCAACACCTGCGTTGCCGCCCAGCCGAGGTCAATCGCCTTCTGGTGAGAGGTCGCATAGGGCCCTATGCTTTCCACCTGCGCCTGTGTGCGCGGGAAGTGGATGCACAGGTGACCGTTAAAGTCATTGTTGCGGATGTGGTAGGTTTCATGCGGCGTGTTGTGTGTGGAGGCCATGTAGACAGTTCCATCGCTCAAAACGACCCACACGGCCTTCGGCGTCCAAGTGGTCTTTCCGCCAAAGGCGCGGTTCATGTTTGCCGTGTCCTGCGCTGTAAGCGGTTCTGCGTCCGCGTGCGCACCCAAGCTGAACATATTGACCTGCCAGCTGATGCCGGTCGTAAAATCATAAACCGTCGCATTGGGGAGCAGTTTGCACTTTGCCTTGATCTCGGTATACCAGTTTGCGTAACGAACCTGCGACGCGCTGACGCTCGTTACGACCGGCGCGACCGACGGCGAAGGCGTTGTATCAGGTGCCGCAGATTCGTTCGCGCCTACGACGGTGCTGGAATTGATCTTGCTCAGTGTCTTGGTGCCGGCAATTCCGTCCGCCGTTAGCCCGTTGGCCTTCTGAAACGCGATCAGCGCAAGGCTGGTCTGAACGCCAAACTTGCCGTCCGCGCTGCCCGTCAGATATCCCAAGCTGATCAGACGGTTTTGCAGGTCGCGAACCGCGTCGCTCACGGTGCCAACGCGCAGCGTCTGCGTGGTGGAAACGGTGCTGATCTTGGCATCGGAGGCATTGAGCGCAGCCATCGTCTGCGCTCCCGCAATGCCGTCCGCCGTCAGGCCACTTGCCTTTTGAAACGCGATCACCGCCGCCTTCGTGTTGTTTCCAAACTTGCCGTCCGCGCTGCCCGCCAGATATCCCAGCGTGATCAAACGGTTCTGTAGGGCGGTAACCTCGCTGCCGGAGCTACCGTAGCGTAGAGTTGTGACAGCAGCCTCGGTCGAAACAACGGCACGAACGGCGGCCTCACTATATAGCGCCGTCTGCGTCTCATATCCCGCCTTGCCGTCCACCTTCAGGCCGTTTGCCTTCTGGAAGGCCTGAACGGCGGCGATATCGTCCGAGAGATACACGCCGTCCAGACGGGAGGTATAATATCCCAGCTCCTGCAAACGCGTCTGAAGTCTCAGGACGATCTCACCCATGCTGCCCGCACGAATAACGATGACGTTTTCTGGTGTGATCGGCTCCGTCGTCGGCTGAAGTGTCGTGACCGGTATGGCGGTCGCCACCGCATAGACGGCGTTTACCCCGAAGAGAACCGTGCGCGTAACCGGCCCACAGATTCCGTCCGCGTCAAGGTGACTATTCTTCTGGAATGCCTTGACAGCATTGGTTGTTGCATCGTTATAGGTGCCGGTAACATTTCCGGCGTAATAGCCCAGATCCTTCAGGCGTTGCTGGAGCACCTTGACCTCCTCGTCCTCGTCTCCCGGACGAAGGGTTTTTGTTGGGGGAACGAGCGTGGGTGTGGGCGTAGGTGTGACCACAACGGAGGCCGCCATGACGGTCGCTCCAAACAAAACCGTCTGATCCTCCGCGTCCAGCTCGCCGTCCACCGTCAGCCCATGCTTTTCCTCAAACAGCTTGATGGCCGCGACGGTCGCCTCGTCGCACACGCCGGTGGCCTCGCCAGTATAATATTCCAGTTCCTTCAAACGTACTTGTACCTTTTTCACGGTCTCACCCGTCGAATTGCTACGGATCAGCGCGCCCGCGACGGGTGCCACCGTCTTTACGTACTGTCGGTAGCCCCGATAGTCCTTGGGCGTAGATTCATACATCAGGAGCTGAAGCTCAGCCGAGGCTATGCCGTCCTGGGTCAGGCCGTTTCGCTTCTGGAACACCTTAAGCGCCGCCTCGGTCTTTGCGCCGAATTTTCCATCCGCGTCCTCCTCCGACAGATAGCCCAGCTCTGCCAGCGCGGATTGCAACGCCGTCACCGCCGCGCCCGAGCTCCCGTTTTTCAGCTCCGTATATTTCTCGGCGCCCGGCTTGGGAGTGGGGGTGGGCGCGGGGGTGGGCGCGGGAATGTTCGCGAGATTGATGTGTGTGTCGACCACATAGCCGGTCTTCCCTTCGGCCTTGACCTTGGCGAAGCCGTTGGACGTGCGGTCATAGACGGTCACGATGGAGCCCTCCAGAAGCGTCTTGATGACCTCGCCCTCGGCTTCTGCAGTCTTACGCAGCTTTACGCGCTGAAGCACCACCGTATCATAAGGATATTCGGTGATTGCGGGCGGGGCCTGCATGGTGAGGGAGGGATCGAGCGTCGCGTCCGGCGCAGGATCGGTTCCATCAATATATTTTTTCATGGCGTATCCGGTTTTTCCGTCAAATTTGACGCGATAAAAGCTCCCCGTTACCCCAAGAATGGTAACGGTGTCCCCCGCCTGAATCTTTTTAAGGATGATTGAGGTCGTATTGGCGCGGCTACGCAAATTCACGTCATCCATGCTGATGGTGTCATAAGGATAGGTTGCCGCCAGCGCCGATGTCGCGATCGGCAACAGCATCGCAAATGCGCACGCAACAGCCAAAAAGCGCATCCAACGTTTTTTATGCTTCATCTGCATGACCTCCAAAGATGAAATGGCTTTTTCAGCCTTCATATCCATGGTTTATTGTAGGGCACGTTGTTAAATAAGTCAAGTATATTCTTCATATTTATGTAATACTTTTATCTTTATTGTTTTTCTTTTCAGGAAGAGGCAGCACGCGCACCTTTTTAAAGCGCTTGAGCTTTTTTCTCACATAGTTCTCTACCGTCTCCAGCTCTCCCACGGGGCAACGGATCGACAGCGCCTGCCAGAAGGCCGGCCGAAAGAAAAGGACGGCGGAGCCCTCCCGCCAGACGCGGACGCGCCTGATCGCGCTCCATGGGAGAGATATGCGTCTGACAAGCACCAGTCCCTCAAGCGGAGGCCTTTCATCCTCGAGCTTTTCCACGGCCTGCGGCGTCAGAAAGCGGGCATACAGCTGCACCGGAGACATTTCCTCCGGCAGATAAACGCGCGCGTGCACCCCCTCCTTATCCAGCACATAATGCACCTTCTCCGGCCCCTGAAGCGCCAGCATCATCGAAATCAAGAGAAGCATCAGCGCTAGTATCGCCATCAACGTCCAAAAGAGGCCCTGCGTGAACAGCGCGGCTACGCCGTCAGCGCCCGTCACGCCCGCCTCGGCGGCAATCGCCACGACAAGAACCACAAGCAAAGTCGGCAGGGCGACGCGCAGCACGTTGTTCCAGGCAAACCAATCCTTCAGCGGCGTACGGGTTATCCCAAAGGAAATCTGTTCCCCCGTCCGCGCTAGCCTCCCGCCGCAATAGGGGCAGCTCTCCCCCAACGGTGTCTCTGTTTTGCATTTTCTGCAATAATTGACCATTGGCATTTTTTGACCCTTTCTTCATTTTCTCCGTATAACCCGCTTCGGAGGGGACATTCTATCTTTCTGAGGTGATCAAAATGAACGCGTATCCAACCCTTCGAGAATTGATTGAAAACGATCCCAAGAGCAGGGAGCTGTTTGAGTGCTTCTCTCCCGATGCCCAGGTCGCCATTCAGGAGCAGCGCCAAAACATCCATACCTATGAGGACCTTGAACAGCTCAAGGCAAGTTTTGAGGCACGCGGGCGCAGTTGGTAGGCAAATTACGGCGATTTGCGGCATAAGCTCCTAGGGAGAACATCCCGAAAGGAGAAGGCATATGGCTGAACAGAACAATACAAGCATCTGCGCGGAGGAGTACGTCGTTAAACGTGGAGACAGCTTCTACCTCATCGCCCACAAGCTGGGTGTTCCGCTCCGCGACCTGCTGGCCGCCAACCGTGACATTCACCCCGCCCGCCTGATGGTCGGCGACGTGCTATGCATTCCTCGTGAGGAGGACGACTCGCCCCAGACCGGTGGGCTCGGCTCAGGCACGACCGGTGGCACAACAGGCGGAACCACCAACGGTTCAACCGGCGGCTCAACGGGCGGAACCACCAACGGTTCAACCGGCGGCTCAACAGGCGGAACCACCAACGGTTCAACCGGCGGCTCAACGGGCGGAACCACCAA
>CAYQCL010000001.1:0-85607 GCA_964416065.1 uncultured Oscillospiraceae bacterium | reverse complement strand
GTTCAACCGGCGGCTCAACGGGCGGAACCACCAACGGTTCAACCGGCGGCTCAACGGGCGGAACCACCAACGGTTCAACCGGCGGCTCAACGGGCGGAACCACCAACGGTTCAACCAGCGGCAGTGGGGCCGCGGATACTGGAAATACGCCCTGTGACGATTGCTCGAATGGCACAACGGGAGGAACCGGCATCGCGCCCGACACGACCCTTGCGTGTTCGGAGGATGAACAGTGGATTGTGCAGCGCGGCCAAACGGTTTCCGATCTTCAGATCCGTAATCTCGTCAGCCGTCACACGCTGGAAACGGCCAATCCCGGCGTCGACCTTGAGGCGCTGCGTGTGGGGCAAACCCTTTGTATTCCAAAGGAAAACATCCCCTGCACACTTCCAGAGACCTACACGCTTGAAGCAACGGAAACGCTGGAAGCCGTGGCCGTGCGCTTCAACCTTCCCGTCGCCAGCCTTCTTCGGACCAATCCATGCCTCGCGCCGCAGGATTTCGAGCCCGGCGTCACCGTCGTTCTTCCACGCTAACCCCTCAGCCCGCCTGATCGACCAGACGTCTGACCAGACGCTCCACATATCGTCTGGCGGCCTGTGCGCTGCTCAGCGCCTCCGACTGGCTCTGCGGCTCATCGCCCATCAGGGCGACGAACTGGCTTACTTTCAAGCCCAGCGCGTCCTGCATGTCCTGATCGCTTCCTCCGGAGGAGACCAGGTAATAGCACAGGATGGAGTCCGTCTGCCCCATGCGGTGAGCTCGGTCCTCAGCCTGGCTGTGTACTGCGGGCGACCAGTCCAATTCTCCGAACACGACACAGCTGGCGCGCTGGAGGTTGAGACCGGCCGCCGCGCGCAGCGAAACGCAGCAAAGGTTCGTTCGTCCCGCCATGAAGCGCTCCACCGAGCGCTCCTTCATGGCGGGCGTTTCACGTCCCGTGATAAAGACGGGCGAATACGCCTTGAGTTCCCTTTTATAGATGTCCATCACCTCATGATGATGGGCGAAGAGCAGAACACGCTCCCCCGCTTCCAAAAGGGCACGGATAAACTGTGCCACATAGGGAGCCTTGGCGATGCCCGTCGCCTGACGTTCGCCCTGTTCAACCTCCATCTCCCACAACGCGCGCTGGCTGTTCGTCGCCTCGCGGTCATTCTTGAGCTGATAAAGGGTCTGCGCCATGGGCTGAATCAGCCTGCGATAAACGGCGTCGTCGCTGTCAATGGGCATGACGAGACGACGCTTGGGCGGAAGCTCCGCAAGCACCTCCTGCTTGGTGCGTCTGAGCATCAGCCCTTCCTCCCGCAGCTTTTCGCCCAGCAGCTCCGGCTTCGCCACAATCTGGTTGCCATAGCCATAGCACCACTCGCGCGTAAAGCTCTCATAGTCTCCCAGAAAGTGATAATCAAGGATGTTAACCACGTTCCAAATCTCCGCGCCGCGATTGTAAATCGGCGTGCCGCTCAGACCGATCACGCGCCGCGCGCTTTCGGAAAGAAGGCTCGCGGCGGAATACTTTTCCGTGCCGCTTCGCCTCAGCTCCTGAATTTCGTCAAAGATAACCGTGGGAATCGCCGCGTCGGGAAGCGCTTCCTTCCATCCGCGCAAAAGAAGATAGTGCATGAGATAAATATCCGCCTTAGGCAGCGCGTAGGGCGTCAGCCCCTTGATGACGTGGACGTTCAGCGGACTGCCGTCCGGCTTTTGGACGAAGCGGGCGATCTCGCTTTCCCAGTTACGCATCAGATGCGGCGGCGCGACAATCAGTGCGGGATAGGCTCCAGTTTCCGAAAGCATGGCAAGCGCCTGGACGGTCTTTCCCAGACCCATTTCATCCGCCAGAAGCCCCCGATCCGTACGCAAAAGGAACGCGAGCCCTTCCTCCTGAAAGAGGGTGAGCCTGCCCAAAAAGGTCGTGGGGCTTGGCGTGACGCGCTCCGGCATTTGCCGCGCCATCTCACGTCTGACCACATATTCCCTTGCCTCGGAAAGCGCCGCCTCCCAGCGCGCCCTGTCCGAGGAACGAACCTTCAGCGGATAGCGCAGCATCAGCCAATTCAGCTCGCCGACGATGCGCCGGTGCGCCGTAAAGCGCGCCTCGCCCCTGCGGTTGGTTTCCGAGCCCGGGAACAGCCGCTTGCACAGCTCCGTCACGCTCGGCTCGCCCTTGACTACCCAGCAGTTTCGCCGCTTGTTATAGCTGAGCGTTCCGTAGGTACGGCGGTTTGCGCCGTCCTCGGGCTGCGCGCCGCTGGCGTCCATCAGATAGGGCGGAATGAGGGCAAAATCCTCGTTCATTTCAGTGCCACCCCCCAAAGCTGATTGAGCGCCACCACACGGACGGGCTTTCCCAGCATTGTGTCAGGCAAGGAAACCGCACGCTGCGTGACCACCACCAGCGCCTCCACACGATCGCACGCGGCGTAGCGCAGGAGCTGCCTTTTCAGTGCGGAGATATCCGGCCTTCCCTTCTTGATCTCCACGCCCACGCCGTCCACCAGATAATCGATGCGGCAACCCCGCCCGATGCGCGCTTCGTGCTCGCAGGCAAGCCCCGCCTCTTCAAGCCGTTTTTCCACCTGCCGGTGAATATCGCTTTCGTATAACGCAAAAGGAAACCGCAGCTCACCCAGTGCGTCCAGCACCTTTTTAAGCATGCTGCGATCCCCCGTGACCCTCTGAGTCATCATTTCAGTTCAATCCGCTTATTGTCACGGCTTTCGCGATACATGACGAAGCGACGGCCGATGCATTGCACCGGCTCGGCATAAACACGCTCACACAGCTCATCCAGCGCCTCTCGCGCGGAAAGCTCGCATCCCTGCTGCACGGCGCATTTAATGAGCTCGCGCGCTTCGAGCGCGTCATACGCCTCTTTTACTGTATTTTCCGTAATACCCTCTTTGCCAATGTAGAGGATGGTATCCATGGTATTGGCCATGCCGCGCAGATTCGCGCGCTGTTTGCTGGTAAGCATCCCTTTGCTCTCCTACTCAATAAAGTCAAATTCCATATCGCCAATGGAGATGGTCGATCCCTCCTGCGCGCCCTTATCGCGCAGTGCCTGGATGATGCCGCGGTCGCGTAGCGTCCGATGGAACCAGTTCAGGCTTTCCTCGTCGTCGAAATTCACGCTGTCGATGAAGCGCTGCATCGCCGCGCCCTCCACGTAGAACACGTCGTTTTCGCGGCGGATGGTAAAGCCGTCGTCGGGAAGCGCCCGCCCATCCATGACCTCCTCCTCCGCGAACACACGCGGGGGCGGCAGCTCGGGGAGCATGCGCACGACCTCGTCCAAAAGCGCGTCAAAGCCGCAGTTCTGCGCCGCGCTGACGGCGAACGCCTTATATCCCAGCTTTTCAAACGCGCGCCTCAACGTCTCAACGGTTTCCGCTTCATAGATCAGGTCGCATTTGTTAAGCACCACCAGCTGCGGGCGATCCACCGGCTCGCCGTACTTTCCCAGTTCCTCATTGATGATGCGGAAATCCTCCAGCGGGTCGCGGCCCTCGCAGCCGGAGGCATCCACCACATGCAGAAGGAGCCGCGTTCGCTCCACATGGCGCAGGAAGTCATGCCCCAGGCCAACACCCTCGCTCGCGCCCTCCACCAGTCCTGGAATATCCGCCAGCACGAAATCGCTTTCATAGCGCTTGACAATTCCCAGATTGGGTGTGAGCGTGGTGAAATGATAGTTCGCAATCTTGGGCTTTGCCGAGGTAAGCGCCGCCAGGATCGTGCTCTTGCCCACGTTGGGAAAGCCGACAAGCCCCACGTCCGCGATGGTCTTCAGTTCCAGCCTGAACACATGCGTTTCAGTGCGGATGCCGGGCTTGGCGAAATTCGGGGCCTGTCTGGTCGGCGTGGCAAAATGCTGGTTGCCATAGCCGCCCTGCCCGCCGCGCAGAAGCACCTTGGTTTGACCGGCCTCGCTCATATCCGCGACCACCGCCCCATCCTCGTCTCGAAGGAAAACGGTGCCCACCGGCACCTTGATGACCAGATTCTGTCCTCGCTTGCCATGGCAGCGCGCGGCGGCGCCGTCCGCGCCATTTTCGGCCAGATACTTGCTGTGAAAACGAAAGTCCAAAAGGGTATGCATGTTGGGATCGGCATAGAGAACGACGTTTCCGCCGTTTCCGCCGTCGCCGCCGTCCGGTCCGCCGTTCTGCACAAATTTCTCACGATGGAACGAAACGCAGCCGTTCCCGCCGTTGCCCGCCTTAGCGGTGATTTTTACGCGATCTACAAATGATGACATGTCTGCTCCTTCTTCATTCCGACGCTTACGGACCTACGCCTGAGCGCCTTGCGTGTCCGCCCCTTTTCCCACCCTGCGAACGGGCCTGGGTGTTGTGACGGCTCCGCCCGCGGCGTTTGCCGCCTTACATAGCGTGCGCAGCCCGCACGTGACGCATTCCGGATTGCGCGCATGACACACACGCCGTCCATGGAAGATCAGCCAATGGTGCGCCGCGATCCAGTCCTCTTTCGGAATGGCCTTTTGGAGCTGTTTTTCCGTCTCCTCAACATTTTTCGCATTCGCCAGTCCCAGACGGTTGGAGACGCGAAACACATGCGTGTCCACCGCGATCGTAGGCACGCCGAAGGCGTTCGCCAGCACGACGTTGGCCGTTTTCTGTCCCACCCCCGGCAGGGACGTCAACGATTTCATATCATCGGGCACCTCGCCACCGAAATTCTGCATGATAAGGCGGCAGGTCTGAACGATATTACCGGCCTTCGTCTTAAATCCGCAACTTTTGACCATGGGATACACGTCCTCCACGCTCGCGGCCGCCATGGCCTGAACCGTGGGATAACGTTCGAACAGCGCGGGCGTCACCTTATTGACCTGCTTGTCCGTACACTGAGCGGAGAGCATGACCGCGATCAAAGTCTCATAGGGGTTACTGAAATGAAGCTCCGGCTTCGCCTCCGGATACAGCTCACGCAGTCCGGCCAAAATTGCGCTTTCGTTCACACGCACGGTTCCTTCTCTCCTTTCCGTAAAGGCGCGCGCTCCGCAGGGCACGCGATGCTATTTTACAGGATAACCCGACGCAATGCAAGCCCGCGCCCGTCATTCGGGCCAATCGCAGCCCTCCTTGAGGATGGAGGCCATATTCTCCAGACCCGCCTGATCCTCCTCGTCAAACCGCGCGAGCGACGGACTATCGATATCCAAAACGCCCAAGAGTCTTTTCCCCTGGACGAGCGGCACCACGATCTCGCTTTGGGAGGCTCCGTCACAGGCGATGTGTCCCGCAAAGGCATGCACATCCCTGACAAGCACCGTCCGTCCTCCCGCCGCCGCCGTGCCGCAGACTCCGCGCCCAAGCGGAATGCGAATGCATGCGGGCTTCCCCTGAAACGGGCCGAGCACAAGCGTATCCCTTTTGAAAAGATAAAAGCCCGCCCAATTGATCTCTTCAAGCGCGTCAAACAAAAGCGCACTCATATTGGCCATATTGGCGATGGGATCGCGCTCATCCTCTATAAGCGACCGTAGCATGCGCGCCATCATCCGATAGGCGTCCGTCTTCTCCTTGGGGTATACCGTTTCCTGCCACACGGACATGCCGTTTCCTTCCTTTCCTGTGCGGATATCCGCAGTATAGCATAAATTTCGCCCTTTCGTCATCCTCATTTTTCTTTGGCGTTGTGAAACATTTCTGTACAAATTCGGGAAATGCGCATATAATAACAGTTGAATTTTTGAGGAAGGGGATGCCCTGTGCAATCCGAAAAGACCTCTTCTCTGGCCAAACGTCCCATCAAGCCGGAGGTTTCTCTGGCCCTTGGCTTTTTCCTTTTGATTCTCATCGGCGGCGCCGTGCTGTCCTTTCCTTTCTGCGGCACGCAGGGACGTTCCATCGGGCTGAGAGAGGCTCTGTTTACGGCGACGTCTGCCGTATGTGTTACGGGCCTTTCAATCGTGGATGTCGGGTTCGCGCTTTCCGTCCCAGGACAGATTGTTTTGTTGATTCTGATCCAGGTCGGTGGACTTGGCTTCATGGTCTTTGCCACGCTGGTCATGGTGGCGCTGGGCAGACGGATAACGCTCAGGGAGCGTGTGCTACTTCGGGATTCAATGAATCAAAACGCGCTTTCTGGCGCGGTACGGCTGACGATCTCCTTTTTTCTGCTGGCGCTGGTTATCGAGGTGCTTGGAGCGCTGCTTCTGATGACGCGCCTCATCCCTCTATATGGGGGTCGGGGTGTATGGCTGAGCGTCTTCACCTCCGTCAGCGCGTTCTGCAACGCCGGATTTGATCTGTTCGGCAATTATCAAAGCCTCCTGGCCTTTCAGCGTGAGCCTGTGGTTCTTCTGACGCTGAGCGCGCTGATTCTACTGGGCGGGCTGGGCTTTCCCGTTATTTTGGAGTGTTTGCAGCTGCGATTCCGTCTGCGCAGGCTTTCGCTGCACGCCAAACTGGTTCTGGTGATGACGGCCGTTCTTCTTTTGTCTGGCATGTTGGCCATTCTGGGGCTTGAATGGAGCAATCCTTCCACGCTGGGGGAAATGCGCTTTGGAGAAAAAGTGCTCAACAGCCTCTTCCAGTCCGTCACCCTCCGTACGGCGGGCTTTGCCAGCCTGGATCAGGCGGCGCTGACGGATTCAAGCAAGCTGCTGGGTAGCATTCTGATGTTTATTGGCGCTTCCTCCGCCTCCACGGGCGGCGGTGTCAAAACCACAACCGCCGTCATGATCGTCCTTGTGGTTATCGCGGTCATGCGGGGCCGTGAGCGTATCACCGTCTTTGGCCGCGAGTTGAACGCTGGAACGGCGCGCCGCGCCGTCGCCATCGTATTGATTGCGCTCATGCTCATTCTGGTATGCACCTGCGCTCTGAGTATCCTTGAACGCGGGCGCGGCTTTGACATGATCGACCTGCTTTTCGAGGCGACGTCCGCGTTCAGCACAACGGGCCTTTCCTCCGTCGGCACCGCTTCTCTCCTGCCTGTTTCGCAATGGCTTTTGATGCCGATGATGTATTTCGGCCGCGTCGGCCCGCTCACGCTCGCCGCGGCGCTGGCCAACCGCCTGGAGGCGGGGCGTGCCAATCGCGTGCATTATCCTGAGGAAAAGATCATGATCGGTTGAATGATAAAAAAGGAGTATGTGATTGATGAAAAGCAAGCAATATCTGGTGTTGGGGCTGGGCCGTTTTGGAATGAGTCTCGCCAGGACGCTTTCCGAGCTTGGTCAGGAGGTTCTGGCCGTAGACGCGGACGAAGAGGCGGTCAACGCCGTCGCGCCCTATGTGACCCAGGCGCTTCAGCTCGACGCGACGGACGAAACGTTGCTCAGCGATCTGGGCGTCGGAAATTTTGACGCCGCCATCGTCAGCATCGGCCAGAATACCCGCGACAGCATCCTGATCAGCGTCCTGCTCAAGGAGCTGGGCGTCAAATACCTAATTGCCAAGGCCAATGACGAGCTGCACGCGAAGGTGCTTCGCAAGATTGGCGCGGATCGCGTCGTTTTCCCGGAGCGCGATATGGGCGCGCGCATGGCGCGCGCGATCATCGCTCCCAACGTGCTGGAATTGATGAATCTAAGCGATGATTATCAGATAATCGAAATTCGTCTTCCCGAAAAGTGGCAGGAGAACAGCATCATCGGTATCAACGTCCGGCGCAAATACGGCGTCAACATTCTTGCCATTCATCGCAAGGATCGCTTTCTCGTCTCCCCCGCCGCTGATATGCTCTTTGAGGAGGGCGATACACTTTTGGTTATGGGCAAAAAGGAGGACATCGAGCGTCTGAACGCATAAAGCGCTTCTAAACAGGCATATAACACACCGTCCCCCCCTTTACGCGAAAGGAGGCTTACGTATGGAATCCGTTCAATCGGCTTATTTTGACCGAGAGGTCTGCAAGCCGTTTTACCACAAGGGCAACGGCTGCGGGATCGTGCTTGTTCACGGCTTTACCGGCAGCGCGGCGCACATGCGAATTCTCGCCGATGGGCTTTCTGAGCGTGGCTATACGGTTTCAAGCATCAACCTGCCCGGCCACGCCACGACTGAGAGCGACATGGCGAAGGCGGATTGGCAGCAATGGCTTCAGGCTGTAAAGAAGGCGACGCTGGACATGATGAACGAGACGGCTGTCACCGCTGTCTGCGGGCTCTCCATGGGCGGCGTGCTTTCTCTATTGGTCGCCGAGCAAATGAAGATCGACGCCTGCATTCCCATTTCCGCCCCCATGGCCACCAAAAACCGCCTGCTTCCGCTCTCGGGCATTTTGGCCCCCTTGATCCCGCGCGTTTCCTGGCGTCCCTCTTCGGAGCGCGCGAAGGCGCTGGATCAAGCGTACGATTTTGGCTACAACGGCTTTCCGACGGCCAAGGGCGCGGATCTCCATAAGCTTATCCGTCTTGCCCGTCAAAATCTGTTCAACATCAACTGCCCCATTCTCTGCGTACAGAGTGACGGGGACGAAACGATCTGGGAGGGCAGTGCCGATACGATTTTGGAGGGCGTCAGCAGCGAGGTGCGCCAGAAGCTTTGGCTTAAGGGCGTACCGCACGTATGCACCATTTCGCGCGAGGCGCCCGCCATCATCGACGCGATCGACGAGCTGCTCAAGCGCGTGATGAAGGAACGAGGCGCCTGAACGCCAAATTTTCTCCTTCGACCGTCACATTTTCCTCCGTGCGGCATATTCTTGAATGAACATGGGCGTTCCCTCCATTAAGGAGGAGCGCCCTTTTGCATGAAGGGGGACGGTTAGCATGTGCTCGATCGCGGGAATCATTGATTGGGGAAGAGGCGGCGTCCACACGCCGGAGGTATACGAGGAGATGCTTCAAACGATGCGGCGTCGCGGGCCCGATCAGGCGGATACCTATATGGACGCGGACGCGGCGCTTTTGCATGCGCGTCTGAGCGTGGTCGATCTGGAAAACGGCCGTCAGCCCATGGAGGCATGGCACAAAGGAGAGCACTATGTGCTGGTCTACAACGGCGAGCTATACAATACTGACGAGGTGCGCGCGGAGCTGACCGGGCTCGGCTTTCATCTGTCCACCCGATCTGATACCGAGGTGCTCCTCAACGCCTATATGGCCTGGGGCGGCAGCTGCCTTGACAAGCTCAACGGCATTTTCGCCTTCGCCGTCTGGGAGGAGCATGCGCGGCGTCTTTTTCTCGCGCGCGACCGCATGGGCGTCAAACCGCTGTTCTATGCGCTGCGCGGCGAGACGCTTTTATTTGCCTCGGAGCTGAAAACTTTGCTCAAGCACCCCCTGGTGGAGCCGGTGATCGACGCCGACGGCGTCGCGGAGCTGCTGCTGATGGGCCCGGGACGCACACCCGGATGCGGCGTGTTCCGCGATATTGCCGAGCTGAAGCCCGCCTGCTGCGCAAGCTACACACCCGACGGCCTCAGGACGCGCCAATACTGGGCGTGCGAGGATCATCCGCATACCGATACCTTCGAGCAAACAGCGGATAAGGTACGTTGGCTGGTGCTGGACGCGATCGAACGCCAGCTGGTATCGGAC
Source organism: uncultured Oscillospiraceae bacterium (assembly GCA_964416065.1). Taxonomy (GTDB): domain Bacteria; phylum Bacillota; class Clostridia; order Christensenellales; family Aristaeellaceae; genus Limiplasma. The sequence goes on along the minus strand of CAYQCL010000001.1, from coordinate 76,087 downwards.
GTTCCACTGTGCACCTTTCTCTCCGGCGGCCTGGATTCCAGCCTTCTCTCCGCCGTCGCCGCCAAGCGCATGAAAGAAATGGGACGCGAGCTATGTACCTTCTCCGTGGATTATGAGGACAACGACCAGTATTTTACCGCCGGACATTTTCAGCCCGAAAGCGACGGACGCTACATCGAGCTCATGAATCAATCTCTTGGCGTCAGGCACAAAACGGTGATCCTTAAGAGCGAGGACGTGGCCGCCGCGCTGGTCGAGGCGGTTGAGGCGCGCGACCTTCCCGGTATGGCCGATGTGGATTCCTCGCTGCTTCTTTTCTGCCGTAAAATAAGGAAGGACGCTACCGTGGCGCTTTCCGGCGAGTGCGCGGATGAAATTTTCGGTGGCTATCCCTGGTTTCGTGACAAGGATATCCGCGAGAAATACGGTTTTCCCTGGGCGCAATCCACCGCCTACCGCACCGGCTTTCTTCGTCCGGAATGGCGCAGCCTCATCGACGCGGAGGCTTATGTCGATGAACGATACCGCGCCACGCTCCGCGACACCTCCGTCCTGCCCTCCCTTGGCCCCGAGGAGCGCCGTATGAAGGAAATGATCCATCTCAATGAGAAATGGTTCATGCAGACGCTTCTGGATCGCAAGGATCGCATGAGTATGTTCAGCGGGCTGGAGGTCCGTGTGCCATTCTGCGATCACCGTATCGCGGAATATCTCTACGGCGTACCCTGGGAAATGAAGGAATATCATGGACATGAAAAGGGACTGCTGCGCTACGCCATGCGCGGACTTTTACCTGAAAAGGTGCTCTGGCGCAAAAAGAGCCCCTATCCCAAGACGCACCATCCCGTCTATCGAGAGGCCGTGGAACGCATGCTCAGGGAAATCCTGTCGGATTCGCGGTCACCAATTTTTGAACTGGTCAATCGTGAGGCGCTTGAGGAGCTTCTGCGCTGCGACCGCCCCATGCCCTGGTACGGCCAGCTGATGACGACGCCGCAGACCATTGCCTATATGGTGCAGCTCGATGTGTGGATGAGGCTGTATCATGTGAGACTCGCGGGATAAATCGGTCTGGGCGGCTCATAAAGGAGCCGCCCCATTAGCTCCCAATTTTTCTCTGACCTTTTCGGATAATCACGGAATACTTGACTAATATTGATATATCATGCTATACTACAGCGCAAAGAATCCATTTAGTGAGGAGGTTTCCTATACCTATGAAACACCAACTTTTCGGGAAGAAAGGGCTCGCTCTGCTTATCGCGCTCGCGATGACGCTCACCGTCGCCGCATCCGGCATCTGTGAAACGCTGACCGGCGAGGCCGAAGGCTATAAGGGCGCGATCACAGCGGAAGTGACCGTCGAGGACGGCACGATCGTCGGACTTACGCTGACCGGCGAGATGGAAACGCCAGAAATCGGTGGAGAGGCGCTCAAGACCCTGACGGAGCAGATTCTGGCCGCCGGCACCATCGACGGCATTGACGCCGTGACGGACGCGACCTGGAGCTCCAACGGCGCGTTGGCCGCCATTCGCAACGCCATGGGCATTGGGGAAGAGGCCGGCGAAACCGGCGAGGTCGCCGCCGTAACGGCTAGCGGGCTGTCTCACGGCATCGGCATCGCCTCTACCCCGCGCCTGGGCCCCGGCTCTGACAACGAGGAGGTCGGCGTCTACTCCTTCAATGAAGTGATCGCCTATGCGATCGTGGACAACGACAGCCGCATTGTGGATCTCGAGGTCGATATTCTGGAGGTCATCACGCCCAACCACGACGAGTCCAACGAGGGCGACAACTTCATGGCCGGCTGGCCGGGACAGAGCTACAACTCCGACGCGGACGGCGACGGCACCGTCGAGGGACAGCTTGAGGAAACCGAGGACATTTTCTCCGAAGAGCTGCTCAGCTGGAAGACCAAGCGTCAGAAGGGCTCCGAATACAAGATGTCCTCCGGCACCTGGGAGCAGGAGATGGACATCTTCGAGAACTTCTTCAAGGGCAAGACCGTCGACGAGATCAATGAGTGGTACGCGAAGTATTGCTCCGATGCCAATGGAAAGCCGCTGACCGCCGCTTCTACCTCGGACGCGGATGTGGCCAAGTACGGCGCGCTGACGGATGAGGAGAAGACCGTCAACGACGCGGTCGCGGGTGCGACCATGTCCCTGACCGATCCTCACGGCGACATTCTGGCCGCCGTCGCGAAGGCTGTGAGCAACGCGGTTCCCATGCGCGATGTGAAGAATATCGCCAAGGTCGGCCTGGGAATCAATGTGATGCCCCGTCTCGGCCCGGGCAGCGACGATCAGGACGTTCCCTGCTATAGCTTCAACGTCTCCGTCGCCGGTGTCTGCTACGACGCGGACGACAAGGTCGCCGATATCAACCTGGATGTTCTGGAGATCATCACACCCAACCACGACGGCGCCGATGACAACGCCTTCACCGGCTGGCCCGGACAATCCTACAACGCCGATAACGATGGCGACGGCACCGTGGACGAGGTGCTGACGCAGACCGAAGAGAGCTTTGTGGAGCAGATTTCCGCCTTCCAGACCAAGCGCGACCTCGGCGACAAGTATAAGCTGAGCTCGGGCACCTGGACCGACGAGATCACCGCCTTTGAGAGCGCCATGGTTGGCAAGACCACCGAGGAGATCAGCGCCTGGGCGGCGGCTTGCTTCTCCGACGTCAACGGCCGCGCTCTGCATGGCACCTCCGACAAGGAGGAGGACATCGCGAAGTACGAGGCCATGACGGATGAACAGAAGGCCGAGATGGACGCTATCTCCGGCGCGACCATGGCTCTGCGCGACGCCCATGGCGATATTCTCACCGCGATCGAGCAGGCCTTTGAGACCGCCAAGCCCGCGGATATCACCGTAGAGTAAGCCACGGAGACTTGCAACACTTACAGTCAAACGCGAGGGATGCGGGAAGGCCCAGCCGGCCCGCATCCCCTTTTTTTGTTGTGTGCCTTCGCTTAGCGCATGATCATGATTGAAGCGCTTAGTACCCATTTGGGGAAAAATTCAGCGTTCCGTTTGGCTGGCGGATCACCATTGGGAAGCGTTTCCTGACACACTTCCCTCCTTGCATCTGTCGCTTTCTGTGGTATAATGAAAGCGTATGTAAATTGCCATGATAGGCTGGGAGGCGGCTGTGTGACTTCTCCAAAAACGTCAAAGACGGTGCGCACGCTTTTGTGGGTGCTGACCGATGTGATTTTGCTTAACGCCGCGCTGATTTTGGCGCAGCTGCTTCGCTATTCCTCCAATATCTCCTACGACTTTTTCGACATTTCCTTCCGCGTCGCGCCCTTTATGACGCTGATCTGTCTGATCACCTTTGCTTTCTTCGGCATGTACCGCACCATGTGGCAGTACGCCTCCGCTAACGATATCCTGCGTATCGCGCTGGCGACGCTTTTTGGCGCGGCGCTTACCTATCTCTTTTCCTTGGTTGCCAACCTGTTTGTCAAGCCGTCCAATCTGTTCAGGCTCCATAGATTGGTCTATCTGCTGTTCTGGATCATTTGCATGGCCCTGGTGGGCGGCTCCCGTCTGATGTATCGCTTTCTTTCCTCCAAGGAGCCGCTTTCCATTTTTCGGCTGCCCAGGGACGACATGCGCCGTGTGATGATTATTGGCGCGGGTTGGGTTGGCGCGAGCCTGGTGCATGAGATGCAGCGAGGCAGCTATGGCAAACGCGTGCCCGTCCTTGTGGTGGACGACGACCGAATCCGTACCGGCTCGGAGCTGAGCGGCGTTCCTGTTGTACGCGGCTCCGGAAATATTTTGAAGCTTGCAAGCGATTACCTTATTGACGAAATCATCATCGCCATCGCGACGCCGAAGGGTGATCTCAAGCCACTGATCGAAAAATGCCTTGCCACCGGCTGCCGCGTGCGGCGCGTCAATCCGCTCCAGGAGGTCGCCGGCGCCTCTCCCAACCGTCTGCGCGACATCAACATCAACGATCTTCTCGGTCGTCCCGAGGAGCAGCTTGATATGACGCAGGCCGCAGCCTTCTTCCATGGAAAGACGGTGCTGATCACGGGCGGCGGCGGCTCTATCGGCAGCGAGCTTTGCCGCCGTTTGCTGCCGCTCGAGCCCGCCAGGATCGTATTGTATGACATCAGTGAAAACTATATGTACGACCTGTTCAGCGAGCTGGAGCTCCAATATGGCGCATCCCTGAAGGACAAGCTCATCCTCTGCGTCGGCTCCATCCGCGACGAGCGGCGCATGGATGAAATCTTTTCCCTATATCAGCCGCAGATCGTTTTGCACGCGGCCGCGCACAAGCATGTCCCACTGATGGAGGACTGCCCCGAACAGGCGGTTCAAAACAATGTCTTTGGCACCTGGCTGACCACGCAGGTCGCCGTCAGGCATCATGTGGAACGCTTTGTGCTCATTTCCACCGACAAGGCGGTCAATCCCACCAATATCATGGGCGTGACCAAGCGGCTGGCCGAAATGATCATCGAGGCGCAGAACGCGCAGACGGATACGGAATTTACCGCTGTCCGTTTCGGCAATGTCCTGGGTTCGCATGGCAGCGTTGTACCGCGCTTTGAGCGGCAGATCCGCTCGGGCGGGCCGGTCACGCTCACCCATCCCGATATCATCCGTTATTTTATGACTATCCCCGAGGCGGCGAGCCTCGTGCTCCAGGCCGCCTCCATCGCCAAGGGCGGCGAGCTGTTTATTCTGGACATGGGCCGCCCCGTCAAGATCCGCGAGCTGGCTGAGCGCATGATCCAGCTCTATGCGCCGCGCGACGGTCATAAGGTGGAGATTGTCTATACCGGCCTTCGTCCAGGGGAAAAGCTCTATGAGGAGCTTTTGCTGGCGGGCGAGGGTATCGCGAAGACCGGAAACGAGAAGATTTTTATCGCCAAGCCGGAGCTGATCGATATGGCCTCGCTGGATCGGATGCTGGGGCGTTTGAAGGCGTGCCTGGACGAGGATGGCGATATGCGAGCCTGCCTGCACGAGCTGGTACCCACCTTCCGTGAGCCGGACGCGGTTAACGGCGCCGCCAGATCCCGCGGCGCGGTTGAGGAGACCGCCGTATGAGCGAGCATGAGCGAATGATGCGCCTTGCGCTTGCCGAGGCGGAGCAGGCGTTCAGAGAGGATGAAATCCCTGTTGGCGCGGTCATCGTCTATCAGGGCCGTGTCATCGCTCGGGCGCATAACCTGCGCGAGCAGTTTAACGACCCCACGGCGCACGCTGAGCTTCTGGCCATTCGGGCGGCCGCGCGGATCTTGGGAAGTCGGAGACTGACGGGCTGCACGCTCTACGTGACGCTGGAGCCCTGTCCCATGTGCGCGGGCGCGCTTGTGATGGCGTGTCTGGATGCCTGCTATTTCGGCGCACGGGATGAGAGACAGGGATGCGCGGAAAGCGTCTACGCCCTGACCAACGACCCCGCCTTTTACCATCGCCTGTCCTGCGTAGGCGGGCTGCTCGGCGAGGAAGCCGCCGCGCTTATGCAGCGTTTTTTCGCGCGGCGACGCCAACAAGGAGGAACTCTTGAATGACGATTGATACCATTGTGACCGACATGGATGATACGCTTTTGGATGGCGAGGGACAAATCAGCCCCTATACCCTGGAGGTCATTGAAAAATGCAAGCGGCGCGGCATCCGCTTCATTCCCGCCAGCGGCCGCACACACGCCAGCCTGCTGCCCTTTATGAAACGGCTCGACACGGGTCTGCCCTATATCGGCGGAAACGGCTCGGAGATCATCGGAGCCGACCATCAGGTGCTTGAGCAGATTACGTTTGACGCGGAAACGGCTCGTGAAATCTGCGCCTTTCTCATTGAAAACGGCTTCTATGTCCAGGTCTATCACGATCAGGAGTTTTACTATTCCGCCGAATGCGACATTGCGCGGCGCTACAAGAAATCCTCCGGCATGAAGGGCATCGCCGTGGGTGATCTCGTCTCCTTCCTCAATTTTTCCACGCCCAAGGTCTTGAGCGTCAACGAGCCGGACGAGGTTCGACGTCTCTATCCCATCGCGAACGAACGCTTCAAGGGACGTTCTACCTTTACGGTCAGCAAGCCATATTTTCTCGAGGCGGAGCCGATCGGCGCGTCCAAAGGGGAGGCGCTCAGACGGCTGGCCGCGCGCATCCACATCATTCCGGAGCATACTCTGGTTTTTGGAGACAGTCTGAATGATGTAAGCATGCTGCAATTCACCCCGCACAGCGTAGCCGTGGGCAACGCCAGGCCGGAGGTACAAAAAGCCGCCGCCTATGTGTGCCTTCCCAATACCGAGGATGGGCTGGCGCATTTTGTCTGCGAACATGTTCTCAAGGAGGGCGCCTGATGATCGATTTGGAGGATTTTCGCGTCAAGCTCAATTTGGAGCTGCTTTCTGAGACGGACAAAACGGAAATGGACATCGAGGTAACGGACATCAACCGTCCTGGCATGCAGTTCTGCGGTTTTTATGAATACTTTGCCTATGAGCGCCCGCAGGTCATCGGTAAGGTTGAGATGACCTATCTGGAATCTCTGGAACCGGAAAAGCGGCGCAGCGTTTTGGAAAGATACATGGGCTACTCCATCCCCTGTATCGTGGTCTGCTGGGGCATGGATCCTCCCCGGGAACTGTTGGAAATCGCCAAAGCGCATGATATTCCGGTCTTCCAAAGCAAGCTGAAAACGACGAAATTCACTCTTCAGGCCATCATGTATCTCAACCGCGTGCTCGCGCCTCATGTCACGCGCCACGGTGTGCTGGTGGATGTCTATGGTGTGGGCATTCTGCTGACCGGTGAAAGCGGCGTGGGCAAGAGCGAGGCCGCTTTGGAACTGGTCAAGCGCGGCCATCAGCTGGCGGCGGACGACGTGGTCGATATCTGCCGTGTGGCCGACGACCGATTGATCGGCGAATCGCCGGAAATGGTGCGCCATTTCATGGAGATCCGAGGCATCGGTATCATTGACATCCGTGCCATGTATGGCGTCGGCTCCGTTATTTTAAGCAAGTCAATCGACATGGTAATCCATATGGAGCGCTGGGATTCCGCGAAGGAATACGACCGGCTGGGCCTGACGGAGGAGACCATCACCATTCTTGGCGTCAAGGTTCCCTATCAAATTATGCCTGTCAAGCCTGGACGAAATCTGGCCATTATTATCGAGGTGGCCGCGCGGAATCTGAGCCTGAAGCGCATGGGATACAGCGCGGCGCATGAGCTGGATCGCCGTCTTAACGAATTGATCGCAAACAGCAACAATACCTGATATAAAGGAGGCTTCTGATATGGTATACATTGGCGTTGATCTTGGCGGCACCGGTATCAAGATTGGTGTTGTGGATGAAAACGGCGTCATCCTTCAGCAGGGCGAGACACCGACGCTCGCGGGGCGTCCCTTTGAGGACATCGTCCGCGACATGGGTGAGTGCGCGCTGCGCGTAATGGCCGAGGGCGGCTTCACGGCGGACGACGTGGCGGCCATTGGCGTGGGGATTCCCGGCGTTGCGGACGCGAAAACGGGCCGTGTAATCTTTTGTACCAACCTGGGCTGGACGGACGTCCCCCTGCGCGACGAGCTGCAAAAGTACCTGAATAAGCCCGTCTTCATCGACAATGACGCGACTGTCGCAGGCTTCGCGGAGAGCGTCTGCGGCGTGAGCGCGGGCTGCCATTCCAGCGTGTTTATGACGCTGGGCACCGGTGTGGGCGGCGGCATCGTAATCGATGGCCGGCCGTGGAGCGGCTTCCATGGCGTCGGAAGTGAAATCGGCCACATCCCCATGGACATCGGCGGGGAGCCTTGTTCCTGCGGTAATTACGGCTGTCTGGAGCGCTATTGCAGTGCGACCGCGATTATCCGCATGGGCAAGCAGATGGTGCTCCAGCATCCGGACTGCATGATCTACGATCTTTGTGGAGGCGATGTGAACAAGCTGACCGCCAAGATGGTCTTTGACGCAGCCAAGGCGCTTGACGACGTGGCCATGTCGGTATTCCATCACTACGTGGATTACCTCTGCAAGGCGATCTACACCATCATTGCCTTCCTTGACCCCGAAATGATCGTTCTGGGCGGCGGCGTAAGCAAAGCGGGCGATTTTCTGCTGAACGCCGTGCGTGAACGTATCCCGCGCTATCTGCTCTATAAGACGCTGCCCTACTCCCGCATCGAGATTGCCCGTCTGGGCGCCGACGCCGGCATGATTGGCGCGGCCATGCTGGGACGTCCCCAAAAATAAACCCAAACGAAGGAGGCATATCCATGGCGGATATGAGTATTCGCAATCTTTTTTCGCAGGATCTGACAGAGGGCATCAAGGAATGCACCGTTTCCGGCTGGGTGCGCACGGTACGTGACAGCAAGGTTTTAGGCTTCATCGAGCTTAACGACGGCACCTATTTCAAAAATCTTCAGCTTGTGCTGGAGGACGGCACGACCGAGAATTTCGCGGACGCGGTCAAGATCACCTTAGGCAGCGCCATCCGGGCCACCGGGGAGCTGGTTCTGACCCCTGGCATGAAGCAGCCCTTTGAGCTGAAGGCTAAAAGGATTGAGGTGCTGGGCATGTGCGCGCCGGAATATCCGCTGCAAAAGAAGCGCCACACCTTTGAATTTCTGCGCACTATCGCGCATCTCCGCCCGCGCACCAATACGTTCTACGCGGTGTTCCGCATCCGCTCGCTGGCGGCGCAGCTTCTGCATGCCTTCTTTGCCGAGCGCGGCTTCGTCTATGTCCACACGCCCATCATCACCACCAGCGATTGCGAGGGCGCGGGCGAAATGTTCCAGGTGACGACGCTGCCTTTGGACAAGCTGCCCATGACTGAGGACGGCAAGCCAGATTACAGCGAGGATTTCTTCGGCAAGCAGGCGAATCTCACGGTGAGCGGCCAGCTCAACGTCGAAACCTATTGCATGGCCTTCCGCAACGTATATACCTTTGGTCCCACCTTCCGCGCGGAAAAAAGCTATACCCCGCGTCATGCCGCCGAATTCTGGATGGTTGAGCCGGAAATTGCCTTCGCTGATCTGTTTGACGACATGGTGCTGGCCGAGGATATGCTTAAATATGTGATTTCAAACATTCTCGCCAAGGCTCCGGAGGAGATGGCCTTTCTCAACAGCTTTGTAGAGAAGGGGCTTATCGACCGTCTGACCGCAATCGTCAACAGCGACTTTGCCCGCTGCACCTACACCGAGGCCATCGACATTCTCAAGGCCAGCGGCCAGAGGTTTGACTATCCCGTGGAGTGGGGCATGGATTTGCAGACCGAGCACGAACGCTATCTGAGTGAAAAGCACTTTGGCCGTCCCGTGTTCGTCTACAACTATCCCAAGGAGATCAAGGCGTTTTATATGCGCATGAACGAGGATCAGAAGACCGTCGCAGCGGTTGATCTGCTGGTTCCCGGCGTGGGCGAGCTGATCGGCGGTAGCCAGCGTGAGGAGCGCCTCGACGTTCTCAAAAGCCGCATCAACGAGCTGGGCATGCGCGAGGAGGATTATGCCTTCTATCTCGACACCCGCCGCTACGGCACGACGCCGCACGCGGGCTTTGGCCTGGGCTTTGAGCGTCTGGTCATGTACCTGACGGGCATGCAGAACATCCGAGACGTTCTGCCCTTCCCTCGTACCACTGGCAGCGCGGAGTATTAAGCCGCTTAGGAGGATCAGAAATGAAACGCTGCCTAATCCTGTTGCTGGTTCTTCTTTTCTGCTTTGGCGCCGCTCACGCGGAAAAGGAGTATGACGGATGGGCGCTGCGATTCACGGAGCTTTAGGCCGCGGGGAATGGACAAAGCGTCGAGCTCGCTCCCCAGCTAACGGTAACGCTCGGCATGAATGAAACGCGGACGGAGGTCTGGCTTGAGGTCGCGCTCTTTTCTCAGGACGAAGCGCTTATGAGCCTGCAAGCGGAATATCGAAGCGGCAAGTCTCGATATTCCCTGTCCGATGCTCAGACCTGCGGCTTCATCTCTAAGGGAGATTCCATGCTGACGCTTCTAAGCATGGTGGCCGGCTCCGAAAAGCCCTTGGCGCTTTCCGACATCCTGGGCATGCTTCATCCGCTTCTGTCTTCTTCGGAGGCCGTTTCGAATCTGCTTTCAACGTTGGGTATCTCAAACGAGTCTGTCCCTGACGAACACATTCACATTTCCGTCACGGTTTCCGATGTTTCCCTCGAATCAAATCTCTCCTGGGGTCGGTTTGATTCCGCGCAAAAACCCTTTGAGTTCTCCGCAAAGAGGGATGTCGCGTACAACATGTCGAAGGGCTTTCTCGCAACCGAGGGGTTTCAAGATGCGCTTGCGATCTGCGAACAGCGTCTGAGCGCCGAGCCAACCGTCATGCAGCTGATTGATCTGATGCAATAATCGGGCGGGGAAGTACGAAAGTTGGTATGAAATATGAAATTACCACGCTATCCGATTTTCAATTTTCTTGAACAGAATAGAATCTTCCATTTCGTAATGATTTTATGAAAATTAGCACAGGCGCCCCGTTATTTTTCTTCCCACACAATCTTTTTGAGTTCTCCCCACAATGCCTCTGCCGCTCGAGCCGCCGCCTTCTTTTCGGACGTCCTAAGCTGCCGGAACGCAGTAAGCGTAAGCTTTTTGTCCTTCAGCCGCCAACGTCCCGCGACCTTCCCGTCAAGCAGGATCGCTGGGGAAACGATCCCGGCGAGGCTGAAAATTCCGCGCAGATACTCAGGTGGCAAAAATGGGCTTTCCTTCTTTTCATAGCTCAGCATCAGCGGATCAAAGCCCGCCAGAAACAGGCATGCGGGGATCTCCAGCCAATCGCTCAGGCCATCCTCAAGCACCCAGCCTGTCCGGTCGTCGACCTGGACTGTTCGCACGGGAAGCTCCTTGAGCCATTCCTTGACCGTGCGCTGCGGCACTCCGAAAAAGTATGCCGCATCCCTTATGGTTGCGGGGCCGCAATGCTGAAAGTAGCGTCTCGCCATTTCAAGCTCCGCGTCCCGTGCCTCCATGGGAATAAAGGTAGGACAGCGCATAAGCGTCTTTTCGACGGAGGCGCAATAGCAAATTTCTCCCCGCTCGGCCAGGCAGCGGATCAACCCGCCCCAGGCGTTGAAGACGCTCTCCCCTTCGCTCTCCGTCATCCCCTTGGACAGGCAATGTGCGCGTAGCTCGTCCCTTTGGACGATTCCCTGGTCGATCGCTTCCAGTAAAATATTTGTAAAATATTGTTTGCGTTCAAGCGTAATGAACTCGTCCTCCATCATCTGATCGACGGGACGAAGAACATGCTTTCGACCCTGATGTAAATACAGGGAAAGATCCTCCAAAGGAAACAGATGCATCGTGCCCCGAAGCGTCCAGCTTTTGACAAGCCGTTCGTCTCTCTCTTGCACGGATTCCTCCGAACGGATGCGCAGCGCATGTAGCGCGGCCATGGGGAATTGCGCCTGAATCCCATTAAGCCCCCGGCAGACCGCGACCGGCTCCGCGCGCTTGGTCAGGTACTGCCCGCAAAGAACGCGGCCTTTCCATTCCCGCAGATCCATTATCCCAGAAGGGTGCGCAGCGCCGTCAACGTGCCCTCGGCCCGAACGGGCGCGTCAGTCAGCACGCCGGTCAGCTGCAAAATGATCACGATGATGCCGAGCAGCGTCACATACAACGCAAAGCCGTTGAGCGACGCCTTGCTGATGAGTCTGAGAAAGAAGCGAATCGCGAAATATCCGCTTATACCCGCCACCACCATGCCGACCAAAATCGCCGGCAGATCGGAGCCGATGCTCACGCCCTCCTTCATGATGGACATGCCCTCGCTGAACAGACCGCCCACGATCGCCGGCGCGCTCATCATGAAGCTGAATTTGGCCGCTGCCTCACGATCGACCTTTGCGCAGACGCCGCCAAAGATGGTGCTGCCGCTGCGGCTGACGCCCGGCAGCATGCCTACGGCCTGCAGACAGCCCATCACCAACGCCTCTAATAGCCCCACCCGCCGCTTTTCCACGCCGAGACGGGCATGACGCTGCGAAAGACGCTGCGTCAGCACCAGCATGAGGCCGGTGACCAGAAAGCATACGCCAAGAAGCACATTATGCGTTTCAAGATAATCCAGCGGATCATCAAAAAGAACCTTCGCCACCAGCGCCGGAAGCGACGCGATAATCAGCAGCAAAAGCGTCTGATTCTTGATGGGATGCTTGATCATTTCGATCCAGTCCCGCCAGAATACGACGGCGACCGCCGCCAGCGTGCCCACATGCAGAAGGATGTTGAACAGAAGCTGATGCTCGACGTTGACGCCGAAAAGCGCCTGCAAAAGGTTCAGGTGTCCGCTGGACGAGATAGGCAAAAACTCCGCGACGCCTTGAATCAAGCCGAGAAACGCCGCCATGGGAACATTCATACAAAATCGTTCCTTTCATATAAAGCCGCTTCAATGGGAGTATACACCATTCCATGGAGGTTGTCACGGCCTTTCTTACCGCTTTTCAAACGTCGGCCGTTTAGGATATAATAGGCGCGGGAGGTGAAAAACATGCTCAAAAGAATCCGATGGCTCTCTCTGTTGCTCCTTGCGGCGCTGCTTGTCATGTTCTTTTTGCCGGAAACCCCCGCCGTGGCTCACAGCGAGGTCAGCGCGCTGTTTCTCAACGTCGGCAAAGCCGACGCGGCGCTTTTTTTCCTGGGCGAAAAGCGTTTTTTGATCGATACTGGCACCAAGGACAGCTACGACCAGCTTGCCTACGTTCTGGATACCTATGAAATTTCTCACCTAGATGGCGTGCTGATCACCCATACGGACAAGGATCACGTCGGAGGGCTGAAGAAGCTGCTCAAGGGCGGAATGAGCGTCGACAGGCTCTATGCCGGCGCGCTTCACAGCGAAGAATCCCTTGAATCGCATCCTGTGTATGAGGCGGCCGAAAAATATGACATACCGCTGAGCTGGCTCAGCGCGGGGGAAAATGTCGATCTTGAAAACGGCTGTGTTTTTCAGGTACTTGGCCCGCTATCTCAGGACATGGAAAACGAAAACAACAACTCCCTGGTGCTCAGGCTAACCACCCCCGAGGGCGACATGCTTTTGACAGGCGATATGGAGCTTGAGGAGGAGGCGGAGCTCATCAGGACCGGCCTGATCTCGCAGGTAGCCGTGCTGAAGGTCGCGCACCACGGCAACGACGACGCGACCAGCCGTGCCTTTGTTCTGCTCGTGCGGCCTCAATGGGCGGTAATTTCCACAAGCAGTGTGGAAAAGCCTTCCACGCCTGACAGCAAGGTGCTCTCGCGGCTTTGGGAGGTCAAAGCGGGCATAGCGGTTACCCAAGACGCCGAGGTCGGCATTCTGATCAGCCTCTCGGACGGAACGGCCACGGCCGAACAAATCAACTGGAAGTAAGCTCCGCACACCCCCTGTTTAGGACGCATAGGATGGCTTGACGGAAAAACCTCTATCCGTCAAGCTATTTTCTTACTCAAGGAGGAATCCATATGCATCATCCGCCCTGCGGCTGTCATGTTTGCAACGAAGCCAAAAATGCACATTGCCATCCTATCCCCGTCTGTCCTCCCTCCCAGCCTGATTGTTGCGCAAGACCGAACTGTCCGCCTCCCAAACCGGACTGCTGCGCGGCGCCGATTTGTCCGCCTCCCAAGCCTGGCTGCTGCGCAAGACCGAGCTGCCCGCCGCCAAAGCCTATGAGGACTGAGGGCGTGCTTTTACAAAAGATCATCGCCTGCGAGCGCCGCAGCGTTCCCTGCCTCTGCACGGAGCTGACGCTGGAGGAGCTTTGCGCCCAGCCGCCGCTGACGCTTGTCAAGGTACAGCAAAGCGGCGCCCAGCCATGGTGGTCGCCGCTGAATTCCGCTCATAACCAGGGTCAGCTTTCCATCTGTGTCAGCATTCCCGTCTGCGCCCAGGTGTGTGACTGCCGTGGGCAGCTCCATCATGCTTCCGCGACGGTCAATGTCGAAACCTATCTGCGCGCCGTCTGCTCCTGTAACGAGCTTGCGCGCAACACGCTGCTGATTGTCCCCTGCGTACGGCTGGTCTGCGCGGACCCGTGCCCCGAGGGATGCACGTTTAAGGTGCAGCTTTGCATCGAGCTTGAAATCTATCTGCTTCGGCCTGAGCCGTTCAAGATCCACTGCTCCGAGCCCGCCTGCCCCGATCTACCGCTTTATCCGCCGCCGGTCAGGCCGGATCGGCCTTGTTGGCCACAATGCCCAGCAGGCCCGGCCCCGTATGGATGGCCAGCACGGGACTGACTGAGGAGATAAATGCGCCCTCGGCGACATCCATTTCGCTCTTCAGCCGCTCCATCAGCCTCTCCGCATCCTCATAGGCCTTTCCGTTGACGACCGAGAGCTCGACCTTCGCGCTGCCAAAGAAGCGCTTGGCCTCCTGCAGCATCGCCTCCACGGCGCCCTTATACCCGCGCGCCTTGGCAAGCGTCTGATATACGCCATCATCATTGACAAAGATAACCGGCTTGATCTGCAAAAGGCTGCCCACCACGCCCTCGACAAGACCGATGCGGCCACCTTTGCGTAAGAATTCCAATGTGCGAATGACGAACATGCCCAGCTGCGTCTTGCGAACGCGCTGGGCGCGTTCGATCGCCTCCTCGGGCGTCGCGCCCTCCTCCAGCGCCTTGGCCGTCGCCAAAACCATCATGCCCAGGCCTGTGGAGAGCGTCTTGGAATCGACCACATGCACCCGCATGCGATCCTGGTAGTCCGCCGTGATCATGCGCACCATGTTATAGGTGCCGCTAAGGCCGGAGGAAATAGAAAGATGGATCACATCCGTAACGCCCTCCTTGGCCAGCTGTTCATACAGCCCTATTACGTCCTCCGGCAGGGGCAGGCTGGTCTTGGGCAATTCCTTGGTTAACAGCTCGTAAAGCTCGTCTTCCTGGATATCCACGCGATCGCGATACTCCGCGTTCTGGCATACAACGCGTAAAGATATCAAACGGATCTGATACCTCGAAAGCTGCTCATCGCTTAAATCGCATGAGGAATCTGTAACGATTACCGTTTTGCGTACCTCTGTCATTTTTGTTCACCCCATTCCGCCAAAACCGCGTTTGGCCGTCTGCAAGAATCTTTTCCGCGAGGGTCTTTTTTCATTATAACATACCCCGCCGCAGTGTCAACTTTCGTTTTTCCGCGTATGAGCTGCCCATACGCATCGCAAGGTTTGGAATTCCCGCATTTTCCAAAAGCCATTTAAATGCTGAAATAGTCAGTTCTCGCCGAAACAGTATCGTATGCCGATCCTTAAAACTCGTTGGATAGGCTTTCCACGTGTATCACGCGCTCTTGAGGAGCGCCGGGAATTTCACCGGCCGCGTCCGTTACAATCCAATCAAAATCATGCAGATCCGCCAGAATGCACGGCGGCGTCAGATCAAGCTTCTCCGCTGAGCACATCAGAACGCTGCGCCGCGCGTGTCGCATGGCCGTGCAAAGTAGCGCCGCCGTGGACAGCGAATGACAGGCCGCGCCGCCATCCACCACGCCGGAGCAGCTAAAAAACGCCAGATCATAATGAAAGCGAGCCGCGTCCTGCTCCGCGGCGCTGCCCCGTGTGGAAAATCCACGCGTGTCTACCGTTCCCGCACAGCAAAGCAGACGACAGCCCCTGCTCTTGGCCGGAAACTCAGAAAGAAAGGTCAGGCTGTTTGTCAAAATGGTCAGTCTGCGGCGTACCGCCAGCAGCGGAGCCATAGCCAGCGTCAGACGAGAACTGTCCAGAAACAGCAGGTCGCCGTCGCGCACAAGGGATACGGCCCGTCTCACAAGAGCATCATGCGCCGCTGGCTGAGTCTCCTGCCCAGGAAAGACGGCCTCCGCCTCCTTTTCGGACGAAATGGCCGCCGCGCCGCCCCTGCTTCGCAGAAGATAACCGCTGCGTGCCATTTCCGCCAGATCGCGCCGGACAGTAGAGGGACTCACATAGATTTCGCGGCTCAGCTCCTCTACCGTTAAGAATTTCTGCTTTTCCAGCAGAGACAGAATCCGTCCAAAGCGCTCTTCGCGTTCCAACCGATTCATGCCGTCCTCCTCCTTATACCCGAAGCACTTGCGCCGATGTGTGCGCAGGCTGTATCGGATCGTCGGTAATCACGTAATCCATCTCATCGATGGAAATGAGGTTGTAGGGCCGCTGAAGCCCCATCTTGCTTCGATCGCACAGCAGGATCGCCTTTTCCGAACGGCGGATAGCCTCCTGCCGGATCGGCACGCTATGCGCCAGTGCCTCCGCCGCATATCCGTCGCGCGTAACGGACACGCTGGATACAAAGCAAAAGTCAAAGTTGAAGCGGCGGACCGCCTCAACCGCCATCTCCCCATAAAACGCGTGGGAGGGCGCGTAAAACTCCCCGCCCGTAAGCACCAGCCGCTGATCGGTATCGCGCATCAGCATAGCCAGAAGCAGGCTGTTGGTCACGATCGTCAGGTTTTTTTGGGCCGTTAAAAAATTGGCCATGCTCAGCACGGTGGAAGAGGAATCCAAAAACAAAAGACTTCCATCCGGCACCAGATGCGCCGCGCATGCCGCAATTTTCTCCTTGGCCTGGGCGTTCACCGCCGCGCGAAAATGCACCGAGGTTTCCGTGTGATGCTGCGGATAAAGCACGACCCCGTTACGATTGCGCAGAATTATACGTTTTTCCTCCAGATGAGCTAAATCCCTTCGCACGGTTGATTCGCTGAATCCCACATAGGCGCTCAGCTGCGCCGTGGTCACGCGGCCCTTTTCACGCACCATGCGAACAATGCGTTCCATCCGTTCCTCCCTGAGCATGCCTCTTTCCCCCTTCATTCTTAATTATACGCCTAAATTCAAATTATTCAATCAATTTCAATCATTTTTGGAACGAAAGTTTTCTTTTTTATTTGATTTATACCCCTTTTTATACATAAAAATGATCAAATTTGGCTTTTTATCATTTTATCACTCACTTCTTGCCATCAGATGTGATTCTGTGTATGATAAATGCAAGAAATTCTCCGGAGGACGGAGGCAAAAATGCAATCTACTGTGAACGGAGGACAAGTATCATGAAAAAAATCCTGAGTGTTATTCTATCCCTGATTCTGATTACTTCCATGACCATGGCCTTTGCGGAGGAAGTCGCGCAGCCCGCGGGCTATCCCAGCGGGGTCATCTCCTGGATTGTTCCCTCCTCCGCCGGCGGCGCGACCGACACCTTCACCCGCGCTATGGGCAACGCGAACCTGGGCGGCAACGTCGTGGTGGAAAACATCTCCGGCGGCTCGCAATCCATTGGCATGGCGGAATGCGTAACCCGTCCGGCGGACGGCCATACGCTGATCACCCTGTCCACCACCGGTCTGATCACCATGCCGCTGACGGCGGATGTGATTTATACCGCCGACGATTTCCGCTACATCGCCAAGCTGGCGAATGACAGCGTGGGTGTTGTGGTGGTACGCCCCGATTCGCCCCTGAAAACGGCGGATGACGTATGGGCCCTCATCACCGGCGACCAGCCCTATAACGTGGGTGTAAGCTCCATTGGCGGCCACTCCCATGTGGAAATGTATCACGCCCTGATCCAGCTGGACAAGATGGAAAATGCGACCAACATCGTATATAGCGGCTCCAACGGCGTAATGCAGGCCGTATTGAACGGAGAGGTGGATTTCGGCCTGATGGACGACAACTACATCGTACCCTATGTGCAGAACGGGGAAATGAACGCCCTGCTCACCTGCTACTCCACGCCTACCCCGTTGCTGCCTGACGTTCCCTGCATGGCGGATTACGGCATTACCGGTCTGGAGCCCCTCGCCGGCGTGAAGATTGTGGCCGTGCGCAAGGACACCCCCGACGAGGTTGTGCAATGGATGAAGCAGCAGATTAACAAAACCGTACTCAGCGACGAGTACCAGGCATTTCTGGTCTCCTCCGGCGCGGGCGCGATGACCGAGATTCCCACCGAGGAAGAGCTGACCCAATGGGTTGCCGACGCGACCCAGAGCTGGGATGATGTTCTTACCGCCGCCGGTCTCAAATAAAGCCACATACCCTGCTGAACAATGGGAGCTGCCGCGTGCGACGAGCAATGTGCGGCAGCCTTTCCCTTATCTTCACACACAGGAGATATGAAGATGAAAGAATACAGAAAAGCTCGGGAGAACGTTATCGTCATGGTGGTGTGCACCGTGCTTTCGCTGCTGGTGGTGTTTTACATCATTCCGGTGCTCATCAAGGTGCCGGCGGCGGCAAAAAAGGATGTCTTTACCCCGCAGACCTTTCCCTATTTTTGCGGTGTGATCATGCTGTTGTGTTCGATAGCGGGCACGGTTAAGGCGGCCATACACTTTCAAAAGGCCCGGGCGGCGGCCATGGCAGCGGGTACCATTCATGAAAGGTCCGCTCCCAAAACTGCGCATGAACGAATCACCGCGCTCATCCCCTGGATTGTCTACGTGCTGATCTGCCTTTATGGCCTGGGCATCGATCATATCGGGTTCATTCTGCCCACCCTGGTCATGATTCCGGCGATCCTGTCGCTGCTGGGCTGCCGCAGATGGCAATGGTACCTGTACGTGTATCTCTTCGCGGCAGCCATGTGGGCCATATTCAAATTTGTGCTGCATGTGCAGTTGCCTTAAGGAGGTGGGCCTGTGTTAGGAGAGCTTTTCACATCGGTTTTTACGCTGCATAACGTACTGATTATGAACCTGGGCATTGCGCTGGGTATTGTGATCGGTGCCATGCCCGGTTTAAGCCTCACTTTTGCCGTGACTGTGGTGCTGACGCTCACTTACGGCATGGATTCCATGAGCGGCATGTACCTGCTGCTGGGTACCTACTGCGGCGGCATGTATGGCGGCTCCATTACCGCCATCCTCATCAACACCCCCGGTACCTCCAACGCGGCGGCCACCGTATTCGACGGTTATCCGCTGGCCCAGCAGGGCCGTGCGGGTGACGCGCTGCGGGTAGCGCTTATCTCCTCTACCATAGGCGGTGTATTCAGCGCGATCGTGCTGATGTTTATGGCGCCCACGGTGGCCAAGGTTGTACTCAAAATCGGTTCTCCGGAATACTTTTCCCTGTGCGTATTCGGCATGATCGCGGCCGTAGGCACGGCCAAGGACAAGCTTCGGGGCCTTTTCTCCGCCGCCCTGGGCCTGATGCTGAGCACGGTTGGTCTGGATACCATCTACGGTTCGCAGCGTCTGATGTTTGGGAACTACCGTCTGATGGGCGGGCTCAAGGTTTCTACCTGCATGCTGGGTGCCTACGCCTTAGCGCAGGTGCTGGTGATGTCCAAAGAAACCTACGGCGGCAAGCATCGTCAAAACGTGGAGCGCACCCCTTATGTCAAAGCCAGCATACGTCTGCGTGATATTCTGAAATACTGGAAAACCTTGCTCCGCTCCTCGGTAATCGGTACCATCATAGGCGCGATTCCGGGCACCGGCGGCGCGACCTCCGCCATGTTCTGCTACAATGAAGCACGCCGCGCATCCAAGCATCCGGAACGGTTTGGCACGGGTGAAATTGAGGGCGTCGTGGCCGCCGAGTGCGGCAACAACGCCGTGACCGGCGCCACCATGATTCCCATGCTCACGTTGGGCATCCCCGGCGACAGCTTGACGGCCATCATGCTGGGTGCGCTGACCATGCAGGGCATCACCCCCGGATCAGCCCTGTTTAGCGATGGAAGTATCTGGGTATATGCCATCATGGGCGGTCTGTTGGTTATCAACTTCTTCATGCTGTTTCAGGGGTTGCTTTTCTCCAGCGGCTTTGCCAACATCTCTAAGGTTCCAACCATAATCATGATTCCGGCCATTATCGCCGTATGCTGCATGGGCGGCTTTGCCATCGGCAACACCACCTTTGAGGTGACGCTGCTCATCGCGTTTGGTATCGTTGGCTTTCTGATGAAACGCTTTGATTTTCCCATTCCGCCGCTTACCATTGGCCTGGTGCTGGGAAACCTGTTTGAAACCAATCTGCGCCGCTCATTGATTCTTTCCAAGGGCAGTCCCTTTATCTTCTTTGAACGGCCCATCTCCCTAGCCATTCTGGTGCTTTCGCTGGTGTTCCTGTTCCTGCCCAACATCAAAGCACTTCTGGCGCGGCGCAAGGAGCGCAAGAAGGTCCGATAAGTATGGAAAGGAAGACAGCCATGAAACGAGTGGATCTGCACACACATACAACCGCATCGGACGGTGCGCTGACGCCGGAGGAGTTGGTGCGCTATGCGTGTCAAAAGGGAGCCTCGGCTATTGCTGTCACCGATCATGATACGGTGGATGGCCTTGCCCGAGCCTCTGAAGTCGCGGTCTCGATCGGACTAAGGCTTGTACCCGGCATAGAACTGACGACAAAGCGTGATGGGTGCGAAATTCATATCGTAGGTCTGTTTGTAGATTATACCAACCTCTCCTTTGTGAGTCGTGTACGCGAACTGGCGGCTACCCGTGACATCCGCAACGCGCAGATGGTGCAAAAACTACGCGACGCCCACTTTAACATTGCTCCTGAGGATTTGGAACGTTTTCAGGGCTGCGTGCTTACCAAGGCGCATATCGGTCAGATTTTGGTGGAGCGCGGCTATGCGCCCGATCTTCGTACCGCGATGAACACCTATCTGCGCAAAGGCGGAGTGGCCTACGTGGAACGACAATGCCCCGATCCCGTGGAATGCATTCAGCTGATTCATGACGCATCCGGGCTGGCCTTCGTGGCTCATACCAACCAGATTGACAGTCAGAGCCGCGATCGCAGCTGTGAAATCTGCGCTACGCTTCTGGAGTTGGGCGCTGATGGACTGGAAACCCGCTATTGCGAATTCGATCAGGATTGGCGCGACCGCACCGAGGCGTTGGCCCAGTGCTTTGGCAAGCTTCGTTCCGGCGGCAGCGATTTTCACGGTTCATTCAAAAAAGGATTGGATCTGCTGGATGGTTATGGTGATTTGGAGGTGCCCCTGAGCTTTCTGGAGGCGATGGACGCCGCCCGGGACTGATGAAAATTGTTCTTTTGGGTTTAAATAGGCAGAGGCTCATATTCCTGTGAGACTCTGCCTTTTATCTTACTCCATAGTATATAGCTTTACGTGGTCAAATTGTACGCTACCGCCAAACGCATACAGGCCCAGTCTGCGTGCTGTATAATCAAAGCCACGCACGGTCATGGCCGTTTGTCCATTCAGATACACAACAATCAGACTTTCTTGCGCAAGGATGGTCACATGTGTGGGGACTCCGGCCTTTATGGAGACTGCATGCTCCATTTCCACCTCATAGGGGAAGGTGGCGCCGCCATCCTCATACATACGAATGGCGCTTTTCCACTGTACGCGCTGACGCGCGGACTCCCATTGCAGGTAATATCCCTTCACAAAGTCCCGATCCATCTGCAGGGCAATGCCGTATTCCAGCGGCCTTTGAGTGAAGGTCACATCCGCCTCGATGCGATAGCATTCCGGCAGAATGCTTAGCAGGGCACACGCGTATGCATGAGGCGTGTCCGTATGATAACTGCCCTCGCAGTTCTGCCACCTCCCCGTGAGCGCCTCAAATTCCAGGGGCAGTTCCTTGCTCATGGCGTTACGCACCGTTTCCGGCGGGACGACTCTCAGGGTGCCGTCCGGATTCTGACCTATTTCGTGAACCACCATAGTACCGCCATGGCTGAAGGTGCCGTAATCCTTCCCCTGCCAGCAGGGCGGATTAAATCCCTTGGAATTGAATTCCTTGACGGCGGCCCATCCGAACAAATACCGACGGCCCGCCCCTGTGGCCGTCTGCTTGCTCCCTTCATGAACGCTTTTATGCGGTTCTTTTGTTGCGTTTATTATACAGAAGCAAAAGAAGGCGTGTATATGATAAAAAACTGAGATTTATATTCATTTTCCATCAAAATGATGCGTATATAGGTAAAATATAGGTCATTTAATTCATCTTTTTGAATAAAAAAGCCCCGAAGCGACGAAGCCTCAGGGACGGCTGGACTGCCGGTAGCGGTATTGCTGCGGGGTGATCCCCATCGCGCTTTTGAAAGTCCGGATGAAATATGCGGTATTGTTATACCCGCATCGCTGAGCAATCCGGTATATTTTCTCATGGGTGCTTCGAAGCATCTTGCAGGCGCGTTCCATGCGCGCCTGCTGAATAAAGAGATGAAGCGTCACACCCTCGCTTTCCTTAAACAGGCAGGACAGGTGCGCCTCGCTATATCCTACATGGGCGGCGATGGATGCCGTGGTCAGATCGTCGCCCATGTGCTCAGCCACGTAGGCCTTCACCTGGGACGAGACTCGACGCAGCCGGATGGTCTTGCTCTCCTGCACGCTGATGACCGGCAGCGTGGAAAAGTCCACTTCCTCCCATGCCTCCTTGGACGTATCGTCCAGGCGCCGTTCAAGCGTGCTTCGGCTTTGGGTTTTTTTTCGACCGCCTTATCCACCACCTCCAGCACCCGCTCATCCGACTCGTTTTTGAGCAGGTAGCCAAAGGCATTTTTCTGAATGGATTGATACGCATATTCAAATATGTCATATCCGGTCAGGAAGATGGTCTCAAAATTCTCGGAAACAGCATGCAGACGGCTGAGCATTTCAAGCCCCGTCATTCTGGGCATGCGGATGTCTGAAATCAGAAGATCACAGGGCATCTGCTCAAAATCCTCCATCAGTATTGCGGGACTGATAAAAAAGCGTACCAGTGCCTGATCCCCAAAATGCTCCTCAAGCAGATGGGCAAGCGATTCCACGATGAGCACCTCATCATCAATCAGGTAAACCCGCAAGCTGTCCCGCTGTTCCATACCCTTCTCCTTTCAAATGGATGCACACGCATAAGCCGTCCAGATCAGAGCGGCTCACGGTCAGGCCCGCTCCCTCGCCATAAAAGTAACGCAGCCTTTTATGAATATTGATCAACGCGGTTGTTTCCCGATGTGGATCTGTCTGAGCGAGCGCACTCCGCAGCCGCTCGATGGTGGATTCCTGCAACGGACCGTTATTTTCCACGGAAATCCAAACGTCATCTCCGTCGATCCGGTAGCGCAGGCGCAGATGTAGAGGCTCCTCGGGCCGCAGGTTTTGGCGCGCGTGCTGGAATACATTTTCAAACACTGGCTGCATAATCAGCTGGGGCACAATCAATCCGGTGATCTCCTCTGGTAGCGGTTCTATTTCCTGAATGGTGTTGGGAAAGCGGATGGTTTGAATTTTCACATAGGTCAGCGTATGGCCCATTTCCTCCCGAAGCGTTCTCTCCGTACTGCCGTTTCGGGTGATATAGTGATAGAAATCGCCCAGCAATCGGGCCAACTGGCTACTAGAGGCCCAATTCCGATCCTGAATCAGCCGATAGAGGGTGTAGTAGGTGTTGTGCATAAAATGGGGATTGATCTGAGACTGCAATTGCTTAAACTGCATCTCACTGATCAGTAGCTTCTTCCGGTACACATGATCCATCAGGTATTCCAGCCGTGCCATGGATTCGTTAAAGGTCTGGTAGATATTCGCAAACGAGCCGCTGTGCTGAGTGGGAATCCGATATGTCAGATCACCCTGCTTCATGTGCGTAAAGGCCTCGTCCAGCAGCAGCTCCAGCGGGCGATACAAATGCAGGTAGTAATACAGAATGAATACCCAGGCCAGCAGGCAGGTGATTTCCACGCCTGCGCCCACTGATGTCAGCCATTCATCCGTGGAAAGCTGGTAACGGGCCGTTCCGATGCCCAAGGAAATTTGCAGGGAGTAAAGAGCCATGCTGCTGGTAATCACCTGTTTTTTTGAGGGGCGTCTCCGGCGAGTCGGCGCCTTCCAGCGCCTGACCTAAAACCAGCAGCGCTACGCTTTCATCGCCCTGACACAGAAAGGAAAATTGCTCAAATAGCGCCTTTGCGTTCAATTCCATCACAATGCTGCATAAACCGTTGGGCTCATGGGCCTGGTAATCCATCAGGGTACGCACGATATACGGTCGTCCGTCCTTGACGAACATCTCCTCCTGCGAGGCCTGTTCCAGTTCCTCCCTGGACAGAGGAAAACGCTGCACAGGCCCCTCCTGGTTGAGAAAGAAATTTGTGGTTTCAAACTGAGCTTGTCCTGCTTTTCCAGCACATAGATATGGTTTTTGCCTGTCACGTAGGCACGGTTAGCAATCAAAATGGCCGTGACGGAAATCAGCAGCACCACCATGATCGCTATAAACGCCGCCAGAAAGGTCTTTTGTCATTTGGTAAGCCTGTAGCTTCTTTGACGCCTCTTTCCCATGGGCCGTGCCTCGTTTCAGTCTGAGAAATCCATATGGTGCCTCTTTTTTTGAGAAAATATCGTAGCATTTTCTTTTTGTTCTGTCAAGGAGGATCCCTTCCCTGAAAAGCAGTTCTTTCAACGAGGTCGAGCGGGCGGTTACCGTTCTTCTTCCCAAGCCTCCCAATGTTGCCAGCATAACCTTTGCGGCGGATGTGCCGCTACGTGTGACGGTGGAGGCTCGTCCTATGGAATAAGCACGCGGGCGGATCAAAACAGGGCCTGTTGCAGAAACAGTTTCAATACACGGTTTCTGCAACAGCGAAAAAAATCCGCTTCCAAGCAACGCTTGAGAGCGGATTTTTTTCGCATGATTCTGGTTGAAAGGCTTTAACAGGCCCTTTCCCTGTTCCCTTTCTTCTTATAGAATCTCCCGATACGCCTCCTCCGTCACGTCCAAATATTTCAGACTGAGGGTGCGCACAACCTCGCCCGTATAGGCATTCAGCTCCACCTTATAGAACAGGTCGTAGTCATCGCGATCTCGTTGACCGTAAATCTCTTTGGCTCGTCCGGCCAAGTCGTCGTTTGCGTTATACTGGGTGGGCATAACAAACACAAGCTTCCACAGGGGCGCGTCGGGAGTGGTTATATCGTAACAGATGTAGGTAGAATCCTCGTTGGCCGGATCAAACAGGAGGCTCCATTCCTCATCCGCAAGCGGATAGGCCGCGCGCAGTGCGTCCCTTGCCTGGTTCAGGGCGTCCTCTCGCGTCAAGGCCTTCTCATCCGGCAGGCCGTAGACAAAGCGCGAAGCTGCAAGCTCGTCCGGCCCAAACATCTGCCGTGCCTCTTCGGGATTCTCTTTCTCAAAGGCCAGGATCAGCGGAGCGATCTCGACCGACCATCGGGCCTTGTTCTCCACGCTCCAGGTGGGCAGGTTCTTGTCTTCTCCGCATTCCGCCTTAAGGGCTCGAATTCGCTGGCGAATGGGATGGTTGCGCCGCGCCGCCTCTTTTTCAAGCACTTCCGCGTATTCCTCCAGGGAATCGCGAGGCGTGCCGGTGTCAGGGTCGATAAACAGGTCGATTGTGGCGAAGGGCAGGTCGCTGGAATCAATGCCTGTGTTCCAGCTGTCGAAGCATACGTACCAGTAGGCCTTGGTATCTCCCTGCTCCGCGTCCTCAGGAATCTGAAAATCCACCGTCGTGTCGAATAGATTCAGCGTGTCCGCGTCCAGGGTGTCAAACACGCGCAGAATCTCCCGCTTAGCGCATTCGATGGCATCCGCCTCGTCAAGCGGTCCGGTGGGCAGCACATAGAAGGATTTTCCCTCTGTTTCAAAGCCCACATCCTCCATCACGGTCGAGTACCACGCCTGCTGCTCATGCGTCCATTCCTCAAAGGGCCCCCATACAGCGTTCATGATGCCAAGGAAGCTGGCGTATCTGGCATCCTCCGCTGTCAGTTCTGAAATGGCCGCATCGGCTACGCGCGCGGCATCGTCGTCAGAAAGTGTGCCATCGCGTAGCTGCCCGCGTTCCTCCGTCTGGGGAATGTACCCCTCGTCCATCAGTTCCAGCACAATCTGGATCCGAGTTTCCACTGGCCAGTCCAGGTAATCGCCGTTTTCCTTTTCCGTCTGCGCGATCAGGCATCCCGTCCCCTGAATGGTCGCCACGGCCAATGCCACGGCGGCGGCCAATACCAGTATCGTTGCCAGCACAAAGGCGACGGATATTTTTTTCTTCACCTTTTGTCCCTCCCAAGCGTTTTGTAAAATGCGGTCTCGTTCCCGCTGGGTCACGCGCAGACGGGACAAATCGGCGTCAATCGCCCGTTTCAGGTTATTCATCCAAATTCCTCCCCGTCAGGTGTCCCCTCAGCAGCTCCCGCGCCCTAACCAGACGTCTGTGTGCCGCTGAACGGCTGATACACAGGCTCTGCGCGGTTTCCTCAAGCGTCATTTCCTGATAGTAGTACAGCAAAAGCACCTGCTTGTATTTTTCCGGCAAGGCGTATACGTCCATCAGCAAGGCATGATCCTCCTCTGATGCGTCCACGGCGGGCGCGATGTCCTCAAGCTCCCTTCTTAGGTCGATATGTTTGAACCATCTTGAGCGGTGATAATCGTGGCAGGTATTGATGGCGATGCGCATCAGCCACGCCCTTTCACCGGTTTCATCGCTCATCTGCGCCATGTGCCGCCACGCCTTCAAAAAGGTATCCTGCATGGCGTCCTCCGCCTGCTGGCGGTCGCGCAGATACACGAAGCACATGCGCAGTATGGCGTCCGAATAGTCGTTTACCCATCGTTCCAGGCGTTGTTTCGGGGTCTCGCCGGGTACCGCGGCGTTTTCCATGCGCCTCACCCCCCTTCATAAGGTATAACGGAATGAGGACGCAGTTTTTTCCACCTTTCACAAAATTTCAAATTTTCACCGTGCCTTTAAACAGTCATGTTCACATGTTACAAACCGCCGCTTCCCGTTGACAAAGCCGACCACATGTTTTACTATTATCTTGGTAATTTGTGCGGCCTTGCGCAATAAACCAGGAGGTTGCTTTGATGAGAGTTTCGCGTCCTTCATTTTGCGGCGTATGCGCGCTTTTTCTCTGTCTGCTTCTGGGAATTCCTTCACTAGCGGAATCGACCGGTTTTTTCAGCCTTTTCGGCTGTGCCTATGTCGATGAGAACGAAAATCACGCTCTGGACCAGGGCGAGCTGCTGATGACCGGTGTCCCTGTGGCGCTGGAGTGGCTGGACGGCGA
Organism: uncultured Oscillospiraceae bacterium; assembly: GCA_964416065.1. Classification (GTDB taxonomy): domain Bacteria; phylum Bacillota; class Clostridia; order Christensenellales; family Aristaeellaceae; genus Limiplasma. The sequence continues at coordinate 49,048 of CAYQCL010000001.1, read as the reverse complement.
CGAATGGATATCCGTGGCGCAGGCCGTGACCGATGATTTCGGCAAATATGCCTTTTCTCAGCTGAGCGCGGGAAGCTATCGCGTGACCTGCTCTCTGGCCGGACAGGATTATTACGCTGCGAGCGTCGGGGCGTCCATCGAGCTTTCGGACGGAACGACCTACGGAGAAGCCGTCGTTCTTGACCGTGAAGCCGCAGAGGTCAACATCGGTCTGCGTCCCGCCGCAAAGCTGGCCGTGTCCGCTTTTTCGGACAAAAATGCCGATGGCCTCCGTGGTGAAAAGGAAACTGGCGTCAGCGAGGTACGGATTGAGGTTATGGAGGATGAGACCGTCCTTTTCTCCTGCGCGACGGACACGCAGGGCGAGGCACGGCTGAGCGTCCGGCCCGGCGTCTATGCGCTGCGCGTAACCCTTCCCTCCGGCTACGCCTTCACCCAAAAGGCGGCCTCCGGAAGCTGCGTGGGCGACAGCGAGGACGCTGCCGCACTGAGCGACCCACTTTCGTTCACGGCCGGTCAGGAGACCGGCGTCCTTGTCGGCGCGCGATCCGCGGGCTCCTTTGGCGGTAAGGTGTTCGAGGACCTGAACAACAATGGCATTATGGATGACGATGAGCCCGGCGTGGAAGGCGTCACGATCTACCTCACCGGCAAAAAGACCGGTGTGGAGCGCTCCCTCACGACCGACGCAACCGGCGTCTATCTTTTTGAGCGGCTTATGGATGACAACTATACCATCACCGCCAGGATTCCCGAGGGGATGCTGTATGCCCGCTATTCCACGACCGGTGGCGATCTGCGCAGCATTTTCAGCGGCTCCACCCTCTCCAGACGGTTCTATGTCAAAAACGCGGAGCAGGTCAGGGACAAGAACATCGGCGTTGTTCAAAACGGCACGCTGCGCGGGGTGGCGTTTTTGGACGAAAATTACAATGGCCTCTATGACGAGGGCGAGCCGGGCTACGCGGGCGTGACCGTCGAGGCCATCAAGATCAGTAATTCCGAATCCTTGGGCAAGACCGTGACTGCCGAGGACGGCTCCTTCACCCTGGAAAACCTGCGCGGCGGCGAATACCGTCTGCGCGCGATTCTTCCAAACGACGGATCGATTTTCACCATAACGGCCGAGGGAACGGCGGATCAGGTCAATCTCTTTGAACAGCGCGGCACCCGTCGGGAAAACACGATTCAGCCTCTTTCCGTCATCAGCGGCGGCGAAACGACCGCCTTGATCGGTGTGGCGCGCAGCGCGAGCGTCAGCGGCACCGTGTTCCAGGACGCGGACTATGACGGCGTCCTTGGTAGCGGGGAAAAACCGCTCTCCGGCGTGAAGGTCTGCGCGGTGGACGAGATGGGAAACGTCGTCTCCGCCGCTTCCACAAACGCCAAGGGCGTCTATACGCTCACCGGTATTATGCCGGGGAATTATATCATTCAAGTGCAGCGCAAGAACGGCTTTGGCTTTACACGTCTGCGTTCCGCCGAAGCGGACGGCAGTCACATTGTCTCCCTTGAGGGGGAATACGGCGTAACGGACAGGATGACCATCGCCATGGGCGAGGACGTGACAAACGTCAACGCCGGTATGCTGCCTTCCTCAACGGTCAGCGGCGTGCTCTTTCACGATCTCAATGACAACGGCCTGCGCGACGAAAACGAAATCGGCATGGTTAGTGCGTCGGTTCGCCTCTATTCCCAAGACGCCGAGATTGACCTGACGCGTTCCGTTTCCGACGACGGCTCCTTTTTCTTCGACGGCGTCATGCCAGGCGAATATACATTGACCTACATCTTGCCGGAGCATTGCGAGATGGCTCGGGTGGCTGAGGGCGGCAACACCGTCACGGCCGACGGTCCCGAAACCACGGTGGGACCATTCCAGGTGAGCATGGGCGAAAGCAACGTGCGTCCGTTGGCGGGCGCGGTCACGCTAGGCAGCTTCACCGGCCGCGTTTTCCATGATACGAACGCCAACGGCGTTCTGGACGAAGGAGAGTCGTGCCTGTCCGGCGCAACGGTTACGCTCACGCCCAATCGGGAGGGGCTGGAGGCGCAAAGCGTTGTTTCGGACGCCAACGGCCTCTTCGCGTTCCTTCAGCTCAGACCGGCGGATTACAAGCTGGGCATCGAGCTTCCGGACGGCTACATTTTCAGCCATTCCACGGACGGCCTCACACTGGCCCCCGCGCAGCAGCAGACGCTCGCCTGTACCTGGCGGATGTTGACCGACAGGACCGAGCGCTCCATCGGCGCCGTGAAGCCGTCCGGCGTTTCCGGACATATCTGGCTGGATGAGAATCAAAACGGCCAAGAGGACGAGGGCGAGTCCGTCATGGAGGACGTTTCTTTGGAGCTTGTCGACGAGACGGGCGTCACGCCCATTCAGCGCACGCTTTCCACCGCAGATGGCTTCCGCTTTGACAACGTGCGTCCCGGACAGTATACCGTCCGCTTCTCCCTTCCCCAGCAAGCGGCCTCCGCGAACGCACCTTCCTCCACCTTTGCCGCCGAGGGCGGCCAGATGGTGCAGCGCGGGGTGACCGTTCCGGAGGGTGAGGAGGTCTCGGGGCTTTCCACGGGCCTTGTATCCAAGACCAGCATCGGCGGTTGCCTATGGCTGGATGAAAACGGACAGCGCACACCCGTTTCCGGCGTCACCGTCCAGCTGCTGACAAACGACGGCTCGGGCCAGCCTCTACAGACCGTCGTGACGGCGGAGGACGGAGCCTATCGCTTCGACGGCCTTTGGCCCGCCGAATATACGCTTCGGGTCGGTCTGCCTGACGGAATGATCTTTGTCAGGCCTGACGATCCCAACTATGCCTCCGCGCCCTCCGTTATTTCGCTTATTGACAGCGCCTTTGGTCAGAGCGAGCCCTTCCTTTTGGAGATGGCGCGCCATCGGCTCGACCAGGACATTCTTTTCATCAAGCCCGCCAAGGTAGGCGATATCGCTTGGCTGGATGAGAACCGCAACGGGCTTGTGGATGAGAGCGAGCCGCGTATTCCAGGAATTTCCGTGACGCTCACGCAGAACGGCCAAGCCGTCTACCAGACCACCACGGACGCCTATGGATACTACCTCTTTGACGGTGTATACCCTGGCGAATATACGCTTGAGGCCTCGGCCTATGCGGAGCTCTCCCCCACCACGCCGGTTCCAGCGCTCCGTATCATCTCAAGCTGTCTGACCTCGGGTGACGGTCTGGACGCGCGCAGCGATCCCTTCAGGGTTGAGAGCGGCAGCACAAACGTCAACTTTGATTTGGGTTATGTTTTGCTTGACGGCGCTGACATGCCCAGCGCCATCACGGCCCCTCCCACGCGTGACTGGACCATTTCTAACACGGTACAGGAGTAAACAAAGGGAGCGTGGAACGGTTCTTTGCCGTTCCACGCTCCCTTTGTGGAATTATCGTGAGGCAATCGCCCCGAAGGGAATCGCCAGAAAAATCAGCCAGCCGGGATGCCACAGTCCAAAGAAGCAGCCCATAGCCAGATAAATGAGCGTGACCATCACAGGATTGGTATATTTCTCAATGCGGGAATTGAAGTGCATGTAACGCAGCGGGATGGTCAGAAAGAGCAGCCAGCCAGGATGCCACAGGTGAAATCCAAACCCCAGTATCAGATACAGCGCGGTAATTGCCAGTGGGAACATGGCGTCGCCCTTTTGCCTCCTCGCCTCTTCCTCTTGGCGTACCTTCGCCTCGTAATAGCTGCCCTCCGGCCCCAGGCCCTCATGATGATTCATCTGATTTTCTCCTTCACTTTGCCTCTTCTTTGCGACGGGTCTATCTTACCATGAATTGGGCTTTCCGAAAAGGGACTGCCATTCAAAAACTGCTGAAGAGCGGCTGAAAAACTCATGAGAATTTGATGAGAGTCATCGCCTCTTCGATTCCAGTCAGGGTCAGAAACGATCAAACGTCCTCGTTTTTGAATTGAATTGCCCGAAATTGAATTGCCCGCAAAAAATCCTTGCAAAAGCATGAGGACTATGCTATAATCAACTCTGCGGTTTAAGACAACCCACAGCATGCGCAAAAGAGGTGAGAATGCGTGAAAGAAAAGATCCATCCCAAATATGGCAAGTCCATCGTCCGTTGCGTGTGCGGTGAGACGTTTGAGACGGGGTCGGTTAAGCCTGAGCTGAAGGTTGAAATCTGCTCTAAGTGCCACCCTTTCTTTACCGGCAAGCAGAAGCTGGTTGACACCGGCGGACGCGTCGACCGTTTCAAGAAGCGTTTCAACATGGAATAAGCCATATATAAAAAGCATTTGCTTGGGCATCCGCTATTGGGCGGGTGTCCAAGCGGCTTTTTACGGAATTTTATCCGTCGGAAGAGAATTGACCCCCGTTTGCTCCTGATTCCATCCGTACCGGTCTGAAATCCGTTCCATCCGTCCTCTTTCGGCAGGAAACAGCGCGTCCGGCGTCGAATGAATGAATTTGCATGTTTTGTTTCTTTGGAAACGTGCGGAAAGGAAACGATCGAATATGAGCAAGGCAAATCAATCCGCGTGTAAGCGCGTTGATATCGGCGGACAGGCCGTTTTGGAGGGCGTGATGATGAAAGCGCCGGACGCCGTCGCCGTTTCAGTCAGGCGTCCCGACGGCACCATCGTTACCAAGCGTAAGCCGTTTGTTCCCCTCTCCAAGAAGCACCCATGGATGGGCTGGCCGTTCGTGCGCGGCGTCGTCAATTTTGTTACGATGCTTACCACCGGCATGAGCATTTTGCAGGAAAGCACCGAAATGCTGGGGATTCTGGATGAGGAGCCGACGAAGTTTGAAAAATGGCTGTCCAAGAAGCTCGGCAAGGGCATTGACAAGATCGTCATGGCAACCGCCGTCGTGCTGGCGGTCATCCTGTCGGTCGGCCTGTTTTTTGTCATTCCAGAGCTCTTTGCCCGTCTGCTCAAGGCATGGATGCCGCAGTCGTCCATGAACTGGCTGATCAATCTTCTGAGCGGTATTTTGAGAATTCTGATTTTAATCGCCTACATTCTCTTCTGCTCCAAGGTGCCGGATGTGCGCCGTACCTTTGAATATCACGGCGCCGAGCACAAGACCGTCTACTGCAACGAGCATGATCTGCCCCTTACGCCGGAAAACGCCCAGCAGTTCAGCACGCTGCACCCGCGCTGCGGCACGAGCTTCCTTCTGATTGTTTTTGTAATCTCCATCATCCTGTTTACCCTGGTCGGCTATCAGGGCAGCAATTTCTTCTGGCGGCTCTTGAGCCGTCTGGCGCTTCTGCCCGTGGTGGCTGGTATCAGCTATGAGGTTTTGAAGGGACTGGCCCATAGCGAAAGCAAAATTGCGCGAATCCTGCGCTGGCCCGGCATGCAGATGCAGCGTCTGACCACCAAGCCTCCGACAAATGAAATGCTGGAGGTTGCCATTGTATCGATGAACGTGGCGCTTCATGGACTGCCCAAGGGCTGTGAGACCACCCCCGAGGGCTATACCGTCATCCGTGATTACCGCGTGGCCGATCCCAGCTATGTTCCTCCCGTGGAGGGGACTGACGGAGACACCCTCATGGAGGAAGGTGCCGCTCCACAGGCGGAGTGAAAGTGAGACCGCATGACCATCAGGGAAGTCATTCTTCATGCCACATGGGCGTTGGAGGCCGCTGGCGTGCCTGATCCCCGCGTTGACGCTGAGCTTTTATTGTCGTTTGTGACGGACATGCCGCGCCTCCAGCTTCGCGTAAGCGGTAAAACGGAATTGACGCATGAACAGGAGCAGCGATTTTCGTCGCTCCTGCTTTCGCGCGTCGGTCGGGAGCCGCTGCAGTACCTTCTGGGAACGCAGAATTTTTACGGGCTCGATTTCAAGGTGGACGCGCGCGTGCTCATCCCCCGCCAGGAAACAGAGACACTCTGTGAGCTGGGCCTTGCGCATATAGAGGCGCTGAAAAGCCCGTCCGTGCTCGATCTGTGTACGGGAAGCGGCGCGCTCGCCATCGTCATAGCACACGAATGTCCCGATGCGTCCGTCACCGCCGTCGACATCAGCGCGGAGGCGCTCGCGCTCGCCAGGGAAAATGCCATGCTCAACGGCGTCACGCCGCGCTTTTTGGCGGGCGATCTCCTTTCCCCCGTCGCCGGCGAACGCTTTGACCTGATTCTTTCCAATCCGCCCTACATCCCCTCTGGGGGTTGCCTCGCGCTTCAGGCCGAGGTGATGCGCGAGCCGAGGCTGGCGCTGGACGGCGGCGCGGACGGCCTGGACTTCTACCGGCGCATCGCGCGGGAGGCCCCCGCCCGTCTGACCCCGTGCGGCATGCTGGCCGTGGAGATCGGGGACGGGCAATCGGAGGCGGTCGCGGAGCTGTTTGCGCGCGGCGGGCTTTCGCGCGTCCGCGTTCACGCCGACCTGTATGGAAAGCCGCGCATCGTCAGCGGATGCGCGGAGAATTTCACATAGCGCTTTTTGGACTGAGCCAAAATCCGAAAAGCAAGGAGTGAATTTCCATGTTTGAAAAATTTGAATGGATGATTGGGCGCTATCAGGAGCTGGGAGAAGCGGTCAGCCAGCCCGAGATCATCGCCGATCAGGCCAAATGGCAAAGGCTGCTCAAGGAGCATGCCTCGCTTGAGCCCGCTGTGACGGCCTACAAAGCTTATCAAAAGACGCTGTCGGACATCGAGGGTGCAAGAGAGCTGCTTTCCCAGCCGGAGATGGCGGAGCTTGCGCAGATGGAGCTTGACGAGCTGAACGAGGTGAAGGAACGTCAGGAACACGAGCTGCGCCTTCTCCTTCTGCCCAAGGATCCTGACGCCGACCGAAACGTGGTGATCGAAATCCGGCAGGGCGCCGGCGGTGACGAGGCGGCGCTTTTCGGCGCGCTGCTTTTGCGCATGTATACACGCTACGCCGAGCGCCATCATTTTCGCATAGAGCCTGTCAGCAGCAGCATGACGGAGCTTGGGGGCGTCAAGGAAGCGGTGTTTACCATTGTCGGCGTCGGCGCCTTCAGCCGCCTGAAATACGAAAGCGGCGTGCATCGCGTGCAGCGCGTTCCCAGCACGGAAAGCGGCGGCCGGATTCACACCAGCACCTGCACCGTCGCGGTTCTTCCCGAGGTTGAGGATATAGACGTTACCATCGAACCCAAGGACTTACGCATCGACGTCTACCGCTCCACCGGTCATGGCGGCCAATGCGTCAACACCACAGACAGCGCCGTGCGTATCACCCACCTGCCGACGGGCCTGGTGGTAACCTGTCAGGACGAAAAAAGCCAGATCAAGAACCGTGACAAGGCCATGCGCGTTCTCAAGAGCCGCCTTTATGACAAGCTGCGCGAGGAAAAGGACAGCGCCTACGCCGCCAACCGGCGCGGCCAGATCGGCACGGGTGACCGCAGCGAGCGCATCCGCACCTACAATTTTCCCCAAGGCCGCGTGACCGATCACCGAATCGGTCTGACGCTATACAAGATCAACGATATTCTTGACGGCGACCTGGATGAGGTCATCGACGCGCTACTTTTGGCCGAGCAGGCGGAAAAGCTCAAGGAACTCAATCAGGAATGAAACGATGAGCAAAGGCGGGGACGATAAAATGGAGACACGGATCTTGAGACCGACGGACGAGGCGATCGGACAGGCGGCTGATGTTCTGCGCTCGGGCGGACTTGTAGGGATTCCGACAGAAACGGTCTACGGCCTGGGTGCGAACGCGCTTGATGAAACCGCCGTGCGCTCGATCTTCGCCGCGAAGGGACGGCCGGCGGATAATCCGCTGATCGTGCATGTGCCCACGCCCGAGGACGCAGAGCCGCTATGCTTCATCTCTTCCGCGTCCCGCGCGCTGATGGAGCGCTTCTGCCCTGGCCCGCTTACGTTGCTCATGCCCAAAAAGCCCTGTATTCCCGAGGTCGTGAACGCGGGACTTCCCAGCGTGGCGGTCAGGCTCCCCTCGCACCCCGTGGCCCAACGGCTGCTTCGCGTCTGCGGCGTGCCTGTCGCGGCCCCCAGCGCCAATACGTCCGGCAAGCCAAGCCCCACGACCGCCATGCATGTCTACCATGATTTGAACGGCAAGCTTCCCATTGTGCTGGACGGGGGCGAGTGTCAGGTCGGGCTGGAGAGCACCGTTGTGGATATGACGAGCGATCTTCCGACCATTCTTCGTCCGGGCGGCGTCACGCCGGAAATGCTGTTAAGCGTTTTGCCCGAGGTGCGCGTCGCGGACAGCGTCCTGCGGCCGCTGCGCGAGGGGGAGCGCGCGCTGTCCCCAGGGATGCGCTACCGCCATTACGCGCCGGGCGGACAGCTGACCTTGATCACCGGAAGCCAGCCCAATGTGGAGGCTCTTTCCCTGCGCCTCTATTACGACGCGGTCAAGGCGGGAAAATCCGCGCGAATTCTGGCCTTCGAGGAGCATCTGTCGGCCTACGCGGGCGCGAGGGCCCTTTCCATCGGTCGGCTGAGTGAGCCGGAGACGATTGGGCACAGGCTTTTTGCGGTGCTTCGCCAAATGGACGCCGAGGGCGTGGAAGCGCTCACCTGCGAGGTGCTTCCCGCCGAAGGAATCGGCCTGGCGATCATGAACCGTTTAAGCCGCGCCGCCGCGTTCCACATTCTCAACGCCGACGGGGAGAAGAGCGAATGAAACGTGTTTTGTTTGTCTGTACCGGCAATACCTGCCGCAGCCCCATGGCGGAATGCCTGTTCAACGCGCTTGCGAGCGAGCGCGGCCTTACGAATCTGTGCGCCTCCTCGGCGGGGGTGTATGCCCAGGAGGGCGCTCCCGCCTCCACGGGCGCACGGCATGCCATGCGGCGGCGCGGGCTGTCTCTGGATCGTCACTGCTCCCGTCCTGTCACGGAGGCGCTTCTTTCGGAGGCTGCCTGTGTCGTGGGCATGAGCGAAAGCCATCTGCATGCCCTGCGCGCTTCCTTTCCGAATGTCCGCGTTCCCATGTTCGCTTTCGACGATCCGCCCATTCATGATCCCTTTGGACTCGATGACAAGGCCTATGAACAGGCCGCAAGCGATCTTGAACGTCAGCTTCCCGCGCTTTTGGAGCGGCTCTGAGCCGACGATCCTTCCGGTCTGATGAAACGGAGGTTTTCCTATGAAGCTTACTTTTCTTGGCGCGGCCCGCGAGGTTACCGGAAGCCGCTTCCTTCTGGAGGCCTGCGGCAAACGCATTCTGGTGGATTATGGCATGGAGCAGGGTGTGGATCTTTATGAGAACACGCCGCTGCCCATTGCTGAAAGCGCTATCGATTGTGTACTTTTGACCCATGCGCATATCGATCACAGCGGCTACCTTCCCCTTTTGTATAAGCGCGGCTTTCGCGGCGCGGTCTTTGCCACCGATGCCACCGCCGACCTTTGCCGCATTATGCTGCTGGACTCTGCGCACATTCAGGAAAGCGACGCGGAATGGAAAACCCGCAAGGCAAAGCGAAAGGGCAATTCGCCCATTGAGCCGCTCTATACGCAGGAGGATGCGATCAGGATCCATGAGCTGTTTCATCCCTGCCATTATAACGAGGTCGTGTCGCTCTGCGACGGCATTGCCATCCGCATGGTGGATGTGGGGCACCTGCTTGGCTCTGCATCCATTGAAGTGACGATTCGCGAGAACGGTGAAAGCAAAACGCTTGTTTTCTCTGGCGACGTGGGCAACCTGAATCAGCCTCTTCTGCGCGATCCGCAGTATATGACGTCGGCCGACTATGTGGTGATGGAATCCACCTATGGCGACCGCTCACACGGCCCAAAGCCGGACTATATCGGTGAGCTATCGCGCATCCTACAGGAAACGCTGGAGCGCGGCGGAAATGTTGTTATTCCCAGCTTTGCTGTCGGCCGTACCCAGGAGATGCTTTATTTTATCCGTCAGATTAAGCAGGAAGGGCGGGTTCATGGACATGACGGCTTTCCCGTCTATGTGGACAGTCCGCTTGCTATTGAGGCGACAAACGTCTTTAACGAAAACACATATGAATGTGCCGACGAGGAGACCATGGCGCTTCTGAAGCAAGGCGTCAACCCGCTTTTGTTCGACGGGCTCAAAATCGCCGTCACGGCTGAGGAAAGCAAGCTCATCAACGACGATAAGACTCCCAAGGTCATTATCTCCTCCAGCGGCATGTGCAATGCCGGACGGATCCGGCACCATCTCAAGCACAATCTTTGGCGGCCTGAATGTACCGTGCTGTTTGTGGGCTATCAAAGCGTGGGAACCTTGGGCCGCACCATCGCCGACGGTGCAAAGACGGTTCAGCTTTTCGGAGAAACCATCAGCGTACGAGCGCATATTGAAACGCTGTCGGGCATCAGCGGGCATGCAGACAACGACGGACTGATTCGCTGGATTTCCGCCTTTGATCCAAAGCCCAGCCATGTCTTTGTCGTGCATGGCGAGGACGAGGTCGCCTCCGGCTTTGCCCTGCGGCTGCACAGCGAGCTTGGCCTGGACGCCAACGCTCCCTACAACGGAGAAAGCTGGGAGCTGGCTCCCCTGCGCAAAACGGCCGAGGGGAACCATGAGCGTCTCAAGAAGCCTTCCGCCTATGCGCAGCTTTTGACGAACGCCGAGCGCCTCGCCGCTCTCATCAAGGCGATGCAGGGGCAAAGCAGCGAACGACAAAACGAGCTTTCCAAGCAAATCGGTGCTCTGCTTGAGCAATTTTCGACGGAATGAACAAAAATTCTCCCAGCGTCAGAGCATCACTGGGAGGATTTTTGTTATCGAAGGGTCGAATGGCTGAGAATATAGAAAAGCTCCTGGCTTGGCTGAAACGTCTTCTCCATCGTCCGAAAGCCCTGATCGAACGTCTCGATGTTGCCCGTGTCGATTTCAAAGGCCGGAGATTCGTGAAAGACATACCTTCGTCCGTCGAAGAAGCCCACCTTGAGCTCCTTGACGAGCAGTGTGGTCGGAAAGACGCCTCCCTCCAGACAGATGTTCCGCTTTTTGCAGCTCTGAAAGCCCCTCGCAACATAATTTTGTGGATCTCCAAAAATGACAATCGCCCAATACCCCATTCTCGCCGCCTCATCAAAGGTTCTTTCCAGCAGCGCCTTTCCAATGCCTCTGCGCTGAAACGCGGGCAGCACGGCAACCGGTCCAAAGGTGAGAAATTCCTCGTCTCTCCCCTTCTCGTCAACAAGCCTCGATCTTGTATACATAACGTTCGCGATCACCTGCCCGTCCAGTTCGCAGACATAGTCCAGTTGGGGGATAAAATCCGCGTGCGTTCTTAGGACATGGGCAAGGTAATGCTCGCCGCAGCCGGGGACGTTCAGGTTCCAAAAGGCGCTCCTGTGAATCTCCTCGACCCTTCGATAATCGTCCTCCCGCTCGTTCCTGATCAACAAGGGCCCACTTTCCCTCCCCCTCCAAAAAACGTTTTTTCTTTACTGGTAAAATGATATCATATTTCCTTCAGAAATTCATCTCCTTTTGGAATTCTCCTCTTGCTTTTTTCGGCAAACTGGACTATTCTACCCATTGGCTCATAAGCTATTATTTTGAATCATGAAGGTGATTTCATGCAGGTTGTGACCCTCGTTTTGAACAAGACGGAATGTCTGAACGATCTGCTGGAGGAGCTTTTGGAGAACGACATCCATGGCGCCACGGTGCTGGACAGCACCGGTATGATGCGAGTCATCGAGCAAAGTGGCGATGATCTGCCGATGTTCTCCACGTTTCGCCAGTTGTTCGACCCCGAGCGCAAGAGCAGCAAGACCATTCTAATGGTGCTGGATGACGGCGAGGTTGAGGTGGCGCGGCGTGTCATCAATCAGGTGACAGGCGGGCTGGATCAGCCCGATACGGGCGTCCTGTTCGCGATGTCGGCGCTGTTTGTGGAGGGGATCAGGAAATGAACACCCTTCTGGCGCTTGCGATCGCCATTGCGGCTGGTCTTCTTGTCAGCCGCCTAGTTAAGCTCGTCCGTCTTCCCAATGTGACCGCCTTTCTGATCGGTGGTCTGCTCATCGGCCCTTCCGTTTTTGGCATTCTTCCCCGCGAGATCACAGACAGCTTCACGGTCGTGACGGAAGCGGCGCTTGGATTCATCGCGTATTCCATCGGCGCGGAATTCAAAATGAGCTATCTGAAGCGTATCGGCGCAAAGCCTCTCACCATAACGATCTTTGAGGGCCTGGGCGCGGTTTTCATGGTCGATCTTGTCTTGATCACGCTCTCGCTCTTGGGTGTGCCCGGTTTTGATCTTCCAATGTGCATCGTGCTGGGCGCAATTGCCGCTGCCACGGCGCCCGCCGCCACGCTGATGGTTATCAGGCAGTACAAGGCCAAGGGGCCGGTCAGCGAAATGCTCCTGCCCGTCGTCGCTATGGATGACGCGCTGGGCCTGATCGCCTTCGCCATTTCGATGAACATCGCGCAGGCGCTGGCGAGCAGAGCGGAGATGACCGTGATGAGCATGCTGGTAACCCCGCTTTTGGAAATTGTCGGTTCGATCGTGCTGGGTGTGGCGCTTGGCTTCGCGCTCAGCTTCCTGGCGCCCTTTTTCAAGTCGCGTGGAAACAAGCTGGCGCTTACCATCGCATTCGTCTTTCTGGCGCTCGCGCTGTGCGATATGTGGAACTTGAGCAACCTTCTCTGCATCATGATGATCGGTGCGATCATGACCAATTTCTGTCCCGTGGCCAATGTTATCATCGAGCAGACGGACCGCTTTACACCGCCTTTGTTTCTTCTTTTCTTTGTGGTCTCCGGCGCGCAGCTTAACCTTTCCGTCCTTCCCACGGTGGGCCTGATCGGTATCTGCTACGTGATCGTGCGCGCGCTGGGCAAGTGGCTTGGCGCATATCTGGGCTCGCGTGTGGTTCACGCCCATTCCAACGTGCAAAAATATCTCGGCTTCACGCTCATACCGCAGGCGGGCGTCGCAATTGGTATGGCGACGCTGGCGCTCACGCGCCTACCCGCCTATGGGCAGCAGATTCAGGCCGTCATTCTTGCGGGGACGCTGATCTATGAGCTGGTCGGCCCCGTCGTCACCAAGATCGCTCTGAGCAAGGCGGGCGAAATCAAAGCAGACGCTTCCAAAAAGGCCGTCAGGGCCTAAAAATGGCCTCGGATACGCTGAAAGCGGCGTCTTCGAGGTCGTTTTTTAGTTTTCTCCGCGCGCCTCCAATTCCTTAGGCGCTTCTGTCTCAAGCAGCTCTCCCGCTTGGGATTCGCCGATCACGCGTACGCCCTCCCGAAGGAGAGCGGCGGCCGTCAAGCCATCGCCTTCCCGTTTCTGCCCGCTGAACGTGCCGTCATAGATCATGCCGCGGCCGCAGGAGGGGCTGCGTTCCTTGAGAAGGGCGCAGGAACAGCCGCATAGCTTCGCCAGCCTCACCGCCTCCTCCGCTCCCCTTTGGAACGCCTCCGTGACGTCCCGTCCGTCTCGTGTCATGACCCTTCCCTCCACGATCTCGCTGGGTTCGCGCGGCGTACTCAGCCCGCCCATGACCTCGGGACAGATGGGAATGAGCACATGGCGCTTAAGCAATTCATCCAAGCATGCAATTTTCTGCGTGCCACCGTCATACCGGCAGCGGACGCCCATCAGGCACGCGCTGATCAGCAAATTCATATTCGTTCTTCCTTTCTTCGCTCAACCCTTTTGACGGGAATCCAGAGGGAAAAGCGATAGCTGTCATCAGAAACTCCGTTTTTCATATCGTCCGCGTTATATGCCTCAATGTTCCATCCGGTGGCCAGCTCATACTCGCCGTTGGACGGGAGCCATTCCGCAAAAATCCGTCGGTTCAGATTCTGCAGAGCCTGCGGCAGCTGTCCCCGTTCCTCGAACACGGCCCATGTAAACGCGGGGACGATGATCTTTTCATACCCCCTCCGGAACGAACGCGTCGGGCCCGCATCGGTCTCCGATCATATAGGTGAATTTTGTCCCGTCCAATGGATCATGGCATACGCTGTAAAGGCCGTCGACGACAGGCTCTCCCCCTTCGCGATACTCGTCCCTAAAGGCGAGCACCTTCTCGAATCACTCATCCACATCGTACTCTCGGGACTGTACCAGCATTGAAAAGGCTTCCATTGGCAGAATGCGGTATTCCATTTCCTCAGCTCCCTGAATCGTTATTTGGAAGTGCAGAGGCGGATCGCTCTTGAGCGCCGCGTCGATCACGCGCATGCTGTCCTGCAAATCGGCCGCCGCGCGGCACATTTTTCTGCGGCGCACATATTCGCTCAACGTGACGCCCGCCATGCAGCTAAACACGGTCTGAAAGTGAAACGGGCCCAGTCCCACCATCCGCGCCAGCTCCGCAACGTTCAGCGGTTCCAAGAGCCCCTCCTCAAGCCGCTCCATCGCCGCGTTCAGCCTGCCACCCAGTCCATCCTATCTCTTCCCTCCATATCGATCATAGCAAAAACCACGAGGGCTGTCCTCGCGGCTTTTTGCATGAATTCTGAGAGCTTAGAGGACATTGCCGGCGTTGCAGCTCACCACGCCCCGTTCCGCGTCCAGCGTAACGACCGCGCCGCTCTTCAAAATCTTGGTCGCGCCCTCCGCGCCGATGATGACCGGCAGATTCAGGCTCATGCCCGCGATCGCGCCATGCCCGTTGGGGTTGCTGTCCTCAAGGATGAGACCGCTCGCCTTGCGCACCAGCGGCAGAAGCGTGTTGGTTGTCTGCGAAATGACTAGGATATCGCCGTCCTTGAAAGTCCGCAGCGCCTCCTCGCCGTTTCGGCATACGCACAGGCTTCCGCAGCAGCTTTGCTGGGTTACGCCATGACCGGTAACCAGGATATGACCCACGACATGCACCTTCATCAGATTCGTGGTTCCGCTAATGCCCAGCGGCACGCCCGCCGTCATCACCACCAGCTCACCGTCATGCAGAAGGCCCGCCTTCTCTCCCGCCTGTACGGCGCGTTCAAACAGTTCATCGGTGTTGGTGGCCTCCTCGATCACCAGCGGGATTACCCCCCAGCTCAAGTTAAGCTGGCGGCAAACGCATTCGTCCGTGGTGCAGCAGATAATGGGACAGCTCGGTCGGTATTTGGAAATCATCCGCGCCGTACGCCCTCCCTTGGTAACCGTCAGGATGGCCGCCGCGCCCAGATCATGTGCGGAGGTGCAGGTCGCGTGCGAAATCGCGTTGGTCACGTCGGGCGTGAGATCGGACTCGCGTTCCTTAAAGCGCTTCTGATAGTTGATATCCCTTTCAGCAGACATAGCGATGCGCGCCATGGTGCGCAAGGCCTCCACGGGATATTGACCGGCCGCCGTCTCGCCGGAAAGCATGATCGCACTGGTACCGTCATAGATGGCGTTAGCCACGTCCGCCGCCTCCGCGCGGGTAGGACGCGGGTTTTTCATCATACTGTCAAGCATCTGCGTCGCGGTGATGACCTGCTTTCCGGAGGAATACGCCTTGTGAATCAGCATCTTCTGGATGACCGGCACCTGTTCGAGCGGAATCTCCACACCCAGGTCGCCACGCGCCACCATGATGCCGTCGCTGACGCGCAGAATCTCATCAATGTTCTGCACGCCCTGCATATTCTCGATCTTGGCGATGATGGAGATATTGGTGCGTCCCTCCTGGCTGAAAATTTTCCGGACATCAAGGATATCCTCCGCGCTGCGCGTGAAGGACGCGGCCACAAAGTCCACGCCGTTGCGAACGCCAAAGGCAATGTCCTCTCGGTCCTTATCGCTTAAATACGGCATGCTCAATTCTACATCCGGCACATTGATGCCCTTGCGGTCGGAAATTGTGCCGTCGTTGTTGACCGTACACACGATTTCGGTGGCGGTCAGGCTACGAACCGTCATGCCTACCAGACCGTCGTCAATCAGGATGGTGCTTCCCTCATGGACATCGCGCGGCAGATCGGAATACGTGATGGAGGCGCGCTCGGTGGTGCCCGTAACGCTTTGTGTACACAGTGTGAAGGTCTGCCCCTTCTTCAGCTCCACCCTCCCGTTTTCAAACGTCTCCAAACGAATCTCGGGCCCCTTGGTATCCAGCATAATGGCAATGGGCAGGTTAAGCTCCTTGCGGATCGCGCGGATTCGGTTGATGTTGTTCAGATGCGTCTCATGCGTGCCATGGGAAAAATTCAGCCGCGCCACATTCATGCCGGAGAGGATCAGCTCGCGGAGAATGGCGTCGTCCTCCGTCGCGGGGCCCAGCGTGCAAACGATCTTTGTTCTGCGGTGTACCATAATGTCGTCTCACCCTTTCAAATTTCGTTCGAGTGTAAGGAGCTTTTCTTTCACATCCAGCCCGCCCGCGTAGCCGGTAAGCGAGCCGTTTTTCCCAATCACGCGATGACAGGGAATCAAGATGGGCAGCGGGTTGAGCCGGTTCGCCATGCCGACGGCACGGCACGCCTTTGGATTTCCGATCAGCTCGGCCTCCTGGGCATAGGTACGCGTCTCGCCATAGGGAATCGTCTCAAGCGCCTTCCAGCACCTTTGGCAAAACGGCGTCCCACGGGGCTTGAGCGGCACGGTGAAAGCCGTTCTGTCCCCGCGAAAATATTCGTCCAGCTCGGAAAAGGCCCGCTCCATAAGCGGTGTCCGCAGGAGCCGCGCATCCCCCGTTTCCGTCCCGAACCGCGCCTCGATCAGCGCGCCGTCCGCTTCCACAATCGTCACAGGTCCAACCAGCGTCTCCTGTGTCCATGCAAACGTCATTTTACTTCCTCATTCTGTCAGTCTTGCGCGGCCGTCATCCGCCCTTCGCGCTCAAGTGTCCTGAGCAGCGAGCACGGCATTGCGAACATCAGCGCGCATAGTATGGCCATGATGGCATAATCGCGTCCCATGGAGGGCACGCCCCATGTGACACGTCCATCCAACGAGAATTCCAGCAGTGCGATTCCGGCCACGCACAGAGCCATAATGAGCCAGGAAAGCCACAGGCGTGCTTTACCGACATCCTTAACGTGCGCGTAACGCCGCGTGAGAATGCCAAGGCAGACGAGTGGCATAAGCGCAGCGGCCAGCTGCCCCACGCGCAGAAAGATCAGCAGCATATGCCCGTCATCCCGCAGACTTTCTAGAAGGATCTGCGTCGCGCCAAAGAGCGAGAAGAAGAACAGGGCCGTATCTCCCTCTCGGCTTTGCCGACGGCGATACATGATAAGCGTCGCCACAAAAACCGCGACGCCCGCCGCCGCTTCATACGCCCACACGTTCAGACAATAGACCGTCGCGACGCCCATGCTGCTTTGAAGGAAGATCCACGGAAGCTTCTCCGTCCACCAGCCCTCAGCCACGGCCTTGCCCACCCCCAGATCGGTGAACCGCTCGCCGAAGCGCAGAATTGCCAGTGCCAACCCCATCGGCACGCACATCACGTCCGCGAGCGCCGCCAGATGTGCCTTGGAAACACGCGCGGCAATCGCCCCTGCCGCAATCAGGCCAAGAAACAAGCCCGCCATGGAAAAGCCGCCATCAAAGAAATGAAGCATCAGCCAGGGATTTTCATAGGTTTCCGTAAAGGAGGACAGGTTGAACAGGCAATATACGGCACGGGCGCCTACCACGCCCAGCGGAATCCCCATGACCCCAAAGAGGCACACGGTCTGCCCGGGCAGGCCGCGCCGCCTGGACGCCAAAACCATTCCCGCCAGCAGGATAACCACCGCAGCGGTCGCACAAAGGCCGTAGACATGCGCCGTCAAGCCAAGAAATGAAAAAGTCGTATCCATTCACTTATTCTCCGATAGCGCTGCAAAAATAGATGATATCCGTAACGGAGCGCTCGTCCTGCGGCTTATCGTTATACACCGTGCCGTTGAAGGCCAGCGTCGCGCTGTTGCCGCCATCCAGATTGTAGGCCTGCTCTGCGCCGAGCTCCTCCATAATACCCGCAAACTCTTCCAGCGTGACGCCTGCGGATGCTTCAGTGCGGCCGTTGACCACCACCAACGCGTATGTCAGAGTTCCCAACTGCGCGATGCCCGCGCGCGGGTTCTTCTGATGGGGATCGAATTGATAATTCTCAGGAATTTCCTGCTTTTCGCCGTCAATGACCAGCCCTGGGCCGAAGAAAAATCCGTTGACGAGCTCGTGTTCGGAGGTGAACGCCGCCACGCTGTTGGCCTGGCTGTCTTTTCCGTGAGGGAATATATGGAAATCCCCCAGCTCGTCGATGAGCAGAAGATCCATATTGGCGCTGGTCTTTTCTCGATATGTCTCTCCCATACGCACAATATAGCCCGCCTTGGTTTTGGTGAAATAGTCGCCGTTGATGGCGACGACGCCGTTGTAGTTAGAGCAGATCGTCGACGTATGGTTGGTGCTTGAAGAGCCGATCTTGTTGCCCGCAACCGCCGTGCGTAGCTGGGAGGGCGTGGCGATCTTTACATAGGCGATATATACGTCACTGTCATACATGCGCTTCTGTTCCATTTCCACGATGATGGTTTCATCGCGATAGCCATCCTCTGTAAAATTTTCAGCAACCGGCGCACTCCCGGGCGTGAACAGGTCGACCGGCAGCGGATCGACATTAGCTGCGGGCAGGATGTCGCTGAAGACGGCGCTGGCCAGCACCGCGCGCGGCTCGATCCTCTCCACCCCTTCCTCAAAATCGGAAAGCGCGTCAAAATAACGCGTCCGTGCATCCTCGGTGATCGCGCCGGAGGGGACGAGAAACGTCAGAGAAACCGCCATTGCCGCCACCAGCAGCCACAAAACAAAAGATTGTTTCTTTCGCATGATCGTCATCGTTCCTTTCGTCAATCGGAGCGCTCCGTCTTTGGGAGATCGCTCCACAGCGTTATTATACAATAGGTCGTCTGGTTGAGGCAAGTAAACAATGTGCGCTGTCTGGGCGCGGCTTGCGTTTCTTTTCCTTATGAAGTATAATACACACGTTTTCCACCCTTGCCCAGAAAGGAGCGCTTTCATGGCCCTATCCCCCTCTTTTACCTTAAGCGGGCAGGTCGTGCCTGGGAAGCGCCTGGGTTCGTCCCTCGGTTTTCCCACCGCCAACATCCTTTATGATCCGTACGGCGGCGCCTGGCCCCCCGAGGGCGTGTATATCGCCATAGCCGGAGTCGAGGGCGAGGGGCGAAAATATGTGTCCATCCTGAATCAGGGAAGGCATCCCACCGTCCCCGAGGGCTCGCCGACGGTCGAGGCCCATCTTTTGGGGCATCCGGACCACGAGCTATACGGAAAGCGCCTCCATCTGGAATATTATGATTTTCTCCGGCCCGAGCGGTCCTTCCCCTCGCTGGAGGCGCTGAAGGCACAGCTAGGGCGGGATCGCATAAGCGCGATCCATTGGGCGGGTCGAAACGCACCGGAGCTGCTTGAGGGGCTGGAGCCGCCCCCGTCGCCCTATCAAGGATAAAGGAGCCATGATATGGAGAACAGAAGCTATGAATTTCCCATGCGGGTTGAGAATGTCTGCTATCGATACGAAGAGGAAGGTGCGCTCGCCGTTGACCGCGTCAACCTGAACATAGAGGCGGGTTCCTTTGTGGCCGTTTTGGGACACAACGGCAGCGGAAAGAGCACGCTCGCCAAGCTGATGAACGCGCTCTATCTGCCCACGGACGGCCGCGTCCTCGTCTGCGGACTCGACACCGCTTCCGACGAGGACATCTGGAATGTGCGCCGTCACGCGGGCATGGTCTTTCAAAATCCCGACAACCAGATTGTGGCCAACGTAGTTCGGGAGGACGTTGCTTTTGGCCTGGAAAACCTCGGCGTTCCGCAGGAGGAAATGATCCCGCGCATTAACGAGGCGCTTGAGGCGGTACGGATGACCGAACGCGCGTCCAGCGCGCCGCATATGCTCAGCGGCGGTCAAAAGCAGCGCGTGGCCGTTGCGGGCGTGCTTGCCATGCGTCCGGAGGTCATGATTCTGGACGAGGCCACCGCCATGCTCGACCCCTCCGGTCGCGCGGACGTGCTCAGAACCGTTCGCGAGCTCAACCGTGATCGCGGGATGACCGTTCTGTGGATCACACATTTTATGGAGGAAGCGGCCGTGGCCGACCGCGTGGTGGTTCTCGACAAGGGCCGGGTCGCCATGGACGGTACGCCAGGGGATGTCTTCTCCCACGTGGACGAAATCAAGGCGTTCGGCCTGGACGTCCCCCCGATGGCCGAGCTGGCCATGCAGCTCAACGCCCAGGGGCTGCGTCTCTCCGCCGGCATTCTGACGGTATCCGATATGGTAAAGGAGCTGAAGCAAGCGCTATGCCCATCCAAGTAGAGCATCTCACACATACCTACATGCCCGAAAGCCCCTTTGCCGCCGTGGCGCTTCATGATGTGAACCTGACCATTAAGGACGGCGAGCTCATCGGTCTGCTCGGCCATACCGGTAGCGGCAAGACCACGCTTGTGCAGCATCTCAACGGTCTCATCAAGCCCACGGAGGGACGCGTCGTCGTGGACGGGCTTGACCTTACCGAAAAGGGCGTCAGCCTGCTTGAGGTGCGAAAGAAGGTCGGGCTGGTGTTTCAATATCCCGAATATCAGCTTTTTGAGGAAACCGTCGCCAAGGACGTCGCTTTTGGCCCCAGGAATATGGGACTGGGCGAAGAGGAGATCAACCGCCGCGTGCGCGCCGCCATCGAGCGCGTGGGACTGGATTATGAAAGCATCGCGGAGCGCTCCCCCTTTGAGCTGAGCGGCGGTCAGATGCGCCGCGTCGCCATCGCGGGCGTATTGGCCATGCAGCCTAGGGTGCTCATTCTGGATGAGCCCACCGCGGGCCTTGATCCCGCCGGCCGGCGCAGCATTCTTTCGATGATCCGCGAGCTGCACGCCGCGGGGGATCTGACCGTCATCATGGTCAGCCACAGCATGGATGATATCTCCACCCTCGCGACCCGTCTGATCGTCATGAGTCATGGCGAGGTGGTGCTTAGCGGAACGCCGCGCGAGGTGTTCACGCAGCAGGAGTTGCTGTTTTCCATAGGGCTTGGCGTGCCTCAGGCGGCCGAGCTCACACACGCGCTGATTGCCGAGGGCTTTGAACTGCCCAGCGACCTGTACACGCTCGACGAGGTACGCGAGGCCATTCTGAGGCTGGCCGGAAAGGGGGAAGGCGCATGCTGAGGGATATCACCCTGGGGCAGTACATGCCGGGGGACACAGTCATCCACCGGCTGGATCCCCGCATGAAGATCATTCTCACCATCTTTTATATCGCCATCATCTTCTGTGTAACCAGCCCGATCTGGTATCTGATCCCCCTGGCGTATCTTCTGGCGATATCCAAAATGGCGGGGCTTTCGCCCAAGCAGCTGCTGAAATCTGTCAAGCCGCTACGCTTCCTGCTGATCCTTACCTTCTTTCTCAACCTCTTTTTTTCCAGCGGCACGACGATCTGGCTGCAATGGGGCGTTCTCAAAATTACGAGGGAGGGCTTTTTGACCGCCGTCCATTTCAGCATGCGCCTGATCTTTTTGGTGGCCGGCACCTCCATTCTTACGCTGACAACCTCGCCCGTCGCCTTGAGCGACGGCATCGAGCTCTTGCTCAAGCCCCTTAAGGTCATCCATTTTCCCGCCCATGAGCTGGCGATGATGATGACGATCGCGCTTCGCTTCATCCCCACGCTGATCGAGGAGGCGGACAAGATCATGAAGGCCCAGATGGCGCGCGGCGCGGACTTTGAAAGCGGCAATCTGATCAAGCGCGCCAAGGCAATGATTCCTCTGCTGGTGCCGCTGTTCGTCAGCGCCTTCCGTCGCGCGGGCGATCTCGCCATGGCCATGGAGGCGCGCTGCTATCATGGCGGCGAAGGGCGTACCCGTCTGCGTGTGCTTCGGTACACGAAAAACGACGGATGGGCGCTTCTGGTAACGGTGCTTACGCTGCTTGTCACCATCTTCGCGGGGAAGTGGATCGGATGACCTCGCTTCCTCCCATTCAAAGAACGCCCCCGCCTGAGGGCACGCGCCGGATCCTGCTCACCCTCAGCTATGACGGAACCGCTTACGCGGGGTGGCAGCTTCAGGAAAACGCCGTAGCCGTACAGCAGCGATTGGAAGAGGCGCTTTTTCGCCTCACCGGCGAGCACATCCGCGTAACCGGCGCCAGCCGTACCGACGCGGGCGTCCACGCGCTGGGCCAGCAGGCGCACTTCAATACCAAAAGCCATATTCCGCCAGACAAGTATCCTTTCGCGCTCAACACCTGCCTGCCCGAAGACATCCGTGTATTGAGCGGTCGCGAGGTTCCTTCCGATTTTCACGCGCGCTTTGATGCCCGAGGCAAGCGTTACACCTACCGCGTCCACAACGCGCCGCACGCCAGCGCGTTGTACCGGCATTTCACCGCACATGTGCCACAGAGACTGGACGTGCCTCTCATGCAAGAAAGCCTCGGCGCGCTTCTGGGAACGCATGATTTCGCAGCGTTTCAGGCGGCGGGTGGCACGGCCAAAACAACCGTGCGAACGCTTTCGGCGGTTCGGCTTTTCCACGATGGCGACGAGCTGACGCTCATTGTGGAGGGCAACGCGTTTCTGTATAATATGGTACGCATCATCGCGGGCACTATGCTGGACATCGGTATGGGCCGTCTCGCGCCCGATGCCTTTTCACGCGCGCTTGAAACCAAGGATCGACTGGTGCTTGGCGTCACCGCTCCCGCCTGCGGGCTGGAGCTGACGCGCGTCTACTATGAAAAGGATTCAAATTTTAGGAAGGATTCCTTTGTTTGAAGGGCGAAATAATGAGTCGATATTAACAAACGTCCCTTGGGGCGATAACAAATGACAGATGATGAAAGGTGTGTGAATCCAATGGCTCATTACATTCTCAGTTGCTGTTCCACCGCCGATCTGAGTGAGCAGCACTTTCTCTCCCGCGATATCCATTACGTGTGCTTCCACTATTCGCTGAACGGCGTCACATATGATGACGATCTGGGAAAGTCGATGCCATTTGATAAATTTTATCAGGCGATGGCCGATGGCGCGCAAACCCATACCTCTCAGGTGAACGTGGAGGAATTCGTCGCGTATTTTACTCCGTTTCTGGAGCAGGGACTGGACATTTTGCACGTTTCTCTGTCCAGCGGCATCTCCGGAGCGAGCAACTCCGCGAACATCGCTCGCGACGAGCTGATGACAAAATATCCGGACCGTAAAATTTACGTCGTCGATTCCCTGGGCGCTTCCTCCGGCTACGGCCTGTTTATGGACAAGCTGGCCGATCTGCGCGACGAGGGCATGTCGCTTGACGATCTGCATGCCTGGGCCGAGGAGAACAAGCTCAACCTCCACCATTGGTTCTTCTCCACCGACCTCACCTTTTATGTTAAGGGCGGCCGCATTTCCAAGGCCAGCGGCTGGTTTGGGACCGTGCTCAAGATCTGCCCGCTGCTCAATATGGATGACCTGGGCCGTCTCATTCCCCGCTTCAAGATTCGCGGCAAAAACAAGGTCATTCGTGAAATCGTGGATCGGATGGCCGAGCACGCGGAGGATGGCCTCGATTACAGCGGTAAGTGTTACATCTGCCAGTCCGCTTGCCTTGAAGACGCGCAGGCCGTCGCAAAGCTTGTGGAGGAACGCTTCCCCAAGCTTAACGGCAAGGTTCTCATCAACACCATCGGCACCACCATCGGAAGCCATACCGGCCCGGGCACCGTGGCTCTGTTCTTCTGGGGTGATAGGCGCGAGCGGTAAGGTATAAAAAGCGCGGGGCCATGCGGTCTCGCGTTTTTATCAATCTAATCATTTTGTATCCTCTCGAGTGCCTTCACCACATTCTCGTCGTCGCCCTGATAAATCAGCACGAAGCGAAGCCCGAAGCGCGTAACGAGCCCGTATTGATCCTGATCAATTCGCCCGCTCAGGTAATCCGCGCGATTGCTTTCGTCGAAATAAACCAGAATCTCGTGCTCGTTATCGAGCCAAAGGCTCGTCCACGCGCTGGCGCTGTCAATCGGGACATCCTGTTCGGCGTCCGAAAGCGGCGCAAGCTCACAGGCATAGCCACATTCCTCAAAATGCGCGAGCAGCTTGGAATAGAGCCTTTCCTGCGACGGATTCTGCTTGCAGCCGCAAAGAAGAACAAGCGCCGCCAGACAAATCACCCCTAACGTTCTCCGCTTGCCCCTCCGCATCGTCATTCCTCCATTCGCCTCAGTCTGGGAGTAGTATAGCACATTTCTTTGCGTTTCGCCATGGGGTGTGCTATAATGGCTTTATTCAGAAGGAGGCGGGTTTGCATGCGTTGCGGATGTCCCCACTGCGAGGCATACATGGTTCAATCTGAGACTGACCAAATGGCCTGCGTCTGTCCCGAGTGCGGCTATCGCTGCAACGCCTGCCTGGGCACCAACACCGTGATTTCCCGCGAACAGCTTAAAAGCCTCAGGGAAACCGATTGGTTTGTGCCGAACTTCGACAGTCCTGCGAGCGATGAGAAAAACGAGCGTTAGAAAATGCCCAGGTGCTCCAGAAGCGTTTTGATCCCGATCAGAATCAAAACTACCCCGCCCGTGATTTCGGTCTTTTTTTGAAATCGTGTGCCAAAGCGGTTGCCGATAACCACGCCGCCAAAGGATAGTGCAAAGGCGACCGCTGCGATCGTTGCGGCCGCCGGCAGGATTTTGATACCAAGAAAAGCGAATGTAATTCCCACGGCCAGCGCGTCGATGCTGGTGGCAACGGCCAGCACGGTCAGTTCGCGAAGCTCAAGTGCGGGCTCCAAGCGAGAGGCTTCCATTTTCTCGCCGTCCTCATGGCAGGCATCCCAGATCATTTTACCTCCGATATAGGAAAGCAGGACAAAGGCAATCCAATGATCTACCGGCGTGATATATCCCGCCAGCCGCGTGCCCAACAGCCAGCCCACAAGTGGCATCATTCCCTGGAACGCGCCGAAGAAGAGCGCGATGATCAACGCATGGCCATAGTTGATCCTGCGCATGCCAAGCCCTTTGCACAGCGCGACGGCAAAGGCGTCCATCGAAAGTCCAATGGCGATCAGCCATCCTTCCATCCCTTTCAACTCCCCGCTTGTATCGAGCGTCCGAAACGTCGTAGTGGAGGATATTCAGGCGTCTTTGCCAACATACCGCCCCACCGCGCATCGTCAAAAAGGAGGTTTTTTTGATGAACATTCACGAATCGGCAGAAGATTATTTGGAGTCCATCCTGATGCTCTGTCTGGAGCATGGCTCCGCCCGCTCGGTGGATATCGCCGCCCATCTGGGCGTTACCAAGCCGTCTGTCAGCTTCGCTATGAAGCGTCTGCGCGAAAACGGCTATATTCTCATGGGCGATGATAACCGCATTACGCTGACCGAGCAAGGCGAGGCGATTGCCCAACGTATGCTGGAGCGCCATAATCTTCTGAGCAAATTTCTCATCCGTCTGGGCGTCAGCGAGGACGTCGCCCGCGCCGACGCCTGCAAGATTGAGCACGACTTAAGCGACGAGACATTCGACGCCATCCGCCGTCATGTGCAGGAGGATCCCTATCTGTCCGCCAAATAAAGGAGGCAAGTCCGTGCTTCGACCCGCCGTATCGTCAGACGCCTCCCGCATCGCGGAAACTCTGGTCTTTGCCAAGTGCACCTCGTATCGGTCCATTTTTCATAACGACGACGTTTTGTTCAATGAATTGCAGGTCGCCCCGCTCGCCCGGGAGCTGCTTAAGGAGCGCGGTCTGGACGAATATCACGTCTATGATGACGGAATCGTGCGCGGCGTGATGCGTTTTTCCTTCGCGCCGGGTGATGTCTATAAAACAGTACACGGCTTTTAACCTTCTATGTGGATCCATTCTTCCAGAGCATGGGCTATGGCGCCAGGATGCTGCGCGACTTCCTTCAGGAGGCGCAACAGCGCGGGGTGTCATCCGTCGTCCTGTGGGTGCTTGAAAAAAACGAGCGTGCCAGAGCTGTATATGAACACTTTGGCTTCCGGCACAACGGCGCACGGATGTTGGAGCCGGAAACTCCGGAATACGTGCTGCGCTATGTCAAAGCGTTATAGCTCTTCCTCCGTGCGCGCAAGCGCCGCTTCGACGGCCCTGCGCGTGTCATCATATCCGTAGCCCCGTCGGGCCATGGCGGCCAGTAGCTTGCCCATGGCCTTTCGTTTGTCCGTCTCTTTTTCGTAGCGCCGAAGCAGCTTCATCGCAAGCTCCTGGGCCGCCGCGTCGCCTTCCTCCCTGTCGAGCGCCTCAAGCACCTGTTCGCACGTTTCACGACTAATCCCTTTGTACCGGAGCTCCCGCATGATCCGGCTTTTTCCCATCTGCCCCCGCGCGCGGGACGCCGCCCATTCACGCGCAAACGCCTCGTCGTCCAGCAGGCGCTCCTTTTCCAGCTTGTACAGCACCATTTCGACGGTGTCCTCCATATACCTGCGCGCCTTAAGCTTTTGACGAATTTCCCCGCTTGAGCGGGCGCGCATGGCCAGAAGGCTGACGGCATATTCGAGCGCTTCGGGATACTGACGGGGAAGGAGCCAGCTCTTGAGCTCATCCAAATCTTCCTCGCTGTCCACAAGGATGGTGGGATGTTCGCGCCAGCTATCACGGCTGAGCCACAGTGTCTCGCCGCTTTCAAAGGCTATCAGCGTCCCCCTCCCGCTCTCCGTGATCTCGCATACGCGCTCCTTCACGCTTCCTCGCCTCCCTCTTCATCCGTCAAAAGTGAGATAAGGTCACGATTCAGTAGCGCCAGATGACCGACGCGCTGCTCGCTCGCGCCGCTGTTGAGCATGGCAAAGCCGCTTCCCTGCCCGTCGAAGAACACGCCGTTCACCGCGCCATAGGCAAAGCCCTGGTGTCCCCATAGCGTCCTTGAGCACACCTTCTCATCCTCCAAAACCAGAAGCCCCATACCATGGCGCATATGGACGGCCTGATCCGGCCAGCCCGCGATGGGGGTTCGCATTTGCGTAAGGGCTTCCTCATTTAAGAAGCCATTTTCTCCGTTCCAGGCGGCAAGCGCCAGCTTTGCCAGTTCCGTTGCCGTCAGGAACAGTCCGCCCGCCGCCGGCAGATAGCGATGCTCCGGATCAGGCGCGTCCATCGGCACCGCCGTCCTCCAGCGCATTTTCGCATCAAAGGCGCGTGCCGGAGGAAGCACGCGATAGCTGTCCGCCGTCCGCTCAATATCCAGCTTTGTCAGGTCATAGGTCGCCCGTATGCCGAGAGGGATCAAAAGCTCGCGCTGGATCAGCGCCTCAAAGCTGATGTTAAAGCGTTTTTCCAGGAGGCTCGCGACCATGCCCGCCGCCAGATTGCTATAACGGAATTCAGCGCCGGGGATCGATGGATGGAAGGCAGCCTCATCCTTCAAAAGCGCCTCAAGTGCCCTCGGCTGATGAAACGACGCGAAATAGGCCGGGCTGTCCACGATGCCCGACGTGTGGCTCAGGAGCATTCCAAGGGTGATCGGCGCGTCGGGGCAATAGGGATTGCGCACGCGGTATCCCAGAAAATCGGAGATATCCTCCTTTACGCTCAGGCTTCCGAGCGTTTGGAGGCGGAAAACAAGCATCGCGCTCGCCATTTTCGCGATTGAGGCCGTGCGAAACAGCGTTTGCGGCGTAACCTTACTCTTCTCGGGCTCCAGCGCGGCATAGCCCGCCGCATAGACCTGAGTGAGCTTCCCCTTCTCAAAGCGCTGCACGCACGCGCCGATGACATGACGCCGCCTGAGCGCCCTGGTCAGCGCCTCATTTTTTTCCGACATCCGTCTCCATTCACAGCGCTTGCCCAAAACCGGAAGCGCTATCCCGTATAACGTGTTTTTCAAGGCTCCGACCGGCATGCGGCAGTCCTCCCTTTCTTACGTATTTTTCCTCGTACACAACGCGCCCACATAGCACGGAAGCGTCGCGCTGCATAAAAGCGTATGAAGTCCCAGCGCGAAGTCGGCCGAGACCGGCCATTGGACGCATGCCGCGAGCAGCCCCAGCGCGTCCATCAGCGCGGCAAGCCCGATTCGCAATCCGATTCCCTCCGAGCGCGCGCGGCTTCCAATCGCGCCGCCCAGCGCGGCAAGCATCAGCACGCCGTAGGCCCATGGGCTTCCAAGGCAGGCCCACCGCGCCAGCCACAGCGCCGCGCATGCCATCCCCATCCAAAAGCGCTTTTTCTCCCCCCTCGCGGCACGCCACAGCAGCACACAGGCCGCCGCGGCGCACAATGCGAGGCTTAGATACTGCGACGCGCGCAGAGCGCCCACATAGAGGCTGTCCTGGCGGAGCTGTTCGATGATAAACCGTCCGCTTCCATAGATCAGCAGATACCAAAGGAACACATTCCCATCCTCACGCTGTTTTACGCGCAGCCTCCACAGCGCGGCAAAGCCCGCGAGATTCCATATGGATTCATAAAAGAACGTTGCCATATGCCAGACGTAGGTCTCTCCCTGAGGGATCAGGACGCCAAGCGGAAAAAATTGGAGCAGCGGGTTGACAATTTCCGGCCCATAGGCCTCCATGTTGAAGTAATTGCCCCACCGGCCGATCGCCTGAGCCAGGAGAAGCCCGGGCGCGACAATATCCGTCAGCCGCAAAAAGGGCAGCTTCTTCACGCGGGCATACACAAACGCGCCGAGCGCGCCGCCGATGACCGCGCCATAGATGGCGATCCCGCCCTCCCATATATAGAGAACAGAAATCGGGTTGGAAGAAAACAGTTCCCATTTCATCGCCACATAATAAAGCCTTGCGCCTATGATGCCGCACGGCACAACGACCAGCGCGAGATCGACCGCCGTGTCATCGGGCAGTCCGAGCCGCTTTTCCTCACGGCTCGCCAGCCAGACGGCCAGGAGAATTCCCGAGACGATCAGCACGCTGTACCAGGGGAGCGCACCAAAGATGGTGCGGCTGTATGGAATCGCCATGGCGACGCCCCTCTCACGCTTGTTCTCCGCGGCCTTAAGCCGCGCCAGCCATTCATATGGTCATTATATTCTTGGCCGGAAGGGGTGTCAAGAATACGCCAGCCGTGCCCGATTTCGCACCGTCTCGGCGCGGATGCGCCGTCATCACGCCGTCCTGTCCGTAAAACGGCGTGTCCCGCCTGCAACGCTTATGCGGCCTTCTGCCCAGATATGCCAAAAAGGATATTGAAATTTTTCCAAGAACCGTGTATACTGAATCAGTTAGAGGAAGGATGAGCATTGGGGAGGGATTCCGCCGGTGATTCGTCCTCACCAAAAGAACGAGGAGGAAAGACGACTCTATGGCAAAGTATGTATACCTGTTCAAAGAGGGCAATGCCAACATGCGTGAGCTGCTTGGCGGCAAGGGCGCCAACCTGGCCGAAATGACCAATCTTGGCATGCCTGTGCCCCAGGGCTTCACCGTTACCACCGAGGCTTGCACGCGTTATTACACCGACGGAAAGGTGATCGGCCAGGATATCGTTGACCAGATTTTGGCCGCGATGGCCGAGACCGAGAAAATCGCCGGTAAGAAGTTCGGCGACGAGGAGAACCCTTTCCTTGTGTCCGTTCGCTCCGGCGCCCGCGCTTCCATGCCCGGCATGATGGACACCATCCTCAACCTTGGTCTGACCGATAAGGCCGTGATCGGCCTGGCGAAGCTGACCAACAACGAGCATTTCGCCTACGATGCCTATCGCCGCTTCATCGCCATGTTCTCCGACGTGGTCATGGAGATCCCCAAGAGCGAATTCGAGGCCGTTTTGGACGAATTCAAGGAGAATAAGGGCGTGAAGTTCGACCGCGACCTGTCCGCCGAGGATTTGAAGCAGGTTGTCGTTCGCTTTAAGGAAATCTATAAAAAGCACATGGGCGTGGACTTCCCGCAGGACCCCACCACGCAGCTGATGGAGGCCGTCAAGGCCGTGTTCCGCAGCTGGGACAACCCCCGCGCCATTTACTACCGCCGCATGAACGACATCCCGGGCGACTGGGGCACCGCCGTCAACGTACAGGCGATGGTCTTCGGCAACATGGGCGAGACCTCCGGCACGGGCGTTGCCTTCACCCGCAACCCCTCCACCGGTGAGAAGAAGCTCTACGGCGAGTACCTGCTCAACGCGCAGGGCGAGGACGTTGTCGCCGGCATCCGTACGCCGGAGCCCATCTCCCATCTCCAGGAGCAGATGCCCGAGGTTTATCAGCAGTTCATCGATATCGCCGACAAGCTGGAAGCCCACTACCGCGATATGCAGGACATGGAGTACACCATCGAGCGCGGCAAGCTCTATATGCTTCAGACCCGCAACGGCAAGCGCACCGCCGCCGCCGCTCTGAAGATTGCCGTCGACCTGGTGGACGAGGGTGTGCTTTCCGAGGAGGAGGCCGTTCTGAAGGTCGAACCCAAGCAGCTTGACAGCCTGCTGCACCCCAACTTTGACGCCGCCGCCATCAAGAAGGCGCCCGTCATCGCCAAGGGTCTGCCCGCTTCCCCGGGCGCCGCGACCGGCGCGATTTACTTTACCGCCGACGAGGCGGCCGAACACGGCAAGAACAAGGAGAAGGTCATCCTCGTTCGCCGCGAGACCACTCCTGAGGACATCGAGGGCATGGACTTCTCTCAGGGCATCCTGACCGTCTTCGGCGGCATGACCTCTCACGCGGCCGTGGTTGCCCGCGGCATGGGCCGTGCGGCCGTCGTCGGCTGCGGCGACCTGAAGATCAACGAGGAAGCCAAGACCGTTACCGTCGCCGACAAGACCTATCATGAGGGCGATTTCATCTCCCTGGACGGCTCCACCGGCAACGTCTACGACGGCCAGATTCCGACCGTTGAGGCCGCCATCTCCGGTGATTTTGCCCGCTTCATGGGCTGGGCCGACAAGGCTCGTACCCTGATGGTCCGCACCAACGCTGACAACCCGCGCGACACCAAGCAGGCCGTGGCCTTCGGCGCCGAGGGCATCGGTCTGTGCCGTACCGAGCATATGTTCTTCGAGACCGATCGTATCGCGGCCGTCCGTGAGATGATCCTCTCCGATACCAAGGAGCAGCGCGAGAAGGCGCTGGCCAAGATCCTGCCGATGCAGCAGGGTGACTTCGAGGCCATGTACAAGGCGCTCGAGGGCCGTCCTATGACCGTTCGTTATCTCGATCCGCCGCTGCATGAGTTTGTGCCCCATGTGGATATGACCGAGGAAATCGAGGGTCTCGCCAAGAACCTGGGTATCTCCGTCGAGGAGGTCATCCACAAGATCAATGCCCTGCATGAGTCCAACCCCATGATGGGCCATCGCGGCTGCCGTCTGGCCGTCACCTATCCTGAAATCGCCGAGATGCAGACCCGCGCCGTGCTGCAGGCCGCGATCAAGGTCAAGAAGGAATGCGGCTACGACATCGTGCCCGAGATCATGATCCCGCTGGTTGGCTCCAAGAAGGAGCTCGCCTATGTCAAGAGCATTGTCGTCGAGACCGCAAAGAAGGTCTTCGAGGAGCAGGGCATGGAGCTCGACTATCATGTCGGCACCATGATTGAGATCCCGCGCGCCGCCGTCACTGCCGATGAGATCGCCGAGGAAGCGGAATTCTTCTCCTTCGGCACCAACGACCTCACCCAGATGACCTTCGGCTTCAGCCGCGACGATGCCGGCAAGTTCCTTGATGCCTACTATGAGAAGAAGATCTTCGAGAGCGATCCCTTCGCCCGTCTGGATCAGGACGGCGTGGGCAAGCTGGTGAAGATGGCCGCGAAGCTGGGCCGCGAGACCCGCCCGAACATCAAGCTGGGCATCTGCGGCGAGCATGGCGGCGATCCCTCCACCATCGAGTTCTGCCACAATGTGGGCCTGAACTACGTGAGCTGCTCGCCCTTCCGTGTTCCGATCGCGCGTCTGGCTGCCGCTCAGGCTGCCATCAAGGCCAAGCAGGCGTAATACGATTCCTTTCCGGCCACGGTGCAACAACACCGTGGCCTTTTTTATTAAAAAGTTCTCAGTTTATTTGTTTAACTATTGACATCGAATTGTTTCCCTGTTACAATGACATCACATGAGGTGAATGCCCTCAAAACTCCATTCAGCGAAACCAGAGGTGCGATATGCGTACATGTATTTGCTCCCCCTGCGGCATTTTAGGATATGGCTTTCCAAAGGAATCCTTTGAACGGGCGATGGCCGAAAATCCTGATGCCATCGTGGTTGACGCCGGTTCCACGGATGCCGGTCCGCACAAGCTGGGCGCGGGCGTCGCGATCATCAGCCGCATGGCCGCCAAAAAGGATCTGGCGCTTTTGATGAAAGGCGCGCGGGAGAAAAGCATCCCTCTCTTGGTTGGTTCGGCGGGAGGCTCGGGCGCGCGCGTGCATACCGAATGGACGCTTTCCATCATCCGTGAGCTTTGCGCCGAAATGGACTGGCATCCCAAGACAGCCGTCATCTGGGCGGATATTCCCAATGACGTCATTCTCCGCGCGATGGAGGAGGACAGGCTGGAAAAGCTGAGTGAAAACGTGCCTGACCTGACGCCGGAGACGCTGGGCCAGACGACCGGCGTAGTGGCCCAGATGGGCATGGAACCAATTCTTGACGCGCTGGACATAGCGCAGATCATCATCTGCGGACGCGCTTACGATCCCGCCCCCTTCGCCGCCGTGGGCGTAAAGCGCGGCCATGACGCGGGGCTATGCTTCCATCTCGGAAAAATCCTTGAATGCGGAGCGCTCTGCTGTGAGCCTGGGACGACCAAGGACTGTATGCTGGGCGTTCTGGAGGATGAGTCCTTTACCGTCTATCCTGCCTCCCCCTTGCGCAAGTGTACAAGCGTGAGTGTGGCCGCACATACATTTTACGAGAAGGATCATCCCTATCTTCTGCGCGGCCCGGGCATGCTGCTGGATTTAAGCGCTTGCCAATTTGAGGAGCTGGGAGCGGGCCGTGTGCGCGTAACGGGCAGCCGTTTCCGTCCGGTTCCTTATACGGTCAAGCTTGAGGGCGCGCGGCCCGTAGCCTACCGTACCTTTGTCTTAGCCGGCATTCGGGAACCGCTATTGATCTCGCGCCTCAGCGAGGTGGAACGGCAGGTCGTGGACGGCGTAAGGGCCTATTACAGCGACGTGCCGCCGGACAGCTACCAGATTCATTTCTATCACTATGGCATTGACGCGGTGATGGGAAGCCGTGAGCCGCATCCCGACGATCTGCCCCATGAGGTTGGGCTGATGTTTGAGGTGATCGCTCCCACGCAGGGCATGGCCGACGCCATCTGTGCCACGGTGCGCTCCTCCTATCTGCACTTCGGCTATGAGGGGCGCAAGTCCACGGCGGGCAACCTCGCCTTCCCCTTCGCTCCCAGCGATGTTTCCTTCGGCCCCGTTTACGCCTTTTCCATCTACCATCTCATGAAGGTGGACGACGCCAGAAGCCTGTTCCCCATCGAGCCTGTGGAGGTATGAACCATGCGCCTGTATGAGCTTGCCAGGGTACTTAGAAGCAAAAACAGCGGGCCCTTTGAGGTTACGCTGGATATTCTCTTCGATGATCCCGATATCTATCGTCGGGTCGTCAAGAGCGGCCGTCTGACCCGTGAGAGCGTCGCCGCGCTCTACCATCTTCCCGTGGAAAGGATCATGGAATTTGTGCGCTATGACGCGGCGCTGGGGATCAAGATCACCTATCTTCGCGACGTGCCCTCCGGCACCGTAGGCGATCGGGACGTATACGGCGCGCAGCAGCACGCGCCGCTTATGGACATCGACATTCCCTGAAAAGGAGGGAGAATATGCAAACCACAAAGCCTTCCCGCTTTCGTAGCGGACTGAAACGGCTGAGGCTGGATTGGGTACTGTACGTGATGCTCTTGCCGACGATGGTATATTTTGTCATCTTCCGCGTCATTCCCATCTGGAATATGCGGCTGGCGTTTTATAACTTCAGCGGAAGAAGCGCCTGGACGTGGGCGGGAACCAAGTATTTCAAAATGATGTTTGGCTCTCCGCTGATGAAGGATATCCTCATGAACACGCTCATCATCAGCCTGATGAAGTATGTGCTCCTCTTCCCCTTCTTCTCTCTGTTCGCCATTTTGCTGAGCGAAATGCGCTCCAACCCGCTTCGCAAATTCACCCAGGTCGTCAGCTATCTGCCGCACTTCCTGTCCTGGGTCGTGATCGCGGGCATCTGGATCAGCTTTCTGTCCAAGACGGGCGCGGTCAACCAGCTGCGCGGCCTGTTCGGCCTCCAGCCGATCGACTACATGACCGACAAGGGCTCCATCCGCTGGGTGCTCTTCTTTTCCGAGGGCTGGCGTTCCCTGGGCTGGGATTCGATCATCTACTTTACCACCATCCTCGGCATCAGCCCCTCGCTGTACGAGGCGGCGGACATCGACGGGGCCTCCCGCCTGCAAATGATCCGCTACGTCGTGCTTCCCGCGCTGGTCACGCCCATGGTGACGATGTTCATCCTCAACCTTGGCTTTTTCCTCAACGCGGGCTTCGATCAGGTGCTGAATTTCACCAACGCCGCCGTCAACAGCACCATCGAAATCCTCGACACCTATATTTACAGCATCGGCATTGGTCAGGGCCAGTATTCGCTGGCCACGGCGGTCGGCCTGGTCAAGGGCGTGTTCGGCGTGATTCTCGTGCTCATCACCCATGTGACCAGCAAGCGTCTGACCGGCACGGGCGTGTGGTAAGGAGGGATGCGCATGTCAAGGAAATGGAAAAAGCTCTTAAGCCCCGGACAGCTTTTGCTGGATCTGGTGATGATCCTGCTTTCGCTGACCATGATCGTCCCGCTGCTGAACATTTTGGCCAAATCCTTCTCCGATCCCGCGCTTTCGCCCTCCATGAGCGGCCTGAGGATCATTCCGGCGGGCTTCAGCACCATCAATTATGAAATCGTCTTTTCCAATAAGGTCATCCTGCCGACACTATGGAATTCGATCTTCATCACGGTGGTCGGGACGCTGATTAACATCGTGCTTACTACAAGCGCGGCCTATGTGCTCATTCAGCCCAAGCTGATGTTCAAAAAGGCGATCATGACCTTCCTCATCATCATGATGCTGTTCGACCCAGGGCTGGTGCCGGAATACCTGCTCGTCAAGCAGATCGGCCTGATCGGCAGCCGATGGTCCGTCATTCTTGTCACATCGGTCAACGTCTACTATCTCATCATCATGATGCGCTACTTCCAGGCGGTTCCCATGGACATCTACGAGGCCGCGCGCATCGACGGCGCGGGGCACATCCGCATGCTCACCTCGATGGTCTTCCCGCTGGCCAAGAGCGGCATCGCCACCATCACGATGTTCTACGCCGTGGTTCGCTGGAATGAATACTTCAAAGCCAGCATTTATCTGACAGAAAAGTTGAAAACAACCTTGCAGGTCATTCTGCGTCAGTTCGTTGTATTGGGGGATACCGTTTCCCTCATCGGCGCGCAGAACATCATGGACTACAACGAGCTTGCGCGCATCGACTACAACGCGCTCAAATCCGCCACCATCATCATCGCCATCGTTCCCATTCTGCTTTTATACCCGATCGTCCTGAAATTCTATACCAAGGACGTCATGGCTGGAAGCGTAAAGGAATGAAGCCCTACCGTACCCAATCGGCCGCGGAGGCGGCCGGAAATATATTTTTAAGGAGGTTCCTCTGATGAAAAAATGGCTTGCTCTTCTTCTGGCAGCGACGATGCTGCTGGGCAGCACCGCCGCGGTCGCCGAAATCGGCTCTGCGGACGCGCCGGTTCCCGTTTCCATTATGATTAAAGACGTCACCCCCGATGACGCCGACACCATCGCCGTGGTCGAGGCCATCGAGCAGGGCATGGCCGCCCAGGGCAATTATGTGGACATCACAATTCTCGAAGCGCCCGCCGGCACCTATATTGAGGTCGTGCCGCTGGCCTTCCGCACCGGCGAGATCAATCCCGATCTGATCTACTTCCAGGGCAACACCGACACCCCCGTGATTGCTGAGGGGCTGCTGGAGGATCTGACCCCCTATGTTGAGGCCTCCACCTATGTCAAGGAGGTCATGGGCGCTCATTCCAAGGCCCGTCTTGCCAGCTCGCCCTACCTGCTCTGGCTCGCCCCCGCGAAGTTCTCCGCGCCCGTGATGCGTTCGGACTTCCTCAATCAGGCTCCCTCCAAGGACGCCTTCCTGGCCGACCCCACGCCCGAGGCCTATGCGCAGCTTCTCAAGGAGCTGATGGACGCTGGCGTTGTTAAGTACGGCGTGACCGTTGACGGCGGCCTGGCCCGTCTGAACAGCATTTTCAACCATGCCTTCGGTGTGACCGGAACCCTGATGAAGCAGGAGGACGGCGGCTATGTCTACTCCATGGTCACCGAGCAGGAGAAAAACAAGCTCGCCTTCTACGCGCAGCTCTATCAGGACGGCATCCTGGACGCCGACTACATCACCAAGACCTGGGACGTCATGGAACAGAATTTCTACGAGGGAGACTGCGCGCTGATCGCCGGTACCGCCGGTGACGTCATCCAGGTGTATAACACCAAGATGGTTCAGACTGCCGGCGAAGAGGCCGAGCTGGTCGCCCTGCCTCCCGCCAAGGGAATCGGTCAGGCCTACGCCTCCATCGACGTAACCAAGGAGGAGCGCGGCTTCGCCATCAACGCGACCATCGACCAGCAGGTGAAGGACGCTGCCTTTGCCATCCTGGAGTACATGGCCAGCCCCGAGGGGCGCATGATCGACAAGCTGGGTGTGGAGGACATTCATTACACCCTCGAGGACGGCATCGTGACC
Organism: uncultured Oscillospiraceae bacterium; assembly: GCA_964416065.1. GTDB lineage: Bacteria > Bacillota > Clostridia > Christensenellales > Aristaeellaceae > Limiplasma. Next base: position 12,385 of record CAYQCL010000001.1, on the reverse strand, counting down.
TTCACCGATGCGTGGAGCGGCTACTGGTCCCGCTTCTTCCCCACCGTTGACGGTCTGCCCGAGGATCTGAACCTGGCGACCCCCGTGCTCAGCAAGCCCGCTCAGGACAGCCTGACCCTCGGCGCGCAGTACTATGCCGATGATATCAACGTCATCATCCCCGACGACCTCCAGCCGCAGCTGACCGCCGTGACTTCGATCTATACCGAGTACGCCAACGAGATCGTGCGCGGCGTGCGCCCCGTCGAGGACTTCGATGAAATGGTGGAGAAGTTCAACGCCGCCGGCGGCGATGAGCTTAACGCCTACATCAACTCCGTGCTTAACTGAAAAAAATACCTTTTTCGGGGGATGGAGCCTGCCTCTGTCCCCCTTTTTGGTCCCGTCGTCCGCTGCGGCAGTGGGGCCGAAAAGGGGACTTTTTTAAAAGACGCAGATGAAAGGAGCGTGTTCCCGCTTGCAGCCAAAGGAGTATGTGGAACGGGTCTACGCGGGTTTTCTGGGGATGAACATCGGTATCCGGCTCGGCGCGCCGGTAGAGCCTGAAATATGGAGCTACGAACGCATTCGGGATACCTACGGCGACATTCGCGGCTATGTGAAGAACTACAAGCACTTTGCTGCGGATGACGACGCAAACGGTCCTGTCTTTTTCCTGCGTGCGCTGAACGACAACGCGGGAGAGGTCACTCCGCAGGCCGTCGCGGAGGCGTGGCTGAATTACGCGCGCGAGGGCGTGGGCCTGTACTGGTGGGGTGGCTACGGCGTCAGCACCGAGCATACCGCTTATCTTAATCTGAAAAACGGGATCCCCGCGCCCCAGTCCGGTTCGATCCGTCAGAACGGCAAGACGCTGGCCGAGCAGATCGGCGGCCAGATTTTTATTGACACTTGGGGACTTGTCGCGCCCGGTGATCCCGCGCGCGCGGCGCGCTACGCCATGGCGGCGGCCTCCGTCAGCCACGACGGGGACGGCCTCAACGGCGCGGCCTTCATCGCCGCCTGCATCTCACAGGCGTTTGTCACAAGCGATATCAGCGCGATATTGGACACAGCGCTGGGGTTGATCCTACCCGACAGCACCTACGCTAGGGTTGTTCAAGCCGTGCGCGCCTTCCATCGCGAGCATCCCCACGACTGGCGCGACTGCAGAGAAATGCTCGAAAAGGAATGGGGCTATGACCGCTACGGCGGCGTGTGCCACATCATTCCTAACGCAGGCGTATGCGTACTGGCGATGTGCTACGGCGGCGGCGACTTCGCCCGCACCGTCGAAATCGCGACCATGTGCTCCTGGGACACGGATTGCAACGCCGGCAACGTCGGCACGATTCTGGGCGTCGCGCGCGGGCTTGAGGGGCTGCCCGAGCGTTACCGCTCGCCTATCAACGATGAGATTGTGCTTTCCGGTATCTCGGGCTCTCTTAACATTTTGGATATTCCCAGCTACGCTCACGAGCTGGCGGCCTGGGGCTATAAGCTGCGCGGCGAAAGCGTTCCTGATGAAATTTCATCTCACGTGCGTGAGGGCGAGGTGTATTTCGACTTTTCGCTGCCGCGATCCACGCATGGCCTGCGCTTCGAATGCGCGACGCCCACCTGCGTAAAGCGCGAGGGAGGCACGGTGCTTCTGGATCGTATGGTGCGCGGCCAAAAGGCGAAGCTGTTTTACAAGCCCTTCTGGCGTCGCGCGGATTTCAGTGACGAGCGCTATATGCCCGTTTTCTCCCCTACCGCCTATCCCGGGCAGGAGGTCGAGCTTGCGCTTGACTATGACAAGCTCAGGGGTGAGCTGCTCATCCTGACCCCCTATGTACGCAATTCCCTGACGGGCGAGGACATACTCCTCTCCCCCACTCCGCTGAATGAGGGGGTGCGAGAAGTAGTGCTCCGCTTTGCTATTCCCCAAATAGAAGGCGGTCTGGTGGACGAGATCGGACTCGTGATTGAATCCGCTGCGCCGACGAAATTCGCGCTTTCCGGTACGCTAACCCTCACCCGTCTGCGTATTTTTGGCAGCGCGGAATACACGCTGTGTCCACGCCTCTCCCGCAAAGAATTCGGCAGCGTGATTCCCTTCTCGCACAACCATGGCGCATGGGCGCTGGAAAACGGGAAAATGACGCTCCTATGCGAGCATGAGGCGCAGGCCTTCACCGGCCGCTATTCTATGAGGGACGCTTCCGTCACCGGCCATGTGGCGTTGGAAAACGGAACGCAGGCGCTCATCGCCCTGCGCGCGCAAGGCGCGCGGCGCGGCTATTACGCGGGCATATATGGCGAGGGCAGGGCCGCCATCCTCATCATGGAAAGGGGCGTGCTCAGCGTTCTTGTCGAGGGCGCCTTTGTGTGGAAGCGCGGCCAGGAGTACGAAATCCGCTTTAGTGTAAGAGGCAGCCAGCTTACCCTGGAATTGGACGGCTTGACCCTCACTGCGAACGACGGGCGCCTTGCCTACGGCATGACCGGCTATGCCATGTTCGACATGGGCCGCGCGTCCTTTGGCGATCTGACCGTAATCGAATGTGAAAAGGAGGATTCCTAACATGCTTACCAGACAGCAGCTTCTTCAAAACCCCGAACTCTTTCGGGACAAGGCGCGCGGCGCTTTGATCGGCCTTGCCATCGGAGACAGCTTTGGCGATGCCTCCCGCAAGCCTGAGAATCAGATGGCTTACGGCTTCACAACCGATTTTAACAAGGGTGCAAGCTGGTCGACCGATGATACGGAATTTGCCATGCTCACCGCGCAGACGCTTTTGGAATGCGAGGGTGACCTCACCAGTCAGCACGTCGTGGACGCCTGGCTCAAGCATGTCGCCACGCAGGATGAGCTCAAGCGCGGCGGGGCCAGCGAATTTGAGGCGTCAAGAAATCTCCGAAAGGGCTTGCGTCCTCCTCTTTCCGGAAGATATAACTCGTATTGCCACTCGGACGGCGCGGCCATGCGCATCAGCCCGATCGGCGTGCTGTGCGCGGGCGACGTCGACCGTGCGATCGCCATGGCCGAGATCGACGCCTCCGTCAGCCATGACCGAGAAGGCATCTGGGGCGCGCAGTCCGTCGCCGCCGCCGTCGCCGCCGCCATGGCGGACGGTACGATCGAGGAAATCCTTGAGGCCGCTATGCGTCCCATTCCCGACGACACCTGGTATGCCTACGCCTTTCGGCGCGCGATGGAGATCGTAGACGAAGCGGACGGCAACCTGCTTCTTGCCTGGATGCCTCTGCACGACGAGCTGTGGACGAGCTATAAGGCGTCCGTCTGCGAAGCCGTCGCCCAGGCTTTCGGCGTCCTCAAGCTGATGCACGACGATTTCCGCACCGGCATAACCTGCGCGGGCAACTTCGGACGCGACGCGGACACCATCGGTGCAATCTGCGGCGCGATCCTGGGCGCCAAATATGGCTATTCGTCGATTCCGCACGTCTGGGCCGAGAAGCCCCGCTATCCCACCGGCACCTGTCTTTTGTTCACCAAGGACATGGACATCCGCGAGATAGCCGACAGGCTGACCGCTCTGGCCATTGCGAAGGGTTAACGGCCCGAAACGTACAAGGAGGAGCTTTTACATGATGAATTTTCAACCGATTCAGGATCAGCGTCTTTCGGATCGCATCGCAGAGCAGTTTATTCGCTCCATGCAGGACGGAGAGCTGACCGTCGGCACCCGTTTGCCGCCAGAAAGCCAGCTGGCCGACCAGCTCGGCGTCAGCCGTGGGATCCTGCGTGAGGCACTCACCGTCTTGGAGGCGCGCGGCTTCATCAGCCGTAGCCCTAAGGGCGGAACGTTCATCAAGTCTGTTGTGGGCGATTCCTTCGCCCGTCAGCTCTCCGAGCAGCTGCGCGAGGCCGCGTACAGCGACCTGCTGGAGTTTCGCGAGGTCATGGAATGCCGAGCCGTGGAAAAAATCGTTGAACGCGCGACGGATGAGCAACTCAAGGAACTTTCCGATCTACTTTCCAAAACACCCGCCGAGGATCGGGAGGCATCGCGGTTGGATCACTATTTTCACTATCACATCACGGAGCTGAGCGGAAACCAGCTGTTCAGTGTTTTTATTGATACCTATTACGAGATGATTCAGGAGATTACGCTCAAAAGCGCCCGAACGGCCGAACGCCGCGAGGCCATTTGCCGTGAGCATCGCGCGATTGTGGACGCGCTTCTGAGTCGAGATGTCGAAGCGGCCCGAAGCGCCGTTCGAGCCCACATGGATGCCGTGCGCAAATCGCTTGAGAAAGACGGCGAATAGGTCAACAAGCTGACGCCCGAGGTAAAACCTCGGGCGTCGCTTTTTGGAGGGGGTGAGGGAACTCACCCAATGGGTCTTTTCTGCAAGGAGCGGCTACTTCCCAGCAGATGGTTAGTGCTATCTAACCTCGTTTGTATTATACAATACATCCTACCCTCTGTCAATGGTTTTTTTTGAAAAACGCATTCCATTTTTTCAGATTTCAAAGGGCTGAGCAGCGAGTCCAAAGCGGAGAAGAGTCATATCGCGCCAGGCCACGATCCTGCGTCCGTCCACGATGGCGCGAATGCGCTCCTTGATATGCCGTCCCTTCATGGACATACCGGTCGCGAGCACGATCATTCCGGGTGCTGACCGCCGCGCCGCGGCCAGCGCCAGTGTATTGGCATAATCGATGTGCTCCTCATCATTCATCGGGGCGGTCACACGCTCGTCGCACGCCATTTCCTGATCGGCGCGGTAGAGATGCGCGGCCAGCCATACCAGCGGATTGAACCAATGCACTACACAACACAGGTTGCACCAATGGTTGCCCGCCTTTTTATGGCACAGCTCATGCGCGAGAACCGGCAGCAGCTCCCCGCAGTCAAGCGTGAGGGGCAGAGCGATATAGGGCCGCAGGGTACCCACCAGGCACGCGCTGGGCAGCGGATCCACCCAATAAACAGGAAGCTCCTTGAACTTGCTTCTGGCGCAGAGCAGGCGATAGCGTGTGAGCTCCTCACCCGTCAGCGGCCTGACGCGATCGCGCCTGAGCTCTTTCAAAAAGCGCAGGTTCTTTACGATCATCCAGCCCAGCACCAGAGCCGCCACAACGCAATAGGCCAGAAGAATCCATCATGCCGTATGGCCGTAGCTGGTCTCGGCGCCGAAGGTGCGGATGGCGTTGCCCACAGCGCCTCCTGACTCCAATTTGGCGCTGGCTCCCAGCGCATATGCCACATCCTGCATCGCATCCATACTGCGCACGCGGATCTGGTCGGCGATAGGGCGCACGCCTACGTTGTCGGAATAGGTCGGCCGAAGCTCGTTCATCATGGGATTGGGAAGAGCAAGCGGTACCAGCAGCCGCACCTCCACCAAAATCCACGCGAAGCGGATCAGGCGGCTGCCCAGCTGTGACCGAAGAACTTTCGGACAGCGAGCATCAAGAGAATCATCACACTGCCCATCAGCGTGGCTTCGATCAGGAAATTGAATACCGTTGCGGATCGCATCGGATCACCCTTTCTCTCGTATCGTTTCGGACGAAGGCTGTTAATAGAATGCGGTATCGTTTCCATTTCATCCCTTTTCCCTAAGTTCTACTTTCGTCCACCGCTGTTCTACATATGTCTACCGCTTATGTCAACCTCTTTTCACGTCATCAATGTAACAGCTTGGCCCTTTACAATCGGCAAAAACTGTGCTATCATACGTTTCAACGGCAATGATGAGGACGGGCGTCCCGTTTTTGCGGCCAAGCGAGTTCGGAAATGGTGCGAGCCGGACGCCGCGAGGGAATGTCAAATCACCTCGGAGCCATCCGTCTGATAGCGCGTTTTGCGCTGTAAGGCGGGTCGGGCGCTCCCGTGACAGAGCCTGCCGGTGTAGGCCGGTAACGAGTGGGCGGCGATGAGTCGTCAAAATGGGTGGTACCGCGGAAAGAAGTTTTCCGTCCCGTTGAGCGGGGCGGTTTTTTCTTGCCCCGAAAGCAAACAAAGGAGGCAATCCCATGTATCGCAAAGTACCCACGGACATGAACTTTGTCGAGCGCGAAAAGCAGATCCTCGATTTCTGGAAGCGTGAGGACATCATCGAAAAGAGCTTCCACCATCGCGACGGCGCGGATCGCTTCACCTTCTTCGACGGCCCGCCCACGGCCAATGGCCGTCCGCACATCGGCCATATCGAGACGCGCGCCATCAAGGATTTGATTCCGCGCTACCAGAGCATGAAGGGCAAGGATGTTCTCAGAAAGGCGGGCTGGGATACCCATGGTCTTCCCGTCGAGCTGGAGGTCGAAAAGCAGCTCGGCTTGGACGGCAAGCCTCAGATCGAGGCCTATGGCATCGAGCCGTTCATCGCCGAATGCAAAAAAAGCGTCTGGAAGTATCAGCACGAGTGGGAGGAAATGAGCGACCGCGTGGGCTTCTGGGCCGACATGAAGAATCCCTACATCACCTACAAGGACGATTATATCGAGTCCGAATGGTGGAGCCTGAAAGAAATCTGGAAGAAGGGGCTTCTCTATCTGGGGCACAAAATCGCCCCCTATTGCCCGCGCTGCGGCACGGCTCTGAGCAGCCATGAGGTGGCGCAGGGATATCAGAATGTCAGGGAAACCTCCGCCTATGTCCGTTTCCCCGTCAAGGGTGAGGAAAACACCTATCTGCTCGCCTGGACGACCACTCCCTGGACGCTGCCCAGCAACCTCGCCCTGTGCGTCAACCCCAACGATATCTATGCCCGCTTCACCGTCGAGGGCGAAACCTACATCATGGCCAAGGCGCTCATCTCGACAGTCTTCCCCGACAAGGACATCGAGGTTCACGCCGAAATGCCGGGCCGTGATCTCCGCGGCCTTGAATATGTGCCGCTGTTCGACTTTGCCGTGGGCAAACTGGACAAGCCCGCGTGGTACGTGATCTGCGATGATTACGTCACCATGACCGATGGCACCGGCATCGTCCACATCGCGCCCGCCTTTGGCGAGGACGACAACCGCGTCAGCAAGCAGAACGACCTTCCCTTCATCAATCTGGTGGACACACAGGGCTGTTTGACGGCGGACACCAAGTGGGCCGGCGTCTTCGTCAAGGACGCGGATCCGCTGATCCTTGAGGATCTCAAGGAGCGCGGGCTGCTGTTCGCGGCCGTACCCTTCGCTCACGATTATCCCTTCTGCTGGCGCTGCCACAAGCCTCTGCTCTACTATCCCCGTCCCACCTGGTATATCAAGATGACCGCCGTGCGTGACGAACTGGTCAAGAACAACCGCAGCGTCAACTGGTACCCCGACAACATCAAGGACGGCCGTATGGGCAACTTCGTCGAGAACGTGGTCGATTGGGGCCTGAGCCGCGAGCGCTACTGGGGTACCCCGTTGCCCATCTGGCAATGCGAGGACGGGCACATCCATGTCATCGGCTCCAGGCAGGAGCTTCGCGAAATGGCCACGACCGAGATCGGCGACATCGAGTTGCACCGTCCTTATGTGGACGCGGTGGAAATCACCTGTCCCGAGTGCGGCAAGCCCATGCGTCGCGTCAAGGACGTCATCGACTGCTGGTACGACAGCGGCTCTATGCCCTTCGCGCAGTGGCACTATCCCTTTGAAAATAAGGAGATCTTTGAAAAACGTTTTCCCGCCAACTTCATCAGCGAGGCGATCGACCAAACACGCGGCTGGTTCTATACGCTTCTGGCCATTTCGACGCTCATGTTCGGCCGCTCACCGTTTGAAAACTGTATCGTCATGGGACATGTGCAGGACAAGGACGGTCAGAAAATGTCCAAGCACAAGGGCAACGTGGTCGATCCCTGGAGCGTGCTCAACAAGCAGGGTGCGGACGCGGTGCGCTGGTACTTCTATACCGTCGGCGCGCCTTGGCTGCCCAGCCGCTTCAGCGACGAGGCCGTCAACGAGGGCCAACGCAAGTTTATGAGCACGCTGCAAAACACCTACGCCTTCTTCGTGCTCTACGCCAACATCGACAACTTCGATCCCAAGGAGCATCCCATTGAAAACGTCCAGCTCACCCTGATGGACAAATGGGTACTGTCCCGCCTGAATCAGCTCATCAAGCGCGTGGACGACGATCTGAGCAATTACCGCATTCCCGAACCCGCCCGCGCCATCAGCGATTTTGTGGACGAGCTGAGCAACTGGTACGTGCGCCGCTGCCGCGAGCGCTTCTGGGGCAAGGGCATGGACACCACCAAGGAGGCCGCGTTCGCCACCCTCTACACGGTGCTAGTAACGCTTTCTAAGCTGATCGCCCCCTTCGTTCCCTTCATGTCCGAGGACATCTATCAGAACCTGGTTCGCAGCGTGGATGATACCGCGCCCGAAAGCGTCCATCTCTGCGACTTCCCCACGGCGGACGAAAGCCTGATCGACGAGGAGCTCAACGTCCAGATGAGCGCGCTGCGCGAGGTTGTCAGCCTGGGCCTAGCCTGCCGCGCGGGCGCGAACCTCAAGGTTCGTCAGCCCGTTGAGACGATCTATGTCAAGGGAACGCGCTTTGACGAAGCGTTCAGCGCGCTGGCCGAGGACGAGCTCAACTGCAAAAAGGTCGTCTTTACCGAGGACGCGCGCGCCTTCACCACCTACAACTTGAAGCCCCAGATGCGCACGCTCGGCCCGAAGTACGGAAAGCTGCTGGGCCGCATCGGCCAGAAGCTCAAGGAGCTGGACGGCAACGAGGTGGTGGATGCCTTTGAGCGCGGAGAAAATCTGACCTTCACGCTGGATGATACCGAGGTCGTGCTCGCCAAAGACGACGTGCTCACTGAGGCCGTCCAGAAGGTCGGCTTCGCCGCGCAGATCGACGGTGACGTGACCGTTGTGCTCGACTGTAACCTGACCCCCGCGCTGATCGCCGAGGGCTATCAGCGCGAAATGGTCTCCAAGCTACAGAACATGCGCAAGGACGTCAACTTCGAGGTCAGCAACCGCATCGAGGTCACCTACGAGGCCGACGACGAGCTTGCCGCCGCGATTGAGAGCGGACGCGGCTTCATCATGCAAAGCGTGCTGGCGGTGAAGCTTGAGCGCGCCTCCGCTCCCGCGGACGCGCAGGTCAAGGAATGGGATCTCAACGGCAAAAAGGCGGTTATGAGCGTCAGAAAGGCGTAATCAAAGAAGCACCGGACGCGGGGGAATTCCCGCGTCGGCGTCTGTTTAGGAGAAGATTCATGTATCTTTGCGATCAATGGCACGACTATCAGGTGCTGGACACAGGCGACGGTGAAAAGCTGGAGCGCTGGGGGAATATCATCCTGCGCCGTCCGGATCCGCAGGTGATCTGGCCCAAGGCCGATCCCGCGCTGTGGGAACAGGCCCAGGCCAGCTATGAGCGCAGCGAATCCGGCGGCGGTCATTGGAGCTTTCGTGACAAGCTGCCCGAACGCTGGGTTATCGGCCTTGACAACCTCAGGTTCTACGTCAAACCGACGGGCTTCAAGCACACCGGCCTGTTTCCTGAGCAAGCGGTCAACTGGGCCTTCATGCAGGAGCGTATCCGTTCGGCAGGCTCGTGGGATCGTCCGCCCCGCGTCCTCAACCTCTTTGCCTATACGGGCGGAGCGACGCTGTCCTGCGCGGCCGCGGGCGCGCACGTCACCCATGTGGACGCGGCCAAGGGCATGGTGCTCTGGGCGCGCGAAAACCGCAACCTGAGTGGAATTCCCGAGGAACGCACGCGCTTTATCATCGAGGACGCGAAGGCGTTCGTCCGGCGCGAGCTGCGGCGCGGCAACCGTTATGACGCCATTCTCATGGATCCGCCCAGCTATGGGCGCGGCCCCAACGGCGAGGTCTGGAAGCTGGAAAATGAGCTGTTCCCGCTGGTTGATCTCTGTGCCGAGGCGCTCAGCGACATGCCGTTATTCTTTCTGATCAACGGCTATACCACGGGCTTCAGCGCCTCGGTGCTCAAAAACATCGCCCAACGCTGTCTCTGCTCCCGTTACGGCGGCAGGGCGGAGGCGGACGAGCTCTGTCTAAGTGTTGGCACGGGCGGGGTCCTGCCCTGCGGCACGACCGCGCGGTGGCTGCCCGATGCCTGAAATCATCTACGAGGACAACCATCTGCTCATCGCCGTCAAGCCGCCCAATCAGCTCACCCAAAGCGACAGCACCGGCGACGAAAGCCTTCACGACGAGCTCAAGCGGTATATCAAGGAAAAGTACCGAAAGTCAGGGAATGTCTATCTCGGGCTCGTACATCGTCTGGATCGTCCTGTCGGCGGTCTGGTTGCCTTTGCCCGCACAAGCAAGGCCGCTTCCCGCCTGAGCGAGCAGCTCCGTTCCCACGTCATGGAGCGGGAATACCTTGCTGTAATAGAGCATGGCTCCTCTATGCCTGACACGGGACAGCTTCGTGATTGGCTTATGAAGGATGAGGCCACCGGTGGTGTACGCGCCGTCCCACAAGAAACGGTCGGTGCCCAAGAAGCCTGTCTTTCCTTTCGTGTCCTTTCGCGGAACGGGGAGGATGACACGGCTCTGGTGCATGTGCAGCTCCAAACGGGACGAAAGCATCAGATCCGTGTGCAGCTTATGCGCGGCGGCCATCCTATCGTCCATGACATGCGCTATGGACATGGGCAACGCGGAGAAAGCATCGCGCTCTGGGGAGCCGTTCTTCGTCTGAGCCATCCGACCCGAAAAATTCCTATGACCTTTTTCAGCGTCCCGCGCGGCAGCGCCTATCTCCCCTATGTTTCCGTCATCAACGGTTTTTTCAGCGAATTTCAGGAGGTTACCCTGTGAGCACTCCCCACTTTTCCTTTGAGGTACTCAAAACCTGCAAGCAAAGCGGCGCGCGGCTGGGTCTATTGCACACGCCGCATGGCGATATCCACACTCCGATCTACATGCCGGTCGGCACCGCCGCCACCGTCAAGGCCATGACTCCACGTGAGCTGATTGAAATCGGCACGCAAATTATGCTTTCCAATACCTATCATCTGCATCTTCGCCCCGGCGAGGAGCTGATCCGCGAGGCGGGCGGTCTTCATAAATTCATGAGCTGGCCAAAGCCGATCCTGACGGACAGCGGCGGCTTTCAGGTCTTTTCGCTCTCCGGTATCCGCAAGATCAAGGAGGAGGGGGTTACGTTTCAAAGCCATCTGGATGGCAGCCGACGCTTCATTTCTCCCGAGGTAAGCATGGATATTCAGCATGCGCTGGGCTCGGACATCATGATGGCCTTTGATGTATGCACCGCCTACCCCTGCGATCACGCGACCGCCGAGGACGCGATGCACCGCACGCACCGCTGGGCCAAGCGCTGCCAGCAGCACCATGCGGACGACACGCAGGCGCTTTTCGGCATCGTTCAGGGGGCGTTCTTCAAGGATCTGCGCATTGAGAGCGCAAAAACGCTGACCGACATGGACTTCTTCGGCTATGGTATCGGCGGACTTTCTGTTGGCGAGCCCAAGCCGATGATGTATGAAATGCTGGAGGCGCTTATCCCCCATATGAACGACGCCAAGCCGCGCTATCTGATGGGTGTCGGATCGCCCGACTGTCTGATCGAGGGCGTCCTGCGTGGCATCGACATGTTTGACTGCGTGCTGGCGACCCGAATTGCGCGCAACGGCACCTGCTTCACCACTGACGGACGGCTGGTCATTAAAAACGCACAGTACGCGCATGATTTCCGTCCCATCGACGAGGCGTGTGACTGCTACGCCTGCCAAAATTTCTCCCGCGCCTATATCCGCCACCTCTTCAAGGCGGGCGAGATCACCGGCGCGCGGCTGGCCAGCATCCACAACCTGCGCTTTCTTCTTCGCCTGATGGAGAATGTAAGAGAGGCCATCGCAGAGGATCGTCTTCTGGACTTCCGTAAACAGTTCTACGAGCGCTATGACATGAGCCGGAATTTCTGAGGTGGTTGGGATGGAACGCATTGATGTGGCCGCGGGCGTCGTGCGCGACGAGACGGGCCGGATTTTAATCTGCCGCCGCATGGACGAGCTGAAGGGATTGTGGGAATTTCCGGGCGGCAAGCGCGAAAAGGGCGAGAGCTTCCAGCAATGCCTGGAACGCGAGCTGAAGGAGGAGCTTGGCCTTGGCGTAACCGTCGGCCAGACGCTTGGCTCTGTTATCCGCAACGAGGGAGAGCGCGAGCTGTGGCTGGTGTTTGTCGCCGCGACGACGGTCGGCAAGGCGCCGTCGGTCGAGTTGCGCGTTCATGACAGAGCGGCGTGGGTTCATGAAAACGAGCTATCTGATTATGCATTTTGTCCCGCGGACGAGAGCTTTCTGCGCAAGGGACTGTAGCTTGGCCGGTTTCGCAAACGGAACCGGCTTTTTGTTTGTTTCGGACGTCAATCGAGCTCTCCCACTCTTTTCATTTTGTTGAGTTACAATAGAACGGTAACATTAAGGATAGAAAAACAGAGAGTCAAG